>CAJYHS010000085.1 GCA_913774715.1 uncultured Siphonobacter sp. | reverse complement strand
GGTGTTGGGATGTCTTAACTCTTCCACCAGCTTCGAAAAATCAGACGTTAACTCATCATCGGCTCCAATAAAGTATACCCATTCGCCTCTAATGTGGTTAAGAGCCTTATTCATAGCCTCATAAATACCGCCATCTTTCTCGCTCTGCCAGAACGTAATTTTTTCTGTATTGGCTTTTAAAATAGAGATGGTACCATCAGAGCTGGCTCCATCCATCACAATGAGCTCCAGCGAAGGATATGTTTGCTGAAAAATGCTATTCAGACAACGCTGTAAGCATTTTTCAGCATTATAAGTAACCAGAATAATGGATACTAGAGGCATTGAATTCATTAAGCGTAGAGTTCAACGCTGGCGTAATCGTACTGGCTTACTCCTCTTTTGCAATAAATGACCTTATTAAGAATCGTCTGGGCCAAGCGTCTTTCGTTTTCTTCACAACGGTCGCGGCTCTTTTCCGGATGGTACAGATGAAACACAATTCCACCAAATTTGATAGCCCGTTTCCGGATTCCCGCATTCACCAGTCGAGCAGCAATTTCATTATCTTCCTTTCCCCAACCGTAAAAATCTTCATTATACCCATTCACCAGCAACAGATCTTCACGCCAGAAAGCCATATTACAGCCCCGAAGCTTCATAATGTCATGAGCTTTGTACCGATCAGCGAAATAATTTCTGAGAAACTTGATCTGTAAACGATTGGTATGATTACTCATGCCGGATGCCAGAATTCCCGTACTCGTCTTTTGCGAAGCGAGCAGGCTGTCTGACAAACGCTTATTCATCAACACCCGGCTACCCGTAACGAAGGTATACGGTTTGCTGAGTTCGATGTGGTCTTTAATGAAATGCTTATGAAGAATTAAATCTCCATCTACCTGAATCACGTAATCCTGAGTAGCCCTAGCAATGGCTTTATTGCGAATTTTAGCCAGTTGGAACCCATCATCTTCCTGCCAGACGTGAATCAAAGGAACAGGAAACGTGTCTCTAAGGCTTTCAATCAGGTGATAAGTCTCAACCGTCGAACCATCATCGGCAATAATTACCTCGTCTGGTAAAACGGATTGTCGACTCACACTAAGTAAACAAAGATGCAGGGCCTCGGGCCAGTTATAAGTTGAAATGATGAGAGTCGTTTTTACTACACGATTTGAATTAACTGCGGCCATATCCGTTGTCACAGGTTTTGATGTTGTTTGATACGACCTCTTTCACTACTCGAGAATGAAAAGGTTCGTTTTGTTTTTGTAGCTCATCATGGTGAAGGTGAAATTGAACTGCACTTAGTTTTATGATTTTCTTAACAATAGAGTTATTGATCAATCTGGCGGCTAATTCTTCATCTTCGTGTCCCCAGCCCTGTAAATCATTATTGTAGCCATTCACGCGAATAAAATCTGCTTTCCAGAAAGCCAGATTACTTCCTCTCACATTCCGGCTTTTCATTTCTTTACGCTCACCCAGTGATTTTAACAAGGGCAACCGAAGAGCATTCAGACGATTGTAAACGCCCTTTGAAAAGACATGAAGGTTTAGGTTTGTACTGAGAAGCAATTCCGCTGTTTTAGCAGGCGTGATTCTGGCCCGGGTTCCTCGCACAAAAGCCCCCGATTCCGACGCTGCAACGTGATCTTTTATAAAGTAGGGATGTAAAATCACGTCTCCGTCTACCTGAATCAGGTAATCTCCGGAGCTATGCCGAACGGCCTTATTAAGGATTTCAGTTTTTCTAAAGCCTAGATCTTCGTGCCAAATGTGAAGGACGGGTACAGAAATAATCTCCCTCATTGCTTCAATAAGATCCCGCGTTTCTGAGCGTGATCCATCATCGGCAATGATTACTTCATCGGGAAGCATTCGTTGCTTTGCCACACTCAACAGGCAAAATTTCAGAGCTTCCGGCCAATTATAAGTAGATATAATCAGTGATGTTCGGGGAACTGACATTATACTTTCCGTATTCTTACTTACCGACTCTTCCGGGTAGGTCTGGCGGACAATTCAACCATTACTAACAGGATTTTCTGGAAATCATATTAGTATAATGAAGTGTAATTCGGTATTGGTAAATCAGGGGTGATACATAAATTTAACAACAGGGCCTTGAGCCTCATAAAGTTATAATTCTTAGCATTCCGGAGGGCTGCATCAGAGAGTAGTCGTTTCCTAACTTTGACCTTGCGTAATCAGTAGATCTATGTGAACAAACAAGAAGCGTTCACTAGTTGCATCAGGTCGTCTTCGGCGTAGTTGGTGGGGTTATAGTTTATAGTGGATACCGTTATGTAGCTAAAAAGCATGCGTTCGTCTCTTTAACCTAAACAAATATAGCACTTTCCAATAGCGATGTATATGTGTGAAAACATTTTTTGGAAATAATTTATAGGATATAATGAAGAATATTTTAACCTATATCAGCATATATTATAGAAAAGGGTGAAAATCAGGTAAAAGACTAGTGAATCCAGAAATTTCTATAATTAGTTTCTAATATTTTTTTAATCTCTAAATCACAGAAATAATCGCATTTATCAGGCTGTTCATCGCAAAAAAGGCTCCTAACTTCAGGAAAAACTGATCAAACAGGTCAATATTAAGATGAACACGCTTAAGTATTACTCCTTATGTAGTGAATTGATTAACCATTTTTAACATCCCAGATTTTACTCATGAGAATTATTTCGTCTCCTCAGCTTCCTCCCGCCAATGGCCATTATTCTCAGTGCATTGAACACAACGGTTTGCTTTATCTTTCGGGGCAACTCCCTCTCCACCCAGTAACCAAAGCAATACCTCCCACCATTCAGGAACAGACGCAATTGGTATTAAGTAACATTGAAACCATTCTGAATGCGTCGGGTGTCACTAAGAATCAAGTGATTCAGGCAAGACTATACATTGCTAACATTGAACTCTGGACGGAAATTAATCATCAGTACATGCTCTTTTTCGAAGAGCATAAACCCGTTCGAAGCATCATTCCAGTGCCCTCCCTGCATTTTGGTTGTTTACTTGAAGTAGAAGTGCTCGCACAGGCCATTCCTTAATTAGTACTTTTATCTTAATTTACTTCTAAATAATACTCAACAATTGTTATTTGATAGATTAATCATACTTATCTTTGAAGTACCCTAAAGAGCGGGCTTGTTTCAAACAAAGAAAAGTTTTGTAATGAAAGGTTACTTCTTCCTTCTCCTGATTAGTGTAGGTATTCCGGTTGCCTTTGCTCAAAACCCGGCCTGTTATCCCAAAGACACGGCTTTGTCAACCCCAGAGCTGAGTTTTGAAGTATTGTGGAATACGTTTCAGAATCATTACGCTTTTTTTAAGCTCAAAGAGATGAACTGGCACCGGGCTTACCGACAATACCGGCCATTGGTACATACTCAAACCACGGAAGATTCTTTGGCTGGCATTTTCTCCAAAATGCTAGCTCCTTTACAGGATCCTAAGATTCGAGTGATTACTGCCAAAGGACAGATATTTCAGGGTTCGAAACCTTGGAAAGAGTCCTTTCCTGCTTCTCGGGAAACGCTAGCCAGGCAAACTCACCAAACGCTAAATAATCAGGGGTTTCGTTTTTATCACTCACTGGGTCCTTCACATCACCATCAACCTTTAGTTAGCTATGCCCAGCATTCAGACCTGGCGTACATTAGAATTCACCGATTTTATGTGGATTCTACAGCAGATGTAAAGTCCGATATAAAAAAACTGAATCATTACCTCGATTCATTATTCAGTCAGTTATCATCGACGACGGGACTCATGATTGATGTTCGTGAAACCCAGGGTGGAAACCGGGAGTTGGCTTATGCATGGATCGGAAGATTCATTTCTAAACGCACTGTTGGTTTATACGGCAGGGATCGCAGGCCAGGATTCGATTATGAAGAATTAAGTCCGACGGCAGCCGAGTATATTAATCCAGCAAGTAATACTTCCTATCTGGGACGGATAATCGTTTTAACGAATAAACATACGGCTGATGCCGCAGATGTTTTTGCAGTAATTATGAATGAAATTTCCGGCGTGTTAGTAATGGGCGAGAATACGTCAGGGAGTTATTCTGACCCTTACTGGTTTCGGTTACCCAATGGCTGGCAGGTTAGTCTTTCCAATCAACGGTATTATAACTCCAGAATGATTTGTTACGAAGGAATGGGTACGCCCGTAGATATATGGGTTAAGAATTCAGAAGACTCCTCCCTTTCGGATCCGGTTTTGATGCGGGCTTTGCAGGAATTGAGGTTAAAGGTTACCTCTCATAAGTAACTCCCCTACATTAGTCCCGAATCCATACGCGATCCCCTAGCTGAATGGAAGGATCTGCTACGAGGAGTTGTCGTTTGGTTTCACCGCATTGAATGGTGACTAGCCATTGTTCCTCCACCGTCTGAATGGCAATTACTTTCCCTAATACGGGCTGGCTGCCTGATGCGAATAACTCCTGAGGAAGACCTTGCTTACTGATTTTTCCTGCCTCTATACATACCACCCGATTGGCCAGCCGCTTGACCTCAGCCGCGTCGTGACTGACCAGTAAGGTTGTCAAGCCAAAATGCTGATGAATTTTTTCCATTTCATCCTGTAAACGAAGGCGAGTCTCCTGATCCAGGGCTGATAGCGGTTCGTCCAATACTAACAGTTTAGGCTGACGAGCCACCGCACGGGCCAGGGCCACTCGTTGCTTTTGCCCCCCGGAAAGCTGGGCGGGGTAACGATGGGCTAACGTTTCCAGACCAGTTAATTCGAGTAACTCATCTACCAATGCCTGATTTCTTGAATCAGGTAAGGCAAACAGGAGCTGCTCGCGAATGCTCATATTAGGGAACAACGCATAATCCTGAAAAACAAAGCCGATAGATCGATCCTGAGGTTTTACGAACACGCGGTTATTGTACCAGACTTCATTATCAAAGGTAATGTATCCTGACTCTGGTTTTTCAAGGCCCGCCAGCAAACGTAACAGGGTGGTCTTTCCACTTCCCGAAGGACCACATAAAGCTACCCATTCACCTGACTTAATCTGAAGAGAGACATCCAATACTAACGGACCCTGAACCGAGTGTATGGTTTTTTGTACATGGAAATCAATCATAGTAAAATACGGGTGCGAAGCTTTTTGTTATACGTAAACAGAAGTAATAAAATGCAAAAAGCAACCCCCAGTAATACCAGAGCATAGGCGTTGGCCCGGTCATAATTAAAGCTTTCTACTTCATCATAAATAGCAATAGAGGCAACACGTGTCTGACCGGGAATATTCCCGCCAATCATTAACACCAAACCGAATTCGCCAATGGTATGAGCAAAAGATAACACCAGTCCACTCAGAAGCGAAGGTTTAATGTTGGGTAGTAATACCCGAATCAGCGTAGTCCACTGTGATTTCCCGAGCGTGAGTGAAGCTTCGCGTAAGGAAGCAGAAAGATTCTCAAAACCCGACTGCACCGGATGCACCATAAAGGGAAGGCTATAAAAAACCGAGCCTACCAGAATACCCGTAAAAGTAAAGTTAAGATGCATACCCAACGTGTGAATCAACCAGCTTC
Organism: uncultured Siphonobacter sp.; assembly: GCA_913774715.1. GTDB lineage: Bacteria > Bacteroidota > Bacteroidia > Cytophagales > Spirosomataceae > Siphonobacter. Next base: position 4,089 of record CAJYHS010000085.1, on the reverse strand, counting down.
CAATAGCACTTTCTTCACTAAAAGCCAGTAGTAAATAAAAACCCGTAACGGTCGGCGGCAACACCAGTGGCAAACTCACCACGGCCTCAATTACTGCCTTACCCCGAAATTTACTGTACGCTAAACCATATGCCAACGGAACTCCCAATACCACCAGAATGACCGTCGTGAAAGCAGCCAGTGCCAGGGTTACGAGAAGAGTTTGACCAAAATCATCAATCATAGTATTACCGGGGAATCGAGAAACCGAAAGCTTCCATTACTTTTTTTGCTTTCGCTGTCTCCATAAAAGCCAGAAAAGTGGAAGCTGATTTATTGTGTTCTGCTCTTTTTAAAAGTACATGAGCCTGTTGCAAAGGCGTATGGGACGTGGAAGGAATCAGGTAATAGGATCCCTGGGATTTCAACGGCGGGCTTAAGGCCAGCGACAGAGCGATGAGTCCGATATCGGCGGCACCCGTCGAGACAAATTGAGCGGTCTGAGCAATATTTTCGCCCTGTACAAATTTACTTTTCAAGGTATTATAAAGCTTGTAATACTGCAAAGCCTCTTCTCCTCTCTTACCATAAGGAGCCAGCTGGGGATTCGCAATAGCGATTTTACGAATGGCTTTATCTTCCAGGCTTTTCATACTGGTCGGCTTGATTTTCGTACTCCATAATACCAGCCTTCCAACGGCATACGTGTGAATGGGTGATGCCGTTAGGCCCTTCTTTTCTAATTGTCTGGGAAAATCTATATCGGCAGAGAAGAATACATCGAACGGAGCATTATGACTGATTTGCTGAAAAAATTTACCAGAAGAGCCATAAATCACAGTTATTCTGATACCCGGTTGCTGCGTCTTGAAAACGCTTACCAGCGAATCCATGGCATACCGAAGGTCGGCGGCAGCGGCAACCGTGATCTCTGGCTTTTGAGCCCAAGTCACGCTCATCGAAGCAAAAAAGAAAACTAAAGAAATCAGAAATCCCGAAAAGAGCTTTTGCTGATTTTTTTGACTGAATAATCCTGACATAAGGTTTAAAGTATATCGCAAGCTACAACGAATCGTACAAAAATGTTAATTGATCACACTTGTGCCGGGTTCCTGTAAGCCAGAGTGAGTAAAACAGCTTTGCTGACTAAATGTTGACAAATGCGGACCGTTCTCAGTACGTAGTAAAGAAGCATCTGTAAATAATAGAAAAGTGTATTCTTTTTTTTACATTCATTTCCTATCAATTTTTTGCGAAAAACAGCTTTAATAAGTCAATAATATTACTACCCGAAGTTTTTATTAAAATATTTCCAGTTTGAAGCTAAGCGTATAGGGGTCATTCTTTGTCACCCTAGTAAAGACTTATCTGTAGCTAATGGGACCGGTTGAACAGCTTTCTACATCAGAAACTTCTTTGCGAGAAGAGCGTCTGCAACAGGATCAGTCCAGGGTGATTGATAACGAACATTTCATTCGAATGGCCTTTGCTGAATCCACCAATAAAGGTTTTGAAGCTCTGTTTCGGTTGTATTATCAGGCTCTGTATAGTCATGCTTTTCGCTTTGTGTACACGAAGGAAAAAGCTGAAGATATTGTTTGTGATGCTTTCTGGAAGAGTCATACTGATCACGTCATGCAGGGTACCTTCCGGTCTTACCTGTACGCGGCGGCGAGGAATTTTGCGTATATTTATGTACGTTACAAATTAAGGGAAGAAAAAAATACCACTTTACCCGAATCTTCTGAACATTCACCCGGCTTCCCGGAAATATTCAAGCAAGCAGTTTGCCTACACGAATCAATACTAGATGGGAGATATTGCCATCATTCACTTGGGCAATATTTATCTGACCGCCGCCGAAGCTGCCTTATATACAAACAACCAGGCTAAAGCTGCTGAATACGTGAATGTAATTCGTAAACGAGCCGCTTTAGCTAATCGCGAGATGGCAATGACGGTTACACCGAGTCAGGTTACGGTTGATTTTTTACTGAAAGAAAGAGCCGGCGAACACTGGCGTTGGTACGACCTTAAACGCATGGGTAAGTTAACGAAACAGTATTTTCAGTCTACCAATCAGGTGGTTAGCGTTGATTTTACGGATGGCACGTAGTTCGGCCCATTCCTCAAAGTTTTCTGGATGCGATTGATAACGCAGGGGAATACCGTACGAATGGGTACCAATGCACTTCGATCCTGAATCTTGCTGAAAGCACAAGCAAAAAACTTGAATGAAAAATTACGGGAATACCGGTCTAAACAGCTTCTTAATAGTAGCACATAAACCTCTCTGCCCGAATCATCGACCCATCAAAATGAATCTCATTAATAAATCTTTAGTAAGTGTCTTTATTAGTCTCTGTAGCCTGTCAATCACTGGGTATGGTCAGGTAACAGAAACCATACCGACCCGTGAGCAAGTGGGGGCTACGGCCAGCCATTCCGATGTAATTGCTCCCGTAAAGGCTCCGTTTCAAATGCCCGGTTTCAAGCGGCCTAGTTTCCCGAAGCTCACCGTAAGTATTACCGACAAGAAAGCGAAAGAAGGGACCAAAGTAACCCGTCAGATTCAGGAAAGCATTGATGAAGTAAGTCGTCGCGGCGGCGGTACGGTCCTGATTCCCAAAGGCAAATGGCACACGGGCCGCATTAGTCTCAAAAGTAAGGTAAATCTGCAAGTCCAGGAAGGGGCTGAACTGTATTTCAGCGGTGAAGTTGAGGATTACCAGCCCGCCGTCTTTACCCGGAACGAAGGCGTAGAAGTTATGTCGCTGGGAGCCTGTATTTACGCCAACGGGCAGGAAAATATTGCCATTACCGGAAAGGGGAAACTCATTGGCCCAACTCAGGGCGGCTCGGTACGCAAGCAGGTTATGAATGCCGACGTGGTCGAAAAGTTCATTGATCATACGAAACCCGTTTCCGAGCGAGTCTATGAAGGCAAAAATGGCAGTTTCGTATTTTTGCCGATGTTCATTTCACCGACCCATTGTAAAAATGTCTGGATTGAAGACATATCCCTGGAAAATACCGCCTTCTGGAATATCGTTCCGGTGTATTGCGATGGCGTAGTGATTCGTGGGGTAACGGTACATTCGGTAGGCATACCACGCGGCGATGGAATTGATATTGAATCATCCCGAAATGTCCTCATTGAATATTGCACCTTAAGTTGTGGGGACGACTGCTTTACCATCAAAGCCGGTCGCGGCGAAGATGGTTTACGGGTGAATAAACCGACTGAAAACGTGGTCGTCAGGTATTGTCTGGCCGAAGAAGGCCACGGCGGCATTACCTGTGGCAGCGAAACGGCAGGCATGATTCGGAATCTCTATGTGCACGATTGTGTGTTTGATAACACGGGCGTCGGTATTCGGTTCAAAACGCGTCGGTCGCGGGCGGGCGGGGGCGAGAACCTGTATTATGAACGGATCCGAATGAATCTGAAATCATCGGCCTTTCACTGGGATATGTTAGGAAGTTCACAATATGTAGGCGATTTAGCGAAACGGTTACCGGCCTTGGAAATCAACCGTTTAACTCCTGGGTATCGAAACATAACGGCCCGTACTATTCTGGTGGAAAAGACGAGTCAGTTTGTAAAGATTAATGGCATTCCCGAAAGTCCTTTGACGAACGTTCTGATTGAACACGCCGCCATTACGTCTGATAAATTGATGACCGCCGCCGATGTGAAAGGCTTCACGGTTCGAAATGCCGTCATTGCCTCTAAAGACCCCGCGATTACGACTGTAGATATCCAGCAAATGCTCTTTGAAAACGTTACTTTTAAAGTTCCGGGTAATCACTTACAAATTCAGTCTTCAGGAGAACATACCGATTCCATTCAGTTTAAAAACTGCACGCCCACGGGAGTCCATTAAAGTGAAATTTTCGCTCATTCTTAAAAAAAAAACCGGCGATAATTAGAATAAGCAATTGTTCACTTATTACCGGTTTGTTTAATAATGTACAGGTACTTTCATCCATTTGAGTACTATATACCATACTGCTTTTGTTATAAAATAGATATTTAATAGGAATAAAATAATAGCCAATGATTGTTAATCTAAACCAAGTATTTACTTTTACCCTTCCCTTTCATCA
>CAJYHS010000084.1 GCA_913774715.1 uncultured Siphonobacter sp. | reverse complement strand
CTTGCTAGGGGTTGTGCTCTATGGCTGGGTTTACAACTTTGTTGCCTTTAGAAAAAAATGATGGAATTCTAACAGAATAAACCCCGCTGGTTCTCAGCGGGGTTTATTCTGTTAGAATGTAGAGACGCGACTTTATCGCGTCTGGCTGGGAGATGGGAATCATGTTAAGGGTAATCCAAGCTGCGTCAGGCCGGGAGGGAGATAGAAATAATATAGAGGTAATAAAAACCGCCTCTACCCAGACGCGATGAAGTCGCGTCTCTACCAAAAAAATTTGAAGGGTATTTTATTGCGTAGGCTACTATTGTTTTAGAGAATTTTCTCGTAGAGACGCGACTTCATCGCGTCTGGCTGGGAGATGGGAGTAATGTAGAAGTAATAAAAACCACCCCTTACCCAGATGCGATGAAGTTGAGTATTTATGTTTGTTTAATCTCTAGTTGAGGTGCCTTATCCAGATACCTTACCACATAGTCAATACTAATTATTCCTCTTCAATAAATGGCTGAATTATGTTGTTTTTGTTGTCAAACTTTCAACAAAGACAATGGACGAATTATATAGAAACAAATACAGAATACCCTCAGCAAGACGAACACACTGGGACTACGGTTGGAACAGTATCTACTTTATCACCATTTGCACAAGAGATCGTAAACATTTTTTCGGAGAAATCATCAACGATGAGATGGTTTTAAATGAAGCGGGTATGGTCACTAGCCATATCTGGGAAACCATTTCTGAACAATTTTCTTATGTTTTACTGAATGAATTTGTCGTGATGCCGAATCACATGCATGGCTTATTAACCTTAAATCATGCTGTCGGCCAATCAGAAATTGCATTTACAAATGCAAAAGGTGGCATAACCAGTATCCACAATCCTATGTTTCATGAAAACCTATCCAAAGTGATCCGCTGGTATAAAGGAAAATCCAGCTATGAGATTCGTAAATTCCAGTCTTCGTTTGGATGGCAAGCTCGTTTTCACGACCATATTGTCAGAAATGACGAATCATTACGACGTATTCAGTCATACATTATAGGTAACCCCCAGTTATGGCGACAGGATAAATTCTTTTCGTAGAGACGCGACTTAATCGCGTCTGGTTGGGGGATGGATACGAATGATTGGTAATAAAAATCGCCTCTTACCCAGACGCGATGAAGTCTCGTCTCTACCAAGAAAAAATTACGCATTCTTTTTACAGAATTAGCAATGCAATGTAGAGACGCGACTTTATCGCGTCTGGCCGGGGGATGGATACGAATGATTGGTAATAAAAATCGCCTCTTACCCTAGACGCGATGAAGTCGCGTCTCTACGTTTGGAATAGTTTCATTAACTCATCCGTACTCCAGCTTTCTACATCCTGAGCTTTGATCAATCCCTGAGCCAGAAAGGTTTTGTTTTGCTGCAATTGCAGGATTTTTTCTTCAATCGTATCAGGGCAAATCAGACGAACCGCCACGACGTTCTTTTTTTGACCAATGCGGTAACAACGGTCGATGGCCTGATTTTCTACCGCCGGATTCCACCACGGATCTACCAGATAGACATAATCGGCCCGCGTTAGATTCAGGCCCGTTCCACCTGCTTTCAAACTGATCAGAAAAACCCGAACGTCTTCATTTTCCTGAAAACGATTTACCCGCTCGGCCCGGTTTCGGGTTTGCCCCGTCAGGTATTCAAAGCCAATGCCTCTTTGTTCAAGTTCGGTCTTGATTAACTCAAGCATACTCACAAACTGCGAGAAAACCAGGATTTTATGATCAGGAGCCCGCTCTTCAATCTGTTCAATCAACGTATCAATTTTCGCCGAATGATTCCCGTAATACTCCTCGTCATTAACCAGTATCGGTGAGTCACAGATTTGCCGGAGTTTTGTTAAACCTTGTAACACCCGCAGTTTCCGACGGGGTAAATCGCCTTCTTTTTTAGTTAGCAGAAAATGCCGGAACTCCTGTTCGAAAGCTGTATATACCCGGCGTTGCTCGGAACCCATTTCGCAGAAAATCACCATCTCCGTTTTATCGGGTAATTCACTAGCTACCTGAGCTTTGGTTCGACGAAGAACGAAAGGGTTGATTTTTTCATGAAGCTCATTGGCCCGTTTCTGATCCTGGTATCGATCAATAGGCATGGAGTAATGTTCCTTAAAATAGGTATAACTCCCAAGTAGGCCTGGACAGGCAAAAGACAATTGGCCGTATAGATCGAAGGTATGGTTTTCGATAGGGGTGCCGGTTAGTACCAGCTTGTTTCGCGACTGTAATAAACGGGCTGCTTTGTATCGTTGGGAATCGGGGTTTTTAATGGCTTGAGATTCATCCAGAATGAGGTAATTAAACGCAAAATCTTTCAGGTAATGCACATCTGATACCAACGTTCCGTAAGTGGTCAGGATGATATCATAAGTAGGAAAATCTTTGGTATTCGCGATTCGATCAGGGCCGTATAGAATCTTCAATCGCAAGGAAGGGGCAAAGCGGGCTACTTCATTTTGCCAGTTCGCTAATAAAGAAGTCGGCACCACAATCAGACTGGTTGAGTCAGGCCTCTGATTTTTCTGAAGTAACAAAAAGGCAATCACTTGTAGCGTTTTCCCCAAACCCATGTCATCCGCCAGGCAGCCACCGAACCCTAATTCATCCAGGATCTGAAGCCAGTGCACACCCTGTTTCTGATAATCACGCAGAGAAGCGTTAAGACTTGCCGGAATTTCTGGAGAGGGTCTACTCGAAAGGTTCGCAAATTTCGATTCATACAGCGAGATTTCCCGCATCACGTCTGAATCTAGTACTTCTTCCTCGTACATCGTCCGAATGTCAGCGTAATTAACTTTCGGTGTGTGCAGCGTTTCTTTGACTACTTCTCCAGACTGAAAGTAGCGGGCAAACTTCTCCAGCCATTCCTGTGGTAATAAGCCCTGCGTTCCGTCGTCCAGTTTAACGAAACGGTTTCGGTTCTTTACGGCCTGATGTAGGTGCTTCAGGCTGACTCGTTGTTTCCCGAAATAAACGCCAATAGACGTTTCAAACCAGCTAATGCCGCTGGTGACGTGTACACTGATTTTTGCTTTATTCGGATTTAGGCGGTTGTTTTTGAGGGTATTAAAACCTAAAATGGTAATGCCTTGCTGTTGCCAATATTCCCAGGCGTTTAATATCCAAAGTTCGTCTAAAAAATCTCCCTTGGTTAGCTGATAATAAGGCTCCTCCGGGTGTTGCATGAAATTCGGATGCTGGGACAGAATAAGACTGGTGAAAGCTATTTCAGCTTCGTCGTCGCGTTCCAGGGTAAACGGATTGCCGAGTGGATCAAGCCCGTAAATTTGTCGCTGCGAAAGAATTGGAACTTCCACCGAGCCGTATTTGAGCACCGGCGTCAAGGAAATGTATTGATCGGAATCCGTCAGGTAAATCAGTCGTTGAGGCGGCTGTCCAAAACCACTATCTTCCCGTTGTTGCGGCGTCGCGGGTTTCAGATAGGAATACTTGACCTTGACCCGATTTTCCAGGCTGATTAAGATGGTATTACGAAAGTCTTCAAACTTCGACTGATGAATAACCAGAGCGTGGTTTTTCTGTTTTAAAACCGTAATAATCCGTAGGTACTGAACATGATCAATGAGCAGCAAACTGCCTTGGAATTCCAGAAAATATTCATAACGAAGTCTCAAATGTTCCAGCGAAAAGGGTTGATGGTTAATATCCAGCGTCGCTTTGATCTGATACATCACATCCTGTTTATGAACGGATAAGGTCAGATTAAGTGGGAGTTTTTTCAGTTGAATCGGAAATAACGACTGAGCATTGCTATTCTCTGAAATCCGGGGATCATGATAGTACACGTCAAGGTTTAAATCCAGCAGAAATTTCAGACTTTCAATATCTGCCGCTTCCCGTTTGAGTCGATGTGGATTCTGAAATTTTGCCAGACTGGTATACGCTTTCAACTCCCATTCGGTCATGGAAGAATCGATCACATCCAGCGGATTAAGTACTGAAATGGGGTTTTTGAGCTTACCTTGTTTCGTTACCGCTGATTCGTGCAGCGTAATCACAAACCGATCCTGAAAACGCGGTTTGGAAAAAACCACAATTCGCTTCTTTATAGTCCCATTATCAATGGAAATATTTGGAAACAAAATAGCCCGTAGTTCATCTGTAGATTGAGGAGTTACCGGAAATAGTTCCGCCATGAGGGGCTTAATAACGAAGCTGCGGGCGGCGTATTCCAGCTCAAAATAATCCTCCAGATTTTCCTCGTTTTCCAGTCCATATCCCTCGGCCACGCGTCGCATTTCGTTCTGACGCAGCGTTGAGTCAAAGAAGATTAGTAACTCTTTGCGACTTTTGATCGCCATTAATACCTGCACCTCATGGTCACAAAGTCCGCTTGCCGAGCGGTTACAGCTACACGAAACCTGTACCGAATCTTCGGTCTGACTAACCTTCACGCTGGGAAACGGATTGGCCCGCGATGTCTTATTAAAAACGCCTTCATTTACCTCCAGCGTCTGCGGCAAAATATCCACCAGATCTGAATGGTTGAAATCCAGACTGTAACGGATCAACTGACTTTCGGATAGGGTTGCAATAGTGGTATGAATCAGAACAAAATCGTGCATGAAACTCTAGCTGTATTCCTGCGAAAATAGTTTCATTGGGGCTGATTATATGCTGAAGCGTTGGATTTGTTGGTTTATTAACGAAAAACAGAGTTAGTGACTACCAGTCGCTAACTCTGTTTACTCTTCGGGTTAATTTACTATTCCTTTATAATCCTATAGGTGTTCTTCTGATTTTTTGTAGTGACCTCAAGTAGGTAAGTGCCACCCGATAAAGGACTTAAATCCAACTGATGGAAAAACTCCTGACTGTCATTTTCTAGGAGAACCTTACCCTGTAAGTTCATAACTCGAAGTTTATGAGCAGAAGCACATTCTATACGTATCCAATTTCTGGTAGGGTTGGGATATATTTTGATAACTTCAGCCTCTGCTGGTTCTACAGAAGTAATAAGCTCTACTCTCAGCGTGGAAGGATTCAAGATTTTACCTACTCCGCACACATTAGATACACTGTAAAGTTTATAAACGGCTGGCTTGTCCGTAGGAGTGCCGGAATAACTGTAACTACTGTGTGGATTAGTAATGGCCGTGATGGTTCGGGAAGGATTAATCTCGTTACCAATTTGAAACTGCCAGGGCCCATCACCACCTAATTGAATAAGCACCGGGTCAGCGTTTTCTGCACTCACCAACATACTTTCCTTGATAAAAGACGCCGTAGCAGGTTGGCGTAGGGATAGTGGTAAGACATACGTCCGGCTATTAACCCCAGCTTCTGAGCTGGTTACTTTCAGGCGGTAATATTCACTACGGGCTACATCAGTAGGAATTAATGCCCATAATTTGGGTAAAGCACCTCCCGTGGTTAGTGGAGTAAAGTTGTTTCCGGTCGTATCCGAAAGTTGAACGCGATACGTGGCATTGGCAGCCACTGGACCTTTAGTGGTAAAGGTAACAAAGACGGTATCTCCAATGCAAAGCCCTGTGAATTTACCTGCCGTTTGTACCTGTGTAATCTGAGTTTCCTTATCTGATGGGCTTTCTACAGTGATGGTGGCTGAGCCCGTTGCCGTACCGATCCCGCAACTATTAGATACCGAAGTTACCCGATACGTGGTGGTTTGAGTTGGGGTGAAAGTAAGATCCTGGTACTGTAGGTATTCAGGCATGCTTCCTTTACTGCCATCAGACAAAGTGTACTGAATGGTTTCTGATGAATACGTACCTGGAGATACATTCCGCAAGCGAATAGTAGCGGCGGTACCGGCAGGTACGGAAATATTACTTCCCAACGTCATTTGGGGAGTGTTTCGAACATATAAATAAGACCGAATTTTCTGTTGATTATCAGAACTTTGTACCTCAATCTGATAAGAGCCTGGAGCAATGGATGAAGGTATAACCGACGAAAACTGATAGTTGGCTTGTGAACTTGAATCCAGTCGGGCAATGATTTTTTCTTGTGAATTAATTAAAACTAGGCGGAAGTAATTGTCGTTTGCGTAATCGCCTGATGAAGTATAAGCAATCTGAATCTTGCTATCCTTGCAGATTTTGTTGGTAGAATTCTGAATAGATAAAGTTGGTGATACTTTAACAGTTACCTGACCTGATACTGAACCGTAACCACAACTATTAAAAACACTTTTCAGCGTATATACACTGCCGCGGCTTACTTTTATAGCCCTGAATGGTCTATCTGCAAATTGTTCCCAGATACCATCGTTCCAAATAACATTATATGGGCTGCCACCGTATAATGTAACCTGAAGTACGTTAGAACCATCTCGTCTATACTCTAAATAGTCTTTTCCATCTGAAGTAGTTAGTATAGCACTTGGTTTATCGCTCAATATCAAATCCATAGTGACAGGCATTACTTTATTGGTTTTGGAAGTAATGCGTAGATACCTCCAATCCTTTTTGGAGTCTAAGTTTTCAGGCCAATTAAATCGTATAGGATTTCCTGTAATGTTCTTTGCTACGTCAGAAACTACGTTAAGATCGTAAGAAAGAATTTGGACGTCAAAAGTCGTGTTCGGGTCCATAATTCCCTCAACGCCATAAGGAAGTTCAACAGGGAGGTTTCGGCATATGCCAGAAAGGCTATTTCTAACTTGAGGAGAAAATAATAGTTGTGCGTGATTAACTACTATAGGTACGGAAATAGAATCTACAGCAGTGATACCACATTGATTTTGAATACCCTTTAGAACAAAATTGGTTGATACATCTGGGGTAAATTGGAAATATCCGTTAATATCTATTTCAGAACGGTATTGCTTTTTACCGTCTGACCAGAGCATATATCTGGTCTCATGTCTGTACATATCGGATGTTACTTTGACATTAATGGGTTGCCCTCTTAAAATTGTACGGTCTAGTGGAATCCATTGTATTTCAGGTGCAGCCAAAAGCGAATTAATGTTTATGTAAGATTGATTGCTTCTTAAAACAGGATCAGTAGACTCTATATATATGTAACCAACACTCCCCTTGGGAATAGAAGCGAGCGAAATTTGGGCAGTACTTACAGTAGAAAGTTCTTTCAATACTATGGATTGATTATCTGTGCTGTAAATAATTTTAAAGCGATTATTGGGGCCGAATTTCCCATGTGTATCAAAGGATATATCAATAGGCTTATTATTACATAGCGTTTTATTAGAAAGAGCAGATGTTAAACCAATTGCTGCTTCAATTTGATTTTAACAAAAACGCTAACAACAGCATCTACAGAAGTTATTCCGCAAGAATTACTCATTGAAGTAACCCGGTAATTTTTCGAAGCAGAAGCATAGACGCGTCTATACAATTCAATAGGACTAGAAACATCAGGGAAATTTACTTTTTCACCATCGTCAAAGGTCAATTGGTAAGGTCCAATTCCATAGGCATAGTATCCGAGATTTACTACAGATGCATATTCCAGCATTACAATATTTGAGTAATATA
>CAJYHS010000083.1 GCA_913774715.1 uncultured Siphonobacter sp. | reverse complement strand
AATTCCTGCATGTCATACCTCAGGCAGGAGAAAGTAAAGCTGAAAGAGTAACACCCAGTGTTTTGATTGCCACCAGCAGCCTCAATTCTGAAAGTCTGGTCCCGATTCATTCCAATACTGGAATAATTAACATCGAAATAGAAGCTCATTACCTACAGGAGCTCTTCCCATCGTCAAAAAAATCTGCGGTTTTGAAAAGCCTGCTTGATAACGCACAGCCTTTGTTATTTGAAGAACTGGTTTTGCCGTCCTTACAAAAAATTGTTGATGAGCTTGTCAATGAATCCGTTAGCGAAACTTTTGAATTGTTTTTTGCAAGAGTAAAAACTGAAGAATTGATATGTCGATTGTTGATGGCGTTAGAACAACGCTCTGAAACATACCTGTACTCATTAAATAGTCAGGACATTGACACCCTTTACCGCATAAAAGAGCAGATGCTGTCGCAGTTGGATACCCCGCCTCTCATCCGTGAACTAGCCCTTGCTGCTCACATGAGTCCAACCAAACTAAAACGCTTGTTCAAACAGATCTTTGGCAACAGCCTTTTCAGCTACTATCAGGAATTCAGAATGCAAGAAGCCGCTCGTTTATTAAAAGAAGGAAAACGTACGGTATCGGAAGTGGGGTATCACTTAGGCTTTACGAACCTAAGTCATTTTTCAAGAGTTTTTTACGAACACATCGGGACAAAACCGAAACAATTTAGTCGCTCTTAATACATCAATGGCTTTAGGCAAAGCCCTTTACGGACTTGCCTGAAGCCTTGATTCTAGCGTCCGCCGCCATCGTCATTTCTGATTTTTCGTCCCTGTTTTCCTGAAGCGGACATTTTTCCAAATCGCCATTCAAAGGCTAAACGGGCCGAACGATTCACATAAAATGAACGGGTTGTTGATTCAAAGCTTGGCGAAAACTGTTGATAAGTTTGTCGCATGCCACGATTGAAGGGGTTATTAACACCCAGGGTAAGACTCGCTTTTTTCACCCAAAACTCCCGCTTCACAGCAAAGCCGTACCAATAAAAGCCCGAACCGCGGCCCTGCAAGTTGATCCAGCCCGTACTAACGTTGCCATTGGCCTGAAAGGTTATATTACGGGGGAACTTATAGGTGCTGTTGATGTTAAAATTACTCACGCCGCCGGAATTTCCCTGTTCGAGAGCGGGACTGTACACATCTATATATCGTACATCAACACTCCCGTTCAGCGTCCAGCTTTTCGTAGCCTGCCCAGATAAGTTAATGTTTAACCCTACTGATTTACGCTGACCGATATTCTGAGGTTTATTTACCGCTACCCCAGACGCATCAACCGTCCGCAGGTATTCGATGGCATTATTGGTCATCCGAGCGTATAAAGAGGTATTCACAGACAAGCCCGCTTTGGTCGTAGTACTATGCCCTACCTCCAGAGCATGATTAAGTTCAGGATCCAGATACGGATTACCCGTTTCCAGATTCTGGGGATCGCTGGCATTGACCCAGGGATTCAGATACCACAGCATAGGCCGCTGGATACGCTGGGTATAACTGGTTTTGAAGGTATGAGAACCTATTTTTTTCGAAATGTTCAGACTTGGTATCAGGTTCGTATACGCGTTCGCTAACTTCGTTTGCGTAGTTTGAAAATCTCCATCAATTACCGTACGTTCGAGTCGGGTACCCAGGTTAAAGCTAAATTTCGATTTGGTTTCGGCCCGCAAGGCTGCATAAGCTGAATATACATTTTGCTGATAGGTAAAGTCATTGGATTGAGCCGGATCAGGTATCAGGGGAGATTGTCCATCGAGCGACTGATCGACGCTAAACTCACTACCAATATTCCGCCTAATGGCTTTCAAGCCCATTTCCACTTTGAACTTAGTAGTATCTCGGCTCGTACGCCACTTAAACGGATGCGTGTAATCAGCCTGTAACGTGTATTCCTTATTACTACTATAATTCATACTCTTTTGCCGGAAAATGATCTGATCGTCCAGGTTATAACGATCCGTATCGTAGAAATAATTATCCGGCATCCGACTGAACTGAGTCAGGAAAGAAAACTCCTGTTCGGGTTTTCGAAATGTTTTTGTATAGCCTAAATCAAACTGACTATTTCCATAGGGATTTCGATAACGAACATCATTCCGAAAGGCCTGAATTGGGGTATGATTCGCATTGGACAACTGAGTAATAACCGTACTATTATTAGGATAATGACCGCCCCAGGCGTCAATTGAAAAATTGATGTGACTGGTTGAATCCGGGTCGTAGTCCAGACTCAATTCCCCGTAACCACCTCTTCCGGTATTATCAGCCTTACTTGTTTGGGTTAAGTAATTGATCGGGTTTCCATCGGCCAGAGTCGTTCGTGTTAACTCTGATTCCCGAATGTTGCGAAACTGATTTCCATTGGCAGTAAGAGCAAATCCAAGTTTATTCGTTTTGAAAGCCAGTTTCGTATTAATACTGCGATTCAGAGTACCCTGCGAGGCTGTAACTGACCCATTAAAACCCTGCAAAGCTTTTTTGGTAATGATGTTAATGACACCCGCCGAACCTTCCGCGTCGTATTTAGCTCCCGGGCTGGTTATTACTTCAACCGACCGTATATTATCGGCGGGCATTTGTCGCAGGGCATCGGCCAGATTTCGAGCCATCAAGGCAGAGGGTTTTCCATTGATAAGCACCCGGATGTTACTGTTTCCCCGCATCTGCACCGCTCCATCCAAATCAACACTCAGACCAGGGACTTTGCGAAGTACATCCGCCGCCGAGCCGCCCACATTAGAAATATCCTTTTCTGCATTATACACCAGCCGGTCTCCCTTATCTTCAATCAATGCCTTTTGAGCCGAAACCGTTACTTCATTCAAAGTCCGATTTTCCGACACCAGAGCTACGGCTCCCAGCTCTACCCTAAACTTCTCGTTCGTCACTAAAATTTCCAGGCTACGCTTCAGATAACCAACCGACGATACCGTAAGCGTATATTTTCCCGCTGCTATGGGCTGGATGATAAAAGACCCCTCGCTATCCGTGGTTGCACCTGTCAGTAAAGTAGCTCCCTTGTACAGAGCGGCGTTGGCAAAAGGAATGTGTTGACGGGTGGTAGAATCCACCAGTGTACCCGTTAAACTGCCGGGGTGCGTAGATTGGGCCAAAGTATTCCCAGCCCATAGAGCCAGGATGGCTAGGGATAATAATAGTCTCATGGTATGAAAGCGTTTGAAGGACTTCCGAGCGGACGGAACTGGAATGGATTAAAGGCTTAGAGTCTCGTTGTTTTTACTAAAGAGTAGAGAAAAATGAAAATGTTGCAGGGATAAGAAAAAGAATAATTACGAACTCCGTTATTACTCTGTACGGAAGGATAAGGGAATTCCCGGAAACAGCGTATTTCCAGGCAGTTATTCAGTCAAACCGTTCTAACAAAAAAATCTGTAATGAAAAGAAAATACAATCCTTTCCAACGCTTAAGTGTGAATGATACTAATCTATTCGCACAAAACGGCTATCACTATAAGGTAGTGCAACGCTTCCGTTAGCCTGGCATTCCAGAAGATCACGGATTTTTAGCTGCTCTTTAGACAGACGAAAAAGATATTCTGAAGCATAGTAGTCAACTAGCTCGTCAGGAAGGAAAATGCTGGATCTGAAAACCTGCCGTTTGGGTTGATGACGAACCGTTTCAACGGCCATATTCTTTATTCTGAGTAAGGGTATCTGCTCACTAAAAGAGCGTTGGGGAAGCATAAAAATGACCTCGCCCAACGCTCTTTTCTGTAAATCAGAGGTTATAGTCAATTATGTCCCCTATTTGAACCGAAAAAGACACCCTCCTTCCCAAAGACTTCCTATCTACTTTGCATAAAATTATCAGTACCTATGAAGTCCAACTCTCCAACCCAACGCAAAAGTCGTTTTCAACAATGGCTAATTATTGGATTAACCATTGTAATCGTCAGTCTAAGCCTGTTCGTGATTTATACATTTTGAGGTAAATCATCAATCACTTCCGGATTCCGAAACTGTTTGGCATATTCCGAAGGGGGTACATTATAGAGCTTCTGGAACATTTTTCGGAAATACTTTACATCTTCAATCCCCACCTGATAGGCCACATCAGACACACGAATGTTCGTACTGGCCAGTAACTGGGCCGCTCGTTTCATCCGTACATCCCGAATGAATTCGACTACGGTTTGTCCGGTGATACTTTTGAGTCGGCGATAGAAGACGGACTGACTCATCCCCATTTCCTGAACGAGCATCTGAACATTGAAATCCGGCTCCTGAATTTGGCTTTCTACAATCTGCATGGCTTTTTCCAGAAATTGCTTATCTGCGTCAGGAATGACCACTTCTCCCGGTTCCAGCAAAATCTGGCGGTGGTAATATTCCCGCAGTTTCATACGGTTTTGCAGCAGACCCGTAACCTTAGCTACCAGAATTTTGGGATGAAAAGGTTTTGAAACGTAATCGTCCGCACCCGTTTCGAGTCCTTCCAATTCATATAAGGCCGCCGCCCGTGCCGTAAGCAGGATTACCGGAATATGAGCCGTTTTGGGATGTTGCTTGATTTTCCGGCATAACTCCAGCCCATCGCTGCCGGGCATCATAATGTCACTCACAATTAAATCAGGCAGATACGCTAAGGCCTGAGTCCAGCCTTCCAGACCATCGGCTGCCGTCATGACTTCAAAATCGTCGATAAATAATTGCTGTAGATACTTCCGCACTTCTTCGTTGTCCTCTACAACCAACAGCCGAAGCGAATTGGGTAATCGAGCCGGAGGTAAGAGAGGTTCAGCAAGGGTTTCCAGATTTTCAGGCGTAATGGAACTATCCATGGTAGGTTCACTGGTTCGCAAATCAGCTTCCTGTAAATGTTGCTGCCCAAAAGGCAAACGGACCGTAAAAGTCGTTCCGTTTCCGGGCGAACTGATGACGTTAATCTCTCCCTGATGCCGCTCTACCCATTGTTTTACCAGAGAAAGTCCAATACCAGAGCCCATTACCCGCAGGGTTTCCGTGTGAGAAGCCTGATAATAAGGATCAAAAATGTGTTCAAGTTCAGCCTCCTGCATACCCACGCCCCAGTCACGCACCCGAATTTCCAGGTAATGATTGGACAAGCGTCCTTTCGTGAAAACTGCGTTCTGATTGTAGTCCCCCACGGCTTCCAGATAAAAACGAACTTTCCCTTTAGGTAACGTATACTTGAAAGCGTTGGAAAGTAAATTCGTTAGTATGACTTCCAATTTATCCCGATCCACGTATAAAGGAATCGCATCCGATGGGCCTTCCAGTTCATAATCCAGTTCTTTTTCTTCAGCCTTTAGCTTGAAAATGAGGAATAACTCCGTTACAAAACTGGTTATATTTTCCCTACTCGCTTTCAGGCTTAAGTGTCCGGATTCTACCTTTCTAAAATCCAGCAACTGATTTACCAAATCCAGCAATTTTCGCGTCTGACCGTGCATCAATACTACCTTTTCCTTGAGTCCCGGTCCTTGATTTTTACTGGATAGCAGTTCTTCAATGGGCCCCAGAATCAGGGTTAATGGAGTTCTCAATTCATGCGAAACGTTGGTAAAAAATCGCAGTTTCAGATCAGTTAACTCTTTATCTTTTTCGTTCTGGAATTTTTCAAAAGCCAGTTTATTTTTCAAATCCTGCTGGGCTGTCGCAATCCGGCGGTACAGTAATAAAGCCCCGCTGATAACCAGAGCATAAATAACATAAGCCCACCAGCTTTTCCACCAGGGCGGCAAAATCGTTATGGGTAAATGCAAAGAATTCGTGGACCAAACCCCATCGCCGTTCGTGGCTCTTACGCGGAACGTATAATCTCCGGCGGGTAGGTTGGAAAAGCTGGCGGTCCGTTGTCCGGCGGGCAATTCGACCCATTCGTTATGGTATCCTTCTAATTGGTACGCATACCTTTGTTTGTTGGGATTAGCGTAATTCAATCCCACGAAAGTCAGCGAAAAGTCGTTTTCCGAAGCCTCCAGTTCAATGGTAGGGGAATCCGCGAACGATTTTCCAACGAGCACTCGGCCCTTGAGGGTATCTCCCGCAGCAACCGACTGATTATGAACCCGTAAATCCGTAATTTGTACCTGCGGCTGATAAGGATTAGGCCGAATTTCGGCGGGTTTAAAATAGGTAATCCCATTCACACCACCCATGTACAAAGTCCCATCCAGGGAACGAAACGCGGCTCCGACTTTAAAGGAATTACTCTGTAATCCATCGGTTACGTCATAATGCAGAAGCTGATTCCTGAGCGGATCAAACTGATACAACCCAGCTCCTCCAATCCAAAGGGTACCCGATTCATCCATCAAAAGACTTTCAACGTCTCTTTCCGGAATTCGATTATCGTAACGATCAATCGTTTCTTGGTTAGCAGCAATCCGGTGCAAACCTCCGCCGATGGTTCCTACCCATATATTACCCAGTTTATCTTTTACTAAAGGCCAGACGTAATTGGCCTTCAAACTATGAATGTTTCCGGGTTGATGAGCAAATTCTTTCAAGACCCGTAGTTTTCCATCCGTAATTTTCAGTTTTAATACCCCCCGATCACGGGTACTGGCCCAGAGTACATCCTGCGAAGCATCGTATAACAAAGAAGTAAATTGTCTCGTGGGAAGGGTTTTATTCTGGGACGAAAAAGCATTTAGAAACGTACCATTTTCTGAGTAAGCCAGTATCCCCGCGTTGAAGGTGGCTACCCAAATAATTCCCTGACGATCCTGCGTAATGTTTTCAATACTGATGCCATTCCAGCTAGGGCCTGCGGGCATGGCAGGTAAGGCAACGGGGTCATTCGTACCCGTCAACCGCATCAACCCACGGTAACGGGTTCCAATCCAGAGCGTTCCGCTGCGATCCTGATAAAGGGCGGATACATCCACCCCATTATCCTGACCAAAAGCGGTGCGATTCAGGTAGTTACGATAGGTTTTTGTTTTCAGGTCATAACTGGCAAACCCATTTCGCGTTCCTATCCAGAGTCGCTGAGCCTTTTCGTCTTTGCAAAGAGCATTAATATAGTTGTGAGCGGGTGTAGTAGATCCAAGCATCTGACGACGAATCAGTCCAAAGGCTTTCGATTGAAGTTTCAGCAGGTTCAGGCCTCCCGCTGAAGTAGCCAGCCAGACATTATGGAAACGATCTTCCATGATATCATGTACCCGCACCGAGTTAATGCTATGCGGATCCGTGTCCTGGGGTAGAAACGTATGTACCTGTCTTTCGTCCACCGGAAAATCTGAATTCTGACCCGAATTCATTAATAAGAGTCCATAACTCGTCCCAATCCAGAGTCGATGGGCCGAATCCAGATACAGACTTTCAATTTCGGCAAATCCCCGCTTTAGAGGTTTAGGCTGGATATGTTCACCCTTCGACAAAGATTCCGAATCTACCCAGAAAACCTGACTTCCGCTTCCAATCCACAAGTCCCCACGACGGTCCTGATGTAAAGCCCGAATGTTGGTTTCCCCAAGAATTTTTACCTGACTAGCTATAATGGATGTTTGAGGCCGACTGAGTACCCACAAACCATGATCCATCGTACCAATCCACAGTTTTCCCCGCTGATCCATGCTCAGGCGAGTGATGGTGGGTTCGGCTAAACCGGGTAAATCTATTTTCCGAATAAAATCAATCGCTCCTCCTTCCGTAAACTGAATGCAGAAAAGTCCCAGTTGATGCGTGGCTACCCAAATGCGATTGGACGCATCGGAGGTAATGGCGTTGACATTAACGCGGGTTAGTTGCTGAATGAGTTGGGGATAAGCCTGGGCTCCGGGCCGTTCCCGAATACTAAAAAAACGGTCGTGATTAGCGTTATACCAGTATAATCCCGCCCGCTCTATTCCAGTCCAGAGCTGTCCTTTCCGGTCCACGTGTAAGGTACGAATCCGGTTGGTGGCAGTGCCAATCTGATCGTTAATGGGCAGTTCGTATTTCTTTAACTCATGGCCATCGTAACGATCCAGCCCTTTATTGGTGCCTATCCAGATAAACCCCAGGGGGTCCTGCGTTACGCACATGGCATCGCTGTGTGAAAGCCCCTCATTAACCGTAATGTGCTCGAATCGAAATTGTCCCGGTTCAGATTGTGCCGAACTCAGGAAAGGAAAAAGGGCCAGGCCCAGAAAAAAAAAGACGTATTTGTAAATGCCCTGCATACCCATTGGCTAAAATGCCCCTCTGTTTTGACGAATTTCAGCCTGCGTTGCCATTATAAATAAATGTATTTTTGCCTAACTAGCAATCAGAAATGAAGAAGATTCTACACAACCTAAAGAGTATCTTAAGTTGACCTAATTCTTTTTCATTTACAAGCAATCACTCATTTCTTTTCCTCAATCT
Organism: uncultured Siphonobacter sp.; assembly: GCA_913774715.1. Classification (GTDB taxonomy): domain Bacteria; phylum Bacteroidota; class Bacteroidia; order Cytophagales; family Spirosomataceae; genus Siphonobacter. The sequence goes on along the minus strand of CAJYHS010000083.1, from coordinate 3,860 downwards.
ATGTTTTTACGTCTGAAATGGCTTTCCTGCGTTTTGATGCTACTCATCGGCAGCAGCGAACAAATGTCAGCCAGTACGCCCCCCAAAAAAGAACCTAATTCAGCTTACCTCTTCGTTTATTTCGTTGGAAAAGGCAATAACCAAGAAGCCATCCGCTTCGCGGTTAGCAAGGATGGTTACAATTATAAAGCTCTGAATTACAACCAGCCCGTTATTGCTTCGGCCGAGATTAGTGCGACGGGCGGCGTTCGGGATCCTCACATTCTTCGTTCGGAAGATGGTCAGTGGTTTTACATGGTGGCAACCGATATGAACACCGTCAAGAATGGCTGGGGACCTCAACACGGCATGGTACTACTGAAGTCAAAAGATCTGGTGAACTGGGCATCCAGTAAAATCGACGTAACGAAAACGTACTCTGAATTTAAAGACGTAAACCGCGTTTGGGCACCCCAGACCATCTTTGATCCCGTAGCTAAAAAGTACATGATTTACTGGTCCATGCGGGCCGGTCAGGATGCAGACAAGGTGTATTATGCCTATGCTAACTCCGATTTTACCGCTCTGGAAAGTGAACCTAAGTTACTCTTCACAAACCCACAGGGAGGATCCTGCATTGATGCCGATATCATTAGTAAAGATGGCGTATATCATTTATTCTATAAAACGGAAGGAAATGGCAATGGAATCAAGCAGTCAACGGCGAAGAACTTAATGGGTCCTTATACTCAACACGACGAATACCTGCAACAGACGAAAGATCCCGTGGAAGGTTCAGGCATTTTCAAGCTGAATAACTCCGATTCGTACATTCTGATGTATGATGTTTATACCAAAGGTCGCTACGAGTTTACCACGAGTAAGGATCTGAAGAAATTCACGAAGGTAGATCACGAAATCTCCATGAACTTTCTACCTCGTCATGGTACTGTTCTTCCCATCACCGCCAGCGAATACAAAGCTCTGACCGACAAATGGCCTCTTGCCAATAATCCCGTCTTAGGCGGCTATTACGCTGACCCTGAAGTATTATACGCCGAGAAAACGGGCAAATTTTACCTATATCCTACCAGTGATGGCTTTGATTCCTGGTCAGGTAAATATTTCAAAGTATTCTCCTCGGATAATCTGGTTAACTGGCATGACGAAGGGGTCATTCTGGATTTACCCAAGCAAACCACCTGGGCTAATCGCAACGCCTGGGCTCCCTGCATTGTCGAGAAAAAGATCAATGGCAAGTATAAGTACTTCTATTATTATTCTGGAGCTCAGAAAATTGGCTTAGCCACTGCTGACGAACCTACGGGACCTTTTACGGATTTTGGAAAACCCTTTATTGACAAACGTCCCGAAGGAGTTAAAGGCGGCCAGGAAATCGACCCGGACGTTTTCACTGATCCGCAAACGAACAAAAGTTACCTCTACTGGGGCAATGGCTATCTGGCAGCCGCTGAACTCAGCGATGATCTGCTTTCCATTAAACCCGAAACCCAGAAAGTGATTACCCCCGATCAGACTTTCCGCGAAGGGACTTATGTGGTGTATCGCAAGGGGACGTATTATTTCTTCTGGTCGGAAGACGATACCCGCAGTGAAAATTACCGCGTGCGGTACGGCACGTCAAAGTCGCCCTTAGGACCGATCACGATTCCTGCCAATAATATTGTGATTGAAAAAGATAAGAATCTGGGGATTTACGGCACGGGTCATAATTCCATTATTCAGATTCCTGGTAAAGACGAATGGTACATTGTGTACCACCGCTTTCATTATCCCGATGGCATTACCATGGGCGATGCGGCAGGCTTCAATCGCGAAACCTGCATTGATGCTTTAAGCTTCAATGCCGACGGAAGTATTCGTAAGGTTCAGCCGACGTTTGAGGGAATTAAACCCGTCTCTCTGAAAAAGAAAAAGTAAGTTTAATAGTCTTCAGTACAATCGAATCAGCTGGTGCATTTGCGTCAGCTGATTTTTTTTGATACTTCATTCATGCCCATCTCTACAATTCTTACACAAAAAGTAAAGATCTGATTTTGAATAGGATCGAATCAAATTCACCCCCTCTTTTTGACGAAATCCCCCCCTATCCTTCTGAATTCACCCCTCTACATTTGGACTATTCAAGTAATAAGTTTAACCATCGTCCATCTATTGAACATTAATTCTACAAATAGTTAGACACCTCCCCTGTACATCTATGAAATTCAAATGGCTACTCATTTGTGGAGCATTTTTACACCTGCCGGGTGGATTGTTTGCTCAGCCCTGGACCGGTCGTTCAGTTGTACCTTCAACCAAAATCCGGAGTGCTCAGGCTGCCATCATCATCACGGGTAAAGTGACCGATGCCAGCGGACAGGGCATTCCGGGCACCAGCGTTTCTCTCAAAGGAACCACCCTGGGAACGAACACCGACAGTGATGGAAATTACAAAATTCAGATTCCCGACGGCACCGCTAACCCTACTCTGATTTTTTCCTACGTGGGCTACACGTCACAGCAGATCGTAGTGGGGAATCAGACGACCGTCAACGTGCAGCTTCTGGATGATTCCAAAGCTCTGAGCGAAGTAGTGGTAGTTGGGTACGGTACGCAGAAACGGTCAGATATTACGGGTTCGGTTGCTTCCGTTCCCAAAGCTCGTTTGTCGCAATTACCGGTTACCAACGTCTTGCAGGCGGTTCAGGGTTCAGTAGCGGGGGTGAACATCTCGCAGTCCTCTTCCGTACCTGGAGCTTCTCCTTCCACTACCATTCGCGGTCAGAACTCAATCAATGCCAACTCCGGTCCCTTTGTGGTCGTGGATGGTATTCCCTTGAGTAAGACGGGAGGATCGCTGGCCGATATTAACCCCAACGACATTGAGTCGATGGAAATTCTGAAAGATGCCTCGGCGGTAGCGATTTACGGTACCAACGGAGCCAACGGGGTTATTCTGATCACAACCAAACGCGGCGGTACGGGCAAACCCACCATTCGTTATAACAACTACGTAGGTATTGAAGAATTTTCTCATATCCTGAAACCACGTAGCGGTCCTGAATATGTTCAGAAATACGCAGACTGGTTAACGCAGACCAATCAGACTTCGGTCAACCCCGTTCCTAACTTTGACGAGCTTCCCAACTACAACGCTGGAATAACGACGGACTGGATCAAGGAATCAACTCAAACGGGTGTCCTCCAGGATCATAACCTGAGCATTTCGGGTGGATCTCCTAACGTTCGTTACTTCGTTTCGGGTGAATTTCTGGATCAGAAAGGGGTCGTCAAAGGATACCAGTACAAACGGGCCAGCTTCCGGTCCAACCTTGATGTCGACATCACCGATTACCTGACGGTAGGAACTTCGCTTTTCATTGCCAACAACAACCGCGATGGCGGTCGGGCGAACCTGCTGAACGCTTCGGCGATGAGTCCATATGGTCAGATGTATAACACGAACGGGACCTACAAGATCTTTCCGATGTTCCCCGAGCAGTTGTACACCAACCCCATGCTGGGCTTAACGACGGATCGTCTGGATCGCAACACGAACCTGAACGGTAACGGGTATCTGGAAATCAAGTTACCCGGTGCTCTGAGTGGTTTAAAATATCGCATGAACATTGGTTACTCGTTCATTCCTTCCCGCACTGCAAGTTACACGGGTCGGGCGGCCAATGATTTATTAGGCACAGCCAATACGTTTTTCACCGAAACGAACAGCTTTACCTTAGAAAATATTCTTTCCTATTCGAAAGATTTCGGTAAGCATCACTTCGATTTTACGGGCTTATACAGTGCCCAGCAACGGAAATATGGTACTGCCACGGGAAACGCAACGGGTTTTGTAAACGATCAGCTTTCGTTTAATA
>CAJYHS010000082.1 GCA_913774715.1 uncultured Siphonobacter sp. | reverse complement strand
AGAAGTAAACGAGGCATTCCGGAAAGCGGCCAGTGAAGGACCCTTGAAAGGCGTGCTTGACGTACTTGAAGATGCCTGGGCTTCTTCCCGCATTGTGGCAGACCCACACTCCTCTATTATTGATCTGCCTCTGACGGCAAAAGAAGGAAACATCCTTTCCGTAGCGGCCTGGTATGATAATGAATGGGGATTCTCCAATCGACTGGCAGAGGTAGCTGCTTACCTGTTGGATAACATCGAATAAGATTTTTTAGTATTAGTAAAAGAGGTCAGATAACCCTTATCTGACCTCTTTTTATTCTACCTCATCAATTTACTGGGAGCTTCGCCGTATTGCTTTTTAAAAGCGTACGAAAAATGCGAAAGGTCTTCAAAACCCAGATCCAGATAAATTTCCGAAGCTTTTCGCTGCTTTTGTTCGAGTAAAAAATGAGCTTCATGCAATCGTCTTTGTAGCAACCAGCGGTGGGGCGAAGTCTGAAATATCTTTTCAAAATCCCGCTTAAACGTAGCCAGACTACGGCCAGTAAGGTAAGCAAATCGATCCAGCCGGACGTTGAAGTGATAATTTTTATTCATGAATGCTTCCAGATCAATTTTGTGCGGTTCCACGAAATCGAAAAGTATGTTCTTTAATTCTGGCTGACTTTGCATGAGTAGTAATAACCCTTCCTTAAGTTTCAGATTAACCAGTTGGGGATTCTTAAGATTATCAGTCTGGTGGTAAACCATTAATGAATCAAGGTAACTTTTCAGAATAGCATTCAACGAAAGAGTAATCACGGGATCTCCCCTAAACGTTTCACTCGCCGTTACATTAAATTCATTACTGAAATCTCTTAAGAAAGGCTGATCAAAATAAAAACTGAAGGATTGATACTCGCCATTTTCTGGGGGATACTTGGTGAATTTAAGAAGTTGATTCCGGCGAACCAGTCGAAAGGAGCCTTCCTGCGAAGCAAACGGTTTTACTCCATTGGAAAGTACCAAAGAGCCAGCCATCTGATACGTTAGCGTATGAGTAGGCACAAAATGTTCGCCATCTCTGCTTTGTTTGAAATAACAGGAATAGGCAATCGCTGAGCGGACGGATTCTTTTGTACTTTTCATAACTACACAATTACAAGCCTTTATTAGCCAGATAAGCTTTCCCCGCTTCGGTTTCCATCAGATTCACGGCATCATCATGATCGGTTGATGTGCTTAGAGGTAACCATTGATCCAGCTCCTCTGCCCGGGCCTGATCAGCTTTTTTCAAAATTTCTACGGCCTCACTTCCTAACACCAGGTGCATGGGAGGTTCGTCACTTTCAGCCAGGGTAATGAGGGCTTGGGCGGCTTTTGCCGGATCTCCCATCGGAACAAATAGTCCTTGGGTAAGAAAGGCCTTAACGCTTTCTACGGTGGAGTCATAGCCTTCTACGTAAGGAGCAAAAGTCATGGATGATCCCGCCCAATCCGTGCGAAACCCGCCGGGCTCAACAGAAGTAACCTTGATTCCCAGCGGAGCCACTTCCCGGCGTAAGGCTTCACTGAAACCGCTTAAGCCAAATTTAGCTGCCTGATAAATGGTCAATCCCGCCGTACCGACCCGACCACCAATGGAGCTGATTTGCAAAATACGACCACTTTTCTGATTTCGCATTATTGGTAATACAGCACGGGTAATGTCAATGGGTGCATACAGGTTCACTGCCAATTGAGTTTGAACCTGTTCCTCGGTAAAAGCTTCCGCTGCTCCGGTTATGCCAAACCCCGCATTATTCACTAATACATCAATGCGACCAAAGTGCTGAACGGCGTGTACCACCGCCGATTGAATCTGAGCTTTGTCGCTGACGTCCAGAGCTAAAGCTAACAGCTGAGCAGGATAGGTCAGAACTAGCTGTTCTAAATCTTCAGGGTTACGTGAAGTAGCTACTACTGAATCTCCATGAGCCAATACAGCTTCGGTTAACATGCGTCCCAAGCCTCGGGAACTGCCGGTAATAAACCAAACCTTTGTCATTGCTTTCCATTTTTGTTTCGACAAAGGTCAGGGTAATTTCAGAAGCGGGTTTTGTATAAAAGCTCAATGTTTGTTTGTCGGGAAGCTCACCGCACTGGCTAATAGTAGATAATTATAAAGTAAGGGTTGACTCTTTCGAATGAACCCTTACTAAAACGTATCATAGAAATAATCCAGGGCTTTGATGAGTCCTTTATTCCATTACTCATTAATAAAAGCTAGTATATCCGCATTTATTGTAGCTGCTTCGGTCGTAGGCATGCCGTGTGGAAAGCCGGGGTACGAAATCAGTTTCCCATTTTTCAATAGTTTCACTGCTTTTACGGCAGAAATAGGAAAAGGTACGATCTGATCATCTTCGCCGTGTAATACCAGTACGGGCAAATCCACTGCTTTTAAATCTTCCGTGAAGTCAGTTTCCGAAAAAGCCTTAACACAATCGTAATGAGCTTTGATGCTGCCCATCATTCCCTGCCGCCACCAGTTATCCTGAACGGCTGGCGAGACATTAGCTCCTTCGCGATTATACCCGTAAAAGGCCGTAGTAAAATCTTTAAAATACTGCGGGCGTTTCGTTGCAGTTCCTTCCCGAATTTCGTCGAAAACGGATAAAGGTACGCCATCTGGATTCGATTCATTCTGAACCATGATTGGGGTCACTGCACTGACAAGCACGGCTTTTGCCACCCGATTTTTACCGTATTTAGCGACGTAACGAATGACTTCTCCCCCGCCCGTGGAATGCCCCACGTGAATGGCATTTTGCAAATCGAGGTGAGTGATAAGTTCATCTACATCAGAAACATAAGTGTCCATGTCGTTTCCGGTGTCGGTTGACGAAGACCGGCCGTGTCCGCGACGGTCATGGGCAATAACGCGGAAGCCTTTTTCCAGAAAAAACATGAGTTGGGTGTCCCAGTCGTCGCTAGATAAGGGCCAGCCGTGATGGAAAACAATAGGTTGTCCTGTTCCCCAGTCTTTGTAATAAATTTCGGTGCCGTCTTTAAGAGTTAACTTACTCATGGTTTTTTGGTTTTTAAGGTTAAAATTTTGAAGGAATAGTGAAGGTATTATAAATTAAATGAGGATGAAAAGCCAGATAATCAAAAGGCATTGGAGCGGATGATCTCTAATGGATTTTCAGCTCCGCCGTCGAATTTCTGACCATTTGTAAAAAAGGAAGGTGTACCATTTACACCACTAATCATTCTGCTCTCGAAATTAGCATCTACTTTTCTACGAGGGATTTTAGTTTTAGATCTTGACTAAACTGATTCCGGCCAAATGTCAGGGTATCCGCCAACTGGAGAGGAAAGGTCGTCGTTAGCGAGGTCTGATTTACGAACGATTAATCCTATACGATGTAATCCATGACAAGCCGATGGATAGTGGTAGTGTTCAGGACTGAAGCATAGATAAGCCCGTAACGGCATTTGTGTTTTGCTTGGCAATACCAAGGTTTGCTTTCATTTTCAGATGGTTTTATAGGTGTGGACAAAACTAGAATTGGAGATAAAACCAATCGTCAAAGGAGCCTTTTAAAGCATTGATTAAGCATTTCTGACTGATTAGTTACTCGCTACGAACCACGATGGATCAAGAATAATGCAGTTTTTCTTCCTCTAAATCCAGACGCAATAAATGCTTCCGCACCACTTCTTCATTCACCGTTGGATCTTTGTTCCACTCACGTAACCAGTTTCGCTGCTGTTCCAATATTTGCAAATACACTTGACGGGATTGCTCATTAAAGGGTTGTTCTTCAGGGACTACTACGCTACTTTTCCACTTCTTAGCCATTTGCTGTAAGAAAACCTGCGTTTGTAACTCAGTAGCAAAGTTGCTTTGTAAATACAGTAGACTTTGCTGCATTAATCGGATTTGCAGGGCCTGAAAATCTTCTTCTTCGGGAGCAAAATGATCCTGATCGGGGATGTTAAAGGTTCGGATGAGCAGAGGCAAGGTCAAACCCTGCACTACCAGCGTTAGCAGGATCACAATGAATGTGATGAATAACACCAGGTTTCGATGCGGAAATTCCTGTCCATTCGCGAGATACACCGGAATGGATAAACCCGCTGCCAGCGAAACCACGCCTCGCATACCCGACCATCCTAGCAAAAAAGGCCCTATGTAGCCTGGATGACGAGTGTCGGCAACGGTAATGAATCGACTCATGAATTGAGTGATAAAAATAGCCGAAAATGTCGACAGAATTCGGCTGACTACTAACACTCCCGTAACTAACACGCCATAGCCAATGGCCGAAGCAATACTGATTCCGTTCAGCTTAGACGTGATCTCGGGCAGGTCAAGGCCGATGAGAATAAATACTAAGCCATTCATAATGAAGACCAGAGATTCCCAGACATTTACCGCTCTCAATCGACTGGCACTGGACAGGAATAAATGCCTTCTCAAGGATAAAAACAGACCTCCACTTACCACGCTAAGCACACCTGAGCTATGGGCTTCTTCGGCCATGATGTACATGATGTAAGGAGCTACCAGCGTGAATACCAGATCGGTATTGGCGTCGGTGGGTAATAGCCGATGGATTTTGAAGAATACAAACGCCACACCTACGCCGATGGCCACTCCGCCCAATACCATCCACCCAAAACTCAATGCGGCATCCTGCCAGACGAAATGGCCGGTGCTGACGGCTATGAGAGCAAACCGGAAAATGATCAAACTTGCGGCATCATTAAGTAAACTTTCCCCTTCCAGAATCGAGGCCATCCGTTTAGGAACTTTCACGAACTTGAGAATGGCCCCGGCACTCACGGCATCGGGTGGTGAAACGATTCCTCCCAGCAAAAAGCCCAGAGCCAGGGTGAAACCCGGAATAAAATAGATCGAAACCAGAGCAACCGAAAAAGCCGAAAAAAAGACAATTAAAAAGGCAAAGCTGGTGATGATCCGTCGCCATTTCCACAGTTCTTTCCAGGAAGTATTCCAGGCAGCATCGTATAGCAGAGGGGGCAGGAAAATAATGAAGATTAGCTCCGGGTCAATTTCAATCGTGGGTAAGCCCGGTATAAAGCTAATAGCCAAACCAGCCAGTACCAGAATAATAGGATAAGCTACTTTGATTTTGTTGGCCAGCATGATCAGCAAAACAATGATTATAATCAGGCCGAGGTAATAGGGAAATTCGTGAAGCATCCGGGAATGAGTTCAGTTTGATAGGTTCTGGTAACAGGGATGAGCAATAATAAAAAAAATCTTTTACAGAACGATCTTTCCTGTTGTAGTGAAATAATTATACATTTGCATAAGTACTTATATAACTACTGATATGAATTTCTTTCAGCGAACGGGCCCCATGGCTTTAGGAAGTCGATTGCGGCAGATGAGTGAACGCATGACTCAGGAAGCCGCTAAAATTTATGGGATGTATGATTTGGAAATGGAACCCCGCTGGTTTCCGGTACTCTATAGTTTGCGTCAACAGGATGAGCAATCCGTCGCTCAGTTAGCCGAAGATATTGGGCATTCGCAGGCTTCAGTCAGTCAGATTATTAAAGAAATGGCGAAGCACGATTACATTACCATTACGAAGGGGCCAACGGATGCCCGGAAGACAATCATTACTCTTTCAGACAAATCACGTCAGCAGTTACCAGTGTTAGATACTCAAATGAAAGATGTATCCTCGGCGGTGGATGTCATGCTGGCTCAGACGCAGCATAACCTCTGGAAGGCTCTGGATGAACTGGATTTCCAGCTGGATCAGCAGGGTTTATTTGACCGGGTTAATCAGCAACGCAAGCAGAGAGAAAGTCAGCAAGTCACAATTGTACCCTATCTGGATGAATATCATTCTGCATTCCGAAATCTGAATGCAGAATGGATCACCACCTATTTTAAAATGGAAGCCGCCGATTATGAGGCTCTGGATCACCCCCATGAAAAAATTCTGGATCGCGGAGGTTTTATTTACATCGCTTTGTATGGAGGCGAACCTTTGGGTTGTTGTGCCTTAATTAAAGTAAATGATCAGGTATATGAGTTGGCAAAAATGGCGGTTTCCCCCAACGCTCAGGGCAAGCACATAGGGTATTTGCTGGGCAAATCGATCCTTCAGAAAGCCAGAGAATTGGGAGCTGAGAAGGTTTATCTGGAAAGTAATACAATTCTGAAACCCGCCATCCGACTGTATCAGAAATTAGGTTTTCAGCAAGTGCAGGGGTATGAATCTCCTTATGAACGTTGCAATATTCAGATGGAAGTTAAGCTATAATAAGCCCTGATTTTACTAATAATCGTTAAGGTGGATGAGCGATTACGCTTTGTTGAAATATGACCTTACCCAAGTATAAAGAAGAAGCCTAATCCTTCTGGATGTCAAATAATTAAAGTATAATAAACTTCATCGTTACTGTTCTTATTCGACTTCATTTTATTGATTAAAGAGCCAGGCTGACCAGTTTGTTAACAAAATGATCAGCCTGGCTTGTTGTGTTTCCTAATTAACAGTACGGTTTTCCTCTTGAAAGGGTAACCCATTAAGCATAGCCTGAAAATGGATTATTTTCAAGTAAACCAGGCAATCGGGTAGTTACTGATGAATACGTGGCCCAATTTCTACCAGCCCGGATTCTGGACCATGGCCTGGTTTTTATCTATTTCGTTCTGAGGAATAGGCCACCAGTAATGCTTGGGTTCGAAAACCCGGGTTTCAAATACGGTACGTTTGAAAAATTTCTCATCGCTGGCATTCGCCCCCAGGTCAACGGCCATTCCTTCAAAATTACCTTTCATTTCATTCCCCTGTTTCCAGCGACGAAGATCGTAATAACGGATCTGTTCGTGGGCTAATTCGATGGCTCTTTCATGTTGGATTTTGGCTCGGAATTCCGTTTGCGAAAGTCCCGACGGTAGAGCTGGAAGGCCGGCCCTTTGTCGAATGTTATTTACGTATTCCAAAGCCTGAGCAGTAGGACCCGTGGCTTCATTGGAAGCTTCGGCGTACATGAGATAAATATCGGCCAGCCGGATGTAGGAAAACACCTTGGCCCGGTTACGATTGGCGATGGGATCGCTTACGGGGTCAATAAACTTGCGGAGCAGATAACCCGTTCGGGAATGATCATCCCGACC
>CAJYHS010000081.1 GCA_913774715.1 uncultured Siphonobacter sp. | reverse complement strand
TGTTCTCACCACCCATGTCGTAGGCACTAGTTTCCAGGTTCAGGCAAATCAGAATCAGAAGATTGCCTTCGTAAAAGTGAAAACGGGCAAGGTTACGGTAAACTCCATGACCGATCCGGATCACTATCTGGTTCTGGAAAAGAATGAACAAGTTCAACTCGATATTCAAACGAATCAGTTAACCAAACAACTCCTGACTTCTACGCTTCGAAAAGCAAATTCTACCTCTGTACTTGATGACAATCAAAATTTTGAATTTACTCCGGTTACTGAAGTGCTTAGCCGCCTTGAGAATACCTATCACACCAAAATCGATTTTGATCCCCGCAGTTTACAGGGCTGTACATTCACGGGCGATTTAAACGGCATTCCCTTTGCGGAGAAGATCAGGCTGATCTGTTCGGCAGTTGAAGCTTCTTACGAAAAGCAAGGAAATATCATTTACGTTACCGGGCACAGCTGTACCCCCTGACCCGTTGAATAGCTGAAGGCAGCCATTCAACGCCTGACTGATACGTGTATTTTTTACTGTTTTCCCTTTCTCTTCTCCCGAAGAGCAGGGACCCTATTGCTCCTTTTTTCTATAAACTCCAGAACCTCTAACGAGAATGCCTCTACCGCTACATCTCTTCAAAGGCTATCAGAGGACCGCCCTTCTGATGGTGTACTGCCTGCTGTGTTCACTGGTTTTTCTGCCCGTGAAAGTCCATGCTCAAAACGAACTGGATCGCCGCATTTCAATTGTAGTCAAAGATCAAAATGTTGAAGAAGTACTTAAAAAAATAGAGAAACTTGTCGGCGTCAAATTCATGTACAGCCGGGAAATTATTCAATCCAAGCAAAAAATCAGTTACCAGGCGGAGAACCAACCCATTCAGACGGTTCTCAATGAAATTCTGAATCCTATCCAGATCACGTATGAATTAGCAGGTAATCAAATTCTGCTCAGGCGAATTACCCCTCCCGCCTCCACGCTAAAAAAAGAAACCGTTCTGGGAGCCGAGATTCCCGTTACCGGAACCGTAATAGATGAAAAGGGCAACCCGGTTCCAGGGGTTAATATCCTCATTAAGGGGACTACCCGCGGAACTGTTACCACCAGTGACGGAACCTTTAAGCTTCTGGTAAGCAGTGAGGAGGATGAGTTACTGTTCAGTTTTCTGGGCTATAAAACCCAGGAAGTACGCGTGGGCAAACAAAGCTCCATTACCCTTACCCTTCGGGATGACAATAAAGTACTCGATGAGGTGGTCGTAGTGGGGTTTGGTTTGAAAAACAAGAAAGAAACGGTTTCAGGAGCGATTTCTACGGTGAATGCCGAGGAACTCTCACACGCCAGCACCGTGACGGCGGCCGGGGCTCTGGTGGGTAAAATTCCAGGCATTGCCTTTCGCCAAAGTTCGGGCCGACCGGGCAGTGCTCCCAGCATTGAAATTCGTAACTACGGGCAGCCACTGGTCATTATTGACGGGATTCAGAAAGATTACGGCAGCTTTGCTCAGCTGGATTTCAATGACATTGAAAACATTTCCATTCTGAAAGATGCCTCTGCCTCCATCTATGGGATGCAGGCGGCCAACGGCGTTCTGGTGGTGACTACGAAAAAGGGCAAGCGAAACCAGAAACCTACCATTACGCTTCAAAGCTATTATGGTCTTCAGATTCCGGCTGGCTACAACAAACCCGCCGACGCAGCTACGTACATGAAAGCCATTATTCAGGATGAAACCTATAATAATGTGCCCGATGGAGCCCGAAGCATTAGCCGCGAACAGTACGATAGATGGGTTAGAGGCACCGAACCAGGCTATCAGTCCTTCGACTGGTATAACCACATCTGGCAAACCCGACCCCAGGTTTACGGAAGTCTGAACATTTCCGGCGGAAGTGATAATGCGGATTATTACATCAGTTTGAACCGTATTGAACAGAAGAGTATGCTTCGGAATTTTCACGGATTTGACCGAACTAACTTTCAAAGTAATTTCAACTTCAACGTTACCAAAAAACTTAAAGTTGGCGTCTTAATGAACGGCCGCCTGGAGCGAAACCGGCAACCGGGTCTGCCGGGGGACGATTACGACTTTGCTCTTCAGGCGGCGTTTCGGAATTTACCCACCAAACGGCCTTTCGTCAATGACGATCCCCGTTACCCAGCCATATCGGCTATTGATCCCCAATACAGTTACGGATGGATTAACGAAGAAATGTCGGGCAAGTATGAGTCTCAGATTCGGATCATGCAGATCAACGGCACTGCCGAATACAGCATCTTCGATGGTCTGAAAGCCCGGGCTCTGGTGAGTTACTGGTACCGCAACATTAGAAACGATTTACGGGAAAAATCCCCGCTTTTATACCGCTTTGATGAGCCGACCAATGCCTATGCCATTGCGTATCAGGGAAATGCCCGATACCTCGAACGTTACGTCCAGAATGCCGAAGAAATGACGAGTAACGTGCAACTCGATTACGAAAAGAATTTCGACAAGCATCACGTACATCTGGTGACGGGGATAGAAACGAAATCGGCAAATTATCCAGGGGTGTACATCTGGGGAAATCCTGAAGCGAATGGCATTCCCTTTCTGACTACCAAATCCACTGCTAACGTCAGGGACGAAATTCCCTTTAACCAGAGCCGCTTAGGGGTGCTGGGGCGTTTTAATTATGACTACGATAACAAGTACATCCTGGAGTTATCGGGGCGTTATGATGGTTCTTATTACTATAAAAAGGGCAAACGCTTTGGTTTCTTTCCTTCCGGCTCGCTGGCCTACCGGCTTTCTCAGGAAGGATTCTGGAAGAACAATACGTTCCTGAATCAGAAAATTGACGAAGTAAAACTTCGCGGTTCATATGGCGTTCTGGGGAAAGAACTGGGTCAGGCTCTAACTTATATTACCGGCTATAACTTTAATCAGGGTTCTGCTATTCTCGATGGCCGGGATGTGGTTTCCAGCCGAATCACGGGACTGGCTACGGATAACATTACCTGGGGCCGGGTGTACGTGCTGGATTTAGGTATCGATGTAGGATTACTGGGCAATCGCCTGACGGCGGGTTTTGACTGGTTTGATCGTCACCAGACGGGTGAATTAGCCAGTCGCTACGATGTGTTATTACCGAACGAAATTGGCTTTAGCCTACCGGCGGAAAACCTTAATAGCGATCACACCAAGGGAATTGAAATGCACCTAAGCTGGAAAGATAATGTGAGGGACTTCAACTACTTCGTAGGCGGTAATTTTACCTTTTCCCGCTGGATTACCGGCACGCGTTACAAACCCAGATGGGCTAATTCATACGATCGATATCGGGATCTTAATAACACCGAAGGCCGCTTTCGGGATGGTTCCTTTCAGCTTGTAGCCAACGGGCAATTCCAAAGCTGGGAGCAGATTGCCAACCACCCCATCGACCAGGATCACTATGGAAACACTACGATTCGCCCTGGTGATTACATTTATCAGGATACCAATAACGATGGCTATATCACCGACCTGGATATGCAGAATGTTACCTACCGCGTCAACGGCGGAACGCCCTGGTTAAACTTCGCCTTCCAGGCCGGAGCCAGCTGGAAAGGATTTGATTTCAGAGCGGAATTCGCCGGAGGTTCCAAGTTTACTTACGAACAGCAGTGGGTCATGCGATATTTCGATGGTAATACCAACGTTTCGCAATACCTGGCCGACAATTCCACCTGGTATAAAGACATCTGGGACAAAAACAGCGGATTCGATATTGGTAAATATCCATTGCTGACTAAAGGGGTTAACAACTGGATGAACACTCACTGGCCCAACAGTAACTGGCAGACTAACGTTACGTATATGAAGTTACGTAATCTTGAATTGGGCTACACATTGCCTGACCGAATGATCAAAAAAGCTAAACTCTCGGGTTTACGGGTGTACGTTTCGGCTCAGAATATCCTGACGCTGACGAATATGCCCGGCGGTCTGGACCCCGAAATGACTGCTAACTCCGGGATTGC
>CAJYHS010000080.1 GCA_913774715.1 uncultured Siphonobacter sp. | reverse complement strand
ATATCATATGATTAATCCTCTGTCAGACTAAATTTCTTTAATATATGCTATTTCCTAAAAATGTAATACGGTAGACTGCTTGATGTAATTCATCACAAACGAACTCTGGATTTTACTAATATTGGGAATCACTGACAGTTTAGTGGTAATAAAAGCATTGAAAGTATCCGGATCTTTCACGACGACTTTCAGAAGATAATCAAAAATGCCCCCCGTCACGTAAGCTTCTACTACCTCATCGAGAGCGGCGACGTGAGCCGAAAACTCCTCTACGTAATCCAGTCGCTGACTGATAAGCGATACGGACACCATTACTGTAAAATTCAATCCCACCTTTTTAGGATCGACCAGGGCTACATAATCTCTGATATAACCTTCGCTCTCCAGCTTTTTAATGCGATCATATACCGAAGTCCGCGACATATGGAGTCGCTCAGTGAGATCATTAATTTCGAACCTTGCGTTTTTTTGTAGTAGTCTTAGTAACTCTGCTTCCTGTTTACTTAATGCTTCCATCGTATTTTATCCGTTAACTGACTATCTCAACAATCGTTTTTCGTACTTGATACTAAAAATACCCGTTATTTTCGGACAAATTATATATTATAAGTCATTCTCAAAAACAGGATTCTATAAACTGTACATTTGTACGAACAAAATACGAATGACCGTATTTTTATTTTACGTCAGTATTTCCCAATGAAGATCCGTTTTGCAATGGTATGAGAAAGTCTATTTTGATGGTATTACTGGGAGCAGTCAGTTACGGTATGCTTTCCTCTTTCGCCAAAAAAGCTTATGGTTTGGGTTATACCGCCGCCGAAGTAACCTTTACTCAGGCTAGTATTGGCGGATTACTACTCTGGGCTGCTTTACTTTTCACCAAGATCAAATCGGGTGTTTTTTCACTTACCTTCGATAAACGGCTGCTGCTGGCGGGTTTAGGCATGGGCGTATCTTCCTATACGTATTACCTTTCTGTCCAGTATATTCCTGCTTCGCTGGCCATTGTCTTGCTCATGCAGATGACCTGGATTAGCATCTTCATCGAATGGCTGGTTTTTAAAAGAAAGCCGCTGGTTATTGAACTGTACGTTACCCTATGTATTCTAGTGGGGACGGTACTGGCAGGAAATTTAGCCGACGTGGCACAAATTCAGGTGTCCCTCGTCGGCGTAGGTTATGCTCTGCTTTCAGCAGTGATGTATTCGATCTATATTATTTCCACGAGCCGACTGGGAACGAAGCTTTCCCTCTTCGAGAAAAGTGCCTGGATGATTTCGGGATCGACTTTGACCATTTTCCTGATCAATTTTCAAAACCTGACTACCAGTACTCACTATGACTGGACCCTGCTGCAATACGGTTCATTCCTGGCCGTGTTTGGTACAGTCATACCACCCGTTCTTTTTGCGAAAGGTATGCCTAAGATTGGAGCGGGCTTAAGTGCCATTCTATTAACCATGGAAATGCCCGTAGCCGTTCTGTTCGCTTATGTTTTACTGGGCGAAGAAGTTACTTTCATGCAGTTAATAGGCATTGGTATCATGCTGGGTTCCATTGCCTACCTCAATCTGCATAAAGATCGATTTAATACCAAGAAGCATCCGTCAAACGAAACGATTCCGGGAGTAATAGCCTGATCCGATTAACTATTAATACATAGAGGTATGATGGTTAATGTAGAATTTACTCACTTTCCCCTCTGAAAACATCACCTGCACCAGATCCGTGGTTTTCTCACCGGTTTTATAGCCAAAATACCATTGTGGAGAAGCCTTCATGGCTGGGTCAAAGTCCTTATTAACAAGCTTGGTCGTGACGGAAATACTTTCAAACCGATGATTGTTCGCACCTAGATTTTTAATCGCAATCAGTTTGTCATAGAGCGTATTTACGTTATCTCCTACCCTGACGACAGCATTACCCTTTCCATTTTCAGGCCACTGACTCACTTTTTTAGAGCTCACATAAATCGACTCGACCTGTTCGCCATTATTATAAATCTGAATTCCCTGGTCAGTAATCGAGCCAATTTTTCTATTTAAAATGACACATTGATACAGGGGAAGTTGATCTTTCATGGGAACTATATCCGAGTAAGGCGGACCTACCACCTGCACGTATTGTACGCCCTTGGTAGTTTGAAAACTCTGAAGAATGGGATAAACCTTTTCAACGGCCTCGCCAATGTTAATTCCCAGATAACCTCCCGTTTCAACGCTATCCCGTACCACTACATCAGGAATCGGGCAAACGGTCACTTCCGGTTCAACCTGGGTAAGTTTCTGACAGCCGGCAATGGAGGTAATCAATACTATCAGAGCAAATCCTAAATAGCTTTTTTTCATGGTATAGGTTTATGGTTCAATCCATAGACCCTGGGGCTAACTCAAAGGTTGGAAGGCATGAGTAATTTCCTCCTAAACATTCCTCAACGTCTATCACTTAGACCAAATAGACGTTGAGGAATGTTTATTAATCTTCAATCCAGGTTAGCTTGTCGGCAATAGGTTTCCGGTTAGCGGGTTTCGTAATCCCGTCAAATCGTCCCATGTAAAACAGCCCTACGCATTTTTGATTGGGCTGGAGTTCCAGAAAGGCACCGAGCTTATCCAGATTTCCGGGCGTGCTCCAGTACGAACCAATGTTCATGGCTGAGGCCGTCAGCCACATATTCTGAACGGCACAGGCCACAGCTGCCAGTTCTTCCCACTCGGGTACTTTTTCGGGATGCAACTCTATATTGATAGCAATCACAGCGGCAGAACGCAGAGCTTTCTGACGCGTACCGTCGTATTTGGCCTCTGAGAAATTCTCAGGGGTAGTCTGGCTGCGATAGCTTTCTCCCAGAAAATCCGCCAGTTTATTCAGGCCATTCCCGCGAAAAATCGTAAACCGCCAGGGCTCGGTTAATCGGTGCGTGGGAGCATAATTGGCGTTTTCCAGGATCATTTCAATATCCTGCATGGAAATTTCTTCGCTGGTATAACTCGGAGGAAAGATACTGCGACGATTCCGAATGACTTCGTTAAGAACTTCGAGTGAAAGGGTCATGATTAATGATTGAATGGATGAATTAGATACGTCTGTCGTTGGCTCGTTACTGCTAAAAAATTCAAATTAAATGCTTCATTTATTAGTTCCCACGCTTAGTAAAGCCTTATTTTCAAAGTTTGAGTTATATTTACTCTCAATCCTTCTTCTCAAAAAATACTTAGAAAATTACCTCTTCCTTATCAATTGAATAGTATTAACAAATTACCGCCACCCGGCAGATTTTCTGTCAATGAGACGATCTTTATTATACCTCCTTTCAGGATTACTATTCCTATGCCATTCGGTCTGGGCTTCGCCCCAGCCACACGATGGTACACTGGATCTTCGTCAAACGAATTTAAGTAAGCAGAAAATTACCCTGGGAGGAGAATGGAAATGGTACTGGCAGCAGTTACTTGATCCTAAAAATCCTGTCGGTGAAAGTGAAACCATCGATTTCCCCAAACTTTTCAATAATAGTACCTGGCGAGGGAAACCCGTCTCCTCACAGGGATACGCCACGTATGAATTAACGGTACTATTACCTCACCAACGCCCGCCATTAGCTTTATTTATCCCTGATAGTTATTCGGCGTATCGAATCTCTGTCAACGGGCAGGTAGTCATGAGCAGTGGGCAACCCGGAACTTCGGAAGAAAGTACCATTCCGTATTGGTCTCCTCAGGCTCAGGTATTACCCGACTTTCCGGGTGATTCCTTACGAATACTTCTGGAAGTGGCTAACTTTCATCATTCCAAAGGAGGCTCCTACCGCGAAATGATATTGGGAGATGCCCAGGAAATCGTCACTGACTTTGAACGGAACGAGTCCCTCGATTTTCTACTGGCAGGCTGTCTTTTCATGGGCGGCTTGTTTTTTCTGGGTCTATTTGGATTTGGTAAACACGATAAAGCCATTCTGTTTTTCGCCCTGTTTAGTATATGTTACAGCTACCGGATCGTTGGCTCTGATCTACACGTCATTCATACCTTGTTACCGGGTCTAAGCTGGAGTTTTTCCATTCACATGGAATACCTAACGCTGTATTTAGGCGTTGCGGCTTTCGTCGAATACACTCGTAGGTTATACCCGGAAGACGTTTTTCATCCCATTATGAAAGCCATGACGGCCATCTGTGTCGTTTTATCAATTGGGGTAATTCTCTGCTCTCCTCTGTTGTTTACTCAGTCAATCAATTACTTTTTAATCCTCATGTTTCTATATGTGGGGTATGCCTTTTACATCTATTTAAGAGCGGCCAGGCACCAGCGTCCAGGAGCAAATTACGCCCTGATGAGTACGGGTATCTTGCTCGTTGTTTTTATCATCATCAATTTACATTACTTTGGAATCATTACTCCCAAAAAATTTCTTCTGTTTGTAGGTTATCTGTCCTTTGTTTTTTTACAGTCCCTCATTCTTTCGTTTCGATTTGCTTATACCCTGAATCAGGCTAAAATTCAGGCGGAAGAAGGCCTGAAAGCCAAAAGTGAGTTTCTGAGTACGATGAGTCATGAAATCCGAACGCCGCTGAATTCCGTCATTGGTATGACTCATTTGTTACTCGGAGATCAACCCCGGATCGATCAGAAACAGCACCTGGATGTCATGCTTTTTTCAGCCAATAACTTGCTGAATATCCTTAATGACATCCTTGATTTCAATAAAATTGAAGCAGGAATGGTGTCTTTTGAATCCATCCCTTTTGATGTTTCGCTCCTTGCTCGTAACTGTATTGCCAGTTATCAGACCTACGCTCAGGAAAAACAGAATTCTTTACGTGCCGAAATTGATCCAGCCTTAAAACATCTCTTGCTGGGCGATCCTACCCGTACTACGCAAGTACTTAACAACCTGACGCATAATGCTCTTAAATTCACGAAAAATGGGCAGGTGACTTTAAGCATAACGTTGCAATCTGAAAAAGACAATCAGGTATTGGTCGAGTTTTCAGTACTTGATACGGGTATTGGCATTGACCCTGAAAAACAAAAACTCATTTTTGAACGCTTTACCCAAGCCGACTCCTCCATGACTCGTAGTTTTGGTGGAACGGGCCTGGGTCTAGCTATCTGCAAACATATTCTGGAGCTTCAATCCGTTGATTTAAAGCTGGATAGTACGCCCGGTAAAGGCTCCCGTTTTTACTTTACGCAGTGGTTTGTTAAGGGTGACCTGATCAGCCATGAGCCTGTCGTTACGTCAGATAAACCTTTTCAGCCCCTGCTGGGAATGGATATTCTTCTCGTCGACGATCAGCCAATGAATATTCTGGCAGCCCGGGGTATCCTCAAACGGTGGGGAGCTCAGGTAGAAACGGCCACTAATGGTCAGGAAGCCCTTGATAAAATAGCCGAAAAGTTACCCTCACTGGTGCTAATGGATTTACAAATGCCGGTAATGGATGGGTATGAAGCCACGCAACAGATTCGTAAACGAGGCCATACACTTCCCGTCATTGCGTTAACAGCTAATCTTATTCCTGAGATTGCGGACAAAATCAGGGATTCAGGCATGAACGACATGGTTGTGAAACCTTTTAAACCTGAAACATTACTTCAGGCGATTCAGAATCAATTGAAGATTAGATAATTCCGTTCAGTCTTTCGATTCAGGTAAACGGCGAAATGTCCGGGCCGCAAAAAATACGCTTAACAAGGCCAGTAAAGCTCCCATCAGGAAGGGTGCTCCGGGGAAATGAATGGCTGCTCCGGGTTTGGTAAAGTGAGAAAAGAGGCTCGTCATAAACGGAGGGCCTACGATGGACGTTGCACTCATCAAACTGGTTAAAGCTCCCTGCAGCTCTCCCTGTTCATTTGCGGGAACCTGACCCGAGATGATCCCCTGCAACGCGGGACCAGCAATGCCTCCCAACGAATACGGAATGGTAAACACCAGCATCATCCAGCCCTGACTCGCAAAGGCAAAACAGATAAATCCGACCACATAAAATAGTAATCCCATATAAACAGCATTTCTGGTTCCTAGTTTCGGAATCACAATTCGGGTTAATAGGCCCTGAACCAGTCCCATACACAAGCCCAGGCAGGAAAGAGACAGGCCAATCCAGCGTTCTGTCCATTGAAATTTTTCAATGGTATAAAAAGTCCAGGTGCTTTGCGTGGAATGACCGGCAATGTAGATACAGACCAGCGACGTAGTTAAACTAATGATAATGGGATACTTGCGAAGTTGAAGCAACGAACCTACCGGATTAGCCCGTTTCCAGTTGAAAGGTCGACGATTTTCAGGTTTCAATGATTCTGGCAGGACAAAAAAGCCATATAACGCATTTAACAATGAAAAGCCCGCGGCTACGAAAAAGGGTACTCGGGTTCCAAAATCACTCAGAAAGGCACCGATGGCGGGGCCAAGAATAAAACCCGCTCCGAAAGCCGCTCCTACCAGGCCAAAGTTCTGAGCCCTATTTTCTGGCGTACTCACATCCGCAATAAAGGCATTTGCCGTGGTGAAACTCGCTCCGGTAACTCCTGCCAGTAAACGTCCAATAAAAAGCCAGGTTATGGTTGGGGCAAAGCCCTGCAAAATGTAATCCAGTCCAAAGCCAATTAACGAGGCTAATAAAACCGGGCGACGGCCAAAACGATCGCTCAGGTTCCCTAAAATTGGAGCAAACATAAATTGCATGATGGCATAGGCGAAGGTCAGCCAGCCGCTATAAAGCGAAGCATCACTGATATCCCCATGAATGAGTTCTTCGATCAGCTTTGGAAATACCGGGATAATGATTCCTAAACCAGTTACATCGATAAGAAGAGTAAGGAAAATAAAAATCAGTGCAGAAGAAGGCTTCGCCATGGTTGAGGGAGTTACAAGCCCGTAAAAGTACGGTCGAAAACGGAATTTAAAGCTACTCGGCAATGACTAGCTTTTTAAATTTTACATTCCTCAAAATCCGTAAACATTTAGCCGTCAGGAAGGGTATTATCAATACCATGAACGACTACGAAATTACCGACTGGTCCCGCATTTTTTTAGGTGATCTACCGGGCCAATTCCTGCTGGAAGTAACGATCCGTACTTTACTGATGTTCATCGTCATTTTTGTAGGAATGCGAGCCACGGGAAAACGGGCCGTTCGCCAGTTAAGCAACATTGAGCTGGTTCTGATCGTAGGCTTAGGTTCAGCCGCCGGAGATCCTATGTTTTACAATGACGTAGGGCTTTTACCGGCACTGGTCGTCTTTCTGGTCGTTGTACTGGTTTACCGAGGCATGACCCGGTTAGCAGCGAAATCCACAAAAATGGAAAAGCTGATCGAAGGCGAACCTATTCTGATTGTTGAAAATGGAAAATTTACCATTGATAACTTCGACAAGGAAGATCTGGGTCAGGATGAATTTTTCATGGAAATGCGGATCAATAATATTGAACACCTCGGTCAGGTTCGGAAAGCTTACATCGAAACCAATGGTCAGGTCAGTATCTTTTTCTATGAAGACGATGAAGTAAAACCAGGCTTACCTTTGTTACCCGAGGTATTCAAAAAACGATCTCATCTGATTACTCAATCGGGAATGTACGCCTGTACGTTCTGCGGTAATGTGGAAGAACTTAGCTCAACCAATGCCACTCATACCTGCCCCAAATGTAAACGGATGACATGGGTAGTAGCTCTTACGAACCGTCGTGTTAAATAAACTGGAACTGCCTCAACTGATTCTGCTTCAAACCAGAACTACCTCTCTATTTTACGGGTTGATTTATGCAAATGAGTATGAATTAGTGAATTACTACTACGCTTATGGATGATTTTATCGCCGCCCGATCCCAAATGGCCCTGTCCCTGGGCTTTCACATTGTCTTTTCGTGCATTGGGATGGTTATGCCTTTCTTTATGGCCGTCTCGCATTACCTCTGGCTTCGCACCGAAAATATCGTTTATCAGAATATTACCCGAGCCTGGAGTAAAGGTGTTGCCATCTTTTTCGCCGTAGGGGCCGTTTCAGGTACAGTATTATCCTTTGAACTGGGCTTACTTTGGCCCACGTTTATGAAACATGCCGGTCCTATTTTTGGTATGCCTTTCTCCCTGGAAGGAACCGCGTTTTTCATTGAAGCGATTGCTCTGGGTTTCTTTCTGTATGGCTGGGGCCGATTTAATCCCTGGTTTCACTGGATTACGGGAGTCATCGTAGGCATTAGCGGGCTACTTTCAGGAATTCTAGTGGTTTCAGCCAACGCATGGATGAACAGCCCGGCGGGTTTTGATTACATCAATGGCCAATACCTGAATATCGATCCGATCAAAGCCATGTTCAATGCCGCCTGGTTCTCTCAGGCCCTGCACATGTGCCTGGCAGCGTTTGCAGCTACGGGCTTTGCAGTGGCGGGAGTTCATGCATTAATGATTCTTCGAAAGCAGAACGTACATTTCCATCGGCAGTCGTTCCGAATCGCAGCCATTTTCGGTTGCGTTGCTGCTTTACTTCAGCCTCTAAGTGGTGATTTTTCGGCCAAAGACGTAGCCAAGCGACAACCCGCCAAGCTGGCAGCGATGGAAGCTCATTTTAAAACCGAAGAAAGAGCGTCTCTAATTGTGGGAGGTATTCCTGACGCGGAACATCAGAAGGTTGATTACGCCGTAAAAATTCCGGGATTATTGAGTTTTATGGCTCATGGCGACTTTGATGCCCCAGTAAAAGGGCTCGATCAGATTCCCTTGCAGGACCAGCCTCCCGTAGCTATTACTCACTATGCTTTTCAGATTATGGTAGGGCTAGGCATGGCCATGATGGCCATCGCTTTAGTATTCGGAACTGCGGTCTTTCTAAAAAAAGAATGGTTGAAAAAGGACTGGTTGTTCAAGCTTTTCGCCTGGGCTACTCCTATTGGGTTTATTGCCGTCGAAGCCGGATGGACCGTTACCGAAGTGGGTCGCCAACCCTGGATTATTCATGGAGTCATGCGAACCGCCGATGCGGTTACTCCCATGCCCGGCATTGCGTACTCCTTTTATCTATTTACGGGCGTGTACGTATCTCTGGCTTTGGTTACGCTGTTCATGCTTTACCGACAGATTAAAATGGTTGATACCCTCTACGACTTACCGACGGGTATCCAAGAAGCTCATTAATAAACCTCGTTTGGTTAACATTCAGGTTTCTACTTCTTAATTCATTTGATCATGTTATACGTTGTAATTGTGTTCTTATGGGCGTCTATCTTGCTCTATCTGTTACTCGGAGGAGCTGATTTTGGAGCCGGTATTATCGAGTTATTCACTTCTTCCAAAAACAGAAACCAAACTCGTAAAACGCTGTATCAGGCCATTGGGCCCATTTGGGAGGCCAATCATATGTGGTTGATCATTGCTATCGTGATTCTCTTCGTGGGATTTCCGGCTATTTATACCACCATGTCGGTTAATCTTCACATTCCCTTAACCATTATGCTACTGGGAATTATTGCTCGTGGAACGGCTTTCACTTTTCGTCATTACGATGCAGTGGTAGATGATATGCAGCACATTTACAACCGGATCTTCGCTGTATCAAGCTTTATTACGCCTTTGTTCTTGGGTATTATCGCCGGCAGCACCGTTTCTCGATCCATTGATCCTGAAGCTCATACGTTTCTGGATGCTTATATTTTCAGCTGGCTTCATCCCTTTCCAGTAGCCGTTGGTCTATTTACCGTAGCCATTTGCGGATACTTAGCTTCGGTTTATCTGATTGGAGAAACTGATACACCTGAGCAACGTCAGCGTTTTTTAGCGAAAGCCTGGCTAATGAACTGGGCAGCCGTCGGTTGCGGCGTACTGGTTTTCACCGCCGCGTACTGGGAAAACATTCCGCTCATGCATTGGGTGTTCGGCGAAATCTGGGGCATACTTGGGGTCGGTACGGCTACTATTTCGGTACTGGCTCTCTGGTTTTTTGCTTACAGGGGTTATAATAATATTCTCCGAATTTTGGCGGGCTTTCAGGTAATGATGATTCTAATGGTTGCTACCTATCAACACTTTCCTAATATTGTTTTATTGAAAAACGGGGCATACCTTTCTTTATTAGAACACAAAGGCAACGATAAAACAATTCAGGCTTTGGCCTGGGCCTTAGTATTGGGAAGCGTTTTTATTCTGCCTTTCCTTATTTACCTGATGTATAGTTTTCAGAGTAAAGACAAAGAAGAAGCTCCGGTTTATGGTGACGTGTAGATTTATAAAAAGAGAGAACCTTTCTGAGGTTCTCTCTTTTTATGCTAGTACTTTCAAATACCCTTTCTGCATTTCTATTTTCAAAGTCACTTCAGGTATATTTTCCAATACTTCATCATCGGTATGGACGTGTGGCCCATCCCAGCGAATGTCAAAATTATGGCCTCGTATGGATGGAAAAGGGAAGGTCTTTTCTGAGCCATCACATAAACTCAGGATGTATTTTCCGAAGGCTTCTTTTTCTTCCTCACTAATACAGATGAGTTCAAACCAGCCATCCCCAAATTCTGAATAAGGGGCCAGAGCCAGATTAGGGCCAATGGAACGAATGTTCATGACTTCTACCAAAATATATTTTCCTGAATGATCGTTCCCATCCACTTTCACTATACAATCACGAGCTTCGGCATCCATAACCAATTCATACAGAACGGTTAAAGCAAAATTGAGCTCTTCTTCGGGCTTATCTGGTTTTTCCAGCGTTTTCATTACCTGCATCAGTCTCGGAAATAACCCGCAGCCAAACGCTTCGAGAAAAAATTCTGATTCATTCAGACCGTCTACCAGACCTACATCGAAACTCTGAATTTCCCTTTGCTTCCAGGACTGAATGATGTCTTCTGAATTCCCTATGGCTCCTAATGTTTTTGCTATATTATTGGCCGTCCCACAAGGCAATACAGTGAGAGGAATAGACGCTGGTATACTACGATTAATCACCAGCTCTTTCGCGACGCTTCGCACGGTGCCATCTCCTCCGGCAATCACTAACAAATCCGTGGATTCAGTAATAGTTTGGGTCCAATTGTCCTCTTTCGAAGAAGAGTACTGGCAAGTGTAACCCTCTTCTTCAATGGTTTTAATCAGCTGCCGTTCCGAATGTTCTTCTTCCCCAGCCGATGGATTATGAATAAGTTTGATGGCTTTCATAGTTATATAGTGACTTCAAGTAAGTGTTAAACTCAACCCTTCCCGATGCATTTGTATTATTAGTCTTATCTGGCTTC
>CAJYHS010000079.1 GCA_913774715.1 uncultured Siphonobacter sp. | reverse complement strand
ACCTGTAAAATGGCAGAGGCAGAGTTAGGGTCAGCCTGCTGGATCTGAAGGTTTTTGATGTTCTGCGTAATGGCCTGCTTCATCTTATCGGTTCGGTACGCTTCATACCGAAACCAACCCAGAATAAATAACGTAAGAACAGAGAAGATTGCTAGGGTAACCTTAAAGGCCGCGTATAGCTTCTGACTTTTCTCCTGGTTTTGTAAATATGGCCCTTCAATCAGACGATCATAAACCGGCTTCAATAATACTGAAACCATGGCCAGACCCACGGCAAAAAACCAGGCTTCGGTCTGATTACGAATGTTGAGAGCATAAGCCACAATTTCGTGCGAGATAATTAAGTCGCCCGCTACAAAAGAAACCCCGGCTATGAAATACAGAATGCCCGCAAAGAGTGAATACTTCGGAGCTGCTTTCTGATACCGCTCTTCCAGCGAAGTGATTTCTACCTCTGTTTCAGCAATGCTTTTGCTTTGTCGCTCCGCTTCTTTATTAATACCGTCGATTTTTACCAGATGTTGTTGCAGCGAAGCAAAAGCCTGTTGCTGATCCTGACGCGTTTGACGGATCTCGCTATCCACCTCGCGTAGTTCCTGCTGGTAAGAAACAATTTGGTTTTGTAACCGATCTGCACTCACGGCATTGGTTACATATTCTGCATAAGCATCCGGATTTACTTGCTCTAAGCCACTGCTATAGCCACGATGAAAATCCTGATTTTGCGAATCATCGGGGTTGTTCAGGGGTGGTTGTGTCATGTTTTCTACGTTTTAAATGGGTCAATCGATTCTTCCATCCAATCCGGTTAGGGGTAGGGAAAAGGCAATGATCAGCACAGAAGAATGTAGAATTGTGTCGTAGAAATCGAAGTGAGATTAATGGAACATCGGGCGATACTAGATATACAAACGAAAAAAACGCCTTTCTCGTTGAGTAAGGCTCAAAAAAAACTCCGAAAAGTAAAGGTATTACATGCTGAATAATTGCTTCAGAACCATCCATAAAGCCTTTTTCTTGGCTTTATCTTCGTGAAAATCCTTCAGATGATCGACCATCACAAAATTGATTTCCTGAACATTTCGAACCTGATAAGGCATCAGGAAAATCTGTAAGCCAATCTTTTTCAGGGGAACACCAAAGGTCAACACATGATGTACCACCTTACCACTCAGCAAACTTTGATGCTCGGAGACGGAAACCTGAGCCAGATCCAGTACATCAACGGTATCCAGTGAAAGATTAACTGATTTAAGAATATTTTGAAGTAAGTCCAAGTCCTGCAACGAGGGGTTTTCCGTTAGCAGCAACACCTGATGACTAAGGTTAACGGGACTGGCTTCTGCGGGCTTGACGGGCGGGGTAACAGGTTTGGATTCCGACTCCGCTTGAGTAACCAGTGGAGTAGTGACCGCAGGAGGCGTAGAAACCGTAGGTTCTGAAATCTCGACTACGGCTGTTCTTTCAATAACTTCCTCGACAAAGGGTACCGTAGGCGTTTCTTCTTCCTCCGAACGAACTTCTCCCTGTGGCGTTTCCTCCACTGAAATATCTGAAGAAACCAGGAAAAGCTGCTCCTGCGAAAAGAGTTGCTGTAAAAAAGCCGTATCACGCGAACCGTTCATCATGTTGCAAAAGTACGGATAGATTGGGAAGAAGCTTTCATTACGAATCAGGTTTGGGCCTGAAAATTGAATTTGAAACGAGGTTAACTCAAAAGACAAACCCGATAACTGCAAACTCCCTTATCTTTGCCGCCTGATTCTGATACCGGGCTGCAACCAAACTTCCCACAGTAATCGTAACACTGATGACACCCAAAGAACAAGGATTTTTCTTCCCTGCCGAGTGGCACCCACACCGGGCCACCTGGCTGACTTTTCCGCATAACGACCACTCTTGGCAGGGCGATAAACTGGCCGGAATGCGTCCGCAATACATTCAATTTATTAAAGCTATTTCTCAGGGCGAAAAAGTTTGCATTAATACCAACAGTGAAGCCCTGAAAACGCAGATAATCGGCTGGTTAACGGAAGCAGGCGTAAACCTCAATCAGATTGAATTTCTGATTAATCCTACCAACGATGCCTGGTGCCGCGATCACGGTCCGGCGTTTCTGATTAATCCCGAAACCAAACAACGCCAGATTGTGAACTGGGGCTATAACGCCTGGGGCGGTAAGTATCCCCCGTATTCGGATGATGACGCTCTGCCCGTTAAAATTGCCAATTATCTGGATTTGCCTTACGTATCACCGGGAATAATCATGGAAGGCGGTTCAGTAGATTTCAACGGAGCCGGAACAGTATTAACGTCCAAATCCTGCTTGTTGAATCCGAATCGTAACCCTCATTTGACTCAGGGTCAGATTGAACAATACCTGTATGATTATTACGGCATGGAACAGGTGTTATGGGTAGAAGATGGTATTGTAGGTGATGATACCGATGGGCACATTGACGATACAACCCGGTTTGTTAATGAAGACACTATTGTAGCCTGCGTTGAGACGGATCGGAATGACGAAAACTTTAACGTGTTGAATACCAATCTTCAACTATTAAAGGAAATGCGTTTGCTGAATGGGAAACAGTTGAATATCATTGAGTTACCCATGCCAAAGCCCGTTTATATTAACGATTTTCGTACGCCGGGCAGTTATGCCAACTTTTTGATTTGCAATGCGGGTGTAATCGTTCCGGTGTTTAATAACCCGAATGATCAGGTAGCGATTGATATTTTAGAGAAAGCATTCCCAACGCAGAAGGTAATTCCCTTGTTAGCGAATGAAATCATCTGGGGTCAGGGAAGTTTCCATTGCCTGAGCCAGCAGGAGCCTTTGGTATAGTAAAAGAGGGATTAATGCCAGCGAAAAGCTGGCATCCGTACGATGATGTTACCGATGCCAGCTTTTTCGCTGGCATCAATTTTCCAACTTTACCGAATTATTTAGATGATTAATTATAACGGACGACGTTTTCGGACAGCCGTTAATACCGAAAATGGTGAAGTTAGTAACGAAACTATCTTTAACTATTACCAACAGAATAGTGAGGTATGGGCCGACTATTCTGGAGGGTCAGTTCTCCGTGGTTCGATCATCGGGAAGGTAAATGAAGAGGGCGTTATTGATATGGTTTATCATCATTTGAGTAACACGGGCGAGCTGCGAGCCGGAAAATGTCATTCCGTACCCGAAGTAATGAATGACGGAAAAATTCGCTTACATGAAACCTGGCAATGGACTTCCGGTGATGGTTCTTCGGGACAGTCTATTATTGAAGAAATTTAATGTCATATCCGTGTTGTCCCGATCTATTTGTTTCCTGTTCTTTCTGATAAGTCTAACGGCCTGTAAAAATCAGAGTCGTCGCTCACCGGCTTTAGTGAAGTTTCAGCCCGTATCGTTAAAAGCCGTTACCATTCAGGAGAAAATTACCCGCCAGGATGAACTGATGCTGGCGTATACGTTGAGTGTCCTGGACGAAGACAATCACCTGACAAATACGCAAAATGGAGCATGGGGTGTGCAACGAGCCAAGAAAGGAGATCAGTTTACAGCTTTTCAGGGCTTAACCATTGAAGTGCCGCCGAAGGGCAGGGTAGTAGCCACGGCCGTATTGATGGAAATCGACGATTATAGCAAGGCTCAGAAACTGGTGGCTGATATTCGAAAATATACGGGATATGCCGGAGCGGCGGCCAGTCTGCTACAGGTAACAGAATTGACGAATCCGGTTGGATATTTTCTGTTATCACTTCAGGCGGCGGGTTTGGTATTAAATAATTCCAACCGAATCGATCCTGACGATTTGTTAGGCACATTTAGTCAAACGTACACCTATGAAGAGGTAAAGAAAATGACCTCTCCTCAAACTATCCCTCTGAAATTCAGTGCGGATAGTCGTTTTGATAGTTATGAATATCAGTTAAATCTTCAGATTTCAGGACCATCGCATTAGGTTTTAAGGGCTTAGTCTTGAGCTGGCTCCGTGTAGAAAAATAGGTCACTACGCGGAGTTTCGCTATCTTTGAGCAATAATTCGGTCCGAAATTCGGTTATGCTCGGATGAACCCCAATTGCTCAGGTATGTATAAATCACTTCGGTGGATCGCTTTGTTTTTTTGCTTTCAGGATTTTACTGCTTTCGCTCAACAATCCAAGGATCCGGTCTTGATTACCATCGGCCCTAAAAAGGTTACGGTGAGTGAATTCATGTACCACTATAAGAAAAACCCAGTCGGAGCTGATAGTCTTACCGAGTCCGCTGGAATTCGAGAATACCTTCCGCTATTTATTAATTACAAACTTAAAGTATTGGCTGGCGAAAGTCGCGGCATCGATACCACGGCTGACTTTAAAGAAGAATTAGCTGGTTACCGTAAAGTTTCTGCTCAGTCCTTTATTACGGATAAAAAAGTAACGGAAGCTTTAGTAAGAGAAGCGTATGAGCGGTTGAAGGAGGAGGTAAATGCTTCGCACATTTTACTGGAAGTAGCTCCCAATGCCTCTCCAGAAGATACGTTACGAGTGTATAATCAGGCTCTTTCCATTCGTGATCGAATCAGTAAAGGCGAATCTTTCGAAGAATTAGCTAAACAGTTTTCCAAAGATCCATACGCTTCAAAAAATGGGGGGACTTTAGGCTGGTTTACGGGTTTGCAAATGGTTTATCCCTTCGAAAATGCTGCATATACTACCAAAGAAGGTGAAGTTTCGATGCCAGTGCGTACCAAATTTGGATATCACCTGATTCGCATAAATGATCGTCGGGATAGCCAGGGAAATATTCAGGTTGCTCATTTATTCGTTCGCGTTCCAGGCAATGCCACAGAGGCGGAGAAAATGAAGGCCAAGACTAAAATTGAAGAAGCCTATGGTGAACTTCAGCGGGGCGTTTCTTTTGATGCCGTAGTAAAACAATTTTCAGAAGATGCCAGCACCAAGAGTGCCGGCGGTGTGATGCAACCTTTTGGAACGGGTAAAATGCTACCTCCCTTCGAAGAGGCCGCATTTGCGTTGAAGAAAGAAGGTGCGTATTCGGCTCCTTTCCAAACTCCCTACGGATGGCATATACTGAAGTTAGTCAAACGCATTCCTTTGCTTGACTACGAGGAAATGGTCGGTTACTTACGAACGAAAGTACAGTCAGATGAGCGTTCTAACGTAAGTAAGTCAGCGGTACTTCGTCGACTGAAGCAGGAAAATAAATTTGAAGAAAACAAACCGGCCTTAACGGCAGCTTTGGAGAAAGCCACTCCGCTATTAGCTGATGGAAAGTGGCAGGCCCCTAATGACCAAAGTCTAAGCGGACAGTTATTATTCCGTATTGGTTCGGATATTTATCGGGTAAGCGATTTCTTTGATTACGTTCAGAAAAATCAGAAGCCCCAGTCCGGAGCAAATCCGCAGTCAGTATTGCAAAACTTATATAATGCTTTCGTAGAAGAGAAAAATCTGGCCTACGAGGAAGATCACCTGGAAGCAAAAAACGAGGATTTTAAAGATCTGATTCAGGAATACCATGATGGGATGTTACTGTTCCAGATGCTGGAAGAAAATGTACAGGGTAAATCCTTAACGGACACCACGGGACAGCGTCAGTTTTTTGAACAAAATCGCAGCAAGTATCAGTTAAACCCACGCGTTCAGGCTTCAGTATTAAGTGCATCCTCGCGTCCGGTGCTGGATCAGGCGTTGAAGACGTTCACGAAAAAACCGTATGCTATTAACCGGAAAATAGATGATCTGACGTTTCCTAAAGGACAAACCAAACTGACGGCAGCTCAGCGGGAGAAACTATTCGATTTAATTGTCATCCTAAGCAAAAATAGCGATTACCAGATAGCCATTAGTGGGCATTCGGATGCGTCAGAAGCGGATTCGTGTTCAGTGGGACGTTTGCGTAGCGTGGTGAATGAACTGACCAAACGCGGCAATATTTCAGCTACCCGGATTATTGAGGTGGATGAAGGTAAATTTAAACCCGCCTCTACGACAAACCGGGATAAAAATCGTCGGGTAACCTTTAGTTTGACTACAAATTCCAAACAGGACGTGGTTCGTCAGTTTAACACAGCTAAAGCTAATACGCTGACTTTGGAAGAAGGGTATTTCCAAAAAGGTGAAAATAAATTTATTGATGGAGTTACCTGGAAAACGGGTAAACAAAACGTCGAAAAAAACGGTCGTTTTGTAGCTATCGATATAACAAAAGTAGACACGGCTCGTACAAAAACGCTTTCAGAAGCCAGAGGACAGGTTATAAATGATTATCAGGTATATCTGGAGAAAAACTGGGTAGAGTCTCTGAAAAAACAATTTCCAGTTCAAGTGAATGAAAACGAGCTGAAAAAGCTTAAGTAATTAAAAAGAACCTGCAACATTACGGCTATATGCAACGTAAGGTTACTAATAAGCATCAACCCAATAGAGACCCGTTTCCTAACAATATCACTTACTTATTCAAAATGAAGAAATTATTCGGGCTGCTTGTACTGTTTTTGCCGGTGCTTGGCTTTGCTCAGGCCACCAAGGGTAAGGTCATTGACGGTGTGATTAGCAAAGTGGATAACCACTATATCCTGCGGTCTGATTTAGATCAGATGTATTACCAGTACCAAAACGAAAATCAGAAGAA
The DNA here is from genome assembly GCA_913774715.1 of uncultured Siphonobacter sp. GTDB lineage: Bacteria > Bacteroidota > Bacteroidia > Cytophagales > Spirosomataceae > Siphonobacter. The sequence continues at coordinate 24,909 of CAJYHS010000079.1, read as the reverse complement.
TCCTCCTTCCAAATGTCAGTGTTTGAATAGCTTGATTATCAATAAGGTAATGTTAGCGAAAGCAGAAATTGACTCCGTTACCGTGGAGGATCGTCAGGTAGACGGCGAGCTCGAAGGCCGGATGGATCAGATGATTCAGATGTACGGTTCGCAGAAAAACATTGTCGAACAGTTTGGCAAGAGCGTGGATCAGCTAAAAGCAGAACTTCGCTCGGACGTGAGAAATAACCTGTTAGTACAGGAAATGCAGCGTAAAATTACGAGTGATGTAAAAATTACGCCGAGCGAAGTGCGGAAGTTCTTTAACTCCATTCCTAAAGACAGCCTTCCTTACTTTCCCTCAGAAGTTCAGGTAGGGCACATCATTCGTTTGGCGGAAGTAACAAAGGATGAAACGGATGCTCTGAAACAACGCCTGCTAGAATATAGAAAACGGGCATTAGCGGGTGAAGACTTTGCACAACTGGCTACTGCGTATTCAGAAGACTTAGGGAGTGCTCAAAGTGGTGGTTTATACGCCAACGTAAAACGTGGAACCATGGTTTCAGAATTTGAAGGAGCTCTGTATCGCCTGAAACCCGGTGAATACTCTGATCCCGTGGAAACGGAATACGGCGTGCACTTGATTAAGCTGGAAGATATGAAAGGTGAAGTCTACACGGCTCGCCACATCCTGTTACGGCCTGACTATAATCGTCTGGATGTAACGAAAGCTACTAACTTCCTCGATTCGGTTCGTACGCTTTTGGTAGATAATAAAATTACTTTTGAAAAAGCGGCGAAAGAATTTTCTGAGGACAAAGCAACGGCAGACGTAGGCGGATGGATTCAGGATCAGGAAACGCGGGGTACGCGTCTGGCTCTGGATGAAACAATGGATCACAGTCTTTACTTTACGCTGGACTCCATGCAGGTGGGAACGTATTCTACGATTCTTCCCTACCGTTCAGGCGATGGTAAAGTAGGCGTTCGGATCATTTATTACAAAGCGAAATATCCTCCGCATTACGCAAACCTTGAAGAGGATTATCAGAAACTGCAAAAAATTGCCTTGGCTCGTAAACGAAACAATGCGGTTGAAAAGTGGTTTAAAAAGACAAAAGCTGAAGTATTCATCCAGGTACGTGATGAAGAGCTAAAAACCGAATGTAGCGATGTCGTAGCGGCCTATGGTCAACAATAGCATAGCCAGTTCGGAATAGCCTGAGGAAAGGGTTTGAATGCATTTGATAAGATAAAAGTTTGTAATGATGAAAATCTTGCATTACTTATCTTTTCGAATCGATTCAAACCCTTTTTCTTTTCCTGAAAATCAATACAACTGGTCTCTAATCCTGTTTATTTATGGCGTATTCTTCCGATGTCGAGGGCGTAAAGGCTCTGAATGAAGCTTACAAAAAGTTACATGCTGAAATTACTAAAGTAGTCATAGGTCAGGACGATGTAGTTAAACTGTTACTGACGGCCATTTTCTGTCAGGGGCACTGTTTGCTCGTAGGCGTACCCGGATTAGCAAAAACCTTATTGATTCAGACGATGGCTAATGCCCTGGATCTGGACTTTAACCGGATTCAGTTTACGCCAGATTTGATGCCTTCAGACATTACAGGATCAGAAACCCTGGATAATGACCGGAACTTTAGATTCATTAAAGGACCTATATTCTCCAATATCATTCTGGCCGATGAGATCAACCGGACACCGCCTAAAACGCAGTCGGCTTTACTGGAATCCATGCAGGAATATGCGGTAACCATTGCAGGGCAGAAATACGGATTAAGTAAACCTTTCTTTGTATTGGCTACCCAAAATCCAATTGAGCAGGAAGGAACCTATCCCTTACCCGAAGCTCAACTGGATCGCTTCATGTTCATGATCCAGCTGGATTATCCGAAATTTGAAGCAGAACTAGCCATTGTAAAAGCGACGACCTCGGATATACGTTATGAAGTAAAGCATCAGGTGACAGGTGAAGAAATCCTTTACTTTCAGCAATTAGTGCGTCGGGTGCCAATTGCAGATAATGTGGTGGAATATGCCGTTCGGCTGGTGCATAAAACCCGGCCACGCACAGAGTTGGCTTCGAAAGAAGCTAATGAATTTCTGGAATGGGGGGCTGGGCCAAGGGCTTCTCAGAATTTGATTCTGGCGGCTAAGTGTAATGCGTTATTCAATGGTAAATTTTCACCCGATATTGAAGACGTGCAGGCCGTTGCTCTGGCGGTGTTACGTCACCGAATCGTGCGTAACTTTAAAGCTGAAGCTGAAGGAATATCGGTTGAAGATGTAGTGAAGCGGATTGTATAGGCAAATAATGGGTAATAAAAAGGCCCGGTTCATCAAGAATGAACCGGGCCTTTTTATTACCTATGTCAAAACTTAAAATTCCAGTTTCAGGGAATCTTCCTCGTTTTCAGTAACTGCTTCTACTGAATCCGTCGCCTCGGCTGAAGAAGCTCCTTCTTCATCCCATAGCAATCGAACATTCTTAGCGATATAATCACCGCGATCGTTCAGAGAGAGGACAAACTCTACTTCATCACCTTCCTGTAGCTCATTAAAATCAGTATCTACAAGGCTGGTGTAGTGGAAGAAAAGATTATTAGGTGGATATTTAATAAATCCGTATCCATTTTTAAGCGAGTAAATCGTGCTGGTCATCAGCTCTCCGGTATGCTCAGCTAGATTGTTTTCAACGCCTTCGACTTCTGCATTTACTCGCTCAGGACGTGAGCTGGTTTGAGGAGGAGTAGGAGGCACAACAAACATGTTGTTGATCAGAGGATCATTGCGACGAACGCGGTCTTCAATGATTTTCTCCATGTCTGCGTGGAAAGTAACTTCGTCTAATAAATCCTGAGAGGTACGGGTTACCATTTTCTGGCCGTCTTCGGTGGTGTATTCAAAGTCCCAGCTCAGAACCATTACTTTGGTTGCCAGTGAATTTAACTTGCGAACCAGCGGCACATAATCGCCATCGGAGGCAATCAGTACGATAACATCAAATTTCTTCGCTAAAGCCTTCTCGTAAGCTTCCAGAGCCAACCAAACGTCAATTCCTTTTTCGTAACGGTTACCAAATGAACTGCGGATAGGCAAATAATGCGTCGTAACGCCTTCAGCCATTAATAAGTCATCAAAAACCCGATCGTAGAAAAGCATGTTTCCACGCTGACTGGCTTCCTGTGCATTTAAACGACCCCGGAAATAATGTGAATCAACAATCTGGCAGAAGCGGATGTCGGAACTTAACTCGTCGGCAACCTGATTTCTTATAAAATTATGTAAGCCTGTTACGCTTATACGACTTTTGCGGGTATGAAAATAGTTGTAATAATTGCTGACGTGTAAGAAATAGTTTCCGTCATAAAAAACTCCAATTCTTGTAAGAGCTAATGGATCGTTGGCCATTTGATAGAATATGTTTTATAGTTACTTATAGTTTATTCAATAGAAATAATTCCTTAAAAAAGGTAAGTTATAGCTGGGGTAGGATATGGTAATCAATCTAGCGGTGTAGGTCTATGTACTCAGTTTTAACAAGAGAATTAACTCCGAAATAACTAATCTAAAAGTAGGGCTTATTTCCAGTGAAGTTACAAATCTACGAACTCAGGGCTTATCTTGCAAATACAGAATGTCTTGATCGGTATCAATATCAATAAGTCCTTTTAAAAAAGAAACTTTTTGCATTACTAACTGCTGCTGTTTAATGTACGGTTTTACTCCCGAATCTCCTTTTAATTGCAATAGTGGTTTAAAGTGAGCCGAGCCAATCAGCAGTGGTACACCCCATTCCGATCCATAATCTGAAACTACTATGCCATCAGTGTGAGTATAATCCAGGTGCTTGACAATCAATTGCTCAATTAGGTGGTCAGTTACATAGGGCTGATCGGTTAGCAGAAATAACAAAGCGTCTGCCTGGGTTTCAATGGCGTAATGGCTAGCCATTCGTACGGATGAGGCCATTCCTTCCTGCCAGTCCGGGTTATGAAGTACAACTAAAGGCAGCTGTTGAACAGCCTGAGTAACGGGCTCTGCATAAGCTCCCGTTATGATCGTCACTTGAGTAGTTACTCCGGGAAGCTGAACTTTTAAGGCTTCTTCGGCAACGTATTGAATCAGTGGTTTCTTTTGCCAGCTAAGTAACTGCTTGGGCTGACCTAATCGGCTCGAATTTCCTGCCGCAAGAATGGACACTTGAATCTTCATTTTAAAGCTCAATTGCTACCGTTTCTACGGGTGGATCAAACGCATGAATAGGGTAGGTAACTTCCACTAAAAAGAGCCCATCGGGGGGCACTGCCCGACCTGCTTTCTTTCGGTCTTTGGCCAGAATAATCTCATTGAAACCTTCTACGGTGGTTCTTCCCCGACCTACGTCCATCAGAGTACCTACCAAAGCACGAACCATTCCCCGGAGAAAACGGTCTGCCCGAACATGAAATACTAACTCATGGCCCCGTTCTTCCCAATAGGCTTCAGTAATGTCGCAGCGAAAGGTTTTTACCTGCGTATTTACCAGGCTAAAGCTCTGAAAATCGCTGTGACTCAACAGATACTTGGCTGCCTCGTTCATAGCCTCCACATTCAATGGGAAACTAAAGGGATAAACCATGAAAGGGCGAAATGGATTTTTTACACGGGAAATTCGATACTCGTATTTGCGGGAAGTTGCCGTAAATCGGGCATGAATGTCTGAATTGATGGGGAAAATCCGATAGATGACAATGCCAGCAGGCATCATCCGATTGGATTTAAAAGCAATAAATTCCAGGTCTTCAGTAATTTTCTCTGGCCAGTCGAAATGAGCATATTGCTGTTCAGCGTGAACACCTGTGTCCGTACGACCAGAGCCAATCAGATTAACCGGGCTTTTGAGTAAAACAGAAAGTGATCTTTCAATAGCCTCCTGCACTGAAACAGCGTTAGGCTGTTTTTGCCAGCCATTAAATGCAGAGCCATTATACGCAAACGAAATCATGTACCTCATTGTACAAAGGTACGTACAGAAGCTTGAAACAGAAGATTATTTTCGGCCCAGGCGAGATTTGTATTTACTAAAATTCGCTTTAATTACCTGAATAATATCGTACTCGGAAGATTGTAAAACGAAGTCATCATCAATGGGGAAGAGACGCATAAATTCTTCAAGATCTTCACCTTCAAGTTTAGTTATTTGATTGACAAGATGCTCGTTGTATTTGAATTCAGCCAGTTTGTGCTTACGATCCTGCTGCTGATAAACCGCTAACTTACGTTTCGTTTTAGCTTCTTTACTAAAGATCTCGTATAGGAGAGAAATGGGAGAAGTAGCCATGCCCAGCATCTGATCAGTACTCATGTTCTTTTTGGCGAGAGGCTCCTTGAGTGCCTTTTCAATTTCGTACTTAATCTCCGCTTCTGACTTAGCCGTTACCCGAACCTCATTCAAAGTAGTACCATCGCCCTGAAATACATACTGTTTTATGCGAACCGTAAAATCGTCATGCGTAGAATCTACAGTTACGGTGGCGTCGTCACATCCATTACACGTTAATCGAAGATTATCACCCGGACGAGCCATAATTAAAAAGGCACCAGTCCTGTTGGTACGGGTAACATCCTGAGTTCGCATGTTTCGTACAGAAGCCAAGTTAATAGGCTTGTCTGTAGAGTCGCTTAAGGCAATTCCGGTAATGTAGCGATCTTGAGCTAATCCTTTAAAATTTAGACTAAGCCCCAAGAAAATCAGTATAAATGCAGTGAGTTTATAGATCATTAGAAAAGCAATTCTTTCGTAAAACTAAGGTTTTCCGAGAAAATTGTACACTAATAAATGACTTAAGGTATTTTAACTAGTCAGGTGGCGGCCTTTAGACCGTCACCTGACTAGTTTGGATTGCTATTCACTTGTTTTTTCTTCCGGTACTTTATCTACAATTCGGCTTACTTCACGTTCCAGTTGCCGGGAGATTTGGGTAGGATTATCGACTGCCTTTTCAACGGAACCTCGCCAGACTAGCTTCTGCGTTTTTGCGTCAACAATATCAACAACTACCGTACCCGCATCATATTTTTCCCGCCGATAGCGATTTCCGCCCCAGCCGTACCAGGAAGGTCCCCAGCCTTGCCAACCCCAGCGTCCCCAGCCTACGAAGGGGCCGTACATGGGATTCGGATCAGAAACGGTGCGTTCTCTTTGTTCAACGAAAAAGTGATAGCCGATAAGCATATCTGGCTGACTAGTATTTTCCTGATACCCTTTTTCAGTCAAAGTGTTCACAACAGCTGCCTCCAGATTCTGGGTAGCGATTTCGTTATAGTAAGCCGGATTTTCTCCCGCTTTTACATCCGAATCCATCCAGGCAAAAGTTTTATAACGGCTAAAGTCAGCTTTGCTGCTTTTGTCAACATTGACAGACGAACAGGCTGAGCTGATCCAGATTAGACTGAACACTGCTAGAAGATTTATTAATGGAGTTTTCATAGCTTATGTGGTAGTGATAGCCCTATCCATTAAAAAACGGTGCCATATGGCTAGTAAACGAAAAACCCTGCTTCCGTTAGGAGGCAGGGTTTTTCCTGAGCACGCTTAGAAAATTAGATTTTCTTAACGTTTACGGCGTTCAAGCCACGTTTGCCTTCGATAGTATCGAAAGACACACGGTCATCCTGACGAATGGTAGCTGAACTCAGACCCGTCGCGTGCACGAAAATATCTTGCCCGGAAGCGTCATCAAGAATAAAGCCAAAACCTTTCGTTTCGTTGAAAAATTTTACAGTGCCTGTTTGCATTGTGAACAAAAAAATAAATAAAACAAAAATCTCCTGTACGTCAGGAGTCAACAAAGGTAATCGGATTCTTTAGAGTTTTTCTATACAAAGTACGTATATCGAAAAAAAAATGTGTAAAATATAGCCTGCTGCAAAAAATTAGTAGTTTTTCAGGTATTATTTTAACTCAATTTAGATTATTAAACAGTTTTTAATAATTGCAACTACTTTTTTAATGCTTTTTAATTCGGATACCTCGAGAAGGATCAGGCAGTTACTAGCGGAATTATTGGACTATTCCAGAGAAACTCAGCCGTAAATTCCGGCAGAAGGATACACTTATTTGGGGCTACTCATTTGTACCTGTAGGGCCCCTACAATAAGAGGGACCTTCTAAGTTCATTAGACGGTCCCTCTTGTTATAAAAGTGTAAGAATGATTACCGGGGACGTCCGCCAGGAGCGTTTCCACCACCTGCTGGAGCACCACCCTGCATGCCATCACCTCCGCTTTTTACGTCGTCATTGTTCACGGATTTACCTTTTTTACGCGGAGCTTGAGCAGTCATTTTACCAATTTTATAGGTAAAGGTCAGGCGAACACCTCGCATAAACAGACGCAGATCGGAAACCTGAGTAAACTGGGACGTAGAAAGGTTCGTCCGAATGTTGAAGCTTTTGGTCAGGAAGTTTTCTCCAGCCAGTCCAATGCTACCTTTCTTGTTCTTGAAGTCTTTTTTAACCCCGGCGGAGTAAAAAGCGAAGCCACCCCGTCGACCTTGTAGTTGTACCTGAGAGCCTTGAACGAAGGCAAAACCCTGAGCACCCCAGCCATTTTTAAACTGGATTTGTGAGGTAAATCCCCCCCCCACATTAAGGCCGGAATTTTCGACAAATTCGGATTGTCCGCCGCCCACCGGAGCCATGCCCCGCAGGTTATTATAAATGATGTTCGAGAAGATACCGATGTTCCACTTCGAAGTGATGGCAAGGTTACCAAAGAGGTTGGTTCCTACTGCCCGCTCGCTACCGATGTTCTGATAGGTAGTCAGAACACCACCCGCCAGCGTGTCATTCGTTTGTACGACCTGCGTAATCGTGTTATTTGTGATACGTCCAAAGAAAGCCGCATTCAGATAAAATTTCTTAAAGTTTTTGCTATACCCTAACTCCGCGTTATCCGTTAATTCAGGACGCAGGGATGGATCTCCGATCATAATATTCTGAGGGTTAGCGGCATTAATATTCGGGTTCAGTTGTTGAATACCGGGTCTTTGTAAACGACGATTGTATCCCAATTTCCAGGTAGCCCCTTTAATATTTTTCGAGATATTTACGCTTGGAACCAGGTTTCCATAATTAGGAATCTGAATGTCACCACCTTCACGTGTAGTGGCTTCAATAGTGGTATATTCGTAACGGGCACCCGCCTTGATCGTATATTTCTTTTTGGTGGTAAGGGTATAGGACGTATAGGCTCCCACAACATTCTGATTGTAATCCAAAGCACCGGAAGGCTGTTTTGGACTTTGGCTAAGCGGGTCATTCCCATTGCCATACAAATATTGATAGTCGCTATTCACCATCCGCATGATGCCTTTCCCGCCAAATTCAATCATTTGATTTTTCTTGATGGGTGTCTGGTAATCCGACTGAATGGTAATTTCCTGATTCAGGTTATGGTTAATGTTTTTCTCGCGATTCAAGAGTTCATTCGTACCCGTACGGTCGTTAGAATCGAAATTATTCGTCAAATCATTTCGACTGTATTGAGTCGAGATACTCCATTCCTGCTGGGGCTTTTTGTACGTATGGAGGTAATCAACGTTTACGTCAACCGTTCCGGAAAGGTTCTTGGTATCAACGTCTCGGTAAACACTTGAGTTGATAATATTATTGATGTAAGAGTCGGTTTTATAATCGACGGTATTAAGCATATTGCGGGCACCGTAACGAACGCCAGCCGTGATCGATTGATTCTGAGCAAGGTCGTAATCGAAACCTAGGTTATAGTTTCCGAAGAGGCCCGTATTTACCCCTGATAAATCCTGGTAGGTACGCGTAGTTGAACCATCTTCACGGAAGTTGGTCTGATCGGTGAAGCCTTTTAGCTTGACATTATAGTTCGCCCGACCAAAACCACCGAGGGTAAGACCCATTTTTCCTTTGCGGTAATTTCCGTTCAGCGATAAGCTCGACCCCCGGTTCCCAACACCGGCATCTACGTTGAGGTTAAGGCCTTGCAACGTATTCTTTTTAGTAATGATGTTAATGATACCGCCTGAACCTTCTGCGTCGTATTTAGCTGAAGGTGAAGTGATCACTTCAACGGTTTTGATCATATCCGCAGGAATTTGCTTCAATGCATCAGCAACGCTACTGGCAACGATGGTACTGGGTTTGTTATTGATCAGCACTCGAACATTCTGATTGCCTCGTAAGGAGAGATTACCCTGTAAATCCACGCTTAGCATGGGAACTTTACGTAATACGTCCGTAGCATCGCCACCTTTAGCCATGATGTCTTTCTCTGCATTGTACACCAGACGATCCACTTTCTCTTCAATCAGATCTTTTTGTCCGGTAACGGTTACTTCGTCAAGCGTTTTAGTCTTGGCATTAACCTTAATCACACCCAGATCAATGTCCTGACCTTTTTCAACTTTAATGTTATCAATGGTTTTGTTTTCGTACCCAATGAAAGTTACCAGGATTTTATATTCACCCACCGCCACACGATTCAGAGTGAATTTACCTTTGTCGTCCGCCACGGTTCCGTCTACTGGCTTATTGGTTGCTTTGCTGTAAAGGGCAATGTTGGCAAATTCTACGGCCTTTGTTACCGAAGAATCGACTACGAATCCCGTGATCTTTGAGTTGCCTTTGGGTGTATTGTCATCGGCTGTTCCGGGAAGGGCTTTTCGTTGAGGCGTAGCTCCACCCATAGGAAACTGAGCCTGAGCGGTTTGTATAAATAGACAACAACTAAAAAGGAGTAATAATTTTTTCATAAGGAAGTGTGTTCAGTAGCTCGTAATCGTTGGTTAAGTATACGTGGGTTGAAGACAGGCGGCAGGTGTGCCATACTGATGTTTCAAAATTAAGGGGCTACGGAGGGGTTCAGCTTCACAAATTGGAACAGAGGCAACAGGAATAGATGTGTGGCAATTTTAGCCGTGATGAATGGAAAGATGCTATAAATCACAATGCTCTGGCTTTCGAAAGCCAGAGCATTGTGATTTTAATGAGAAACGACTTTTAGTCCAACAATGGACATCACCAGTGTAGCAATGAAAAAGAGTCGCCAGAAGTGGGCGGGTTCATTGAAAACGAGGATACCAAGCAATACTGTCCCAGCGGCACCTATACCCGTCCAGACGGCATAAGCCGTTCCCATGGGAAGGGTTTGCGTCGCTTTTAGTAACAAACTCATACTGATCGCCAGACAGGTAATAAATCCACTAAGCCAAAGCAATGAAGTCGTACCGGACGTTTCCCGGACTTTACCTAAACAAAAGGTGAAACCAACCTCTACCAGCCCGGCGAGGATAACTAATAACCAATTCATAACATTCGATGTATTAAAGGATTAGGTGGGAAGAAAACTTACCTGATCCTTTTGATTTGCTACAAAGTTCGGGAGGGAACAAAGCAAAGATTTTTACAAATGTTAAAATAATCAGCGGATGTCAGCCCGTATGCGGCTTAAGGTAACCTGAGTAACGTCCAGGTAGGAAGCCAGGTAACCCAGCTGAATGCGTTGAACCCAGTCGGGATGCTGGTCCAGTAATTCCTGATAACGTTCAGCCGCAGATTTACCCTGGCGGGAAATATAGATCTGGTCGAGTTTGACCATTTCGCGTTCGGCCAGTTTTCGGCCCCAGTTGGCCCAATCCAGATTGGTTTCGTACAATCGGTGTAAGTCAGGAATGGTTATCTGGTAGAGAACGGAATTCTCCAGTAACTGAATGGATTCGTAAGCGGCCTCGCGACGGGTGTAACTGTTGAAAGGAAGAATGATTTCTCCCTCCATTCCGAACCAGAAGGTTAACTGATTTTCACCCTGATACGCCCGTACCAGACCCGATTGTAAGAAAAAAACCAGATTTTCAATGCGTCCGGCTCGATACAGGTGCTTGCCTTTGGGGTAACTTACCTGAGTAATGAAAGGCTTAATCAGCTCCAGACTTTCGTCGGGTAGAGGAGACACGGAGCGGAGAATGGAAACTAAGTCGGGCAAGGAGAGTGGGATGAATGGAAGTTAGGTTCTGCGACAAATAAATTCGCCGTTGCCTATGGGAACGGTTATGCAATCGAAACGTTCATCGGCCAAAGCCGCGTTGATCATGGGTTTAATACCTTCGTACTGATCAATGGCGTTGTCGGCCACCAGTAATCCGTTAGTGACTAGTTTTGGGGCGACGAGTTGGAAACAGGGTTCGTATAATTCCTTTTCTGCATCCAGAAAACAGAAAGAGATCGGAGCCAGACTGACTCCGGTTTGCATAAAATTGCCCGAAATAATTTCGATGTATTCTTCCAGTCCCGCCAGGTGAAAGGTTTCCTGAGCCAGAGCTATCTTCTCGGGATCAATCTCAAAGGTCTTTACTTTCTGCTGACGTTCGCGAGCTGCCAGAGCCAGCCAGAGGGTAGAATAACCCGCACTGGTGCCAATTTCGATGAGTTCTCCCGCCGGAGCATTGACGGCGAGAATGGCTAAAAACTCGCCCGTGGCCCGGTTAATCTGACGCAGTCGTCTGGAACGAGGTGTGCCATCGGTACGATCCTGCTGATCGAGTTCCTCCAGGTAGGCCATTCGTTTCAGGGCCTGCGAACTTAGTTTGCGAAACATTCCGTTAATTCTTCGTAAAAAGAACTTCCCGAAAGTTTAAAAGCTTTCGGGAAGTTAAAAGAGCCTCTATAAAGCTCCGTTTTTGATCTCATCTACAACAGCGGGGTCGAGAAGCGTTGACGTATCTCCTAAATTAGAGGTATCGCCCTCGGCAATCTTCCGAAGAATCCGACGCATGATTTTACCCGAACGCGTTTTAGGTAGGCCGCTGACAAACTGAATTTTATCCGGTTTGGCAATGGGTCCAATCACGCGGGAAACCGTTGCCAGAATATCCCGACGCGTCAGGTCCATATCATCCAGTGGTTCTTCCGTAATGATATAGGCGTAAATGCCTTGCCCTTTGATGTCGTGCGGGTAACCTACTACGGCACTTTCCACTACGCCTAAGTGCATGTTAATGGCGTTTTCGACTTCAGCTGTTCCAATCCGGTGGCCCGATACGTTTAAGACATCATCGACCCGACCCGTAATGCGGTAGTATCCGTCTTCATCGCGAAGACAGCCATCACCGGTAAAGTATAAATTAGGATACGTGCTGAAATACGTCTGCTTGCAGCGTTCGTGATCGCCGTAAGTGGTTCGTAGAATACCAGGCCAAGGGAACTTGATGCAGAGGTTACCTGAAACGCCGTTTCCTTCAATTTCCTTCCCATTTTCATCCACTAAAATGGGCTGAACGCCGGGTAAGGGTAACGTGGCATAAGTTGGTTTCTCAGGAGTAATACCCGCCAACGGCGAAATCATGATGCCGCCCGTTTCGGTTTGCCACCAGGTATCAGCGATGGGCGTTTTACCCTTGCCAATATGATCGTGGAACCAACGCCAGGCTTCCTCATTAATGGGCTCCCCTACAGAGCCCAACTTCGTCAAGCTCGAAAGGTCTTTACCTTCAACGTACTGCAAGCCAAAACCCATCAGCGAGCGGATGGCCGTTGGAGCCGTGTACAGAATGTTAACTTTATGTTTATCAACAATATCCCAGAAACGTCCGGCATCGGGATAGGTAGGTACACCTTCAAACATTAAGCTCGTAGCACCGCAGCAGAGTGGACCGTATACAATGTAACTGTGGCCCGTGATCCAGCCGATGTCAGCCGTACAGAAATGAATGTCGCCGGGTTGATACTGGAAAACATTGGCGAAGGTGTACGAGGCATAAACCATGTATCCTCCGCAGGTATGTACGACGCCCTTAGGCTTACCCGTTGAACCTGAAGTATAGAGAATGAACAGCGTGTCTTCAGCGTCCATTTCTTCGGCGGGACAGTCGTTGGTCACGTACTTTTCTTCCTGTTCCCACCAGCGATCCCGGCCTTTGAGCATGAATACCGGCGTGCGGGTACGGGTCATTACTAGTACCGTTTCTACCGAAGGACAGGTGACCAGAGCATCATCCACGGTAGCTTTCATCGCAATTTCCTTCGAACCGCGATACGCTCCATCCGAGGTAACTACAACTTTACACTGAGCATCATTGATCCGATCGGCAATGGACTGAGCCGAGAATCCCCCGAAAACGACGGAGTGAATGGCTCCGATGCGAGCACAGGCGAGGACGGCCACGGCCAGCTCGGGTACCATGGGTAAGTAAATACAAACGCGATCCCCTTTTTGCACGCCCTGTTTTTTCAGAACGTTTGCAAAACGGCAAACTCGCTGATGCAGTTGTTTATAGGATATTTTAACCGATTCTTCCTGGGGATCATTGGGTTCCCACAAAATGGCTGTCTGATCGCCGCGTTCCACCAGATGGCGGTCCAGGGCATTCTCGGTAATATTTAATTTACCACCCGTAAACCATTTAATATCCGGTTCTGAAAAATTCCATTGAAGCGTTTTAATCCAGGGTTTCCGCCAGTAAAAATTAGAGGCAATTTCAGCCCAGAAACCTTCTGGATCCTCAACTGATTGCTTATAGGTTCGTTGATAGTCTTCAAAGCTTTTCAGTTGAAATGGGATGTGACTCATGGTACTAGCTCGTTTTAGAGGACTTGAAAAATACGTACTTAGTCCAGCTAAAGTACAAGCAATCGCGGATGTGATCAAAAAATCACGATTTTTCTAGCTAATTTAATATAGATAAAAAAGTACTATTCCAGTTCTTTTTTGACCAGAATAAAGGAAAGAATAAGTCATTAACAAGCTGTAAGTTCCTGAACTTTGGCCATTAAGTTACGGGTAGAGAAGGGTTTGGTCAAGTAAAGATCGGCTCCAAAGGATAAGCCTTTTTCAATGTCACTCTCTTTACTTTTGGCACTCAGAAAGATGATTTTCGTCTCTTGTAATGATTCGGATTCTTTTACCTGGCGACATACTTCATAGCCATCTACGCTGGGCATCATAATGTCCAGCAGAACCAGATGGGGCGTTTCCTGGCGAATGATATCCAGAGCCTCGGCTCCATCACGGGCAATATAGACCTGGTAGCCTTCCTTTTTCATCAGAAATTCCAGAGACATGACTATACCCGGTTCATCGTCAACAATCAGAATTTTCATAATACTCATGAACAAAAATCTCAATGGTTGGGCTGAGATTCGGTTCGTTTATAGATTCAAGGAGTTACGGATTGAATTCAAATATACGCATTTAGGTCACTAAAAATGGGTTTCCTTCAGCATCCGTATAGACGTAGAACAGGAAAATCCCGACTTGGTTCCTTCGCTGAGCTTCGAATTCTACTCCTAAATCGAGGTTTTATGCTGCGTTTCGTTTAGCACGGGGAGCTTTACCAGGAATAAAGCTCCCTGACCGGGTTCACTGTTCACGGAAATCGTTCCGTTATGTAGTTCTATGATTTTTTTAGTAATCGCTAAGCCCAAACCGCTGCCTTTAGGTTTTCGAATGGTTTGATTTTCAGCTTGATAGAATTTATCAAAAATAAGTTTCTGATAATCGGGAGCAATGCCGGGACCATTATCCTGTACTTCAATAATGATCTTGTTTTCAGAAGAATAGGAGCTTAACTGAATCTTCCCCCGCTGAGCTTCCGTGTATTTAATGGCATTGGAAAGCAGATTGATCAGCACCTGCATCAGTTTATCGCGGTCGGCCAGGGTTACGGGTAGGTGTTGGTCTAACCTAACCTCCAGATCAACGGATTTATCCAGGGCGAGCTGATGAACGGTTTCAACGGCTTCCTGAATGACTTCCTGCATCTGAACGTTTTCCATGCGAAGCGACTGTTTGCCGGATTCGTATTTTTCCAGATCCAGTACCTGACTGATCAGGCGGGTTAGTCGATCCGATTCCCGGATAATCGTGTTCAGAAAATGATCCCGCTGATCGGTTTCAAGTTCGGGGTTATCCTGTAAAATTTCACTCAGAGCCTTAATCGAAGTAATGGGTGTGCGTAATTCGTGGGTAACGGTGGTGAGAAAATCATCTTTCAAACGATCCGTTCGTACCATTTGCTCGTTGGCCTCACGAAGCTGCGTAGTGGCTCGTTCCAGCTCAGTTTGATGCTGACGTAGCTGACGGTTTGTCAAAATTAACTCCTGCGATTCCTTCAGTATTTCAACCACTTCATCTACCGAAATTTTTTCTTCCAGGGTTACCGAAGCAACCATTAACCGGGCCGAAGCCGAACCCACTACTCCGGCGAGAAGATTTTCTGCATAGTTTACTAATTGAGGCGAAGCCCGTTGCCAGTTCAGGTCAATTTCGTTCTCGCTGGCGAAACGTTCCAGTAACTGAGTTGTTCGTTCCTTTCCGAAAAACTGACTTAATAAGCTTTGTAAATCAGGAATATAGGCCGTTCCCCGCCAGATGGTGGAACTTTCGATGACTTCGGAATACTTGAAAATATCTACAAATAAGATCGCCTGATTGTGTTCCATCGACGTCTGAGGAAAACGAATGGAAAGTAATACATAGGCTAACACATTAACCGATAAACTCCAGAAAATAGCGTGAGAAATCCGGTCGAACCCTTCCAGCCCAAACAAAGCGGAAGGTTTCAGTAACTCTATTCCCCAGGGGCCCTGCGTATTAATCGAGATTGGGAAAAAACCTGCTTCCGCTAGCATGGGTATGACGAGGGTATAGAACCAGACGGTAAAGCCCAGAATCAGGCCGACGGTAGCTCCATAGCGGTTTCCCTGTTTCCAGAAAATACCTCCTAACACCGCCGGGGCCAGCTGAGCCACTGCCGTAAAGGAAACCTGACCGATAGAAACCAGCGGATACCGACCTGCGAGCTTGGAGTAATAAAGGTAAGCCGCCACGAGCAGCAGCAGAATACTGATCCGGCGGGAACGGGTCAGGAAGCTGCCCAGATTGGGACCAATGCGGCGACGAAGTGTGGGCTGGGTTAATACATAAGGCATCAATACGCTGTTACTCAGCATGGTACTCAAGGCAATGGTCTCCACAATAACCATCCCCGTAGCCGCCGAAAAGCCGCCGAGGTAAGTAACCAGAGCCAGCCACTCTTTATCGAAGTAAAGGGGGATCGCTAATACGTAGTTATCGGCATTAATCGACTGATTTTGAAATAGAATAGCTCCGCCGAATGCAATGGGTAATACGAAAAGGTTAATAATCAGCATGTACAACGGAAATGACCAGATCGCCCGGTTGAGGTGGCGTTCGTCGGTGTTTTCCACCACGGCAACCTGAAATTGTCGGGGTAATAACAGAATGCTAAGGGTGGAAAGTAACAAATGCCAGAACCACGAACCGTAACCTCCCTGCGGATCGACGGTGAAGAGTTTTTGAAGTTCGGGCTTTTCAGCAGCCTGCGTAAAAATATCACCGAAGCCGTTAAAAACGCCAAAGGTAACGTAACTGCCCACGAGTAGAAAAGCCAGCATTTTCACCAGCGATTCGGCGGCAATGGCTGTTACCATGCCTTCGTGCTGCTCGGTGGCTTCAATTTTTCGGGTTCCAAACAGAATTACGAATAAGCCTAATCCGACGGCGAGGTATAAAGTTAAGTCGCTGGTAAGCTCCTCTTTTTGAGGTAGTTGAGCCAGAACGGCAAAGCTTGTAGAAATAGCCTTAAGCTGAAGCGAAATATAAGGAACGATACCGACCAGACAGCAGAGGGCTACCAAAGCCCCCAGATTAGCGGATTTACCATACCGGGAAGCCACAAAATCGGCCAGTGTCGCAATGCGTTGAACCTTACATATGCGGATGATTTTGCGAAGAATAATCCACCATAGCGGAGCTGTTAAAGTTGGCCCCAAATACGTGGAGAGAAACTCTACGCCGTTGGTAATAACCCGTCCTACGGAACCGTAATAGGCCCAGGCGGAGCAATAGACGCTGAGGGACAGCGAGTAAATCCAGGGATTGGAAACCCAGCGGCGGGCGGGTTGAGAGCGTTCGGCCCAGTACGCAATGCCAAAAAGTAGTCCCAGGTACATGACCGAGACAATCACTACCCATCCACTATTCATGATTTCTGCGAGTCCAGTACCAATACATCAGAATGACCAGCCCCAACCATACGATAAACAAGTACCAGTATAAGAGTGGAATGCCAAGCCAAAGAATGGGTCGGTTAAAAAGCGAGAGTAAAGGGAAATTGAGAATGAGAGCAAAGAGTATACTAACAATGATCAGGTACTGACCCCGCAATCTTTCGTTCATGATCTGCAATTTAGACCGCAAAGGTACGGCAAGATCAACAAGAGATTGCGGATAAGAAGTGAAGGAAAACTAAAAATACGCACTCAGAAAAGACGTATATAATGATACGTGACATTCATGGGAAAAGAGCTTAATCCTTGAAGCGTTCCCAGCGAATGAGCATGAATTTATCGCCGAGTTCAGTAACCAGTACGCCGGAGCTGCGAAGGTTTTCACGGTTGGCGAAGTAGTCCGCCAGTTCTTTATGGTTAAGTATTTTATAAGTAGGTTTATACTCGGAATTTTTTGGGATTTTGATCTGGTATTTTTTTACCCAGTTCATCACTGAAACGTGACTAACCCCAAGTAACCGTTCGATTTCCCGGTAGCTAACTCCCTCAATATAAAGTTGTAAGGCTTTAATAACGTAATACGTACTAATTCCTTTTCCTAGCTTGTCTACGGTGAAGTGATACTGACAAGATTTACAAAAAAAACGTTGCCGATCTTTAATAACCCCCGATTTGGTAACGTCCGATGAATCGCAGCGGGGGCAATCAGGATGTTGCGTTGAATCCATTCGCTTTCAATTGAGTAGCAAACATATAGCTAATTAGCAGAGAAAGCAGATTAAAATGACATTTTTTTAGAAAAAGCAAAAAAGAAGGTACGTATAAGATAATAGTAATATCTTGCTTCAATAAAATAAATGATAGTTAAGTGATGTATTTGCCAAATATAATGCAGGTAAGTATCAAGATGATTTCTTTTAAAATTAACCTTCGTGTAGAATAATTCACTGCAAATGATTCGTATCTACTCTTTGCTGAAGCTAATGCTGCATCGATATGTATAGTCTTTGTACATACTTTAGAGTAGAACCATCTGTGGTTTTCGCCTTTTGGTTCAAATCTAGGAAGCCATTTCACTAGGGAAGGTCTGAAATCGGAAGGAACTGATTTGTTAGTTTTCCCAAGATGATAGGGTATATTTATCTATATTCTAAACGCATGTTTAGGAAAATCCACTAATAGGCAAGAGAAGTTTTAAGAAAATACACCATTTTTGCGGCAGACCTGAATCAGGAACTACTATGCCAACCAACCTTCTATATATAATCTTACCAAAGTACTTCTCGTACGCAAACCTTGCGGGAGCGATCAAGGCTCGTTTATTTTTAGTGCGAAATCTAACTCTGTCTACATGAATGGGGTTTATTAGGGGACGCCTAGCACCCAGGGGTTATTGGTAAATTCATTTCAAAAGATAATAGCCCGCAATCTTTGACCATTTAATAGGCTTATAGCCAACCCAATAAACAAAGGTGATTTCCATACACCTTGGTAAGATATGACAGAAGTAAAAACACCGAAGCTGGGTAAAAATACCAGTAAGGCCCTGATTAATGTCGGATGGATATTCTTTGACCGCGTATTCCGAATGGCGGCAGGAATGCTGATTGGCGTTTGGCTAGCTCGTTACCTGGGACCAGAGAAATTTGGGCAGTTGAATTACGCCATGGTTTTTCCGGCCATACTTTTGCCAATTGCAACGCTCGGCTTAACCTCCGTGATTGTCACGGAATTGATCAGTCCTAAAACAGCCTCCAAGAATCATCTTTTAGGAACCGCGTTTTTGCTGAAGTTGCTGGCTGGCCTGTTTGCATTTCTGCTGGTAGCGATCTCTGCCTATTATTTTTACAGCGATCGGCCTACTTTGATTTACATGATTCTGTTCTCGGCTTCAACGCTGGTTTTTCAGAGTACAGATATCATTGACCTGTTTTTCCAGTCCGAGGTACAGTCACGTCGGTCTGTGTTAGCAAAATTCATTGCTTTTGTATTATCGACCTCGCTTCGATTGTACTTTTTAATAACGTACGCGAATCTAGTCGCATTCTCGGCTCTGGTTTTTCTGGAAGCATTATTAGGAGCTCTATTCCTATTATTATTTTACAATCGATACCGCTCGGAGTCTGTGCGGAATTGGCGATTTGATCCAACCCTTGCTAAGCATTTATTAGCAATGTCCTGGCCTTTAATTATGAATGATTTTTTCATTTTCGTCTACATGAGGGCCGATCAATTCATGATTGAAAATATGGCTGACAGTGCTGAATTGGGGCGTTACAGTGCCGCTTTACGCTTATCCGAAGTCTGGTATTTTATCGCTATTGCCCTGGTTTCCTCCTTTTATCCGTCCATTCTTCAGTTGAAAGCCAATGACGAAACGGCTTTTTATAAGGGTTACCAGCAATTGCTTACCTTACTCGCATTCATCAGTATTGGAATATCCATAGGAACTTGTTTTTTTGCCGATACTTTTGTGAATCTGTTATTTGGAAACCAGTATGAAGGCGTGGCTCAAATACTAATTATTCATATCTGGTCAGGTGTTTTTGTCTTTTTGGGCGTTGGTGCTTCAAACTGGTTCATATTATATGGACAGCAACGATTTATGCTTTATAAAACGCTGGCAGGAGCGATCATAAATGTAGTATTGAATCTGATGCTTATTCCAAAATACGGAGCTATCGGTGCTTCTGTGGCTACGCTGATCGCCTATATGCTATCTTCTTACGTACTCAATTGTGCCACGACACGCACCCGACTCATCTTTCGTATGCAAACGGTAGCTATCATGGATACACTTCGTTTGAAGGCCATACGAGATGTACTTCAACGTTTTAAATAAAACCTCTATTTTCTGTTCATACTCTCGTTCAATCATCCAAAACCTACTTTATGTCTGCATTTAATCAGGTTAAATTATTGTTTGATCGATTACCTTTTCAGGACGCTTTGCGGATGACCACGTTTTACTTTTTCAGGAAGTTATTTAGCAACGACGTATTTTTAAGTTACTCGCAAATGGGGGAGGATCGAATCATTGCGAACCTGTTACCCGAAGTAAGCAAAGGTTTTTACGTAGAAGTAGGAAGCAATGAACCCGTTCATTTTTCGAATACCTTCGGTTTTTACTGCAAAGGCTGGCAGGGCATTACCATCGATGCTAACAGAAGCCTTGTAGAGAAACACCGTCAGCTGCGATTAAAGGATACCCCGGTATATGCTGCCGTTTCTAATACCGAAAGCGAGGTAGTTTTTACGGAATACAACATGCATGAACTGAACACCATTGACCAGCGAACGGTGAGCGAGTTGAAAAGTGACCAGAACGTGCAGGTAGTAGGAGAGCATAGATTAAAAACACGAACCCTTACCGATATTTTGCAGGAATATTTACCGACAGGTCAAGCTATTGATTTTCTCTCCATCGACGTAGAAGGCCACGATTGGGAGGTATTACAGTCGCTGGACTTAAGCAGGTATCGTCCCCGACTCATCGTCATTGAAATGCACAGTTTTCATTCGGAAAACTACGCCGCTAATGAAATCTACACGTATCTGACGGCTAACGGATATGTCTTTAGCGGCTATGCCGTTTGGAATGGATACTTTATTGACCAGAGCTACCACAAACGCTCCAGCCGTCACTAAGAGTGTTTCTTTCTCATAAACCAGACTAGCCCGGCAGATTGTCGGGCTAGTCTGGTTTATAAGCTTACCCGTGCGGGAGTGTTCCGTAGAAGGTAAGTATATTGTCGTACGGTTCGAGTCCCACTTACTTTTCCAGCCTAACATCACGGCCACGGCTTCTTTGTGTAATCCCAGCTCATTGAGTGCCCAGTCCGCAAGCTTCTTACACCCAATTTATATACTCAGCTTTGAGGCCAGTAGCTCAGGAAATTTCAGGTAAGCAATCAGCACCTTTAGCCAAGTGCAATCGAGAAGCGTGGACACACCTACGAACACCACCAGACAAGCTTTACTTGTATGTATTCGAGAACGAGAATGGTTATGATCGTATCTACGACGCAAGGGAAGAACTCTCTGAACCCAATCGACTCAAGGCAAAGACTTTCAAAGCTGTAATCAGTCGTTTAGGAGCTGGTTTAGACTATGATTCTACTATCCTTCAGCACTTGACCGAGAACCTAGCCATTTATTTCCCTCAAACGGCTGATGGCTTACTTACCGCCCGTAACAAGATGAAGACTGCTCAACGGCTCTCTAGTAAGGGTGTAAAGGTTCCTATGACTGTATTTGCCAAGAATCCTATTCACGTAGATTGGCTTATCAAGAAGTTAGGTGGATTGCCAGTTGTAGGTAAGCTTCTAAGCGGATCACAGGGCGTTGGAGTAATGATCTTCAAGGACGCTGAGCAAACGAATACTTCCTCAGCTTCCTTTTACAAATTGAACGTAGATGTGCTCTTACAGCGTTTTATTGATGCGGGTAGCTCTGATGTACGGGCAATCGTAGTCGGTGATGAAGTTACGGTTGCCATGGAACGTAAGGGTAAAAGTGATTTTAGAGCAAATATCAGCCAGGGCGGGAGTGGTAAGAAAGTAGAATTGTCTCAGGAAGAAAAAGACCTGTGTGTAAAGGCAGCGAAGGCCGTTGGATTAGAGTTTGCTGGAGTGGACTTGATTCGAGATAAAAACGGCAATGCTTTCATTCTAGAAGTCAATGGTAATCCAGGCACGAAGATCATTGATATCACCGGTCACAATTACTTTGATGACTTAGTTAGCCTCATTGAAAAGAGAGTGAATTACAAAGCTTCAGAATCAACACAGACGGATGAAGACGAAGCTAAAGTAACACCCACCGTTAAAACTTTAGAAGCGTTGGAAAGTACAGTAGGTTCGCAAGCATCACTTCAGCAAGTAAAGCAATTCGCTAAAATTCAAGGCGGCAGTGAGTATGAGCTTACTAATAAGCAGCATTTAAAAAGTACTGTAATGGGATTTATTTCGAGAGGTGGTAATCATAAGAAATACCCTAAACTTGTTGCTTCTTTAAATAGTTGGAGAAAAGCAGCATAATGAAGTAACACCAGGAAACAAAATCAGTACCACTTTCCACAAAACTGAAAAGCCTAACTATCTGATTATTAGATAGTTAGGCTTTATTCGCAGAGGGTGAGGGTCTGCAAATATTAAGCTCTAAAAGGATTCTTAACTTTTAAATACTTGTCATTCATATAGTTATAGGTTAGTTAGAAAAGGATATTGAAGATATTGCGGAAATAATTGATAAAATAGCGTGACCAATTCGTGACCTAAAAGACACCCTTCAATATTTATGGCAACTGTATTAGTAACTCTCAAATCTTCAAAGATATACAAAGACGGCACAAGTCCGGTTATCCTCAAAGTAAGGGCTAATGGCAAGGTTGCTGAAATACAGCTTTGCAAAGTTCCCGTTAAGCAGTGGCTCGAAGAAAAAGAAAGAGTCCGGTCCAACTATCCTCATGCGGCTGAGCTCAACGAAATAATCCAACATAAAAAGGACGCTGCTGAAAAGCTTATTCTTTCTTTAGAGAAGCAAGGTAAGTTTATCAATCCTGATGTGATCGTAAATGCACAGGCTACGGGGAATCAAACTTTTACTGAGTATTTAGAGAAATTCGTAAAGGGTAGGTCTGAACGAGGGAATATACATACAGCAGAAAAATATCAGTCTCACGTAACCATTATCACCGAATTTGTAAAGGCGAAGTCAGTACACTTCGATGAAATGACCGATGAGTGGATTACCCGGTTCCTAAACTGGGAACGTAGACGAGGAACCAGTCCTAATACTGTTCATCGTCGGATTGCTTTCATCAAGACTGTATGGAATGATGCTCGCAAAAGAGGGTTTGTCTCCCATGATCCCTTTGCCTTCGTGGAAGTGAAAGAGGTAAAGACCAAAAAAGTACGTCTGACCAGCGATGAGATAGTAGCTATCGAAAATCTGGATCTTCCCATAGATCAAAACATCCACAAGGCTCGCTGTGCCTTTCTGCTTCAGTACTATCTCCGAGGTGCCCGTATATCCGATGTATTACTATTAAAGCCGGAGAATATTGTCTCTGGCCGCATTGAATACGTAAGTATTAAGACCGGAGCTATTCAATCAGTAGGCATCCATCTGAAGCTCAAAAAGCTTTTAGAACACATGCTGGATTATCACCGACCCTACATCGTACCCTTAATGAAGTGGCATTACGAAGCCAAACTCACCCAGGAAGAAAATGAGCGTAAGATGTGGGCACAAGTTGAATCGCGAACCAGTGAAGTAAACTATCAGTTGAAGCGGATTGCTGACCTGATCGGTACTACTAAGAAGATCACTACTCACATAGCCCGGCATACGTTCGCTCGCATGGTCGATTCTGTTGAACCCGATAAAAGGAAGGTGTCTGCCATGTTAGGACACTCCAGCTTCGGCATGACTGAAAAGTATTTGGAGTCTTTAAGAGATGATGATTTAGATAAGGCAGTAGAAATTGTGTTTGGATAGCTAGTGCTACTGATAATCAGATTAATAAATATATGTACATATCACTATATAAGTATGTGAGGAACTAAGTGGTTGCTTGAAAGTATATAAATATGCTACATTTATACATATTTAAAATAATTAATATGTTAATGATACCATTTATTGAATCAGAAATTCAAGACCAGTACCTGGCTGAAGATAACAACCGGCCCTGGATAATAGGTTTCAGTGGTGGAAAAGATTCTACAATGCTTCTTCAGTTAGTGTGGAATGCACTAAAAAAAATGGATTCTGGCATAAGATATCAACGAGATATTTATATAGTGTGTAATGACACACTAGTTGAAAATCCTAGAATAGTACAATTTATTGAAGATACATTGTCTCGTTTGGAAAGAGCTAGTGTAGAACAAAGTATGCCATTCAAAGTAATTCGAACCACGCCTCTATTAGAGGATACATTTTGGATTAAGCTTATAGGATTAGGGTACCCAGCACCAAATAATTCTTTTCGTTGGTGCACAGAAAGATTGAAAATTGATCCTACAACACGTTTTATAAAAACTAAAATAAGTGAAAGTGGGGAAGTAATAATCCTTCTTGGGACAAGATCAGCAGAAAGTTCCAATCGAGCTCGTTCTATAAAAAAATATGAAGTAAAAGGCCAGAGGCTTCGTAAACATATACTTCCAAATGCATATGTATATGCTGCAATAAAAGATGTTGAAACAAATGAGTTGTGGCAATACCTTATGCAAGTGTCACCACCATGGGGGGGGTCTCATAAAGAATTAGTCACCTTATATAGAAATGCTAACTCAGGAGACTGCCCATTAGTGATTGATGATACAACGCCTTCTTGTGGTAATAGTCGATTTGGTTGTTGGGTATGTACAGTAGTAAAAAAAGACAAATCTATGGAAGGGTTAATTGATAACGGAGAAGAATGGATGGAGCCACTAATGGAACTTAGAGACGAATTAGTAGAAAATCGTAACAATAGAGACTATAGAGAAACATTCCGTAGGCAAGACAGACTTCGTGTTAAAAGTGAAAAAGAGGAAGATGACTGGGGACCGTATGTTCCTGAATATAGAGCATTAGTTTTAGAAAAATTATTAAAAGCTCAAAAAGAAGTCCAAGAAAGTCAAGGCGAAACTATGCAACTAATATCTCATCAAGAACTGGTTGCTATACAAGTACTTTGGTACCGAGATGGAATTTTTAGATATAAGGTAGCAGATATCTATAATAAGATTTATTCAACAATCTTAGAGTTAGGAAATGAAAATGAAAAATTTGTAGAAGAAGAGAGTTTATTAAATGAAGTTTTTAAAGATAATATAGATCAGATTGATCTGATCCAAAAATCATTAAAGATAAT
>CAJYHS010000078.1 GCA_913774715.1 uncultured Siphonobacter sp. | reverse complement strand
TCCAGCAGGGTTAAGCGGAAAATGATGTTATTCATTCTTATCAGTAACTTCCTGAAAGTTCAAAACTTTTGGAAAGTTCTTAAAGTAGGTTAGTTAATCCGTGAGCTTCCAGTAACGCCTTGATTTTAACTGGCTGCCCCGTTTGCAGGGACTGATCCATGGCCTGTAATAAGGCTACCGTTCCGATGCCTTCTTTTACGTCGGGATAGGCCGTTTGTCCACTTTCCAGCGAGTCAGCAAAGTATTCGAGGTAGTTCTGATACTCCCCGGCGTGGTGACTTTTGCCCTCAAAACGGAAGTAATGCTTCAGCTTATGCTCCCAGGTCAGGATGCGTTCTTCACCGGTTTTATCGGTAATGGCGTAGCGTAAATCCATGTAATCGCCCTGACTGCATCCTTCGGTTCCGCGAAGAATACAGCTCATTTCGCTGTCGCGGGTAACGGGTTGCACGGGGCCGGTATACGCTCCACTCACGCGGGCAATGCGACCGTCCGTTGCCTTGAAAATGAAGTGCATGGTATCGGCGTTTTTCAATCCGCCGTTTTTGCCGTTGGAGCTTAACATGCCGTAGCCCATTACCTCTTCAATGCTGGGCAGATACCAGCGAATAAAATCCACGGGATGACTCAGGCCGCCGTATAACCATTTGAAGGCATTTTCCAGCGACCAGCCTTTATCCAGAAACCAGCGGTGATCGGCGTGGTAATAACTTTCGATGGTAATCAGCTCGCCGATGAGTCCGGCTTCGTAGTCGGCCCGCTGCTTTTTCATGGGTTCAAAAAAGCGGGAACTTTGTCCGACGAATACCTTCTTTCCCGTCTGTTCACTCAGCTCGATTAGTTCTTTGGCTTTCGATAAATCGTCGATGAACGGCTTCGTACAAACAACGTGTTTGCCGTGTAATAAGGCCTGTTTGGTATGTTCGGCGTGGAATTTATCGGGCGTATAAATGGCGATGGCCTCAATCGCAGGATCGTCCAGCAACTCCTGATAATTAGTCGTATACGAATGATAGTCAAACTCTTTAGCCCGTTGCTGACACAGTTCCAGTTTCTGATCACAGACTTTGACAAGTTCAATTTTCTGACTCTGTAAGGCCGCCGACATGGTGCTCCGGCCCTCGCCTAACCCTAAAATTCCTAGCTTTAACATGGTTGATTTATTACTGGTTTACCACCTGTTTTTCTGGCAGCTTGTTTCGTGATTACCTAAGTCTTTACGGTTGTGAGTGGTAACTTTTGGCTACTGAACTTCCCGAAAGTTTAAAACTTTCGGGAAGTTGGAAAGAATGCTTCTTGCTGGCAGCGGTGCCACGCTTTCAAACCTTTTCAAACCCCATCAAACTATCTATTTCAACTGCACCCAGACCTCTCCCGCTTTCGTACCTGGAATGCCTTCCTGATACTTCTTCATTCGCTGATTCCATTCCACGACTCTTGGGTTATTTTCCGTCGTTTTCGGATCAAGTTTTTCCAGACTTTCGCCTTTCGGAACACTAATGACCAGCATTAACTGCCGACCATTTCTGAATAAGAGTAACTGCTGAAAATCAGCGTTACAGAAACCTTTAGATACTTCAGGCCACTTTTCAAACTGCGTGGCGTGGTAATCCATGTATTCCTGCTGAAGCTTCGGATCAGCGACGAGATTGGCCGTTAGAATCGTATGTTCCCACTCATTAGTGTTCACTTTCTCGCCACACTTTTCCCGGTTGAATTCGTAGAATAAATCGTCGTAGGTTTTGATCTGAACCCCGGGAAAGGCCGCTTTCAGTCGCTCCCGGAGCAGGTATACGTCCTGTACTTTATCAAAAATGATGTAATGATTTGCCCAGCGATGCAGTGATTTTTCGGATACTTTTCCCTTCGCCAGTACCGCCCGTAACTTCTCTTCATCCAGCGGCTGGGAAGTAATCAATTCCACAATCACGGGTTTCTCGACGTTAATCTGCCAGTAGGTATCTGGCTTTGCATTGTCTTTCAGCAAATGCTGATACTCGGTTTCCAGACCCGCCCGGTTTTTGATGCTATCGGCTACGCCGGGGCCATTATTCATCCAGACATTATTCGGTCCATTGGCGTTTTGCAGGAATTTTTCGGACGGCGTCCAATTATCTTTTATTGTGAAATAAGCCGAACCTTCATCGGTATAGAGGTAGAACCAATGCTGCGGAATATGGGCGTAAGGAGCCTTATAAATGCTGTCAATCGTGTTCTCAACAATTTGCGACCCGGGCTGGGCCGAGAGGGTATAAATGGCCGCGACATCGTACATGTGTTTGCCATAATGGTGGATTTTATTCGCCCGAATCCGGTTATTCCGCATGGCGTTGACCGTCGGTGTCCAGCCCCAGCCCATGCTGATGCCGCTGTACCCTACTTCATTGATGTCATTGTGCTCGATGGTCAGATTTCGAACAAACCCGGCCCCAATGCCCACGCAACCCCAATCTTCGTTGGTAACGTTGGTAATGAGGTTATTACGAATATCCAAATAAGTGCATAACTCCCGTTCGTCCTGGGGATTGTAAGGTAAATGAACCTCCGTAGCTTCATCCGAAAAAATGCCCGCCTGAATGCCCGTACCACCAATATCTTTGAAGAGGTTACCCTTGATCTGGTTCTGATGCACGCCCCGGTGGTAATCAAGTCCGGTGGAAGCCAGATGCTCGAAGCGGCAGTTTTCAAAACCCGTGTTCGTAGCATAAGAAACGGCCACCGCCGCCTTCGGGCGACCCACCCAGGCCTGATTTTCCAGCGTTTTCTTTTCGGGTGTTCCGGGAATTTTCAGCTTGTAGGCATCCAGCATATACAAACCGGCCTGATGGGGTACGTGTCCTTCCTTCGAAGGCCGAAGCCAGCCCGCGTGTTCAAACGCAATACCTTTGAAATGAACGTGAGTCACGGGATGATCACTCGTGCCGGTTACCTGCACTAACGTTTCCAAGTAAGGAGCGATAACTTCCACTTTCGTCAAGTCTTCCCCCGCTTGAGGGTAATAATAGAGTTTTTGCGTTTTCGGATCGAGAAACCATTCGCCGGGTTCGTTCAGAAACTGAATGGCGTTGGTGAGGTAATAAGCTGAGTTACCCGTTTCTTTCGAAATCCAGGGAGCGGGCCAGGGATGCTCGGACTGAATGCGGCTTTCGGGCTGGTGAAAAGATACTTTAGCACTGTCGCCCCGCACTTCGATTTTTTTCACCCGCAAATTCGCCACCGCCCACCATTGATGAATGAAGAATTCGAGTCCCGAAGCCTGGGATAAATCGCCGAATTTCGGGACTGGAATCCAGCAGGTTTGTTCGGCTTTATTCCAGGACAAAATCCGGTTCATTTTTGAATAGGGCGTGTCCTTGGCCCGAACGGCTTTCTGCCCATTTACCCATAACTGCCGAAACTCCAACGGTCGCCCGCCTACAAACGGAACGTCGGTTACCCAGACTTTTCCAAGGGATGATTTAGGTAATCCCGGAACGCTGCCCTTTACTTTCTGCCAGCCCGAAAGCCTTACGCCTCCGCTGAGCACTGGTTTTTCGTTAGCAGCCGCTTCAATCACGGTTGGACTCGCCGCCGTTCCCGAATCTTCCGGACGAATGAAAATAGGTTCTTCTAATGGATATCGTCCCCCCTGAAGATAAATGATAGCTCCTTTACCAATGGATGGATCGGACAAACGGCGTAACTCCCGGACTTTCCGCAGGGCCATCGTAAGGCTCGCCAGCGGCTTTTCTTTGCTTCCGACGTTCGTATCCAAACCTTTCGTAGACACCCATACTTCTGCTTTTTGAGCGAATACGGGGGTTAACCAGAGGTTTAATCCAATCAGTACATACGCTAGTTTATTCATTGAATCTGATTATCAATCATCCGAATTAGATCTGCTTAGGCCTGAAAAATGGATTTCAGGTATCGGGTATTCGCTCCGAAATTCTTTTTGACATTACGCGGATCGTTGGCATCGCGGGAACGTTCGATCACCAGCCAGCCTTTCCAGCCCATGTCGTCGAGCGTTTGTTTTACTTTTTTGAGATCCAGTCGCGTATTATTTTCCAGCCAGACACCGTCTTCGTCGGTGGCGTGAATCATGCAGATTCGTTTTCTCCCGAGAATGCGGAGTTCTTCATTCAGGTCACGCCCGTTCTTTAGAGGGTTGGAAAAATTGAAGTAACTCTGGATGTTTTTCGAAGCAATTTCTTTTAGTAACTCCAATTCACCTTTGGCATCCAGAGCAGTTTCAATACCGATAATAACCCCGGCTTTTTTCGCCATCTGTCCTACTACTTTCAGTCGTTCCACAATGGCTGGACGTAACTCGGGATTCTTCACCAGATCGCCCTGCGTGCCCATCGGCAAAAAACCGACTTTGACATTCATGGCTTTCATGGTATCCAGGCAGTCCTGCACCATTCGCTGATAAGTGGGCCGCGTGGCAAAGCTCTGGGCGTAAAAACCACTCATCGCCAGCGAGCAGATTTCCAGATTTAGTTCTTTGGCTTTATCTAAAAACTGCTGGCGGATTTCGGGCTTTGCTAACTGACTGTCAAAGGTTTCACGATTGCCCAGCCCGCCCATATCTACTTCCAGTCCGTCCGCTCCAATTTCTTTGGTTAATTGAAAAGCACTCAGTTTCTGCCGTTTAAGAATCATTAAATCCACCACGGCGATTTTATAAGCCTGTTTATCCTTCGCAAATACGTCAAACGGCGAGCCGTATAAGGCAGCTGTCAGGAATACCGACTGACCCAGAAACTGACGACGATTGATGTTTTTCATAACGTTTTTAATTACTACTTTCCTTAAGTATGATTTACCTCCTGTTACGCCGTAGCTGCCAGAGCTAGCTTCCCGAAAGTTTAAGACTTTCGGGAAGGTGTCAGGTCGTATGACTCCACTGATTAATGAATCATTTTCTCCACTTCATCAAAAGACCGGATGGCATTTTTAGGCAGGGTTTCCCCTTTTTCTCCGAACACATACATCGCGGGATACTTCTCTACTGTACACTTTGATTCATCAAACTGACCGGAAGCATTCTGCACTTTCTTCGCATCCAGCTTAAACTGATCGATTAAAAACTGATACAAAGCGAGCCGTTTGTTAATGCCGTAATCGTGGCCTTCCTGCGATAAATGCACATTTTTAATGACGGCCGATGAACCGTAAAAACCATAGGTTCTTTGCAGAAAAGGAAACTCATTTTCAGGTACGTATTGCGTCCAGTCTTTACCATCGGAAATGACCAGTTGCGGGCGGGGAGCCGCCATGGCAGCAATCTCTACATTGTTTGTTCCGTGACCACACAGATGGACGCCCATTCCGCTTTCGCAAGGGCAACCGCCGCTGTGATACGAGGAAGTCATTACTACGGGAACGCTCAGGTCTATACGATCATCAATGGCCGTCAGTAACATCGTTTGGCTGCCGCCACCCGAGCCTCCAGTAACGGCCACCCGATTGGGATCGGCATTTTTCTGAGTTAGCAACCAGTCCAGAATTCGCATGCCATTTACAATCTGGATGGTATTGGCCAGACTTCGCCGATGGTCGACTGACTGAAATTGCAGCAAGGATTCCCCCCAGGCAAAGAGATCGTAACTGAAGGCCATCGCTCCCATTCGGGCCTGCATGGCACAACGAAGCTGCGAATCCTTGCGGTAACGCCCATCGCCAAAGTGTCCGTCGGGATTGAGGATCACCGGCATTAACGCCTTGTTGTTCGTGGGTTTATACAGTGACCCACAGACATACACGCCGGGTAAGGTTTCAATGGCTACGTTTTCCACGGTATACCCATCGAACGTGCGTTTGTTAGTAATGATGGGCTGACTTTTCGGAGCCGCTGGCAGTTTATCCAGCTTTAGGGCCGAACGCATGCAGCTTTTCAGTTCGGCTTTGCGTTGTTCCCAATTGGACTGATTATCATACAAACTAGCCAGATAATCCAGCTGTTGCTTGCCTTCTTTGGGCGTTTTCAGGTGATACTGAAAGGCCTGTAATTTGTATTTATGATCGCCTTCTTTCGTGAACGTAATGTCCTGCGAAGCAAAAATATTCGACATCGTTTGCTCCACATCGGGACGAAAACGCCATTCGGCATACGTAATCTGACGATCCTTTACCAACTCTTCCGGATAGCGAATTTTCACGGAATACTGCGTTTCGATCTCCTGAATGATGTCTTTCAGGGGTTTTTTAAAGGCGTCATCAGAGGTTTGGGCGTAGGTTTTCGTTACCGAAAGAACGGCTAAGCCCAGTATATAGATTCGTTTCATTGATTTAGAGGAGTTTGTCTTCATCCGATTATTAACCTATACATCAAACCCTTACCCATCTTTGGTAATCTCGCCCGCTTTGGGTGGCGTATATCCTTTCATCGCGGGCCAGATACCATCCTTGATCGGTACGAGCTTTACTTTTTTCGGATCAATCACCGCGTGCTTAATTTTCTTTCTCCGCCAGGTATAGACTACGTGAATCAGTCCGTCCGAAGTCTGAATAATGGATGGATAGGAATATTGACTAATGGGTGAATCCTCAATAATCACCGCTGCTGACCAGTTTTTCCCATCTTCAGAAATGGACAAATTGAGCGGCGTACGCGGACCTTTCGCCAGATCGCCCGGAGGTAATACGTGGTTATAAATCAGAGCCTGCCGACCGTCTTTCAGCGTGACCGCATCCGTGCCGGAATTATTATTGGGCAGATTGGTCTTGGCCAGCTCCGTCCAGGTTTCACCGTTATCGCTCGACCAAGCCTCCAGTAAAGCCCGGTTTTTACTACGAGCCAGGATCTGTAGCTGGCCTTTACCGTGTTTCAGAATACTGGGCTGAATGGCATTCAGGGTTTTGCCGTCGTTAATCGGTCCGACTTTTCGCCAGGTTTTTCCGAAGTCAGTTGTTACTTCAAAATGTACTTTCCAGCCGTTCCCTTCCGTACTCGTGGGACAAAACAGGTTGCCGTTTTCCAGTAACACGGGTTTATTCTTTACGGGTCCGATGTAGCCTTTCGGTAAGGATTTTGCTTCCGACCAGGTAACTCCGCCATCCGAAGACGTTTTCATCCAGCCTTGCCAGGTGCCCGGGCTCGCCCCGATTTTATAGAACAATAACAAATCACCGTTTGGAATCTGATACAATACCGGGTTCCAGGTGGGGTAACGTAACGTATCATTGACGATACCGTTGGCGACATTTTGTGGCGAAGTCCAGGCTCCTTTTTCCAGCCGACTGACGTAAATACACACGTCAGGATTCCGCTCTTTCGTGCCGCCAAACCAAGCCGTTACCAGTCCTTTCGGCGTTTCAACGATCGTAGCCGAATGACTTTCCGGGAACGGAGCCGTTTCAAAAACAGACTCGTGTTTCACCAGCCCTTTCTGCCACTTTTCTACCTGTGCCTGAGCCAGCTGCGTCAGTAAGACTCCACTGGCAATTGCTACATATGTACTTAACCGATGTATTTTCATAAGCTTTGAAAGCGAATTGCATTATAGTCCTGTCTGCTACAGGAAGGGCTACATATTTAATGACTGACCGTAAATTGATAGTTACCCGAACCGATCTCCACTATCACGCGATCTTTTTCTTTTTTCAGAACTTTCACGGCTTCGATGGCATTTATCCTCTTTCCATTTTCCCTGATTTCATCCAGCGATTTTGCCGGAAAATGAACGATGGCTTTGCTATTGGCAGGAACCTGAATGTCCCAACTCAACTGCCCTTTCTGTTTCTTCCAGTTCGACTGAATCGTCCCATAACCCGACCGATACGAAGCGTTTACTTCCGTTAATCCTTCCGGAAAATCGGGCTTCATTTCGATGACCTGAAAGCCGGGTGAAGCGGCTTTGATACCTGCCACGTGCTCGTAATACCAGATGAGTAAGTCACCCAGTAACATGACGTGATTAGCCGAATTCATTTCCGGATTTGCCGTATTTCCGTTCCATAATTCCCAGATCGTCGTGGCTCCGTTTTCGATCATATAGCCCCAGCTGGGATAGTCGCGGTTGGTAGCCAGTGTATAAGCCAGATCCGGGCGACCGTTTTGCGTTAAGCCCCGCATGAGAAACTGCGTACCGATCACACCCGTGCTGATGTGCGATTTTTGCTGATTGATGATCTTATCGACGATACGGGCGAAAATGACTTCCCGCTGTTTTTCGGGTGTGATCCCATACATCAGAGGTAATAGATTGGCCGTTACCGTATTATTGGCATAGTATCCGGTTTCTACATTCAGAAATTTCTGGTTGAAGGCTTTTCTCATTACCTCCGCCTGAGACTGATAGCTTCTAACCTCCTCTGGTTTACCTAAAAGCTGAGCAAAATTTTGCATAAGATCCAGCAGGCCGATATAGGTTGCTGAAGCTAGTAATACCCCATCCGTATTCAGGGCCGGATCCTTCGCGTGAATCAGTTCTTTCGATTCGGGCGGCACGCACCAGTCGCCGTATTTGTCTTTGGTTACCAAACCATCCTTAGTATACTGATTTACCATATAGTCCATCCATTTCTGCATGGATGGATAGTGTTTCCGGATTGATTCGATATCCCCAAATTGCCTGTGCAACATGTTTGCTACCATCAGATACGTTCCTGGCCAGGTTACGTTGTCGCTGTAATACCGCCAGAAGGCCGGAGCCACATCGGGAATGCTTCCGTCCGCTTTCTGAGCCTGCTGAATATCATCTAACCACTTGGCATACAGTCGACTGTTATCGAAGAGAAAGCTCTCGCCGTATGCTCCCGTGCTCCGATCACCCAGCCATGGCTGACGCTCATTCCGTTGGGGACAATCGACAGGCATCCCCTTGTAATTACTGCGAATCCCCCAATACGCATTTTTGAAAATCTGATTCAGCGTTGGGTTGGATGACGTAAAGGTGCCAGTCGTCGGAATGTCATCGTACACAACTCTTCCTTCAAAATTTTCCAGCCTAGGCACGCCGGGAAATCCGGTAATTTCTACGTACCGAAAGCCGTGATAGACAAAACGGGGCTCCCAGCTTTCGGTAGCATTTCCTTTCAGAGTATAAACATCCGTTACTTTCGCGTCCCGAAGATTTCTAACGAACAGTTCCCCGCTGGACTGCAAGGTTTCAGCAAAGCGTAATTTCACCTGATCACCCTTTTTTCCTTTTACATTCAGCCGAACCCAGCCTGCCATATTCTGACCAAAATCAAGAATATATACACCCGTTTTCAAAGGCTTGATGGAAACGGGTTTGATCGTTTCCATCACCTTCATGTTCTCATTCATCTGAGCTTCGTAGGCCCCACCGGGTTCCTGGACGAATTCGGCTTTCAGCCATTTTTGATCGTCAAAGCCAGCGGTGTTCCAGCCCGGCATTTCCTTCGTGGCATCGTATTCTTCACCGTCATATTCGTTATTGGTGCGAATGGGGCCGTCGACGGTTCCTTTCCAGGAATCATCCGTAGTGATCCATTCCGTAGAACCGTCCGTGTACGTCATTAATACATTCAGCAGCAACTTGGGGTAACCGAACGTCTTGATTTTGTAAGGTTTATACGCCTGTCGCATGGTATAATATCGGCCATTACCTAAAATAACCCCTACCGCGTTTTTACCTGATTTTAGCAATGAGGTAACATCGAACGTATTATACTTCACGCCCTGCGTATAATCCGTTGGAGCCGGGGCCAATACCTGATCACCTACCTTTTGTCCATTCAGGTATAATTCATACAACCCCAGACCGATGATGTAGGCCGTGGCCTGTCTGATTTCTTTTTTCGGAGAAAATTCCTTGCGGAAGTAACGGGCCGAGAGTCGCGAAAACTGTTTTTCGTTGTCCCAAGGGAAGGAACGATCAAAGCCAATCCAGCGGCCTTTCCAGTCGGCCTGATACAGCTGCCCCATGCTCCAGTGCTGGGGTTCGCTCCAGTTGCTTTCTCCCTGGTTCGTCCAGATTTTTACTTTCCAGTAACAGCGATTCCGGCTTTTCAAGCTCTTGCCCCGATACGCGTTCTGAATGCTCTGGTTAGAGCTTATCTTTCCCGAATCCCATAGATCGCCTTCGTTCGCTGCCAGTTTTTCGTCGCTCGAAGCCACCAGAATCTGATACGCCGTTTGCTGAATAGTTCGCTCATTCCCTTCTAACGCCCAGCTTAGACGCGGCTGTCTGGCATCAATGCCTTCGGGGTTCGTCAGACCCTCCACCCGCAGGTTACTGATCCGCACCGGGGCCTCTTTCGGTTCGAAAGCGAACAGAAAAAAGGGAATCAGTAAGAGGAAGAAGTGATGAAATTTCATGTGTATAAACTTAATAAATCAGGAAGCAGAGGTTACCTGTTTGCACGTTTTGACCTTTCGCTGCCAGCTTTTTTTGCTGGCAGCCCCACGTGCTTTATTCCAGCTTCTGTTGCCAGCGAAAAAGCTGGCAACGACTTAGGCGTTACTTATTTGAAAAATCGAAAAACAGCGTCAGCACTTTCGCCCGCATCGGCTCTTTTTCGTAATCATAATAAATGTGCTTCATACCCATCGGCCCAGTCGTCTCGGGTTTCTGCGTCTTCGTTCCAATACCCGAAATGCCCTGCATAAACGACAGATCACCCGAGGGGAACGTCATTTGTACATTATTGTATTCATCCACAATGGGTTTGGGCGTGAACAGCCGGAAGAATACATCTTCATCGGGCGTTACTACCGTTAGCGGTTGTCCTGACGTTTGCAGCTGCATCCAGTACAAGTTGGAATGATACCCTTTGAATTCAGGGTACGTTAGCGGTGGCTCGCCCGTAGAAGCGTTGTTATACGCTTTTTCCCAAATGCCCAGCTGATTCCCCTTCATCCGGTTTTTCCAGACGCGATAAGGTCCATTTCCCAGCCAGCGAACCGATTTAGCTTCCGTTTCCGGAAAGTTAAAGTTCACACCCACCAGATTCGTAAAATACGCTCCGGGGAAGTAATTGACTTTCATCTGTACCCAGCCCGAAGGATAAATCGTCCATTGCAGGGTGTTGTAACTGCTTTTTCGGTCAAAAGTTGATTCGATAATCAGGTTCTTACCTTCCATGCGGTGCTTGAAATGCTGGAAGTTATTAATGCCCTCCTGCAACACCGGACCGTTCGTTAAGGGTATCACTCCTGCCGCATTTTTTACCTGCTGTAAATGACCCGTGCGTTTGTGGATGGTGAGTAGCACACCATTGGCCGAGACGGTGTAGAGCGAATCGGTCTGGCTTACCTGGACGTTTCCATCTCCTTTTTTCTGTACGATGGATTCAGCCATTTTTTCGGGTAAGGAAATAGGAAAGCTCCAGGTAAAGAGTTCTTTTTTCTGCGGATCAAAAGCGGTGATGTATAAAACGTCGAAATCCTTCCAGTTGGCCGGAAGATTCGCCTTGATCGTGCCCTTTTCCAGCGGTTTCAGAGCGGGTGTACTAACGGTAAAGCGTTGCTCACTTCCTTTCGTTGAGCCGAAAGTAGTTTTAATGAGTTTTCCCGAAAACGAACATTGTCGGGTATTGGTGAAGTGGTACCGGTTCTCAATGGTAAAGGTACCGTCGAAGCCTTCCGCAATTTCCCGACGTTCGATTTTGATGGGCGACCAGACTTGCTTAATCGTAAAGAAACTGCCTTCTTTTTCGCGATATGAACCCACAATACCGTCAGCGGCGTGGTTACCATCCGTATCCAGAATACCGTTTTTATCCGTGCGAACCACGCCGTTATCGGCATAATCCCACAAAAATCCACCCGCGGATAAAGGGTTTTGCCACATGGCTTCCCAGTAATCTTCAATGCCCGCTCCGTGACCGCCATCGTACATGCCATGCAGAAATTCCGTCGGCATGACGATCTGATGCCCTAAATCGTAACTGCCAATACCGTAATTATACTCGCGGTAATGCTGGGTATCAAAGCCGCCAAATACCTCCCAGGCGTGGATCACGGGGCGTTTCTGAATATCTTCTTTAGCGAAAAGTGGATCTAGATCGTAGTTATGTCCGCCTTCGTTGCCATTGATCCAGAAAATAACGGAAGGATGATTGACATCATGCGTGATGAGTTCAGTTACTAATTTGCTCCCCGTCGGTGTGTCGTAGTTACCGTGCCATCCGGCGAGTTCATCAAACACAAACAATCCGAGCGAATCGCAGACCTCCAGGAAGTGATCATCCGGCGGGTAATGCGACATCCGCACGGCGTTCATGTTCATTTCCTTCATCAGATTTACGTCCAGCACACTCAGCTTTTTACTCATCGTGCGGCCGGAAGTGGGCCAGAATGAATGCCGGTTCACACCTTTAAATTTCACCTTCGTGCCATTCACATACACGCCATCGCGTTGCCGAACTTCCACAGTACGAAAACCAAATTTCTGCTGAATGGTATGAATTACTTTTCCATTCTGAATCAGATTCAGTTCTACTTTATAGCGATTGGGTGTTTCGGAAGTCCAGAGAGCGGGATTATTAATCTTCGTTTGAAGAGTAACTGTTTTCTGATTCGCGGCAACTTTTGCAGTAAAGGCCGGGCCTACCTTCTGCCCCGCCAGTGTGTAGATCTGAGCTTTGATCTCACTTGGTTTCGTTACTCCACCCAGCTTCACTTCAGCTTTGAAACGGCCCGTAGCCGGAGCGTCAAGAGCCATATGCTCAATGTTTTCCAGCGGAAGAACCTCCAGCCATACGGGACGGAAAATGCCGCCGAAAATCCAGAAGTCACCTTTGCGTTCGGCCGCGTTTACCGAGGCATTCGCCGAATGTTTGGATACCGTTACTTCAAGCAGGTTATCGGCCCCTGGTTTTAATTTATCGGTAACGTCATACTTAAAGGCATAATAGGAACCCTCGTGCTTGGGTCCGGCAGAGGTTCCGTTGATTTTCACCTCGGTATCGGTCATAACCCCTTCAAAAACGAGGTTAATCTTTTGGTTTTTCCAGGAAGCCGGAACTTTGAACATATACTTGTACAAGCCTTGCTCCTTACCTCTCGAACTGTCTTTATTAAATCCGTAGTTATACTTGCCAAACCCCTGTAACTCCCAGTTGGAAGGTACGGGAATTGTAGTCCATTTGCCGGAATTTTGCCCTGCTGTACAGTAAAACTGCCAGTCAACAGTCTGATCGTTTCCAGTGCCGGACAGGTAATGTCTTTGTGTTTGCTGAGCCTGAGCCGCAAGGATAGTCCAGAAGAATAAAAGAAAGAGGATAGTACTGTTACTTTTCATAGGTTATTTAAAAGACGCCGAAGCGTTTTTAGAGACGTTTTTGTTTTCAACCTCCCGAAAGTTTTGAACTTTCGGGAAGTTAACAATCGGATTTACTTCCCCGTTTGAAAGGGTCTGGCGGGTAAGCCTTCTTTATTAAATAAATTCGGTTGTGATCGTTCATACCAGCCGAAACGAACAGTCTTCGGATTCGTAACTTTAGGCGAGGATACGACGAGTGTTTTTCCTTTGATTTCCGCTTGAGCCGGCACAAAAACCTGATCTTCGCCAGCGATTTCAAAGTCGCGTAAGGGCTTTCCATCCTGACTTACCAAACCTGATTGGGCATGATCGAAGTAGAGCTGAAGCGAGCCTTTTTTCTGTTTCATTTTCTGAAAAATGGGACCAGAATCTTCGTTTTTTTGATGATACGTCTGATGCAGGGCTACCAAAGCTAACCGACGACCGATTTCCCATTTATACGTCGGGTGAATGTCAGGAATGCTATCCGCCAGATCCGTCGTGACGATCATTCCGGTGTGCGGAATCTGTAAGGCATTCGTCTGTGCTTCGCGGAATTCGGCCAGAAATTCTTTAGTTAATGGAATCTTATTTCCTTTGGATTCGCTGTAGGTATGCGGAGCCAGCTGAACGTAATAAAAAGGCAGGCTTGAATCTTCAAACACACTTCGCCAGCTGGCAATCAGCGTATTCATTTTCTGGGTGTAGGTCAGCGTCTCTTTCAGAAAGCAGTTACTTTCGCCCTGATACCACAAAAACCCACGCAGGGTGAGCGGGGCTAAGGGGCGTATCATGCTTTCGTAAAACTTACCAGGATCACCTTCTATTTTCTGGTTTCTGAACTGTTCATCCTGCTGAAAGGCTGCTTCCGAGATCCAGGGTTCGATGCGACTGCACGGCACGGCTGAAGAGATCACGCCTATCGGAACGCCGAGTTCCTGTTGCAGTTTCTTCGCGAAAAAATACGCCGGAGCCGAAAA
>CAJYHS010000077.1 GCA_913774715.1 uncultured Siphonobacter sp. | reverse complement strand
GGCTTCGTCGCAAAATGCGGAATAAGGTGCATATGACCAAGGGCGGCTGCCTTGGTCCCTGCACGCTGGCCAATGTGGCGACTTTGTTATTCGACGGCCATTCGGTCTGGTTTCATTCCATCAATAGTGAATGGCACATCCGGGCCATTTTTGATTACATCGATTCGATGATTGCAGCGGATCGCTTTCTAACGCCTCCGGCTGAAATCAGCGAATTTGTGTTTCAGTATTATACCTGGAAGGGTTCGGATACCTCTACTCTTCTCGGGGTTACCCCATCCCCCACGGACGGTATCGTTTTCCTTACGCACGCCGATACGGATTTATTAACCCTGAGTCGGGCAATGCAGGATTTACCCGATGATTTTCCGAAAACCCTGGGCATGAGTTTGCTGGCCATTAAAAGCGAAGCTCACATGGCTCAGTTACTCGAACGGGAAATCGGAGCAGCTCAGATTATTATCGTTCGGATTCACGGTCGACCCAGCAGTATTCCAGGTTTCGGTGAATTGGTCAAACGAGCGAAAGAGAATAATCAGCACCTGATCGTCATCAGCGGAACGGGGGATCTAAATCCGGAATATGCAGCGATTTCGAGCGTTTCGCCCGCCATTCAGCAGGACGTACTCTCTTATATTCAGGCGGGAGGATATGCCAATTTAACCTCTCTTTTATATTATGTCGCCGATCATTTATTAATGACGGGTTTCGGCTCGGAAGCTCCATTAACCTTACCCGAACACGGCATTTATCATCCGGAATTACCCGAGAATGCCGACTGGGACGATTGGCAACGGTATTACCAGCCTCACCTTCCCACCATCGGTATTACCTTCTATCGGTCGCACTGGATCAGTGGTAATACGCATTTTATTGACGCGTTGATCCGTTCATTGGAAGACAAACCCGTCAATGTATTACCGATTTATACCTCTTCACTCAAAACCGTTAATCCCGAAACCAGACAGCCCTTTGCCTTTGACTTTTTCAATCAGGGCATTCGGATTGATGCGTTGATTAACACGGTTTCCTACGCCATGACGGATGTGCGGGCGACGGGTAATAAGCCACAGGAAAGTCTGCTGGCTCTGGATGTTCCCGTTTTGCAAGCCATAACCAGCGGCATGGGTCGCGTTCCCTGGGAGTTATCCAGTCGTGGGTTAAGCCCCTTGGATACGGCTATGAACGTGGCTATTCCCGAATTTGACGGGCGAATCATTACCGTTCCGCTTTCCTTCAAGGAAAAAAACAAGGAAGTTACCCATTACGAACCCGTCGAAAATCGGGTGGAACGCATTACGGGACTGGCCTACCGAATGGCCCGGCTTCGTTACGTGCCTAATCCTCAAAAGAAGGTTGCATTCATTTTTACCAACTCTAACAGCAAAGCCTCCCAGATTGGAAATGCGGTGGGATTAGATGCTCCGGCTTCGCTCATGCAAATGCTGGAAGCCATGCTGGCGGAAGGGTATCAGATTAACAATCTTCCGGAAAATGGTACTCAGCTCATTCATGAATTGATTGATCGTTGTTCGTACGACGAGACCTACTTAACGCCCGAACAGCTTTCCCGAGCCATCGCCCGCATTCCGGCGAAGACTTACGAGGGCTGGTTTAAGGAGTTACCCGAAGTTTTACAGCAGAAAATGCTGAAGCAGTGGGGGCCGCCGCCGGGCGAAACCTATGTTCACGAAGGCTGCATTTCACTGGCTGGCGTTGAATTGGGTAATGCAGTCGTATTACTACAGCCACCAAGGGGTTACGGCATGGATCCCGATGCGATTTATCATCAGCCCGATTTACCCCCAACGCATCATTACTACGCCGCCTACCGCTGGATTAAAGAAAGTTACCAAGCGGACGCCATCGTTCATGTGGGCAAACACGGCACGCTCGAATGGTTACCCGGTAAAGGCATTGGTCTTTCCGAAAACTGTTTCCCGGATGCGATTCTGGGCGATATGCCTTTGTTTTATCCATTCATTATCAACGATCCCGGCGAAGGCTCCCAAGCCAAACGACGGGCTCATGCCGTAGTGGTCGATCACCTGACGCCACCGATGACTTCGGCAGATAGTTACGGTGAGCTGGCTCAGCTCACGCAGTTGGTGGATGAGTATTATCAGGTCGAAACGCTGGATCCGGCCAAGTTACCTTTGCTGCAACGGCAAATCTGGGA
This sequence comes from uncultured Siphonobacter sp., assembly GCA_913774715.1. GTDB lineage: Bacteria > Bacteroidota > Bacteroidia > Cytophagales > Spirosomataceae > Siphonobacter. The sequence goes on along the minus strand of CAJYHS010000077.1, from coordinate 6,900 downwards.
GTTAATTCAGAAAACCAATTTGCAGGCGGACCTTTCGGCGATGCTCAGCCGCGATCACGGTGATCACAAACACGAATGGGACGATGAATTAACCCCCGAAGGCGTGCCCGTAACACTGACGGAAATGGCGGGTAAGGACATTGCTCACCTCATTGAGGACATTGACGGGTATTTGTGTGAACTGGGAGCGGCTCAAATCCGAAATGGCCTCCATACGCTGGGCCAGATGCCGCAGGGCGAAGCTTTGCTTGATATGCTGCAATCCATGACCCGGCTTGCCAATCTGGATTATCCTTCTCTACCGGATACCATCGCTCAGCTATTTGAGTTACCCGATTTACATCAGAGTAAAGGACAGCGGCTACCTCAGGTTCGGGCTGATTTTCAAACCCTGGCCGACCGACCTGTTATTACCCTTTCAGATGCGGTTGATGCCATTGATGAATTAACGAAGCATTTGTTTTCGCTACTGGCGAAGTATCATTTTCACCCTTTACAGATTGATGCGGTCCTAAGCGAGACGTTTTTAAAAGAAGCTTCTGACTTACAGTCCTTAAGACCGATTCTGGAATACGTTTGCACGAAACTGATTCCCAATCTGGCCCAGACCGAGAACGAGATTCATAACCTTTTGCACGGGTTATCCGGCGGTTATGTTCCCGCCGGGCCGAGTGGTGCTCCTACGCGGGGCATGGCTCATATTCTACCTACGGGACGCAATTTTTACGCCGTCGATCCGCGGGCTCTACCCTCACAGGCGGCCTGGGAAGTTGGTCAGCAACTAGCTCGCGAAGTGCTGGACCGGCATAAAAAAGAAACGGGTACGTATCCCGAAAGTGTAGGCATCAGCATTTGGGGTACCAGTGCGATGCGAACCCACGGCGATGATGTGGCCGAAGTGTTGTCCCTGCTCGGCGTTCGTCCCATCTGGCAGGCTGAAAGTCGGCAAATTACTTCGGTGGAAGTAATCCCCATCGAAGAATTGGGTCGTCCCCGCATTGATGTAACGACCCGAATCAGTGGATTTTTCCGAGACGCTTTTCCGCATCTGATTGAGTTAATCGACGAAGCCGTCCAGCAGGTGATTGCCCTGGATGAATCGGATGAGCAGAATTTTGTTCGTAAACATTACTTCCGCGATTTAGCCGAACTTTCCGAACTCCCCATTGAAGAAGCCGAAGAGCGGGCCAGCTTCCGCATTTTCGGAGCCGCTCCGGGGAGTTACGGTGCCGGAATCTTACCCTTGATTAACGAGAAAAACTGGCAAACCGACGCTGATTTCGCTCAGGCCTACGTAAACTGGGGCGGCTTTGCTTACGGAAAAAGTGCTCAGGGCGTGGAAGCCCGACAGGAATTTCAACAGCGACTCAGTACCGTTCAGGTAGCCCTGCACAATCAGGATAACCGCGAACACGATATTTTTGACAGCGACGATTACCTGCAATTTCACGGCGGGATGATTGCTACTATTCGCAGTCTAACGGGTCAGCAGCCGAAGCATTATTTCGGTGATTCGCAGAACCCGGCTCAGCCCGTCGTACGGGATTTGAAAGAAGAAACCCTGCGGGTGTTCCGTTCACGGGTGGTGAATCCGAAATGGCTGGAAAGCATTCAGCGACACGGTTATAAAGGCGGTTTGGAGTTAACAGCTACGGTGGATTACCTCTTTGGCTACGACGCCACGGCTCAGGTCATGGAAGACTGGATGTACGAAAAAGTAGCCGAAACCTACGCCCTCGACCCCGGATTACAGCAATTTTTCGAACAAAGCAACCCCTGGGCCCTCAACGCCATCACCGAGCGACTACTCGAAGCCGCCAAACGCGAACTCTGGGAGAAACCCAATCCGGAAACCTTACAGGCCTTGCAGCAGATGTATCTGAAGAGTGAAAGTTTGCTGGAAGTACGCTCGGAGTGATAGGACACGCTACCCTGTCATCCTGAGCAAAGCGAAGGACCTTACCTGTCACTCTAGTAACTCTCCAGCAAGCAGGTGCTTCCCAACTTCAAGTAAGGTCTCTCCCTACGGTCGAGATGACAGGGCGGGAAGGTAGTTGGTTCTCCAGCACTGTCATCCAGAGCGAAGCGAAGGACCTTACCTGTCACTCTGGTAACTCTCCATCAAGCGGGTGCCTTCCAACTTCAAGTAAGATCTCTCCCTTCGGTCGAGAAGACAGCCTTGGAGGTTTTTCAATAGAGATTAACGCTAGGCATGGCCGAGCATCTACTTGTTTCTGCGTTTAAAGAACACTCCTAAAAAACAACTATTAAAAGACCCAGTACACTGCTTACTACCATCATTCCTTGTTTTATTTAATTCTGTCTTCAATTTCTCATTACGCTGATTATATGGTATGTATACCTGAATAATCCTTCCTCGACAATGGCTTCTTCATTAATGAATACATTTTCTGTTAGAAAGTTAAGCCTCTTACTCCAACCATTCTATTCACTAAAGTGTCCTTTGATCCTACTATCAATGAAGCTATATCATAAAAAAAAACAATTGTTTTTTGGATAGTATGTACTCTATTTTTCGGTTGCAGTAAAGACAACTATCTGCAGTGTCTGCAGGGAAAAGTGGTAGGGGGAGATTGTGCAGGAGCGTATGTACAAATTTTGTCTGAACGATCTCCTGTAAGAAATAAAGTTGCTTTTGGTAATAAAGGAAATATTCACTACAAAGAGGTTGCAAACGTTTTTTTCACCGATACCCTAGCGGTCAGGGATGATTCGATTAGCAAAACCTTTTTATTCCAGTTGCAGCCCTTTGTCAGAACTAAGAAAGGAGAAGATGGCCCTTGTCTGTTGCTAATTGATACGCACCTTGTGGAAGGTACACTTGAGCGGTACTCATTAGTAAAATGTAACTAAATCATGGGTAATTTTATACCTACGAAACACCTATCACGTTTGCCGTTACGGAGAGTAACGAAACAGTTTATACATTCAGATCACTCTGTTCTGAACTAGTAATTAGCTATAGAAAAGACTTCGCGTCGTAGACGCTGTTCTCTGAAATCCGCGTTGGAAACGCGGACTAACATGGATGCCTCATCCTCACAATCGTTCATCCCGCGTATAGTCTTCCACGGCAATGACTTTCACCAGATCGTAATAACGCGGGAATAAGGGATTCAGAACGATGTTATATTCCTGGGGTAGGACGGCACTTCTTACTTTGAAACCGAGGTATTCCTTCGCTTTCAAAAGCATGTCACCCTGATGTTTCAACGCCAGGTTTTCGGTGATTCGCCAGTCGATGGGTAACTCTTCGTCCTGCACTTCATAGAGTAAAGCCGAATCTTCAATTTCGATGGTCATGATGAAGAGGTTCGGGGGCAACTCGGTATCATCCACGTGCACGAGTAACTCAAGCAATGCCAGAGCTCGGCTTTCGCTGGTGTATAAAGCAAAAACACCCTCGTTATTCCAGCGTCCTCCGAATAGCGAAGCTCCTAGGCCGCTTAGATCATTAGCTCGTTCTTTCTTTTTTGCGATGCGATAAACAACCATGAATCCTACGAATATATCCCTTCCTCAATTCGTCCCAGAATCTGGTTGACCAGTTTAATACCCGTGGGCGTGTTGAGTAAGTCAAAGGGTTTCTGCCCGCTCAGGGCTTTGTTTTCTTTATGCAACCAACGGTTTAGCTTGTCAGGGTCTTCGAAAATGGCAAGTCCCAGAGCAATGGTATGGGCAATTTCAATGGAAAGAGACGAAACCAGTGTGTTCAGAACGTCGGTTTTCTTCTTGCGGGCCAGTGTTTTATAGGAAAGATTCAGCAGATCGGCCATGTCTTTCATGGGAATGTCCAGTACATCGGCCAAGTGTTCGAGTGACAGTTTCGGAATCCCTTTTTCACTGGCCATCAGAAAATCCAGACCGGAGACGGGTTCTTTTTCCATGAAATGCGTACTGCCTAAAATCAACCAGGTAATCGTATTGGCGGGGGCTTTTTGCCGGACCATATCCGTTACCATTCCTAAATTCCAGCCAGAGCCAGACGTTGCCGAAACCATTGATGTTTTCATAAAATGGACATTTGACTCAAATATATAGAAAAATGTCCACTCATTAAGTTTATTCAAATAAAAAGGTCTGAAAATCAATAATTCTCAGACCTTTTCAAGGGGAGTAACGATCTTATTTTAAAGGCGTAGCCAGATTTACGAAGTAAATACGGTTCATATCCACTTTACCCGTCGCGGGTAATACCTTGGCGGCGAAGCCATTAGCACCGTTGTCCACTACGCCGAAATCATCGTCATTCGAAATGGCTATCGTGCTATTGCCAATCAGAGCAAGCCCTTCAGCCTTATCATGCGGGTATACGGGATTAATCTGAGCCAGCAAATCCAGCACCAGCGTTTTCGTCACGGGCGTGATACCCGCACTTTGGAGACCCGCCGTGTTTTTAAGCTGCTCTACCGTTTGTCCGTTATACAGCTTGCCATTGTCTCCATTCGCGGGATCAGAAAGATCCGTAGCACCGGCCAGATCGAACTTGAACACTTTCTTGAACGTAGCAGGTTTAGTTGGGTTTCCCCCGTAATCGCCATCCCGCTCCAGAGCCAGGAACGTGGTATTGGTAATGGCCACTACCTCACTGCAACCCGTCAGGCTGGCATTTTCCATGACGTAAGCATATTGATGCGTTTCGCCAGTAGCGATGTTAAAGGTTAATACCCGTAGAATCGTTCCGCCCGAAACCGCCGACGAAGACGGGTTATATAGAGGCGATTGCATTAAGCCTACCAGCGTTTTGCCGTCGGGCGTAATCGTCAGGCCTTCCATGCCGCGATTCGGACGGCGTTTCGCCAATACCTTAGGTAACGTACGACCACCCGTTCCCGAACCAAAGGGGTTAATCCGTTCGATGGTTTTTCCGGCAGCGTCGAAATGAACAATATGGGGACCGTATTCATCACTAACCCAGAACGAACCGTCAGCCGCCCGAACAAGTCCTTCCGAATCCAGCCCGTCGGGATCGGGGCTTAAGGTTTTACCCGTTAAGTCCAGCGGCGTTTCGCCCGTACTACCCTGACCGGAAGGGTTCGGTAAACCCGTCAGTAACTGCCCCGCTGCATTTTTCAGCAGGATAGTTTCAATTAATACCAGCTTATCGCCCTCGCGACGAAACTTGCCAATTTGTGGGGTAAAATCAGATTTTCCGAAAATGATGGAATTGGCTGCCACACCCGCCGAGTTAGGACCCCGGTCCGTTAAGAGGTAAAAGATATTGGGATCATTGGGGTCGGTAGCCAGGGCCGAACCAAACCCACCGTTATAAATAGCAGTGCCGTTTGGAGCAGTAGAGAGTAACTTAGGCTCGGAAGCTTCTGCAAAAAGAGGGAAACCCGCCGGAGGAAAAACGTGATCGGTACAGGCCGCAATCGCCAGCAACAGGCTTCCTGCGGTTAAAAGCGTAGGTAAAGATGTAAGCTTCATGGATTTCTAAGGAGTTAGGTCACAAAGCTAGGATTGGGAATATTATGGAAATGTGATATTATGAGTAGCAATGTTATAAAAATGTGAAGGGTTCTTCTACTTCGTTTTGCTAAAGAAACTAACGACATTTATAGTAGGTGATGCCAGCTTTTTCGCTGGCATCGGCTGGGCTGAAGTATATAAAGCAACACCGCATCGGGATGGCGACATCTTCCTGGCCTCGAACATACCTTCATCTCCCGGTAAGTTCCCTCGTTCCGCTCAGGATGACAGGGTGGTCTTTCACTTAACCCCGACCGCCTCACTGTCATCTCGACCAACGGGAATGAACTTCCTGCTGGAAAGTTATCTCAACAGCAAGTAAGGTCCTTCGCTTCGCTCAGGATGACAGGTATAGAAGATAGAGTTAATACCCCCCCCTGTCATCTCGACCGCAGGGAGAGACCTTATTTAAGGTTGGGATATACTTCACTCCTGGAAAGTTATCTGACTGGTGGGTAAGGTCCCTCGCTTCGCTCTGGATGACAGGATTTGCGGAAAAGATGTTTCTCACGATACCACCGTTTATCCATCGGTAACTAACTCTGTTGAGAAACACCCTACCTTCTCTGAATAATACTATTTACTTAAATGGTTATGAAGGTCTATTCCTACTTTGTGTATATAACTACGAATCCCGGTAAAACGGTTTTATACGTTGGGGTTACGAATGATTTAGCTATTCGGATGAATCAACACTTTGAGAATCGGGGTAATGTCGAGACGTTTGCAGGGAAATATTACTGTTATAATCTTGTATACTGGGAGCCATTTCAACGCATTCAGGAAGCTATTGCCCGGGAGAAAGAGATCAAAGGCTGGCCCAGAAAAAAGAAGGAAGAGCTAATTGCAACGACTAATCCTAAAAAAGTCTTTTTACTGGTTAGCTGACAAAGGGGAATTGCCCGATAGCCCAATGCTGTCATCCTGAGCGAAGCGAGGGACCTTGCCGGGAGATACAAGTATGTTTAAGGCCGGGAAGTTGTCCCCATCCCCCAGGAAGTTCTCTCCCGTTGGTCGAGATGACAGGGGGGCGGGGTTAAGTGAAAGACCACCCTGTCATCCTGAGCGGAACGAGGGACCTTGCCGGGAAATGAAAGTTTGTTCAAGGCCGGGAAGCTGTCCCCATCCCCCAGGAAGTTCTCTCCCGTTGGTCGAGATGACAGTGAGGCGGTCGGGGTTAAGTGAAAGGCCACCCTGTCATCCTGAGCGAAACGAAGGACCTTGCCGGGAGATGAAAGTTTGTTCAAGGCCGGCAAGTTGTCCCCATCCCCAGGAAGTTCTCTCCCGTTGGTCGAGATGACAGTGAGGCGGGCGGAGTTAAGTGAAAGACCACCCTGTCATCCTGAGCGAAGCGAGGGACCTTGCCGGGAAATGAAAGTTTGTTCAAGGCCGGGAAGGTGTCCCCAT
>CAJYHS010000076.1 GCA_913774715.1 uncultured Siphonobacter sp. | reverse complement strand
GCTACGTGCCCCTGGTAATAGACCTAGGAAAACTGCATTGCTCTATTATTGTGATTACAATCATTGGAGAGCAATGCAGCTTTCAATTATAGACAATCCGTGCAAGTAATTCTGTTACCCGTAACTTCTGTCCTTAGCTCATAACTTACCTATCTTTCATTGGAAATGTCGAGTCTGAGATAAGCTGTCGAGCTAAACTTTTTTAAGTAAAGTCATCCCAAAGCCCGGTGCGGACGAAGGAATAAACTTACCTTTCTCGATCTTATAACTCCCAAAGTCAACGTCCTCACTCGTGGCTGGCACCCCTTCAATGGTTACCGTATTACCCAGTCCTCCTGCCAGATGCGTACAATAATAGGATTTCAGCAACTCTCCAAATGCATGCGGAGAAGCCAGGATACCCATTTTTTTAAGCTCAGGCATCAGCTTCCGCCACGGCGTAAATCCATACCCAATCATATCGGTTAGGTGTACGTCAATCAGTTTTTTCACTTCCAGTTCTCGTAATAGCTCCTGCTTTGGATCTGCCTCGCCATCGGCCAGAAGCATTTTGGGCTTATTGGCTTTGGTCCAGGATCGAAGTTTCTGGTAATCGGCCACGGTTTCGGCAAAAGGTTCTTCCATCCAGAACAAGGGTATATCTCCGATACCTTTCAAGTATTCGATGGTTGTATCTGCGGTGTACCCATCGTTCGCATCCACCAGGATTTCAACGTCTGGAAAGGTCTTGGCAACCAGTTTGGTTACTTCAATATCACGATTCAGGCCTTCTCCTTTGGGCATCCAGATATTACCCCGACCAATTTTAAGCTTAAGTTGCCGATACCCCAGCTCATAGTCGTGTCGGCAATTGGCGATGAGTTTATCCAGGCCATCGGCCATGGTTTTCACGGGTCCTTCTTTAGGCTCCAGCTCATCGAAGTAAATCATGCCGCTGTAGCATTTCGTCAGCATAGGCTTTTTCCGACCGAGCAACTCATAAACGGGTTTGTTAAGAATCACCCCTGCCAAATCATGCAGGGGTACGTCGAAACCGAGGGCTTTGGCATCCGTAACTCCCGCCGAGGGTTGAAAAACCTCCGAAACCCGTTTTCCTTTCAGATAAGCGGTGGTTTCATTATCCCGTCTTCCGTGCATGCCCCAACCTTTCGCTCCCTGATCCGTAGTGAGAATACAAACACCCACTTTTGGACCGTAGCCGTGGATATCACGACGACCATTTTTACCTACAAATCGGGGCCATTTGAGTTGTACATCTGTATACGTGATGTCTGCAATTTTATGGCTGGCCAGATCTCCTGCTTCAAACTGAAGCCAATCTTTTGCCGATGTAGTTAAGGGTGAACTGAATGCGGCGATGGAAGCCGTGCTTTGGGCCAGCCGTTGGATAAACTGTCGTCTAATCATACGTTCAGGTAATCTATTTTGGTTTAGAGTAGAGGAATTAAGGCAAGGATGTATTTATTACCAGAATAAATTCCCGTTTATTGAGAACCATTAATCGCTGGTCTCTTTTTCCTTTATCGGGAATATGCAGCCTTAATGAGGCCTAAATTAACTTTATGATTTATATTAATTTAACTGTGGAATAATAAAATATAACATTTATCAATATTCTTATCGCTTCTGACCACCTGGGATCATAAAAAAATCAGGTACGCCTTTTAAGCAGTACCTGATTTGAAGGCTTCTAAGGTTTGTTTTAATAGCGGTATTTTCTTCCCTGAAAATCAAAGATCACTTCGGCTTTTCCCGTTTTACCTTTGATAAGAAGAATCTGATTTTGCTGGGTGGTATCCATTCGCTGGATGTACGTTGCCTCTTTAGGTAAGTACAAATTCGTCAGTTGGGCATCTTCAATGGAGAAATCAGAGTACGTTTTCTCCACTTCATCGCGAGGATGTAGCCGGACGGACGGGTAAAGAACGGTATCCCCCGGAGCATAGCTTTTCTTGATTCGTTCAGCAGCCAGCATATACGGATTCTTCATTCGAGGTACCGAAAAGTACGTATACTTTGCTTCGCGGCCTTCGTAGATCTGATGTAAAAGGCGAGCAACGAAGATACTTTGAAGCACTAATACGCCTCCCAGAATCAATTGAAAAGGCCAATACAGCCGCCTGATTTCCAGCAATACCATCCCTACCAAAATACACGTGTACGGGAAAGAGAAACCCGAGTAACGCTGTGTGATTCCATACGTGTGGCCATTACGGATAGCCATAGCCATCAGAAATAGCGTAGGAATGGTAGCCAGCAGAATAATAAAGCTGATCAGAGCTGGTGTATATATTTTAATGTTCTGCTTTAGATAAGCGTACAACAAATAAAATAAGCTGGGCAGAGTAGCTAAAACGACGTATTCCAGCTTGGGTGACGTATAAGCAGGCAGGCCTATTACCAACAAAATCAAAAAGAGAGCAGGTGCCCAGAATGGGATTGGCTTTCTGTTTTGAAAATAATGCAGGACTCCCATTGCCCCTAATCCTAATACCAGAGCGATGCCCATGTTACGATACCCCAGATAATCGACCTTACCTAACCCATTGGAAAAAACAAACAGATCTGACCAGAGCGGCAGCGAACGTTCGAATAAGTTGAGGGGAGTGGCCGGCAGGATTAGTCCAAAATCATTATGCTCTGGGTTGGTTTTAGCTAACGATCCGTACAGTTTAGCCTGATAAGCTAAGGTCTGGAATGTATATTTCCCTCCTCCATAGATAAACCATAGGGATACTACGCCCAGAGCCAGGAGAGCAGTCACTAGCAAGGGAAGCCAGCGACGGGGAGGTCGAACAAAGCCTAATACGTACAGACCGTGGAGATCGGAAGAGCGTCGTGTA
>CAJYHS010000075.1 GCA_913774715.1 uncultured Siphonobacter sp. | reverse complement strand
TGTATGTCGAACCCGTTCAGCTTACCTCCATTCGGGGCCGTGTGCTGTATAGTCTCGATCAACAGCCCATTCGTAATGCTACGGTTAAGCTCACTCCTGGCAACCGGATTATTGCTACTGACTCTTCTGGTCTGTTTCGCTTTGATAGCGTAGTGGCTGGAAAATATACGATTCAGGCTTCTAAAACGGGTTACGGCACGGAAGCCGCTACCGTTGAAACTACAACGGGAACTTCTCCTTTAGTAACTATTTTACTTACCGATGATAAGACGCAGAATCGGCCCCCGACTTCTCCAACGGTGGTGAGTCCGGCCCAAAACAGTACCGGACAACCCAATGCACTGATCCTTCGGTGGAAATCAACCGATCCTAACCGGGATACGCTGACCTATCAGGTTCAGCTCTTCAAGGCCGGGGCTGTTACCCCAACCGCTACCTTCAGTAATTTGAAAGTAGATACGCTGATTCTGAATAATTTAAGTTATAATACTTCGTATTTGTGGCAGGTGACCGTTAGTGATGGGCTGAACACGGTGAACGGCCCGGTATGGTCTTTCCAAACGGGAGCTTATCCAGAGTATAGTTATGTATTTGCCCGCCGCATGAATGGCTCTTTTCAGATTTACGGGGCAACCAGCAACGGAACGGAGAACCAGCTGACCTGGGAAGGAAGTAACTGGCGACCCATCGTAAGTCCTAACCGGGGGAAAATTGCGTTTATCTCTAACCTGAATACCGAATTGCACCTCTTTATTATGAATCTGGATGGTAGTCAGCGGCAACAGGTGACGAATGTCCCTATCGCCGGCCTATCTGCCACCGATCTGTCCTTTTGCTGGTCGCCGGATGGCACGCAATTGCTGTATCCGAGTAACGATCGGTTGTACGCCGTGCGAACCGACGGCACCGGCCTCCGAACGGTAGCCATGACCACTAACGGACGAATCTGGGCGGGATGTGACTGGACGGCTCAGGGGAACCGAATTGTGGCTCGATCCACCGGGACGGGGTTGTATGATAACGAATTACAGCTTATGAATAGCGACGGAAGTGCTGCCCGGCAGGTATATGCCCGGCGTTCAGCTCGGGTTGGAAATCCGGTATTCTCCATCAATGGTCAACAGATTCTGTTCTCGGCCGATGCCGCTGATTTCCAGAATGAACAGGGCCGTCAGTTAGATAGCCGCATCTATAGCCTGAACTGGGCTAGTAATGTAGTAAGCGATTTGTCTACTAGTCAGGCTACTGCCAGTAAACCCTCTGGCACCAACGATCTGGAACCAAGGTTTTCTCCTAACGGAGCTAATCTGATCTTTACCAATGTTGACAATACGGGTCAGGGACAGCGTTCTGTGTATATGTCGGATGCGAATGGACAAAACCGCAAACTGCTTATTTCTTCGGGCGAGATGCCTTATTGGCTATAATTGAATCTGCTCTATTTACTGGAAAGCGTGACTGATTTTTGTTAAATCAGTCACGCTCTTTCGTTAGTACATAGGATGTATTAATTCGGTAATTATGCTGTTTACTTCTTGAATGTTAAGTAAATATTAGATTTATAGATAGTTATTAACTAATGTTAGAATTTTGGCATAATTTTTTACTCCTATTATTATCTATTAGTGGAATGTAGTCAGTAAATGATATGCACCGTTTATTAACCATATTCCCAATTCAATGACGTTATTCGTCATTGCTACATTAATCCAATTACAATTGAATTAATGTACAGTAAAGCCGGATTCCGCCCATTAAGTCTGGTCAGTTGAGTGATCATCTGACCGACTTAATGATCCGGTAAATCCCTCTTCTTTATTATACTCAGGTATAATTTCCGTTAAGTTTCTTTTTTTGACGGACCATTTTTCCCTTGTAAGCTTTGTTAATTCTTCAGATAAGTCCTGATTTTGTCAGCTCTGGCCCGATATTCGCTGTATCATTATTACTAAACCTTTGGGAATATGTTGAAACGAATTTCGCTGTGTTGTGTACTTGCTTTTTTTAGTTTTCAGGAATTAATGGCTCAGGTAGTGGCTGACTCGCTTCAGGTTGAAGGAAATTACCGGGCATTCTTTTATAATAAACCAGCATCTTCAGAGAAACCTCAGAATCTGATTTTTGTAATGCACGGCTCCGGAGGAAACGGGCGAGACATGATGCGGGCAACTGATGCCATGGAACAGGAGGCTCGTAAATCCCGTACGCTCATCGTCTATCCGAGTGGGTATAAACGCTACTGGAACGAGTGCCGCAAGGCGTCTCCGGCATTGGCTAATAAAGAAGATGTGAACGAGCAGGCCTTTTTTGCGGGGATGATTCAGTTTTTTCAAAAAAAGTACGGAATTAATACTAAACGGGTATTTGCCGTAGGTACTTCCGGTGGTGGGCATATGGCGTATAAACTGGCCCTAACCATGCCTCAGAATTTTCGGGCGGTAACCGCGATCATTGCTAACCTGCCTGATACCGACAATATGGACTGCGTTCCTTCTGGAAAAGCAGTACCGATTATGATCATTAATGGAACGGAAGATAATGTAAACCCTTACAAGGGCGGTTTAGTGGATTTAGGTCCGAACATGAACATGGGTAAAGTACGTTCTACGGATCGTTCCCTGGCTTACTGGGCCGAACTGGCAGGTTATCAGGGAGAGCCTAAACTGGAAAAATTACCCGATACGGATCCGGATGACGGACGGACGATTGAAAAATATGCCTATCAGGCCAAAGGCAAGCCAGATGTGATTCTACTGAAAGTAATTGGTGGAAAGCACGATTATCCCCGGGATATTGATGTGCACGTCGAAGCCCTTCGTTTTTTTCTTAGCCAGAAATAGGTAAGCTATGAACTGGAAAATCCGGGTTCTTTACTGGATCTTTAGTATGATAACTTCGTCTGGTCTGGCTCAGTCCATTCATCCTGACATTTTGAATAAAACCTGGAGAGCCCACTGGATTTCAGTGGAAGGAGCTTCTTCCGGGGGCTATGGCGTATATCTTTTTCGTAAAACGCTCGATTTATCCAGCAAACCTGAACAGTTCATCATCCATGTTTCGGCTGATAATCGGTATAAACTTTACGTAAACGGGACGTTGGCTTCTTTGGGGCCTATTCGGGGAGATTTGCAGCACTGGCATTTTCACACATTAAATATTGCCGGGTATCTGAAGGCCGGAATCAATAGCATTTCGGCGGAAGTCTGGAACGAAGCCGAATTCAGGCCGGAAGCTCAGATTTCCCTGCGAACGGGTTTTGTTGTACAGGGAAATACTTCTGCCGAAGAGGGCATTAATACCAATGAAAGCTGGAAAGGCTTTCAAAACAAGTCGTATGAACCCATCAGGGTAAATGTACCTGCTTACTACGTCGCGGGGCCAGGGGAGTTAGTAAAGCTGAATCCAGTGTTAAAGAACTGGAAAGATGCGTCGTTTGATGACCGTCAATGGTTACCTGCCCGCGTGATCATGCCTGGTGTACCTAAAGATGTGAAAGAAGGCTTGGGAACAGTGAGTGGATGGATGCTGACTCCCGCTACTATTCCGGAAATGGAGTTGAAGCCACAGCGATTTGCCAGTATCCGCCGGGCTGCTGGCATGACGGTATCGGCTAACTTTCCAGCTAAAAAATCGTCGGTAACCATTCCTGCCCATACTTCCGTTACACTATTATTCGATCAGGGAACACTAACGAATGCGTATCCCGTTCTTGATTTTTCGGGTGGAAAAAATGCTTCGATTACCTTACAATACACCGAAGCTCTTTACTCCAAATTTCCCAGTAAAGGCAATCGAAACGAAGTAGATGGGAAGTTTATCATAGGTCGTAAAGACAGTTTGATTGCAGATGGTACTAGAAGTCAAAGATTTACGAGCTTAAACTGGCGAACGTTTCGTTACATTGAAGTAAAGATTCAGACGAAAGAGGAAGCTCTGATCTTGGACGATTTCAGTAGCGTATTTACGGGCTATCCTTTTCAGTATCAGGCCCAGTTTGAAAGCAGTCAGCCCGATCTATCCCGAATTCTGGAGATGGGCTGGCGAACGGCACGTTTGTGTGCCGTAGAAACCTACATGGATTGTCCGTATTACGAGCAGTTGCAATACATCGGCGATGCCCGCATTCAGGGGTTAGTGTCACTTTATAACTCGGGCGACGATCGATTGCTCAGACAAGCTCTGAATCAGATGGATCAATCCCGCCAGACGGAGGGCGTAACCCTGAGTCGTCATCCTTCGTATACCCCGCAATACATTCCTACGTTCTCGCTCTGGTACATTGGTATGCTGCACGATTACTGGACATATGGAAATGATCCCTCCTTTATTAAAACAAAACTGATGGGTATTCGGCAGGTTTTGGCCTACTTTAATCACTATCAGCAGGCCGATGGTTCATTGGCTGGCGTTCCGTATTGGGTTTTCACGGATTGGGTGACTGCTCAGGACTGGAAGGATGGGGTAGCTCCAAGGAGTGAAAACGGAACGTCCTGCGTGGTAGATCTACAATTGCTCTGGGCTTATCAGCTAGCAGCACAGCTGGAGAAAGAAATGGGGGTTCAGGAAATCAGCCGCCAGTACCAGCATCAGGCGGAAGTGTTAAAGGAAACGATCATTCGGAAATACTGGGATTCCAAACGCAAACTTTTTGCAGATCGCCAGGAGAAAGATCGCTTTTCCCAGCACAGTAATGCTCTGGCGATATTGACAGGAGTTATTACAAAAGCAGAAGCTCGGGATGTCGCCAATCGCCTCTTATCGGACAAAACCCTGGCTCCCGCCTCCATTTATTTCAAATATTACCTTCATCAGGCTTGTATCCGGGCCGGGTTGGGTAATGACTATTTGCAATGGCTTGGTAAATGGCAGGAAAACATAGAGATGGGCTTAAGTACCTGGGCGGAAATGTCCGAAGTGAGTGAATCTCGATCCGATTGTCATGCCTGGGGAGCAAGTCCCAATATCGAATTTTTTCGAACCGTATTAGGCATTGATAGTCAGGCTCCCGGTTTTTCTGAAGTAAAAATAGAACCTCATCTGGGGCGGCTACAGAAAGCGTCAGGATCCATTCCGCACGCTCAGGGCTCCATTACCGCTTCGTATGAATATAAAGAATCAGTCTGGACGGTTCTTATTCATATGCCCGATCCATTGAAAGGGGATTTAGTCTGGAAAGGGAAAACCTATTCTTTAAAACCAGGAAAAAATACTTTTACTTTTAATGATTGATTGCTAACTCAACCAAAGGGACAAAGTGACAAGCTGTCCCTTTGGTTGAATAGATAGTAGTTTTTAGAAATCAGCATTTTATTAATTGGTTAGCGATATTATAATATAAGATAAATCCTGTTCACTTTTATTTAAATTAATTTACATATAATATTGATTTACAATATTATAATGATTTTATAATAAAGAAATGGTTAAGTAATAACAGCATTCAATGGCTTACTTTTCTGCACGAGATCTATTATAATTATGATATAATACTATAAAACATATTATTTTTATTGGATTAATTCTCCTTCTACTTTTGCTGACACATTAGTCAAGTGCAAAAGTCATGAAATTAAGAACATTAGGAAGTAGCTCAATAAAAGTTCCGGCTCTTACCTACGGAAGTTTTGCCATTGGTGGCACCATGTGGGGCGGTAATGAAAAAAAAGATTCGATACAGGCGATTCATGCGTCGTTGGAGGAAGGAATTACCAGCATTGATACAGCTCCCTTTTACGGCTTTGGGTTAAGCGAAGAAATGATTGGTGAAGCGATCCAAGGACGTGACCGTTCGAAGATTCAACTCTTCACCAAGTTTGGTCTGGTTTGGGATGGCAGTAATCAGCAACGCGGAAAGTTCTTCTTTAATGCGGACCAGGCTGGAACAAGCGTTCCGGTTTATAAATACGCTGCAAAAGCTCAGGTAATCAAAGAAGTAGAAGAGAGTTTGCAACGTTTGCAAACCGATTATATTGACCTTCTGCAACTGCACTGGCCCGATTCATCTACGCCTATTTCCGAAACCATGGAGGCCATGGAGTTACTGATCCAGCAGGGAAAGATTCGGGCGGCTGGCGTTAGTAATTATAGCGTAAGTCAGCTTGAAGAAGCTTCCCGGACGCTGGATCTGGCCAGTAATCAGGTCTCTTACAGCTTGTTGAACCGTTCCATTGAAAGCGATTTAATACCGTACGCTCAACATAATAATCTTGGTATTATTGCTTACAGCCCGATGGAGCGAGGGTTACTGTCAGGAAAGTATTTGAATAATAACCGTTTAAAACCCGACGATCATCGTCATGGGTATTTTGCTCAGTTTGATCTCGAAAAAGTAAAATCACTTTTGGAGAATCTTACATCGCTGGCTTTGGATAAAAAGTCTAGTTTATCTCAATTGGTACTTCGCTGGACCATGCAGCAACCGGGAATTACTACTGTTCTGGCCGGAGCACGTAATGCCGCTCAGGCTCTGGAGAATGCTCAGGCCACTCGACTTGATCTTAGTTCTGAAGAGCTCACGTTCATTCAATCCCAGGTGAAACCTTTATATAATTCTGAAAATGAAGCTGTTTGAACCCTATTCTTTGGGGAGGGTATCCCTAAAGAATAGAATAATTATGCCGCCCATGACTCGCTCACGGTCAGCGGCAGGAGAAGTGGCCACCGATTTGATGGCCGAATATTACGCACAGCGAGCCTCCGCCGGATTGATTATTTCCGAAGGAACGCAAATTAGTCAGCAGGGGCAGGGCTATGCCTGGACACCGGGCATTTATACCGAAGCTCAGGCACAGGGCTGGCAAAAAGTTACCCGGGCTGTTCACGAAAAAGGCGGAAAAATCTTTGCCCAACTCTGGCACGTGGGTCGTATTTCGCACGTGTCCTTACAGAAAGATGGACAATCGCCCGTTGCCCCTTCGCCGATTGTGGCGGAAGGAGTGAAAGTATTCGTGGATTTAGAAGGAAAAGGGTCTGAACGAGGTACGGGTTCCATGATTCAACACTCGCCTCCACGGGAATTGGCTGGATTAGAGATCAAACAAATCGTTCATGAATATGCTCATGCTGCTCAGAACGCAATTAAAGCCGGATTTGATGGAATCGAATTGCACGGAGCGAATGGATACTTGATTGAACAATTCATAGATTCGGGAACAAACCATCGTCGGGATGAATATGGCGGAAGTCTGGAAAATCGGCTTCGTTTTCTGAAAGAAGTGGTAACTGCCGTAAGCGAAGCCATTGGTAAAGAACGGGTCGGTATCCGTCAGGCACCCCTGACGACCCTCATGGGAGCGGTGGATGAGGATCCTGAAACTACGTATCTGGCGGCGGCACGTCTGCTTAATGAGTTGGGGATCGCTTACATTCACATCGCGGAGGCGGATTGGGAAGATGCTCCGATCATGTCTGTTTCCTTCAAAGAGGCTTATCGCGAAGCATTTAAAGGAACACTGATTTACTCGGGGAAATATACCAGGGCTAAGGCAGAGGAAGCTCTCCAGAAAGGCTGGGCTGATCTCATTGGTTTTGGCCGCCCCTTTATTGCCAATCCTGACTTGCCTTATCGCCTCAAACATAACCTTCCTCTCAATGAACCAATCCGGGAACGATTTTTCGGAGGGGGTAGTCAGGGATATACGGATTATCCGACAATTCAGAGTTAATAAGAATAAGACCTATTCAGGAATTAAAATTACCTGAATAGGTCTTATTCATTGAATTTATAGGTAATAAACGCGTATACTTGCTTCATGAAGCGACTGACTCAGTTTGATCCGATTTGCGTGGAGACAATAAAGGAAGCCGTCTACACCTTCCCCAAGCATTCGCATACGTATTACGAAATCGTTTACATCAATGCAGAGTCAGGCATTCATACCTTTAATGGAAAGCCCATTCCTTACCGAAGCGGAGACTTGGTTCTACTTTCCCCGGTAGATCATCACTTTTTTGTAATAGATCACTTCACCCACTTTGCATACCTAAAATTCACGGATAGTTATTTTAACGCTACGCAGCATCTCTCTCCGAATGGATATTACGCTGGAACACCCGAGGATTTAATGAATCTTCAGGAGCTAAAAGAGAAGAAAATCGAGCTGGATGAACCTTGCCAGACTGTGCTCCGACAAACTATTGAAAGTATGGTTCATTATAATAAGCTGAGAGCTATTAATCACTCCTCTATTTTCTATTATCTGCTGCTTTCGGTGTTTGGGATGATTCGGGAATTCCTGCACGCTCGTCAGGTTCGCTTGGGTAATGCGGAGCCCAATCAGGAACAGCTGAGTGCCTGCGTTCGCAAACATATCTATACCCGTGAAAAAATTTCGGTAAAGGCGATTGCCGCTCATTTCAATATTTCTCAGAATTACTTTAGCAACTATTTCAAACCAAACTTCGGTTGGGCATACCAGCAATACCTGGATCAATACCGAATCAAGCTAGTAGAAAAGCGGCTGGAACTTGGGGAATCAAAATTAAAACAGGTCGCTGAAGAGTTTGGCTTTACGGATGTAAGTCACCTGGCAAAAGTTTTCAAAAAGCACAAAGGCATCAGCCCGACTTCTTATCGAAAAGCCCTGATTGATCAATTGATCTATGAATAGAGCAGTACGAAGAACAAACAGATCAGTATGATTAACAGGGTTTGTTTCGGGCAGTAGTATAATACGTCTAATTCAGTTACAATTCATTTTACGCTTGAAAACAAGCTTGAGCCTTTAGTAGTTTTGTTCTTTGAACGTAGATTAATTCCCTAAAAAAAAATGACTAAACCTATCCTGACTCTATTGGCTGCCGCCGTAGCCCTGGCTTCCTGTTCGGAGAAAAAACCTGCTCATTCCGATTCGGCCGACAGTACGCTTGCTCCCGTAGAGACTAACAAGTCCAATTCCGATTACAAGCCCGCTTTCGAAGGACAAACTCGTATTGGTGGCGTTAAAACATCAACCCCTTATGAAGGAAAAGCCATTAGCGACGGTCTGAAAAATCCATGGGGGATTACAAGCCTTCCTGACGGTCGGCTTATTATTACCGAAAAATCTGGTACGATGCGAATCGCGAAGGTAACGGGCGAGCTAAGCGAGCCTATTACCGGTATTCCAACGGTGAATCCTGATGGTCAGGGTGGCTTGTTGGGCATTCGCGTGGATCCTGATTTTGATACGAATCGTATGATTTACTGGGTCTTCTCCGAAAAACGTCCCGATGGGAACCTGACGGCCGTTGCGAAAGGAAAACTTTCGGCTGATGAGAAGAAAATTGAAGGAGCAACAGTTATTTATCGGGCTACTCCCGCTTACAAAGGCGATTTACACTACGGTGGACGTATTCTGATTGATAAGGACGGAAATCTGATTGTCAGCACTGGCGAGCGTTCAGATACCGTTACTCGTCCACAAGCTCAGTGGCTGAATTCAGGACTAGGTAAAGTACTTAGAATTACGAAAGAAGGAAAGGCTGTAGCCGGGAATCCCTTCGAAGGTAAAAAAGATGCCAGACCTGAGATTTATTCATACGGTCACCGAAATGTTCAGGGTTTAGCTTTGCACCCGGTAACTGGCGATCTGTGGGAAACCGAATTTGGTCCCCGTGGTGGTGATGAACTGAACCGCATTGAACCCGGTAAAAACTACGGATGGCCTACGATTACCTACGGAATTGAATATGCGGGTCCCAAAGTTGGCGAAGGTATTCAGCAGAAAGATGGACTCGAGCAACCCGTTTATTACTGGGATCCCGTTGTTTCGCCGAGCGGTATTACTTTTTACACAGGAGATGAAATTCCCGAATGGAAAAATAACCTGTTCATTGGTGGGTTGAGCAGTACCCACATTGCCCGTCTGGTAATTGAGAATAATAAGGTAATAGGCGAAGAACGACTGCTCGAAAAAGAAGGACAACGCTTCCGCGATGTTACTCAGGGTAAAGATGGTGCCCTCTATGCCATTACGGATCAGGGTAAATTATACCGCATCGCTAAAAAATAAAATCTTGTCATTTGATTACGATTAAAAGCCCCTAGCATAGGGGCTTTTTTATTTATATGACTATCCCAGCTCCTTAATACCTATCAATTGTTTAGTTTTTATTAACAATTTTAGAGAAATAAAAATGCCTATTTAAGAAAATAGTAAGCCGTTTATAATAAAAAGTGTACTTTTAGGCCTATATTAACATAATTCATGAATACTGAATCATCATTAAAGCTAGGAATGATAAATCGGATAGTTTGATATTAGTTAACATGTGTTATGGTGAATTGATTTAAACTTACTAGCTATGAATACTATGCAAAAAACGATTTTAATAGTAGAAGATAATCGGGAATATCAGTATCTGCTGACATTAGGTCATCAAAGAAGTAACATCAATTGTTCTGTTCAACTAGTTGATTCTGCCGAGAAGGCTCAGGAGTTACTTCTAGGTCAGGAACTAAAACCCCAGCTTATTATACTCGATTGTCATTTGCCAGGTATGAGTGGTATTGACTTTGTAAAAGAAATCAAAGCTTCAATCCATTACCGGAGCATTCCCATTCTCATGTTTTCAATATTTGCCAGCCCAGAACTCATTGACGAGGCTTACCAGCATGGAGTTAATGCCTTTATACCTAAGCCTGAAAACCTGGCGGGTATCGTCGAGTTGTGGAGCGATTTACTTTCTTTCTGGATTACGTCAGCACAGCTTCCTCTTTCGGATTAACGTTTCATCTCTACTTAGCATTAACACAAGTACAAGCTCCAGTAGTAGTAATACCGCTTAATAAATTGATTGGACGCAATCCAATCTGTAAATGACCTTTTACCCAATATTGCAGGTAATGAGTTGCTGATTAATAATTGTTTATGGTAACTATCTCTTCACACAAGTAGATTCACTACTCTCATTTTATCTTCAAGTGAAAAAAAATAAAACTTCAGTAATACTGAAAGGTTATACAGTTATAATTAAACAGCTAAAGTCCAGGTATCCTCATTTAGACAGTTTGTATCATGAATAACAATTGAAATAAGAATAGCTGGTTTTATATTTTAAGTATATTCAGATAATACGTTTGACCTAAAAATTACCATCCGTTGAATGCATGGAAAATATCACTAAGGAACTTTCACCGGAAGCTTTTTTACAAGGTGGCGGCGAAATGGGGGAGTTAATTAGAAATTACAACTGGAACGAAAACCCATTACAAACGCCCGCCCATTGGCCTTCGAGTCTCAAAACCATTATTCAGCTAATTTTGCATTCGAAGGTTCCCATGTTTGTCTGGTGGGGCGAAGATCTGATTCAGTTTTACAATGATGCCTACCGTGATTTCTTAGCTGTAGGTGGTCGTCATCCCTCTTTTTTAGGAAAATCGGGTTATGATTGCTGGCCCGAATCCTGGTCCATTATCAAGCCTTTAATTGATCGGGTAATGGAAGGTGAGGGTATTTACATGGAAAATTTGCTGGTTCCACATTATCGTTATGGCAAGGCCATCGAGACGTATTGGACGTTTGGATACAGTCCCGTATACAACGAAGAGAATCAGCCTAAAGGCGTATTGGTTACCTGCACCGAAACAACCCATACCATTTTAAGCCAGCAGCAATTGGAACTCAGTGAGGCATTTTCTCAGCAATTGTTTGATCGTTCCCCCGTGGCAAAAGTGGTCTTTATGGGCGAAGATATGGTGGTGCAGATGGTAAATGAGCGGATGTTGACACTGTTGGGCAGAGACCGTTCGATTATTGGTAAAACCTTTATGGAGGTCATGCCCGAACTGATGATTACTCCGATCATGGGACGACTGCGGCAAGTGCTGGCAACGGGCGAGACGTATGTGCAGCCGGAA
This sequence comes from uncultured Siphonobacter sp., assembly GCA_913774715.1. Taxonomy (GTDB): domain Bacteria; phylum Bacteroidota; class Bacteroidia; order Cytophagales; family Spirosomataceae; genus Siphonobacter. Next base: position 29,094 of record CAJYHS010000075.1, on the reverse strand, counting down.
GAAAAAATAGAGTTAGTCCGTTTCGGAAAGCCTCACATTGGGTATTATCACTACATTTATTCCGTTTTGAAAAATGAACTAGGAGAAAATACCGGAGTGATTGCCACCGCCATTGAAATCACGGATCAGGTACGAATCCGGCAACAAATTGAAGAAAGAGAAGCCCAATACCGGGATCTCTCTGAACATTTGGAACAGGTTGTCCAGGCTCGGACGCAAGATCTGGAGGTAAGTAATGAGGAGTTATTAGCTTCTAATGAGGAGCTGCATCAACTCAATGGACAACTCAATCTCGCCAATGACCGATTGCAGCAATTTGCCTACGTAGCCAGCCATGATTTGCAGGAACCTTTGCGAAAGATTCAGACCTTCAGTTCTTTATTAAGTCAAAAATATGCGGGTATTCTGGATGAAGCAGGCTTGGCTTCTCTGGCTCGAATGAGCAAAGCGGGCGAACAAATGTCTTCGCTGATTACGGATTTACTTTCCTATTCCCGGCTGGTGACCATCTCCGATGAATTTAAAGTCATTTCACTACAGAAGGTAGTAGCCAAGGTATTGGAAACCTTGGAGTTAAGCATTGAACAGAGCCAGGCTCAGATCACGATAGAACCCTTGCCCTCCTTAAAGGGTGATGCAATGCAGCTGGGACAGCTTTTTCAGAATTTGATTTCCAATGCCTTGAAATTTACCAAACCGGGTGAGGCTCCAGCCATTACCATCCAAACCTGCTTACTAAATCGCCACGAATTACCTGAGCAACTGAAGCTAATTTCAAAAGCGGATCGCTACCATTGCATCAGCGTTAAAGACGAAGGCGTGGGTTTCGATGAAAAGTATGCCGATCGGATTTTTGTTGTATTCGAACGTTTGCATAATAAACAGGATTTTTCCGGAACAGGAATAGGGCTGGCTATTTGTCAACGAGTTGTTGAGAACCATGGAGGAGCGATTATTGCTAAAAGCAAGCCGGCTCAGGGAGCGGTCTTCCATGTGTATCTGCCCAGTTAAACCGTTAAGCCCGGCCTGGTAACTGGCTCCAGTACTGGTAAAGGTCCTGCCATACTTCCTGTAAGCCTTCGAAGGTAGGAGGCTTACTGATAAAGCGGTCAATTCCTTGATTATAAGCAGTCTTTATGGCTGATTCCGTGGTAGTAGTAGTAAACATAACCACGGGAATGTGAGTCCATTGGGTAGAAGATTTTAGTTCTTTCACCAATTCCATTCCGTCCATCAAGGGCATATTTAAATCCGTTAAGATCAAATCTGGCTTGGAATCATGCATCGTCTCAAGTACTTGTAAGGCATCTCTACCATCCTGAGCAAAAACCAGCTTGCAGCTGAATTCAGATTTTCTGGTAGCTGTTTCCAATAACAGGCGGTCATCATCATCGTCTTCAACTACAAGAATTAGGGGGATCGTAGACATGTCTGGGAGGTTGCAGGTAAAAACGGATAGAATCGCTATAATAAAGTAATAATATGCAATAGTTACAAAAGGATAACGCTCAGCGGTCAATGTAGAATGGTTCTATTAGTATTTATTACCTATATAAACGGATCATCGTTTCCGTTTAGTAACCATTTTGTTTTCTTCGGTACTGATAAACAATTACCTGATTTTCTGAACAATTCATTAAAATTGAGTATCAGGAAAGTAGTATAACCTTTTACTTACACGCTTGGTTTAGAAAATCTATGAAATTGTTCAATTGAAACTTACTGTTTCAGTACTGGAGGAGCTATTATTACGCTTCATCAATGAACAGAAAAACGAAAAGATAAGCTAGAATCGAAGCGACAAAGCCAAACATAAAAATGTTGTAAGCAACGCGAAGAAGTTTGTATTTTTTGCCTAAAACGACACCCAGATAATAAATATCCCGTGTCATGCTTCCGTATAGAAAATCCGAATTATGCATCATGGCATCGATGCCGCGTTCGTAATCTTCCAGTGTCATGTTATAAAAATTACCGAAGAAGAGTAGATTAGCCTTTTTTTCGACGATATCTTCCCGACTGAATGTCCCCTGAGTCACATTAGGTCGGGTAGCCAGAACAGCAAAAATAATCGTTAGTACCGCTGTCGATAAAAAGATGGCCGTTGGTGGTATCAGTGCCGGGTGATTTTCCAGCCGATGGGAAAGTACCGAGACTACGACCGAAACCATGATTGAATTCACAGAGATCATAATATTGGCCTTGCTATCTGCGATTTCACTTAATCGTAAATGATTCGAGGAGGTCGTGCGGAACATGGTTTCTATGCCACGTTCGGGCCTGTCGTCCTTCTTTTTGCGTTTTTCTTCGCCCTCTACCATTGTTTTTTTATCCTGTTTTTCCAGTAATCGATCCAGATTGGCCTGCTTTCCAGCCTGGTAAATCGTCCGGGCATAATGCGTGATATATTGATGATTCTGGAAAAAAAGAATATTTGCCGCTCGCCAGTCTGCAGGAGAAATGATGTGACCTTTCAAGAATTCCACCTCCTGCCGTAATTGCTTTGATTTCTCTTTATAATCGGCACTGGCCAAGTGACATAAATCGGCATCACAAAGGATTTCTTCCAGCAAATTTTGGGGTTGCTGAGGCATTCGCGTAGCCAGAATGCACGATTCAACTTGCGAGATGAAGCCTTCATTCAAACCCTGGTTTTTTAGATACTCCCTGGCTAAGTCAGCACTTTTTTGTTCATGCTCCGATGCAGAACCGAACAAATAACCTAAATCATGAAACCAGGCGGCGGCCATTAGTATCTCAGACGACTCCTGGCTCAATTGGTAATGCTGACTCAGGGTAGTTACTGCTGCAACTACCTCACGTGTATGGGAAAGGGTGTGATACACCAGTTCAGGAGCAGTCTGGCTCTGATAGGTTTGTACGACGTGAGCTTCCAGTTGAGCAAAATCTAAGTAGGCCATTACTCTTTATTTTTCGTCAAGGTAAAAGGTTAATTTCTAAAAACGGAATCCTAAGGAAGCATAAGGTAGTGCCCCCTCCCTGGAAAATGCGACGGAAGCATTGAAAATCAGGAGTTGAGCAGGTGAAATAAACAGGCCAGCTCCGTACCCATCGTGCCACTGTCTGGATGATTCGTTTTTGATCCATACCCGTCCGACATCATTAAACAAGGTCAACCCGACCGTTCCGGGGAACAGATACGAATTAAAGTCAAAGAGCTTCGTACGTAATTCGATAGTATGGTAAACCATCTTTTCTCCCGCAAAGCGATACTTTCGAAACCCTCGAAGATTATCCTGACCACCGAGGTATTGTAACTGATAAAAAGCTGGATTGCCATAAGTCAGTCCGCCCCCTACACGGTTAACAATCACAAAACGTGCTTTTTGACTAAAACTGGCGTATACGCTCAAATCCGTTGTGAACTGACTCAGATGATTTCGATTATTACCAAATCCTTGTAAAGACGTTGCCCGGGAGTCCCAGTGTAAGCCACGGGTTGGCAAAGTAGGATGATTCCGGTTATCCACGATGATCGTAGCCTGTAACCCAGCATAAGCCTGTCTTCGCAGGAACGACTCATTTTGAGGTAGGGTGTTCAGGTAATCCTCCAGAAAACGTCCCCGATTGTCTTCCAGGTCTACATTGAAATACTGAAAAATCGGGCCAGCCGACACTTGCAGGTGAGAACCCAGATTCCGTTTTAAAGCTACGTTGACGGTGCTCAGGTCATAGCGTGTCCGGTAGTAGCGAATGCGACGGCCTTTTTCATAGATCGTTTCATTACCAATACCAAAGAAGTTCGTTACGTTATCAGGAGCCCGTAAAACGGCATTGATCCAAAGATCATTTTTACCTATTACCTGGGTAAAAATTCCATCGTATTTAATGGCGGTCGCATTGGTAGCCAGAGCATGGCTAATAAGCAGCCGATTCATTGAAGCGTAAGGAGCTTTGCGAAAATGGTGCTTGGTTAATTGAAACCCTGCTCCCAGTAAAAGCCCATCGTCCACGTTGAAACCCGCTGAAGCCAGCGGAGCCAATCGGTCATACTGAAAGGCATGAGGTTCATAGGCATTAATACTGGCCGAAGCTGAGGTATGAATCTGGACGTTTTCAGAAGCTGGAAGGGTATTGTTTTCGGTTGCAAGGTCATAGATGGCATTCTGTGACTTTCGGGCCTTATTAACGTGAAAATAATCGGAACCCGTTCCGCCGATCATTCGGACTTTGATTCTGGAAGACGTTTTCCCGGTAACTACAAACTGATCGTTCCCCGCCTGTCCATACAAACGAATTTCTCGGGTTTGTTCAGGATCAAAAACGCGATGATACAGCTGTTGTTTCAGGGTGCTATCCTTACCAACTTTGAAAATGCTGACATTAACAAGTCCATCTTTTTGATAATCAACGATAAAACGTTCGGACTTATCTGAAGTGGCCAGGTCTACTTCCTTGGCTAAGAATCGGTAATACGTCAACCCATAATTCAGAAGATGATCCCGACGAGCTTTGAGCGTGGTACTAATCTCAGAACCAGAGTGTCGACGAATAGGATCGGGTAATTGTTGGATAGCTTGGTAAATTACGTCGTCACTCCATTCCGCCTGAAGCTTCTGAATCGTATGCTCCCAGTCCGACTGGCTCAAGCCATTGAGGAACATGCGGTCAAAATAACGGGCATTGTACATGAAGCCGTTCACATTGGACAGCCGCTTACGAAACCCCTGAAACTTAGGCTGAATCCAGGAACGGGCCGCGATATACGGAAACACCCCATCTGATTTAAAAAAGACCTGATCGCGGTCACGGGGCACGGGCTGATAGATTTTACCATTCTTCGTTTTCTGACTAACCCAACGCCATTGATCTTCATGCCGATCCCAATCACCCATGAGCAAATCCAGCATGCGAGCTTTGAGTACCGCCGTCTGATCTACCTGATTATCATTGTCTTTCTGAAGATTTTCGAGCAGCTTCGGTGTACTCACACTTTTTTCAGAATCGGGGTTGCGTTCTTCCAGCAAACAAACGGTATTAGCAAAATCAACCCCGTAAATTCCTAAGGCTGGATCATCCGGGACGTAAACCAGCCGTGGATTGGCGTGAGGAATGTTGGCGGCGTCGGCTAAAATGGGCACCGTCAAGGGAGCAAAAGGAAACGCTGCCGAGATCTGATCCTGAATGACATCGCGGGCAACGGTCTGACGGAGGTAATCGGGAAGAGCCTTTTCGGGAGCTTTCTGAACGGTTCGTAATACCCATTCTTTCCCCGAGGGGTCTTTCAGTCGTAAAGATTTGGTTTGCTGACCGCCGCCGCGTTGCAGGATGGTAAAACCGCCCTGTTCTTTCGTAATATCAAAAACCGGAAATTTGACGGGTGTTGCCCAGCTTTTGCGGTAATTTTCCCCGAATAAAAGCCGGTGTAATTTCCCCACATGATCGTATTCGGAGGCAATGGAAACCTGCATGGAATCCGGCCAGCTTTTTGTAGAGGGATGGGTAACGGTCTGTTTAGCGGATAAGTCAATTTTGAAAAGGTCTGCCGAATGAGCCAGTGTGGCCTGAGCAGTTTCATTAACCGTGTAAAAATCGGTTCGAACCCGGCCATCCGTTAATTCATCTACCACGACGTATCCCCATTCACCACTGACAAACTGAGCTTTTTTCCCTTGCTTGACGCGTTCACGATTGATTCCCGAGCCGCTAACGATGAAATTCCGATTATGATCGACAATGTGCTGGAGGGCATGATCATGACCCGACACAAACAAGACATTCGGGGCCGGTTCCATGGCTTTTTCCAGCACCTGGGCCATGTGTTTATAGATGGGATTGGGTAAGTCCTGAACGGTACCAAACACCCCACGTGCAATGGGATAGATTGATCCGATGAGGGGTAAAGGAATGTAAAGTTTAGGGTTAATATCTGTCAGTGGAAACAGGTGTTGTTTAATCGTATAATACCCACCGTGAATTCCGTAACTGCGAAAAGGCTGATGCGTTGCCAGAATGATTCCCTTATCTTTATTCAGATACACCAGCTCTGAAAGGCGGGCCACCACCTCATCCTGGGTTTTGCAGGCACAATCCGATTCCTTGCCCGGTTTTTCATTGGGATGTAACCACCACTGCGTATCAACGATGATCAAAACCAGATGCTCATTCAACTGGACAAGTTCGGGACCGGGGCAGCCACCTTTGGGTAAAAGCTGAATGTTAAGAGCGTGCAGACTGTCAATCCATTGTCCCTGCCGCTTGATTTTTTCCCAGCCGTCAGCGTGGTCCTTACTCCAGTCGTGATTACCCGGAATGAATAAAACCTGCGAAGCTTTATTGATACCTAACTCAGCCTGATACCTTAGAATCGTCGTCAGAGAATCATAATCCGGTGTACTGGAATCCGATAAGCCTCTGGGGTATACGTTATCCCCCAGGTATAAAAGCGTCGTCTGTGGGTCATTAAAAGAATAACGATTCCGAACCGCATCAACCACCGGGTTCTTCCCCTTATACAATCGCCCGGCGTCTCCAATTAATACCAGTCGGTGACGTACGGAATCCGGACGCGACTGTTGAGCCTGGATAATCAAGGGAAACAATACAAGCAGAAGAGCTAAGCCTTTGAAAAAGATTTTATATGAGTTAAGGAAGGTATTCATCCGTCATTTCCAATTTAGTATGCTATCAGGCCTGCTCAATTAATACCTGCTGGGGCGTTGGGGTAGTCGCATATTGAATGCTGAGTCGGATGGCTCTGAGTCCTACGAGACCCTGCAAAGGCTCTAATTCGAGGTATTCAATGGCTGAAGCAAGCTGATTTTGTTCCTGCAACTGGCGAATAAGCGGCAAATAATCCGAAATTTCCTGCTGATTCATGTATACCAGAGCAATGTGGTCGGGCTGGGTTAGACGTTCGCCACTGCCCAGAATGAACGCTTTATCAATTCGCTTTTTGATGACCTCGTAACGAATGCTGTACGAGCCCTCTACATCAAAGCGGTGTTCATCTTCCCGGAAGCTGATGCCCACGGGCTGAGAATGAGCCAGAATCAACTGCGTGGTTTGTAAAGGCAGGGGTAAATGAGGCAATAGCTGATGCGTGAGCTGAGCCATTTCGATCATGGACGTTAACTGCCACAACCGAAGCCTGCGTAAATCATCGGCCACGAAAGGCGTTTTAGGGGCAATCGATTGACCTACATAGATGTTGTATTCCATGCCGTCCGTCCGGTATTTCTCAAAATAGTGGGGATACACCGCCTGGAGTTTCTGCTCTTCCTGTTCGATGTATCCGTTTACGGTCGAGTTAATCCAGTCCAGACTTCTTTCGTAATCACGTTGAGCCCGGTGAAAAATCCCGCTTTGCGTATCAGTTTGTTGAAAGTATACGTCAATGCTGGGCTGTAACTCCTTCTGCGACTGCTGTAAATGCCGCAAATAGGGGCTTACCTGTTGTAAAAGAAACAAGGTAATACTCTCTTCATCATCGGGGCTTAGCTCCATTTGGAGCACATTCCGGTAATGCTGATTCCATTCCGTAAGTGATTCATGACGCAAGTCCCGTTCCTTGACTTGTTCCAGAATAGAAGCAACACTGCCCAATTGCTGGCTCAGATCCTGCCGAACCGCCGCGTGACGTTCACTGGAAGAGTTTCGTACATCGACGGCTCCGTAAAGGGGATACACTCTTGGGAACCGAATACGGGCCAGTTCCGGGTCGGCTGGTTTTTTATTACCCGCCTTCAGGTATTGCCAGGCTACTTCGTTGAATTTCCATTCTACGGCGGGTTGCAGAGAAGTAAATCGCTGTTTGATTAAACGATCCACGTTTTTATTGAACTCGCTGATTTGGAATAGTAACAGCTCTCGCACAAGCGGAGCTACTTTTTCTACTTTAAATAAAACTTCATCGGTTAATGAATCGGCACTTTCACTCGCCATTTCAATAACACCAATTAACTCATCGCCCGCTTTGATGGGATAAAGCATGAAGCTTTTTACACCGTTGTCATGCAGAAGCTGTAATTCCGGCTCGGCAAAATGGTGAAGATCACAAAACAGATGCGGATGGTCATGCAGCTTTAAACGCTGGGCAATCGTTTTCTGAATATCGGGCTGATTAAGTAAGTCAATGTGACGTTCACAATTTCGGATTTGCGTGAAAAATACGCTGCGGTTACTGAATTGCGGGTGAAAGACATAGCTCTCATTGACTTTGAAAAAAGGCATCAGGCCAATATGAACATTGGGCAGGCCGCACAAATCGCGTAAGGCTTTTTCGAAACGTTTGTAGATTAACTCCTCGGAATCAGTCTGTAAATGAACGAAAACTTCTTTTAATTGCTGAAGCGTACTTTCTTCCGTTACATCTTCAACTAGAAACACACAAAAGCCGGATAGCGAAAAATACTGGAGGGATAAGGGAGAAGTCATTTGCTCGAAAGAGCGATACCCTTTGGCAAATTCCACCCACTCCTGTTGCAGGGCGGGTAACTCGGGTTGATAATACTGCGGTTCTACGAAGTTGACGTTTACCTTAAGCCGGTAATACTTGGTAATGCCATTCTCGTTTTTCTGGAAAGCAATGGAAGGCGTTAACTCCTTAATGAAATGAACTTTATAACAGTTTTCTAAAATGAGCTGGTAAAAATACCGAAGCTTTTCGCTGGGATTTTTATGTTCTTCTTTCCCGATTTCAAGAGAAGGAGTAACGTATTGAATAAACGTTTCCGAAGCGTGAAATAACTCCAGCGGCACAGGTAGTCCAAAAGCATAAGGAATTTCCCGCTCGTTACCTACGATGGGTAATACGCTTAATTTGAGAAGCTGGGCAATCGCTTCGAGCTGATCTGAAGTATAAGTTTCCTCTATAGAATCGTCGGGAATCAGTGGACTTAATTGTTCAAGCAAATAATCGACTACCTGTGACTGAACGTCAGTGACAGGTAAGTTAGCCTTTCGCTGATTTAGGTACTTAATGAAAGGCTTGAAAGATAACCGAAGAGCCAGCGGTACGACGGGTCCTTCAGGGAGGTTCAAATGGGTATCCATTAGGCGGATCAATTAATTCATGGCAATTTGATTAATAATTGAAACCGTGGGCTTTGGGTTCAATAACTTGAAAATATTGTATGAAGTACGCTTTTTATTTGATGAATGAACGCCAGGTTAGCAGAAAAGAGACTCTTCTAAACAAAAAGTCCTCCCGATTCCAGTAATTCGGGAGAACTTTTTAATCCATCAGGATTCTATAGCTGTTGCCTCGTCAGCTCCGTGCGTGAGGCGTTTGAGTGGTTTGAGTAATAAAAGTATGAATCCGCCAAAAAGAATGCAGAAAATGGCGATTCCGGTGAACGTCTGAAGTTCGCCCCAGTGTTCGGAATAAGCCCCGATCATGCCTGCCAGTTTCTCTCCCAGTCCGGTTGCTGCCCAGTAAGCTCCCATAATAATCGAAGCGTATTGAGCAGGAGCCAGCTTGGTAATAAAGGACAACGCCACAGGTGACGAAGAAAGCTCGCCAATGACGTGAAAGAGATAGGCCAGAATGAGCCAGTACATAGCCGCCTGACCCGTTTGTTCGTACTGCGTCGCGGCGGCAGTCATGAAGAAAAAGCCTGAACCCATAATCATGGTTCCGATGGCCATTTTAGCTAAAGATGAACTTTCCTTCCCTTTCAAAGCCCAGCGTGCCCAGAAATTAGCTACCAGCGTGCCGAGGGTAATGACAAAAATTCCCGTTAACGACTGAAACCACGAAGCCGGAATTTCCATGCCTAATAAATGGCGATTGGTTTTTTGTTCAGCATAAAGGTTCATTAAACCCCCGGCTTGCTCGTAAGCTCCCCAGAACGTAACGACAATTAAAAAGGAGAGTAACAATACCCAGATGCGATCTTTTTCTACCTGCGTTAAAGGCTGACGAAGTTTGGCCCGGTCGTCGGTATTGGTGCTTTTCCCAAGAAAGTCACCCACGCCAACGAGATGTTTTTGACCCCGGGCGTAGAGAATCAGGCTTAGTAACATTCCAATTCCCGCGAGAGCAAAACCATAATGCCAGCCGTATTGATAGGCCACCCAGCCCACCAGAATCGGTGCAAAAGCGGCCCCGAGGTTAATGCCAATGTAGAAAATCGTGAAGCCCTTGTCCCGGCGGATGTCATGTTGTGCGTACAATCCTCCAACCATGATGGAAATGTTAGGTTTCAGTAAGCCAACGCCAAGGACAATCAAAAAGATACCCCCATAGAAAGCTTCCATGGTTTGAATGGCTAGGATCAGGTGGCCCAACGCCAGTAATAACGCCCCGATCATCACGGTTTTTTTCTGACCTAAAAATCGATCGGCAAGATAGCCGCCGGGCAAACTGGCCATGTATACGCTGAAGCCGTACCAGCCGTAAAAGGTCAGAGCTTCGGCATTGGTCCAGCCTAGTCCGGGATTGACCCCCGTAACGGAAGCCGTAAGGTATAAAACTAGAATGGCACGCATGCCGTAATAACTGAATCGCTCCCAAAGTTCGGTCATGAAAAGCACAAAAAGACCTTTCGGATGGCCAAACCATTGGGCTTGTGAAGTAGGCGTCATTCGTTGATGAAATGAGGATAAAAATGAAAAAATAGCGTTCGGTTCAGTGTTATAAATTTTGAAATTACATCAGGAAGCCTGAAAACGGTGATAAATCAAGCCAATATAAGGAGTTTTTAAGGATTGAAAACAAGTCCTTTTTCAAGTGATGAATAGATTCGGAAGGTGATTTTTTGGGGACTTTCTGGTCTGCTTTCTAAAATTCTGATAGATTCGTATACCTCTAAAATCTATCATGCCTATGAGAAAACTCCTGCTTTTCTGTTTCTGCCTGTTAACCAGCATTACCCATGCGGAACAAATCCCGACCACTCGCAGGGCAGACGTTGTTATTTATGGCGGAACTTCAGCCGCCGTCATCGCCGCTGTCCAGGTAAAGAAAATGGGGAAAACGGTGCTAATTGTTTCTCCCGATCAGCACCTCGGCGGGCTTTCGTCGGGAGGACTCGGTTTTACGGACACGGGTAATAAAGAAGTAATTGGCGGTTTATCCCGGGAGTTTTACCAGCGAATTTATCAGCATTACCAAAAAGAAAAGGCTTGGCCCTGGCAGAGAAAGGAAGAATATGGCAATAAGGGCCAGGGCACACCCGCTATGGATGGAAATGCCCGCACCATGTGGATTTTTGAACCCCACGCAGCTGAGCAGGTGTTTGAAGATTTTATTCGGGAACACAATATTATCGTCTATCGCAATGAATGGCTGGATCGATCTAACAGGGGTGTGCAAAAAAAACGGGGAAGTATTCAATCCTTCCGAACGCTAAGTGGGCAGGTCTACGAAGGTAGAATGTTCATTGATGCTACCTACGAAGGCGATTTAATGGCAGCGGCGGGGGTGAGTTATCACGTGGGCCGGGAGGCAAACCATGTCTACGGAGAAACCTGGAATGGCGTGCAAACCAAGGTATTTCAGCACGGCCACCATTTCAAGGCGAACATCAGTCCGTACCAAACGCCGGGGAATGCTTCGAGTGGTCTATTACCCGAAATTTCCGGTGAAAGTCCGGGTGAAAAAGGGCAGGGAGACCATAAAATTCAGGCGTATTGCTTTCGTTTGTGCATGACCAATCATCCCGAAAATCGAATACCTTTTCCGAAACCTGAGGGCTATGATCCGGCTCGATATGAGCTACTGGCCCGGGTGTTGGACAGTGGCTGGCGGGAAACTTTTCAGAAATTTGACCCGATTCCAAATCGGAAAACGGATACGAATAATCACGGACCTTTCAGCAGTGATTACATCGGCAAGAATTATGACTACCCAGAAGCGACTTACGAACGCCGCAAAGCGATTATTAAGGATCATCAGCTATACCAGCAGGGCTTACTTTACTTTATGGCGAACGATAAACGTATGCCTGTCGACGTTAGAGCTGACGTAAGTCAATGGGGTTTGGCAAAGGATGAATTTAAAGATAATGCCCACTGGCCGCATCAGATTTATGTACGGGAAGCCCGGCGGATGTTGGGTGAGTTTGTGATGAAGGAGGCCGATGCTCTGGGTGAAACGCAGGTACCCAACCCCATCGGCATGGGTTCATATTCACTGGATGCTCACAATGCTCAGCGGTACGTTACCCCGGAAGGATTTGTTCAGAATGAAGGCGACATTGGCGTTCATCCCAAGCGTCCTTACTCCATCGCTTACGGCTCTATTCTGCCCAAAGTGCAGGAATGTAATAACTTGCTGGTGCCCGTTTGTATATCCAGCTCACACATTGCCTATGGCTCAATTCGGATGGAACCCGTATTCATGATTCTGGGCGAATCGGCAGCGACGGCGGCGGTGCTTTCGATTAATCAGAAGAGTAGTCCGCAAAAACTTTCGTATGAATTATTAAAGAAAGAATTACTAAAGCAGGGACAAAGATTAACGCTTCAGTAACGCTGGCACTTGATTTTTGAGGAAAATTCTAAAACTTCAACACTATGAAAGGATTAGGAATTGGGCTCATCGTCATTGGAGCTATTATGGTCATCTGGACTGGATTTTCTTACACGAAAAAAGAAAAAGTGGTGGACTTAGGTCCCCTGGAAATTTCAGCCGATAAAAAAGAATCAGTGAACTGGCCTCCTTACATTGGTGGCTTGCTGGTTTTGGGTGGAATTGTTATCGTTGCTACTTCCAAAAAAAGTTAGTAGTAGCAATTGTCACAAATCGCCTTGATTTTGGCAATTTTAGCACCTGAAGCAGGGTCAATTTCGGCGTAGGTTTACCTTATTAAAAACAAGAACCTATGACAATTTTCGAGAAAATTACGATCGAGACTCTGATTACTGCTCCCATTGAAAAAGTGTGGGACTTTTGGAACGAACCTAAGCACATTACCCAATGGAACGCGGCTTCGGAAGACTGGCATACGCCCCAAGCCTCGAATGACTTGCGTCCCGGCGGAAGGTTATCATCCCGCATGGAAGCCAAAGATGGTAGCTTCGGGTTCGATTTTGAAGGTACTTATACCGACGTTGTTCCTCTTTCGGTCATCTCCTATACCTTAGAGGATGGCCGTACGGTAACCATTACTTTTTCATCGAAAGGCAATCAGACCTTGATAAAAGAAAGCTTTGATGCCGAAGGCACGAATTCTATCGAAAGGCAGCAGGCTGGTTGGCAGGCTATTCTTGATAACTTTAAAAAGTATGTTGAGAATAATAATTAGATAACTCTAGGAAAAGAAAGCTCCCGCATATAGACTTTGCGGGAGCTTTCTTTTTATGCGATTTGCCAGAACGAGTTAGTCTGTTTTTTTCGATAATAGCAACCCTTCCTCTGTACAGGCTTTTGCTGCCAGCAGAAAGCTGGCAGCAGGGATTTCAAACCAGTGTACCCTTGGTCTTTTCGATTTTTAAACCAAATTTCCCGTCAAAACAGGACGCTTATCTTCCGTATTATCGATAATAGAAAGACTGCGGCGGAATTTTAGCGTAACCTTATTGCCTTCAAAGTGTAGACTCAGCGTATCATAATGGGCCGATTCAATGTAACGTAAAGTAATGTGGAACGTTTTCTCATCGCTCCAGGCTCCGCTGGTGGCCAGTCGGGTAGGTAACTCACCCGGCAAGGTTGAGCGGGTTAGCTTGAGAGCGGTTAGGGGCAAGCTTGTAGAGCCTAATTTCCAGTGACCCAGGCCTCCCTCGATTCGGTGCTCGCGTGAACGATCTTTTAGTAATAACGTAAAATCGTTTCGCTGAAAAACTAACTCAATCTGACTGATGCCCTGAGCATTACTTTCAACCTGAATCTTCTTCCCGCTGATTTGACTGGCTAATGGCGATGAGGCAGAACCTGAAGGTAGGGGAAGGGCGAGCGAGCCAAGCTTTTTCTTCAAATTATTCTGGATAGCCATTGAGCTGGATTGTCCTACCGCAGGAAGGATGTGATTCCAGACGGCATTTAAAATACCCTGCATGTTACCGCTCTCACTGGTAGCTACAACGACCATTTCTTTTTCAGGAATAACAATGCAGTATTGGCCAAAAGCTCCGTCGCCCCGATAGGCGTTATGTCGGCACCTCCAGAATTGATACCCATAGCCCTGTAGCCAGTCATTGCTTTCTTTAGGTTGACTTCCCCCCTTGGATTCTACCTGAGCCTGGGTAGCTTCCTTAATCCAGGCGGCGGGTAAAAGTTGCTTCCCCTGCCATTTTCCTTCCTGTAGATAGAGTTGTCCGAACTTGGCAATGTCCTCCGTTTTGAGTCGTAAACCCCAGCCTCCCGTATTGATGCCTTTAGGGTCCACTTCCCAATCGGCTCCGGTAATGTCCAGAGGTTTAAAGAGGCGAGGCGTTAGGTAATCCAGTAATGTTTCTCCGGTCAATTTTTCAATCAGGGCCGAAAGCATATACGTTGCTCCGCTGTTGTAGATGTAAAAAGTGCCCGGTTGATGCTCGACGGGTTGTTCAAAAAAGCCCTTAACCCAATCGTCAGACTGAGTCATGGGGCCGGTCGTATCTTTGTCATGACCCGTCGACATGGTTAATAGGTCTTTCACTCGCATGGCAGCCAGATGGGGACTAACGCTGGCCGGGGCTTTATCGGGGAAAAATGAAATGATTTTATCTTCCACTCGCAGCCGCTTTTCACTAACCGCAAACCCAATAGCCGTTGAGGTGAAACTTTTACTCAAAGAATATAAAGTATGTTTCAGGGTTGCCTGATAAGGTGCCCACCATCCTTCTGCAATGACTCTACCCTTTCGCAGAACCATGATGCTATGGAGATTTAGCTTTTCTGATTCGACGGTTTGGATGAATTTTAGTAATCCTTCAGAGGACACTCCTTGAGCTTCGGGACTAGCTCGAGGAAAAGAAAATCCCGGAGGAGTAACCCAGGCAGGTAACGTGGAAATCAGTCCGGCATGAGCAGTTACAAAGCCGATTTGTTTAAGAAAATCACGTCGATTTAGAGGCATAGGAGATAGTTTTGAAAATTTTGTAAAAAACTAAGAAAGTGTTTACTGAAAAACAAATAAAAAATTTCTACTTTTAATAGGGGGAAGAGGCAAGTCAGTGGTCATAGGGTCAGATACTTCGGTTAAACAGACAGATGAAAGAGAACTTGTGACAAGAACAACCGAAAAGGTCCCTGTAAATCATTCATAATCAATAGTTAATACAGAAAAGATTATGGTTAAATTTGTTCTGATTCCAATCGCGTTATTTACTTTTTTTCTGGTAAACGCCTATACGGCACGGGCGGATGGAAAGCCACCGATGGCTTCGTCCAAACAATTGTTTCTTCTCCAGCTTAGTCGTAACTCCAATACAGTGATGTACGATGCAAATATGGGAGCTAATCAAAAGCTTAACCCTGAAAAGCCGATTGACGTGTACTGGATCCGTCATGAAGAACAGGGGCAACGGGAAAGCCTTTCCAGAATTCAATGGAAACTGGCGTATGGGTATACCCACACCAAAACGAGTGCTGACACGTATTCAGTGAAAATTAACGCTTTTCAGGATCGGGCTTTTAACGTGGAGTATAATGAAACGTTAGGAAAAGCAGTAGCACTGGCGACGATTGGTGGTAAAAAGTCGTATCTGCAAAAGATTTTTGTTCAGTTGGATCCCAATTCTTTTCTGATCCCAAAAGTTCAGTATGTTGAACTGTTCGGTATTGAAATTCAGGGTAATAAAGCTGTATACGAACGTATTTTACCGAAATAAGATTTGCCAGTTTATGTATATGAAAAGAGCTACTTCCAGGGAAGTAGCTCTTTTCGTTTGGTATTAGCTGAAACCGTTACCCGCTTTAGCCTAAGGGAAGACCAGGTTAACAGCCATTGCCGTCCAGAGTAATCTGATGTCCATTCCGACGAATTTGTAACTGAAATGAGTCGGCAATGACTTTAAGAATCGTGTCCAGACTTTCGTTTGTATCGAATGGTACATTCAACTGACAATCCCTGATTCGTTCATTCAACAGCTGAATATCTGCATGGTATACTTCATTCAACGTCTGCACTACTTCGGATAAAGGTGTTTTCTCGAAAATAAGTTTACCCGTTTTGTAGGCAAAGATGTTTGGATTAAGATGAGCGGTTGTTTCAATCGTATGCGAAGCTGAATCAAACGAAGCCTGTTGGTTTTTTACCAAAGCGACCTCTTTTTTCATGGCGGTGAAGAGAACTTTACCCGTTCGTACGGCCACTCGCACGTTTGCATCGTAAGCCCGAACACTAAATGAAGTCCCTACCACTCGAACTGTAGTCCCATTTGCTTCGATAATGAAAGGTTGGGAAGGATTAAGGGTAATGTCAAAAAATCCTTCGCCTCTGAGCTGAACTACCCGTTGCCCTTTTTCAAAGTTTTCCGGATATGTTAGCTGACTGCCCCGGTTGAGTACTACCGTACTGCCATCGGGTAAACGCTGCTCAAATGTCTGTTCGGTTGCCGTTGCTACCAGCAGTTTATCTTTTCCGAGTGAAGTAAACATAAACCAGCTCAATCCAAAAATAACTAGAATAGCAGCGGCAGCGGGCCAGAAATTCTTACGTTTGAGCGGAAGCACTCGGGTTTCCGATTCAATAGAAATGGGTTCAACCGTAGGAATCGTAAACTGACTTTTCAATTTTTGCCAGGCTGCTTCAGTGTTCACCGGAGCTGCTGGGCTTTTAAGTAAGGTACTGGTTTCCCAGATTTGCTGTAACCGTTCAAATTCCCGCTGGTGGGTTTCCCCATTGCTGGAATCTCTTCGTAACAGCCACTGCTGAACCTGCTCAGTTTCAGCCTCGTTGGTTTCTCCAGCCAGGTATTTTCCGAGTAGGCCATCATCCATTAAATCCTGATTAGCCATCATTGGAAGGGTTGTTAAAAATCGTAAAAATTAGTCATATACATGAATACCCAGTAAAAGGAGTAATGGTAAATAATCGGCTAGTTCGGTTCGCAAAATCCGCAGGGCCTTGCCAATCTGATTCTCAACGGTTTTAATCGATAATTCTAACTGATCGGCAATTTCCTGATACTTTAACTCTTCAAAACGGCTCATCATAAAAATCAGTCGGCACTGCTCAGGTAAACGACCGATGGCCCGTTGAAGCTGAATATCAAGCTCAGAAGCTATTAGTTCCTGAGCAGGGTTTTCCCATATGTCCAATCTTTCAGCCTGTACAGAACTTTGATATTCTGCCTGAACCGATAAATGTTTAATCCGGTTCAGACAGCGATTATGAACGGCCCGATAGAGGTAGGACTTCAGCGAAGTTGTAATCACCAACGATTCGCGTTTTTCCCAAAAAGCCAGAAACATGGCCTGAACCACCTCTTCAGAATCGTCCCAATCTTTTAAAAATGAGAACCCGTATTGGCATAAAGGGGCATATTGCTGTCGAAAAAGTTGCTCAAACGTGCGTTCATCACCCGCTTGAATAGCCTCTAGAAATTGCTGATCCGTCAAGGTATCAACCCCTTTTTTGTCACGCATGGTTTACTAGTCTACTAGGATGACATCTCAAACGGCCTTTCCCCTACCGCTGAATAAATTATTTTTTAGAGTACTAACTACGAAAAAGCTATTCGTAGCTTTCATCACTCAATATTAAGCTGTTACGACCGTATTATTCTTTTTAGACAATTTTAAAAAACGGAATAATAAAAAGATAGAAGCAAAGGTCAGCCCGCTAATGAAGCCCAGCCACATACCGGAAGCTCCCATGTTTCCATGGAAAGCGAACCAGTAACCAAGCGGTAATCCTACTACCCAGTAAGCGATGGCAATGATAACCGTAGGTACCTGAACATCTTTTATACCCCGCAACAAGCCCGCACCAATGGCTTGCGTACTGTCCGAAATTTGGAAGACGGCGGCAAAAAGTAACAGCAGACTGGCGAGCTGTAATACCTCTTCATTTTTGTTAAAGAACGCAGGTAACTGATCGCGGAGCAGTACAAAACCTACCGCACAAAGGGTTCCGTAGATCAATGCCGTTACCAACGTACTTTTGCCAATAGTAGCAATAAGCGGCCAGTTAGAACGCCCCAATGAGTTACTCACCCGAATGGAACCTGCCTGAGCTAATCCCATGGATACCATAAAGGTAAAGGAGGCACAACTCAGGGCAATCTGGTGAGCAGCCTGAGCAATAGCACTAATGGTTCCGATGATAATGCCGGAAACGGCAAAAGCTCCCGCTTCCATTCCAATTTGTAAACTACTGGGAATGCCAATGTGTAATAACTCCCGCATCGTTGTTCCGCTCAAATACCACTGTGATTTACGCACCGCCATATATTTGCGGAAGTTAGGGTGGTAAATAACATAAAAGGTAATCGCAATAAAGATCAGAGTTCGGGTAATGAGCGTAGCCCAGCCCGCACCCACCAGTTCCAGTCGGGGAAAGCCCCAGTTTCCGTAGATGAGTAACCAGTTGAGAAAAGCATTGATAGGTAAGGCCGATAAGGAGAAAAACATCGCCGTACGGGTAAGTTCCAGTCCATCCGTGAATTGTTTCAGCGTCATGAATAAGAGCATGGGAATAATGGAAAGTCCCATGAGCTTCATGAAAGGTAAAGCCAGTTTTACTACTTCGGGATCCTGCTTGAAGTAAAACAGAATATGATTTCCGAAAAACAGGGAAAGCGAAATAAACAGAGCCGTTAAACTGCAAAGGATGAATCCATTGTACAGGTAATGAGAAACCTGCTGACTGTCGTGACGACCATGAGCCAAGGATACCATTTGCGAGACCGAAATAGTCATTCCAATACCGATTACAAAAGGAATATTAACGGTATTAAGAACCAGAGCTGCCGCCGCAAGCTGTTTATAACTGATGGCCCCAACCATCGCTGTGTCGATGATGTGCAACACCATCTGGGCCAACTCACCAATAATAATGGGGAAAGCTAATCGTAAAGTTTTAAATGCCTCCGTTTTCATGACAAAGTGGAAAGATAATAACGCAAATGAGCCGCGAAGGTACGGAGGATTCCAGCCAAGCCCTAGTGCCAGACAAAAGAAAGGAAGAGAGAAGATACGTACTCTAAAAAAAGAGACGTAGCGAAGGGCTACGTCTCGGGAAATTAACTGTATGCGGGTTTATCCAGATCTGGCTTATCATAATTTCGATTCGGATTGTTTTGGCGAACGGGAGCATCCAGTTCGTCTCCATCGGTATATTCCACGTCAATCCGGTCCACTGGTGGAGCATCTTTCAGCGGCACTTCGGCTGAAACGCCACTGTTTCCTTTAATAGACTGATCGGTAAGGCCATTCGGGCTAGCTGCTTTTTTAGCATTGATTTCGTCCTCTTTCATAGCTTTAATGAGTTGGTGTTATGATAAACGAATAAAATTAGCGTGCCTAGCGGGTTTTTGCCTATCAAATAAATCTGCTCCTACGAGATGGGTGAGTAATTCAAACCACAAGCCCGCTTGACTTTTGATAACTGTTTCGGGAAAATTGGGGCGACTTACTTAAGATTACTTTTTAACTAGGTTGTGGAATATTTATTTTCAGTAACTAATCCGTAATTAAATTATTCATATCCAACTCAATACAAAAATTATGGCAAAGGATTTCAATCCCGAACACAAAGAGGGACCCGTCGCAACTGCAATTGAAGAGCAAACCGCTAAACTTCCTTCGGATGTATTTTTATGGGCTTCGCTCGCATCCATGGGAGCTTCATTAGCTTTAAAAATTTCTGGACATAAGCATACGGCTTTGTTCGTTGGTCAATGGGCTGCTCCATTCATGTTATTGGGCATTTATAATAAGCTCGTCAAATTGGAAGGTCACGACAGTGAAGATGACGAGTAAGCTATTTTCAATGAATAAGAAAGCGTCGCTAGTTTACCAGCGACGCTTTCTTATTTATAGGCCTACCTCTTTCAGAAACTGTTCCCGGTAACTATGCCCAATCGGAATTTCATACCGATCAATGAATACGCGATTGCCTTCAATGTGAGAAATCTGAGCTTTATTGATAAGGAACGAACGATGAATACGCAGAAAAGTAGAGCTGGACAAAAGCTCTTCGGCATTGGTAAAGGTCATGCTGGTAAGTAAGGTTTGCTGGGCCGTTACTACCTTTGTATAATTTCCATTGGCCTCGGCATACAGAACGTCTTCAAATTTTACCTTATAAATTCTTCCTTCCGACTTAATAAACACAAACCCCTCTGTCTTGAACAGTTCAGGATTATGAATAGGCCGTAATCGATCAAGAGCTTTATCTACTGCTACAATAAAACGCTCCAGTGAAAACGGTTTTAACAGGTAATCGCAGGCCGCCAGATCGAATGCGTCTACGGCGTATTCCTTATATGCTGTAGTGAAAATCACCTGAGGCTTATTTCGCAGCGTTTTTATAAAGGCAATGCCATTGAGTACGGGCATATTAATATCCAGAAACAGAATGTCTATTTCTTCCTGCTGAAGTACGACTTTGGCTTCCAGAGCATTGCCACAACTTCCCATTACCTGTAGCTGAGGCAAATGATCACAATAGGTTTGAATAATTTGCCGGGCAATGGGCTCATCATCCACAATAAGACATTTGGCCACTCGCATGTAATCAATGTATTAAGTATTAAAAAGTAACATTATTTCAGTCTCACCTGTAGCATAACCTGATACCATCCTTCTTTGGCCTCAAGGGAAAGTTCGTGGGTGTCGGGATATAATAGTTGTAATCGCTTCATTACATTTTCTAATCCCAAACCACTATTCTTATTTAGTTGATTACCAGTTTTTTGGTCGGGATCGTAGGTGTTTTTGATGGCAAATAGAACGGCGTTTCCCCAAAGTTTGAGTTCAATTTCAATTTTTATCTTAGGATCGGTCGTGTTTTTTGAATGCTTGAATGCGTTTTCCACGAAGACAATCAAAAGCATTGGGGCAATCCTGAGATTAGGAGGCACGTTTTCTATCATTACTTTGAGGTCAAGCCTTTCACCCAGTCGAATACGTTCAAACTCAATGTAATTGTGAATATACACCAGTTCATCGGCTAGCGATACCCATAATTCTTTAGCCTCGTATATAGAGTACCGTAAGAGATCAGAAAGCTGCAAAATAAGCGGAGGAACTTTACCCGGTTCGGCAATAGACAAGCCATAAAGGTTATTCAAGGTATTAAAGAGAAAATGCGGGCTCAGCTGAGATTGCAGTAACTGAAGTTCATTCTGACTTTGCTCAGCAGTAATCTGAATGGCTGATATTTTCCGGCTTAATTCGGTTCTGACCTGTTTGATAAAGACACCAATGCAAATACTCAGCGTGAAAAAAGGCAACACCAGAAAAAACAGGCTCATGAAACCCGGGAAAAGAGGCAGCGAAGCAATGGCAATAATCAGCATGAGTAAAAAGAAAATGCTGATTAATAATTTAATAAGTCGGCTATTGGTGATGGGCGTATCAGCAGGGGTCCATAGTTGAGACAGAATTCGCCCCAGATATATACCTCCCACGAAACCACAACCAGCCAGAAAAGCTACCAGATCCTCAAATTGACCATTTAATACCTTATTGAAATACCTTTCCGTCAGGAAATAGATCGTAAGTACTACGGCAGCTGCAAGTATAGCCAGGATCCGGGGACTGGGTTGATATAAACCCGAAATGATATTCTTATTTTCCATACAATCAATGTTCTGCAAATTCGGAATCAAAATTCAGTTACCGTACTTTTTAAACTAAACTTTCCTGACATACGCAGTCCAATTCCTGACGAAATCTTTAAAAAAACAGGTGAATGCACTAATCCTCTGAAAACAGGTTTTCGACCTGCTGTAGCTGATGTCTGTCCCTGATATTTTAAGAGGGGAGAATAGCCCTGCACTTTCGCTGACGAAAATATTCACCTTCTCGTCACATGAAAGCTCTATTTCTATTTCTCGCTTTTTGGCCTTTTACTTCCTGGTCGCAGGATTCTACTTTTCTTATCAAAGGAAGGGTCCTGGATTCTCAACACCAGCCTGTTCCGGGGGCTACTATTCGAATTTTTAAGGATTCATTATTCCTTCAGGGAACCACAGCGTCAGTGGATGGATATTTCCAGTTTGATAACTTAAAATCTGTTGATTATCAGTTAGTAATAACAGCAATCTCGTACGAAACCTTTCAGCAGAAAATACGATTAACGACTTCCGTGAATGAATGGGTTATTACGTTAAAACCTGCCCAAACAACGCAATTAAAAGAGCTAACAGTGGCCGGCAAACGACCATTCATGGAACACGAACTGGACAAAACGATTATCAATGTTGAGGCCATGCTGGGCAGTGCCAGTAGTCATTCGCTGGATATTCTGGAAAAAACGCCCGGCGTCAGTGTTGATCAGGACGGTACCATTCGTCTCAACGGCATGAATAGTGTAACGGTTTACGTTGACGGCAGGCCTACCTACTTATCGGGCCGCGATTTGCTGGATTACCTGAAATCTTTACCCGGCGGTACCTTGGATCGACTGGAGTTAATGACGAATCCATCCACAAAATACGATGCCGCTGGCGGTGCAATTATTAACATCAGATTGAAAAGAAATCGTTTAAAAGGAATCAATGGAAACGCTGCTCTGGGATACAACCAGGGCTGGACGACACGGATGAATCATAGCCTGTCGCTAAATTATAACCAAAATAAAATCAGCATTACGGGTACTTTATCTTACTCAAAAGATGCGAATCAAACCCGTGAATTTTTTGATCGAATCCTTACTAATGAATCTGGTGATACCATTCAAACGGTAAAACTGAACAACCGAAGCTGGTTGCAGGGGCATTCCATGATGGCCCGCATAGGGATAGATTATAACGTGTCCGAAAAAACAACGGTAGGGGTATTGGTCAATTACACGAACAACCCCAAACGCGAAGGCTTAACTTATACGAGTAGCAGTTTCAGTGACCAGCTTGACTCAACGGGCAAAGGCTCCATAATGGGCACTTCCGATCGGTATAATCTGGGAACGAACCTTCACTTATTGCATCAGTTTAATACAAAAGGGCACGAACTCTCGGCGGATGTCAATTACATTGCCTATCATACGCAGGCCTTTCAGCGAATTGAAAACCAGCAGGTAACCGATTCTTTTCAGGATAATTTTCAATACCAGTTACCTGCTATCTTATCCATCTATTCGGCGAAAACAGACTACACCTATCCGTTTCACAAAGGCTTGCTTGAGGCGGGAGCCAAGTGGAGTTTTATTCGCAACGATAATGATTATCGTTATTTGCAAGTGCTTGATAATCAATTAATAGTAGATGATCTGAAATCCAATCATTTTATTTATGACGAACGAATCGGAGCTCTTTACCTAAATGCTCGCAAAGCTCTGGGCCGCTGGCAAATGCAGGGAGGGCTACGGTTGGAACAAACCCTGATGAGCGGCCATCAGCTGGCGAATAGTCAGTGGGAGGAAAGCCGTTTTTCGAGAAACTACGTTAACTTTTTTCCTAATGCCTATTTAAGTTACAAACTGGATAGTACCGGGGCTAACTCGCTTATCTTGAGTGCCAGTCGCCGAATTAACCGACCGGGTTATAATCAACTGAATCCGTTTTTATTCTATCGGGATAACTATTCGTATTTCACTGGAAACCCAAATCTGAAACCAGCCTTTATTCAGCAGATCGAACTCAAATTTCAGCATAAACAAAGCTGGGGATTAAGTGCCCAATACAATCGGTTCCGGGATATTTTCTTTGAAACTACTGAAGCTCAGGGTGATATTTTTATTTCCCGATCTGCCAATGTTGCTATTGGGCAGCTAATGTCCTTAAATCCATATCTCAACCTCAATCTAGCTCGCTGGTGGATGGCGAACCTTTCGGGTTCTCTGGTTCGACTTTCCATTATTAATACCGTTTTATACGGTGAAAAAGTAGATACTCATTTGGTAACAGGGCGGGTGAATCTGCAAAATCAATTTAAACTATCTAAAAGCTGGGGAGCAGAGCTAAGTGCCATGTACTCCGGCCCAAGCATTAACGGTCAGGTTCGGGTAGAGTCGCGGTATCGCATTAATGCCGGGGTTCAGAAAAAACTCTGGAGGGATAAAGCAAGCATACGTTTCACGGCTGAGGATATTTTCCGCACCTGGATTCAGCGGGATTATACCCGAAGTCTGCGGCAGGCGAATCAATACCATGAAATGGTAATGGATACGCGTCGGGTAGCCCTGGCTTTCACGTATCGGTTTGGGAAAGAAAGCAAAAAACGGAGCCATGCGGACACCGCTGAAGAAGAAAAAGGACGCGTAAATTGAGCTGATATTTCTCATTTTTAACGAAATGATTAAAGCAGTTGATTCAATACAAAAGCGGATGAAGTATATTTGCAGCATTGTTTACTAACCATTAATCAACGCAGCATGAATTGGAAAGATCGGCTGAAAGAAAAATGGGAGCTTGACTCCATGACGCAGCTTTGGGCTATTCTGGCCGTCTTTACTCTGGCGGGAAGTTCCGTAGTATGGTGTCGCAAAGGACTTTTCTGGCTGCTCAGTTATACTGAGGATACGCCTTTCTGGTTAAAAACGATTACTTACATTGTTTTCATTTTCCCTACCTACCAGTTACTACTTTTATTCTACGGTTTCATTCTCGGTCAATTCAATTTCTTCTGGAAAAAAGAGAAAAAGCTTTTCGCCCGCGTATTCAATCGTTAATCATTTTTGAGGCCAAAAAAGGGGAGTCGTTCTTTTCAGGAACGACTCCCCTTTTTTGTTTACGAATGCAGTGATTGGACATAGCCATTATGCAGGCTTTTATTCTTACTTTGTAGGATTATAATCCTACAAAAGCGTGCGTACGTTCTCGGCCTTTATTCTATTTCTAAGTATACTCATCGTCGTGGGGTGCACTCCAGCGGAAAAGAAGAAACATTATACCATTGGGTTTGCCCAATGTACCAACGGCGACGACTGGCGGAAGGCCATGCTGGAAGGCATGGAAAAAGAGCTTAGTTTTTACCCGGAAGTCAAGCTTGTGATGAAAGATGCCCGGGATAATAGTCAGTTGCAGGTGAAGCAAATCCGGGAACTGGTGGCTTCGGATATTGACCTGCTCATCGTTTCTCCCAATGAAGCTCAGCCCATTACTCCCGTAGTAGAGGAGGCCTTTAATCAGGGGATTCCCGTCATTATTGTAGACCGGCGGACTAATTCAAAGTTATATACCGCCTACGTAGGAGGTGACAACCTGCAAATTGGTCAGACGGCGGGTCAATACGTGGGCGAGCTTTTACAAAAACGAGGTAAGGTTCTGGAGATTACCGGAACACCGAGTGCTTCTGCTGCCAGTGAACGCCACCAGGCTTTTGCTTCTGCTCTTCAAAAATATCCCCAAGTTCAGTTACTGGATGGGTTGAATGGCGATTGGGAGCGTCCTTACGTGATGAAACGGTTACCTGATGTTTTAAGGAAAAACCCAGACGTAAGCCTGATTTTTGCCCAAAATGACCGTATGGCTTTGGGAGCTTATCAGGTTTGTAAAGAACTGGGACTCGAACGTCAGATCAAAATCGTCGGTGTAGATGGTTTGTCTGGGCCTAAAGGCGGCTTACAGTTTGTGGAGGATGGTATTTTCAAGGCCACCCTATTATACCCCACGGGTGGCGAAGAAGCCATCCGGACAGCCCTGAAAATCCTGAATCAGGAGCCTTATTCCAAAGAGAATATTTTAGGAACGCTGGTGATAGACTCTTCCAATGTCCACATTCTCAAACAGCAAACCGAAAAGATCGTCGATCAGCGGCAGGACATTAAGAGTCAGCAAGTTCGGATTGAAGAACAGAATCGGCTTTATGCCAGTCAGCAAACCGTTTTGTATGTTCTGGGAACTTCACTGTTAACGGCCATAATTTTCGCCGGAATTGCGTACAAATCCCTGCGATCCAACCGGCGTATTACCCAGCAGTTGAAGCATCAGAATGAAGAGATTTCGGCCCAGCGAAATACCATTGCTGAACTAGCCGAGCAGGCCCGCCAATCCACGGAAGCTAAACTGGGCTTTTTTACCAACTTCTCGCATGAACTTCGTACTCCCTTAACCCTGATTCTGGGTCCGGTGGAAGAGTTACTTGCTGCTCATGCGTCCGATAGTAGTCAGCGAAAAGATCTGGAGGCGATTCAACGCAATGCCCGCTGGCTATTAAAGCTGATTAACCAGCTCATTGATTTCCGCAAAATTGAAGTGGGCAAAATGCCTTTACGCGTGGCCGAGTACGATTTGGTGAGCTTTACCCGTATGCTAATGCAGGCCTTTGAGAAAACCGCCCGGCAGCGAAACATACAGTTACGCTTTCTGCCCAGCGAGGCCATGATCAAGGCCTGGTTTGATGCCAATTTACTGGATAAAGTGATTGTTAACCTACTGTCAAACGCGTTTAAGTTTACGCCCGATCAGGGGAGTATAACGGTGGTTCTTCAGACGCAGGGTGCGGATGACAGCATTCGTTTAATAGTTGAAGACACGGGGCCGGGAATGAATGAAGAGCAGCAAAAACGAGTGTTCGAATGGTTTTACCAGGGTAATGAATCTACTAGCGTAGGGTCGGGGATTGGTCTGGCTTTAGCTAAGGAACTGATTCAGCTCCATCACGGTACCATCAGTGTTCGGAGTCAGGTAGGTAAGGGAAGTAGTTTTGAAATCAGCCTACCTGCTGGCAAACCCATTTATGCTCAGGATGAAGTCATCGCTGAACCTTTAGCCATAGACTCTGACTGGACGGCGGGCGAATTATTTCCTGAAGTAGAAAATACCACGAATGATCAGGCCGCCAGTGTGTTACTGATTGAAGACAATCTGGAGTTACGCTCTTTTCTGGCTCGTAAACTTAAGTCCAATTTCCAGATTCTGGAGGCTGCTGACGGTCTGACCGGACTTCATATGGCGATTGATACATTACCTGATCTGATTATCTCGGATGTAATGATGCCGGGTACTTCGGGCGTGGATCTGGTGGATACTTTAAAGCAGGACTGGCGAACGTCACACATTCCCATTGTGCTGCTAACGGCCCGAACAGCTCAGGAACAGCAACTGGAAGGCGTGCAGGCAGGGGCCGATCTTTATTTAACCAAGCCGTTTGATCCGATGTTTTTACTGGAAAGTTTAAAAACCCTGTTGAAAAACCGCCAGCTTGTGCGAGAGCATTTTCGTCGGGAGTTATCGATTGACACCACCGTGCCTGCTTCTCAGAAAGTAGATCGTAAATTTATTCAGGAACTGACGGCTTTGGTCGAGAAAAATGTCAATCGATCTGATTTAAGCGTTGAAGAACTGGCCCGTGAAATGGGCCTTTCCCGGGTACAGTTGTATCGAAAAGTGAAAGCTCTATTGGATTGCGGAGTAACCGACTTCATTCAGAACATTCGCTTAACCAAAGCCCGTGAATTATTAGCCACCCAAACCATTACCATTGCAGAGGTAGCGTATCAGGTGGGATTCTCATCACCCACTTATTTTTCAACGGCCTTTAAAGCCAAATACACTATTTCACCCTCTGACTTTAAAAATTTGCACCAGAAAAATTGATCATGTAACAATATTGAAAGATAAGTAACGTGATTGAAGTGATTTAATGGTCAATTTAATCTAAAAATAATACAATAGTTCTGTTTTTGAGCCTTTTAGGTGGGAATAGTCAGGAAGTATCAAAGTTTAACTATTTTGAGATTGGTTTTAATTATCAGAAGGAATAAAGAGACCAGATTTGTTGAAAAATTCCTCTATGAAAAAAGTCTTTCTCTGGTCAATTGTCATCGCATTAGGAGGGTTCCTCTTCGGTTTCGATACGGCTGTTATCTCGGGTGCCGAGCGGGCCATTCAGGTAATCTGGAACCTTAATGTCTTCGAACATGGTCTAACCGTTTCCATTGCTTTAATTGGCACGGTTATGGGAGCCTTATTAGGAGGCATTCCTTCCGATCGCCTGGGTCGTCGTAAAACCTTATTAGGAGTGGCGGCTTTATATCTGATTTCTTCCTTGGGTGCGGCTTTGTCACCTACCTGGTTACCTTTCTTGTTTTTCCGTTTTCTGGGTGGTTTAGGCGTAGGGGCTTCTTCTGTTACCGCTCCTTTGTATATTTCCGAAATTTCACCAGCCCGTTCCCGGGGTCGGATGGTTGCTTTGTTTCAAACCAATGTCGTGTTTGGCATTCTGGTGGCCTATCTTTCCAACTACGCTTTTGAAGGCATCGGCGAAAATGCCTGGCGTTGGATGCTGGGCGTGCAGGCGGTTCCCTCTTTACTCTTCTTGCTGTTATTACTCGGCGTTCCCGAAAGTCCACGTTGGTTAATTACCAAGTTGGGTAAAGTGGAAGAAGCCCGCAAAATTTTGCAGATCATTAACCCCGACACGTTCAGAGAAGATGTCATCGCCATCGAAGCCAGTCAGGTGGTACATAGCGAACAATCAGAAAACCTCTGGGCCAAATCGAACCGCTTTCCTGTCTTTCTGGCCGTTGTATTTGCCTTCTTTAATCAGGTTTCGGGTATTAATGCGATCATCTATTACGCTCCAAGAATTTTCGAAATGGCTGGCTTTGAGAAAAGTTCTTCCCTGCTTTCAACCACCGGAATCGGGCTGGTGAATTTCTGCTTCACCTTACTGGCCATGAATTTCATTGATCGCTTCGGTCGTCGTACCCTGATGCTCATCGGATCGTTCGGCGTGATTGGTACGCTGGCACTCGTTGCGAGAGCTTTTTATACCCAGCAATTCGACGCCGTTCCTTATTACCTGTTCGTGTACATTGCTTTCTTCGCTTTCTCACAGGGAGCCGTGATCTGGGTGTTTATCTCCGAAATTTTTCCGAACAGTATTCGTGCCAAGGGTCAGGCTCTGGGGAGTTTTACCCACTGGTTCATGGCGGCTCTCATTGCCTTCACATTTCCATACTTATCCGAACAACTGGGTGGTGGACATACCTTTTCCTTCTTTGCCATCATGATGTTTCTACAACTGATTTTCGTTTGGCGAATCATGCCCGAAACGAAAGGAACCAGTCTGGAACAAATGGACAAAACCCTCGTCATCCATTAATGCTTTAACGAAACCCTAAACAGTTACTTAACTACTTCTAATCCTAT
>CAJYHS010000074.1 GCA_913774715.1 uncultured Siphonobacter sp. | reverse complement strand
CGATGGTTCTGGGCGGCTTGTGGCATGGTGCCGCCTGGCGATTCATTCTCTGGGGGATTCTGCACGGCGGAGCTCTAGTGGTTCACCGGTTCTTTCGTTCGTACTTTTCCTTGGGGAATTTTCCCATTCCCCGACTGATTGCTCAGGTATTAACCTTCCATTTCGTGTGTTTCTGCTGGATATTCTTCCGGGCCGATTCCATGGAAATTGCCAATCAGTTACTGACGCAGGTAGTTACTCAATTCAAGCCGGAAATCTTCATGGAATTTGTGGTGGGATATCAGAAGGTTCTCTGGGTAATGGTTTTAGGCTATTTTCTGCATTTCATTCCGCGTTCGGTCGAATTACAGGCGGAAGGATTCATTACCCGATTGCCACTGATGGGTAAACTAGCCTGGTTATTAGCCGTTATTATCCTGATGACTCAGGTTCAATCCGCTGAGGTACAGCCTTTTATTTATTTCCAGTTCTAAGAGCTTGCTCTTCAATTAAACAAAAATGAGGCTCGGTTATCCGAGCCTCATTTTTGTTTAATTGGAATAGTATTATCGGGAACGGGTTACAATCACGGAAGAAATGCGATCATTCCAGCCAATGTTTCTCAAACGATCCGAGCTGTTGGTCAGTGTATAAGAAGGGCCAGAGAAACTGTCATTTTCAAATACCTGGATGCTATAACCCGCTGGAATCTGAATGGAGGACGCCTGACGAACCAGCCGACCTAGTGAGGATGAACGGTGACGGCCAATGTTGAGAGATGCCGAACTACCGCGGAAGTTATCATCCGCAAAAAGAACTACCGTGCCATTACGGTCATTGTATTCTGGACGACCCGAATTGCCAGGACGACCCGAATTACCTGGGCGACCCGAATTACCTAGGCGACCACCATTGCTATAATCAGGGCGGCCGTTATTATAATCGCGGCTGATGCGGAGCGAACGAATCTGATTACCCGACTGTGCTACATTACCCATCAGCTTAACGGACTCGCCCCGAAAATCAGGCTGAGAGAAGGCCTCTACAACATATCCCTGAGGAATTTGAATGGAATTAATAGTCCAGTTGATGTTCCGGTACGTTCCTGTGTTTTGGCGAACCACATTCCCTTTATAATTGGAACGTGAATAGAATTGAACCGTTTGGTCATTGTTATTTCCATTCCGGTTCGGGCGGAACTGAGCAAAGGATAAGGTAGTGCTGAAGAGCAGAGCAAATACTAAAAGATATGATTTCATGGCTGAAAATTTAATTACTTCAAAAATTTGACCTGGGCAAGGTATTCAATCAAAACCTATTGAAGCAATAGCCTCACCCGTTTTAAGCGATAAAATCGACGTTCCAGACGTTAAAAAATGTGAAATAGGCCTTCTATCGCCTATACTAAGGACATAAAGCCGCTCATTTGGAGAAATAAGTGCTGGTGTGTTTCAGTCCGTGAATCATGGCTAAAGATTTAGCCAGAAGATTCGATTTTACTTAGAAGCCAATATCAAGGACTAGGAATTCAGGATAATACCGACCTTCTTTTGTCCAGATCTGTCGGAAACCTAATTCTAAGGGCTGTCGGAAACGTAAAAGGTTAAAATCAAAGCTCAGGTCTACGCCCGCAGAACCATAAAAACGATCTCTGTAGGTGCCTGCCTGAGTTGGAAGTAGGGCATGACCGCCATCCACGAAGACATTAAGTTTCACGCGTTGAAGATAAAGTAAGGGACCGATGGCAAAGTCTGGATAGAGGAGTGGTAACTGATATTGAACGGTTCCTGTGGTGAGTCGTTTGGAAACCTGGTAACCATAGCCTCGGGGAAAGAACATCGGACTTCCAAAAACGTAATTGTCATCAGCTCCCTGAAACTGAACTCCTCCGAATACCCGAACCGAATGGTGTTTAGCAAATCCCGGAAAATACAACCGCGTTTGTAAAGCCAGCTGATTTGCATGCAAGGCTCCACCAAAGGGAGTATTACGAGCGTATAAAGAAAAGGTCTGGCCCCAGCGAGGCTGAACGTCGCGTTTAGCTTGTCTGAGCAGACGGTTATACGCCAGTGAAAAGGTAGTCGCCATCAGGTTATTCGAACCGGGCTCACTTCGGTTTCTGACTAACAGATCATACCCTTTAGTCTGAATAAAATTACCATAAGCTGCCACGGATAATCCTTCCCGGTATTTGGAGTGTGTCAAATTGAAGGGTAACCGAAGTCCAACATTAAAATCATTTTGCCGCCAATAATCAACGCCTGTGCTATCAATAGGAACTTCACGATCCAGCGTATATCGGGTTGCTCTGCCCGCACTGCCAACACTAACATCCAGAACGGGATACCAGCCGTAGTAACTAAAGTTGCCGTACCATTGGCCCTGTTTCTCCGAAGCATTATAGTTGTAGCCTACTGAGGTAAAGGCAGTAGAAATCAGATTTTGAGACTCCAGACCAACATTCAGGTTCGTGATACTAGAGCTAAACGTGGGTCCCCAATTGTAGATATTAACTAAATGTCCTTTGGAATAGGGGTGGGTCTTATATTCTTCACTCGGGATTTTTGCCAAAATGTCGGCGTTATTCTCCTGTTGAACCAGCGGACCAAAAGACCGATCTGGGGCGGAGGGAATTTCCTCAATCTCCTGCCAGCTGGAAGGCTCAAAAGGCATGGTGGCAATGCGAAAGCCTTTCGCGTCAAAATCCTGAAATGCTAAGGTTTTACGATCGGGTGAAAGGGCGGCGTGATAAGCACCGAAGGGGCGGCGAGTGACTTGATAGGTTTTTTTTGTCACTAAATCATATGCGTAAATCTGATCAATTCCTTCGTAGGGAGCATTGTAAATCAGCCAGTTCTGATGTAGCAAAGGTTGGGAGATGTTCTGAATTACGGGGCTGAACACCTCCTGAGTCAGTCCGCTTTCTACCGTAATGATCTCGAAAGTTTTACGTTTGCCGAATTGCTTGGTAACTACGATCCGACTGCCATCGGTTGAAAAACGAGGTTGCTGATAAAAGGCCTGAGTAGGATTAGGGTAAGTCGTTACAACAGTACCCGTTGATGCATCTAATAAAACCAGGTGACTCTTACCCTGGGTATCCACTTCAACGGAAATGATTCGGGAGTCGTCAGAGGAGATACTTGGAGCAAAGTAACGAGTCTTCGAACTAAGTTTATGAAGCGTTTTCGTTTCTGTATTCAGTGCTTTGAGCACGGTATAATCCCGCATACTCCAGCGAGGATCAAAGCTTTGTTCCGCCCATACGAACTTCTTTGTACCCATAGATAGGGTAGCAGAGTTATTCAGAAAACCCGTTTCGAAAAGTTTTTCTTCCTGAAAACCATTCAGAATAACAAAGGTCGGAATAGTTGCTAGGCCGGATTTAAGAGCTAAAATCCGACCGTCGGGTAGAAACTGCGGAAATTGATAATCCGTATAAACCTTGGGAGCTGTAGATTGGTACGTTACTGTAGTTGAGGTCTTGGGTTGCTGTTCCGCCCATTGGTTTTTAAAGTCCTGATTAGCCAGGCCGTACAAACCTTCAACGCCCACTTTCGTCGTTTTCCGAAGTTTATCTGAAAATGAGAAGGGATAAAAAGGAAAGCGGTAATAGTTATTAAGCGTTTTATCCCACACATCAGGACCGAACGCTCGACGCGTGTAATTAGTAAGTTGATATCCTAACACGTACCAGTCAGGAACGTTATCCTTATAAGAACCCGCTACGGCTTTGAAGTAACTGAAGGGTTTACTCTGACTTAATAATTGCGTTCGTTGCAGTAAATTGAATTCCGGGATTCTGCCGCGTCCACCCGCGGTTAAAGCCGTTTCTGTACAGACGGCATCACCTTCGCTAAACCAATCCGGTATGCCCAGATTAATGAAAGAAGTTGCATTATAGCCGAAAGCATAAAAGAAGGCTTTGCTAAGGCCTGTCATCGCTTTTTCATTCTGAACCACATGCCGGAATTCATGAACGGCCAGTAGGTCAAGCCAGTGGTTATTCCCGAGGAAATTAGCATCCTGTGGGGGAGTAATGTAAAATTCCGTGTGCCGCGGCATCAGGGTAACAAAACCATTGGAAACCGTATTCTGGGTTTGTAATACTAAAGGAATTCGTCGAGGCTGACGACCAAGCGTTTTAGAAACCGGTCCATAAACCGTCTCCAGCGTATTAGCCAGATGGTTGGTTAAAGAGTCATAGCCTTCAGGATAGATTAAACGGAAATGCGGCGTACGTTTTTGGGACCATTTCAGGGAAGCTGGGTTTTGACTGGTTGTTCCTAACTGTGCCCAGGATTTAAATGCTAAAAAGCTGATCGTTAGCGTAATAACTACTAATCTAGAATACGTCGTCATACCTTATAATTGCTACAATCTTACTTTTTCGATTGAGTGGTTGATGAATGAGTGTGGAAAGCTACTCACAATACGGGAAACTCAGCTCTTTAATAGTTGTAGAAAATAGTGGCAAGTCGAGTAAAAATGGGTAAGAAAAGCGAATACCTGTGCAGAATACTTGACTGACTTTTAATTTTAAATAGTTTTGCTAAAAATTTTGTCAAAACGCGAGGAGGTATGAGCATCATTAGTGAGAATATTCGGTATTTACGGAATCGTAACGATCTGACTCAAGAGCAGTTAGCTCGTCGTTTAGGAACCAAGCGACCTAATATTGGAGCCTATGAAGAAGCTCGGGCCAATCCACCGCGTGAGACACTAATCAAGCTTTCGCAACTGTTTGGCGTTACCCTTGATCAATTACTAACGGCAGATTTACGCAGAATTCGGGATACGCCGAGTTTAAATCTTGGCACCTCGGCACCGCCTCCTCCGGTGTATCGAGCTGAACCTTCGCGACCTCCTCAGCCCATCCAGAAAGTAGTGGATACCTATTTTCGGCAAAAAACGCAAGTGAATCTGGTCGCTCAGCGAGTTACGCTTCGCAAGTTAAGTCGACTGGATTTTCCGGCGGCCTCGGTACCCGTAGCAGAAAAGCCTAAAACCTTTGAAACGATAACTCCGACAGCAATTGCCTCGCCTTCTATCACTCCGTCTATCCCTAATTTACGGAACGATTCAGGCATTCGGTTAGTTAAGAAGGAGCAAACAAACGAATACCTGAACAAGTCCAGACAGGGCGAATTTATTCAGGATTTACCACCGTTTCAGAGGCCGCAAACGCAGTCGGGAGTAATCCGGGCTTTTGAGGTAGGAGAGGATTTTTCCATCCCCGGTTCTGTCATTATTGCTGAGCAAATCACCGATTGGTACAAGATTGAAGACTCCAAGCATTACGTAATTGTGGCTCGTCCTCAGGGCATCATGTATCGCCGGGTATATAATCAGCTTAAAATCAAGAACACATTATTGGTAAGCTCAGATAACCCCGCCATTCAGACTTTGGAAGTTTCTTCGAAAGATATAATTGAAGTTTGGGCCGTGCGAGGTTTTTACAGTGCCCAGTTACCCGAACCACCTTTATCATTGGATCGGATGAAATCTTTGGTGGAAGAATTAAAAATGGAGCTGGACCGGGTCAAGTAGAAATTGGTAAGCATATAAAAAGCCGGGTTTCATCCCGGCTTTTTCATTATCTCAAGAGATTCCTGAAATTTCATCGAGTGACTTTTCGATATCGTTCAGGAAGCGATTATTACCACTGGGGTTTACTAAGGAGGTTCCGAATTCATACCACAAACCATCGCCTACGTTAATGTAATTGCCGGGGCGTTCCGGGGTTTTTTGCGTGGCTTTTTCGGCCAGAAACTCACCCGCATAAATGAGTTTTAAAACTGGATTTAAGGTATCCCAGCGAACCTCATTAGATTTTTCAGTATTATCAATCTGAAGATTCATTTTTACCGTTCGCTTCGAGAAGAAAACATTCATTTCGACCTGAATGGATTTATCTTTCAATTTTTTCAGGTAAATCAGTTTTAACGGAGCTTCGAGTTTAGCCGTTTCGTAAATCGCCTGAATTAATTCCTGCGATAAATACTCCCACGATTCACGATTTTTAGGCTTACCTAAAGCCGGCTCCTGGTCTTTATATTCAATGTTAAGCCAGAACTGGTTTTCAGCTTCGTTGGCTAATCGGTTACTTTTATAAAACTCCGTTTTAGCTACGAGCGTACGAATCTCGTTGGTCCAGACGGGTAGAAGCGTGCCTTCCCATTCAAAATCATCACTTCCGGTAAACCCTTCACCCCAAATTTCATCTTCCGTCAGGTCTTCGCGATCGATGTATTCAATCCGGAAATTGATGTTTAATTCATCAGCCCGATTGATGGTGGCCCGGATGAAATATTTGTGAGAATAGGGGGCCGGAATCAGCTCGGCTGTTTGATAATTAATCTCGATGGATCGTAAAGCAGTTTCCATAAACGCATTTCTAAGGGGGAAAAATAACGAATAGTTTTCAGTTTCTACGTTTTCGCCCTGTTTTTAGCCAATAAAGTAGGAACGAAGTCTCGCACGAAAACCCCCGTTTATAGCGAATTGACGGTTGATTTTTTATCGATTTTATTACTGGGTGTCTGGGCAAAAGAAGTAGCATAACGAATGCCGCGGGGATTTTTATAGGGAGGTAAATAGGATTTCAGGCTGTTAAGAAGAATGTTTTCTTGGTCAGACTCAGGACCTTGATCTTCAATGACTAATTCCAGCTGCTGGCCCAGCTTTTCGTTAGGAAATCCCCAGGAGAAGTAACGTTTTCCAGGAAAGTGAATTTGCATCCAAGGCTCGAGCAAACGATCTATTTCTTCCAGCTGAATTTTGACGCCACCAGAGTTAATAATGTTATCGGCCCGTCCCAGAATACGAAAGCGGTTGTCCCCGAGCATTTCCACCACATCGTTCGTTTGAACGCGTTCATGATTAGAGGCGGCTGCGGCAACATGCAGGCAACCCCGCTCGTCTAAACCCAATTCTACGCCCGGCAAAGCCTGGAAAAAATCCATTTTCTGAGCTCCGTTTAAGCGTTGAACGGCAATGTGTGAAACCGTTTCGGTCATTCCATAGGTGGCATACACCGGAGCCGTAATTTGCTGAATATTATCAATTAATGAGCCTGAAGCCGCCGCTCCACCAATAATTATGGCTTTCATTTTATTCAACCTGGAAAGATATAATTCAGGCTGCTTCAGCATTTTCTGCAACTGCAAAGGAACAAAAGCTGCGAAATCAATATCCTCTACTTCAGCTAAAGGATCAGAGCTGGGTTCAATAACTACGGTTTGTAAATGAATCTCCAGCGTTCGAACCAGCATCATAACTCCAGCTATGTAGTTGATAGATCGGAAGAGCGTCGTGTAGGGA
>CAJYHS010000073.1 GCA_913774715.1 uncultured Siphonobacter sp. | reverse complement strand
CCCACGCCCAGGTAACCCTGACTTGTTACGCTGATGCTGCCATCGGCATTGTAAGCCGAAACGTTGGGAGGCAGCACCAGAGCCATCCGGGCCGAACCAATAATGAGCTGAGTACTATTGGGTAAAGACCCTGAATTCTGCGATTTGTTATAGGTCGAATTGTAGGAAACGTTGGCTCTTAACTTCAG
Source organism: uncultured Siphonobacter sp. (assembly GCA_913774715.1). Lineage (GTDB taxonomy): Bacteria > Bacteroidota > Bacteroidia > Cytophagales > Spirosomataceae > Siphonobacter. The sequence goes on along the minus strand of CAJYHS010000073.1, from coordinate 3,038 downwards.
CCAGTCCGTGATGGAGTGGTCGATGTTAAAGCGAATTCCTTTGCGTTTGAAGTTATTATCAATCAGGAAACCATTCTGATCAGAATAGTTAGCCGAGAAATAATAGCTCGTTTTCTCGCTCGCTCCCGATACGTTAATGCCATGGTTTTGAGAAACACCATTTTGGTACACGTAATCGTACCAGCGGGTATCCACCAGCGATCCATCGGCATTGTAAGAAGGTAAAAACAGGGCATCCTCCGCGGTTACCTGACCACCCGCCAGTGTTTTGGCGTTGGACACGGCTTCGTTTTTGATCGTCATGTAATCCTGAGCACCCAGTAACTTAGGTAACCGCGTAGGCGAAGTCACGCCAACCCAGCCTTCGTAACCGACCCGCACCCGACCCTGCTTGCCGCGTTTGGTAGTAATAATCAGTACGCCGGCAGAAGCCCGTGACCCGTAAATCGAGGTAGAGGCAGCATCTTTCAACACGTCAATCGACTCAATGTCAGCGGGATTAATGTTTCCCAGCGGGTTATTCGGAACTGCCGTGCTGGTCGAAATATTTCCCGAGTTGATAGGAATGCCATCCACCACAATCAGCGGATAGGAGCTTAATGAAATTGAGTTTACGCCGCGAATCCGAATCACGGGCGGGTTATTCAAAACGCCGTTCGGAGCCGCAATACTTACGCCCGTAGCCTTACCCGCCAGAGCCTGATCGAAACTCTGCACGGGTAAGTCTTTGATGGCTTCGGTCGTAATGCGGGAAGCCGAACCCGTAAATTCCTTCTTCGACTGCGTACCGTACCCTACGACGAGCAGTTCATTGAGTTGTTTGGAAGAATTAACCAGTTCTATCGCTAACTCGGTCTGCGTTCCCAGGGCAATTTGCTGCGTTTCATAACCTACATAAGAAATCACCAGCACGGCCTTTTCGGGTAGATTCAGTTTGAAGTTACCCTGACCGTCGGTTGTAGTACCGAGCCGACTGCCCTGCACGGAAATAGATACGCCGGGTAATCCCTCTCCACTTTGCTTGTCTTTGATCGTACCCGTTAACACACGATCTTGAGGATCAAGGGCATAACGGCTAAAAAGAGTAACGTTCGTAGCTTCAGCCTGAGCTGGTAACCAGGGCAGGAATAATAATGAGAGTATAACAAGCCCCTTCCCCCGCCGAAGCTGCGGGCGGTAAGCCAAGTATTTTTTTTGCATATAGGGATAAAGTAAGTCCAGAAACACTTTGAAGAGCTGGCGTTAATCAGCTTAAAAGTGAGTCTAGCAGATGAATGATGAGGAGAAATCTGAAGCGATTTATCTACCCGTCGAAGTGAATGACATCATAGGTTTTTGTTACATAAGGAAGAAATGAGACGTAGACTAAAGTAATGGCGACTCAACAGAGAAGGTTAGTATCTGTTGGGGAAATCAAGGCATTGTGTGGTCATGGGGCGATGGTTATGTGGTTTATAGTCCTAATTCCTTAGGCCGGTTAGCACTTATTCTCCGTGGAAAGTTGCTAAGAGTTCATTGAGCCGGTCTCTCCCTCTTTCGGTATAAGCCACAACTACTTGGGAAAGTAATTGAAGACGGGGACAAATATAGAGGGCTAAATTCTCAAAACAAATTAAGTCTATAGAAATTATAGATTAATAATTCTAATACCGCTTCCCAAGTCATCGAAAATGAGATCATGCCGGAATTTAGGAAAGATTCTGACCCTATCTTGACAACAGCAACAGGAGTATGGTTACTTCGGATTTCACTAAATCGCATCGATACCCATGGAATCGACCACCTACCAACCTTTTCAACTTACTGATAGCTTCGGAATTAAAGCAGAAATTGAACTTCTTCCCGTGTATATGGGCTTGTTTGCCAGTTACGAGTACGAGCCCAATGGGTATTGCTGGGAAAGTCACATTATTCAGATTCTGGAGAAAGTAAACCCAGGTCTGCTAGATCACATCGAGTTTGATCCCGAAGCCGGAGGGTTTTATGCGTATGCTGATTCCCAGGAAAAACAACTGGAATTTGTTCAAACGCTAAGTCCCATTTTTCAGGATTTAGGAGCATTAGAGCAATACATCAGCACCGCTGACCGTGATCGAATTGATGATTAAAGAAAAAGGGCTGTTGCATGCATCAGGCCTAACCATTCCAGAAGAATAGATTTTCGTTTTTGAGCCGCTTTTAGTAATGCTACTAGTTTCGCCCCGGTTCCCAGACGATGTTGGTATAATAAAAACCCCCAATGCCCGGTCCGCCAATGAAGGTGTAATAGTGTTTATTCATCAAATTGGTTCCGCCCGCTTTTAGCAATAATCCCAGTTGAGGTAACTGATAACTAAGCTGGGCATCAAGGGTATGAATCGCAGCTACTGTTCCTGTAGCCAGTTCAGACTGCCAGAGAAAAGCACTCTGGTATTTATAATTAACCGAGAAGCCTAATCCCGACCAGAGATTCGCATTGGAAGCACTGACATTGGTAATCCATTTCGGCGTATTGAAGGCACTTTCCAGCCCATCCCCGTTCTCAGCCCGATCCAGACGAGCAAAAGACACGTTGCCCGCCAGTGACCAGCGGGACGTTAAACTATACCGCAAAGCCGCACTGGCTCCGTAGTTATACACCCGACTCTGCGAATTCGTCCAGAGTCGATACCGATCCTGCGTAGTCGAGCTGGACAAGTAATATCCCAGTGAATCGGCGTTCGTGCCGCGTGGAATATTGGCATTCACCTGAGCCATGAAATTCCGGTAAGCCATGTAGTAAAATTCTCCATCGACGTAGAGCCGTTGTTTCAGCCATAATCCCTTATACCCTACCTCAAAACTATTGACCTGTTCGGGCTTCAGATAGGTATAGGGACTTTTTCGCAGCAAGCCTTTATTCTTTTCAATCGCCTGATTAGTAGTAAGTCCGTTGGTATTGACATCGGCATTAATAGCGGCCTGAAAAGCATCAATGGACGTTCGTAGGTAAGCCCGTTCAAAAATGTTCTGAGACATGATCGGTAACCCTCCTACCCTTCGTACGCCACCTGAAACCA
>CAJYHS010000072.1 GCA_913774715.1 uncultured Siphonobacter sp. | reverse complement strand
ATTAATGATCAAAAACGTGGGTTGGATACACACGCTCCGGGTACTTTATCTTTATAAATCAACGTTGATTTACAAGCTATTAATCGTACTTCATTTTGAGAAAAGTGCCAGCAAAAGACTTCGCCATCACTGACACTTTTTCAGGCGGAAGTAAATTATCAAGGCTTAACGGACGATACCGACACCAGACTGTTCAGGTAATTTTCAATATTGGTATACCCGTCTTTTTTCTTGATTTTCGTCGCATCCGAAGCATCCTTAGGATTCAATCCATTTTTCTTTTCCCATTCATCGGGGATGCCGTCTTTATCGGAATCAACGTAAGGCGTTCCTTTGTATTCAGGATATCCTCCGACCTGACTAATGTCCGTAATGATTCCCTGTTTATAGGAATCAATGGGTAAACGACGGTGCTTGAACTGCGTTTCGGGTAACTTAACGCCTTCTGTATACGTAATCTTACCCGTCTTCACCTGCTGTACAATTCGTGTATCCACGGGATCGCGTTTGGGTAAGGTAGCTCCGGCGTTCGTTAATACATAATCGTACGCTTTAGTGGTGGGTAAAATCGTTAACTCAGGCATGGGCAGCGGCGAATTCCACTTCATGTCAGCCGTGTACTTACCTGTGTTGGGTAAATCTTCTACCTGAACACCGCCGTTCCAGTTATCTTTCGTTACGGCGTCGTTCCCTTCCATAATGTTTCCATTCACGTACGTACGACCAAACACCAGGTGATCCAGCTTACTACGACCGGCTTCCGGTTTGACAATGCGATGACCCACCGGAGAATCTTTCGGCGTTAATGGGCCAGGTTTATAATAGTTGTTGATGATGTTGTACATCGCCCGGTAATCACCACCGTCCACCGAACGGTGTACCCAGTTAAAGACTACGTTATTGACGAAATTGAAGATACCATACCAGCCAATGGACGGGTTCCGTCCGGCATTATCCGCCCAGAGGTTCCGCATAAAGGTACAGTTTTCGCCGCCCAGCGTACTCCCAAAAGCGTGATTCCATGTGTCCAGAGCTTCCGAGAAAATGGAATTCTGAATGGTAATATTTACCGTCGGCAATTTCTGCTCAATGGCTCCCGTGCTGTCATTATACATGTGACGATACATCGACATGTTCTCATCCAGACCCCAACTGGCCGATACGTGATCGATCATGATATTACCGATGGGGTTGCCGCCAATGGAATCGTCCCGACGGCCCACGTTGGTTTCTCCCCGACGGAAACGCATGTATCGAACGACCACATCGTGCGTGTTAATCCACACCGATTCGCCCGCTACGCACACGCCGTCACCCGGAGCCGATTGTCCGGCAATGGTCACGTAAGGAGCCCGGATAATCAAGGGTGTCTTCAGCTTGATAATTCCTGCTACGTTGAATACGATGGTCCGGGCACCGCCCTGCTCGCAGGCTTCGCGAAGGGTTCCCGGTCCGCTGTCTTCCAGACTGGTCACTACTATTACTTTTCCACCACGACCGCCAAAGGAATACGCTCCGCCCCCTTCAGCTCCGGGAAATGCCGGAATCGGGGCCTGGGGTAAATCATACGGGCGGCCCGCCCAGGGAATATAAGGCTTACCTTCACGGGCTTCTTTCAATATCGTTGGATAGGCCTTTTGCCAGGCCAAATCAGACTGGCGGCGGGCTTCTTTCATCATTTCATCGCTGGCTTTCTCCACATCCGCAGGAACTTTGGGATACTGAGCAAAAACGCTCGTTGAACTCAGTACAGCAGCTAATAATACAGGAATGAGGTTTTTCTTCATTGGGTAAATGAATAAATAGATAAATCGTGGTTTCTTTCGGGTAAAAGAGTATCGTATCGTACTAAAGAAAGAGGTTGGTCGAAGATTGAACCCCATTGTAAACTCAAAATAAGGCTAATAAACCCCGACATATCTATATTATTTTTTCGAGCTATTGTAGCATCTTATCAGGGCAAAAAGCTTTAAGCTGGAATTTCAGGGTAAGATTTCTTAATACCGTCATTCTTTATTCGGCCTTCCAACTTTTAAGGAATAAAAGGGGTCTTCAGATCAAAATCGCCGCTTATGAAACGCCTTTTCCCTTTTATTTTCCTTGGATTAATCGCCTGTACCAGAGATAAAGATTCCTCTGCTTATCTCCCGGGAGTCTGGGTCAATGTGTCTAATGACCGGGATACGCTTCGCTTTACGCAGGATCAACTGATTCGGGCGGGCACGAGTAACCTTTCTTCTTCTTATAAATATAGTCTTCATAATCAATACATTACCCTACAATATACCGGACCTGCCTATATTTTGGTTCAACCCAAAACCTTCGCGTACCGCATCAGCTCAGATTATATTCTTAGCATTGATAGTCTGCCGGGTTACTTTCCTCGTTATGCGGGAAGCGAATTCCGGTTTCTTAGAAAATAGAAGCCGTAAATAGGTACTTAATAGACCTGGAGCTCCTGAATACTCATTTGCGTGCCCGGCTGTTTCGGTCCGTCTGGTTTTATCGATTTTATATATACATATCTACAGGCAACTTTATCAGGCTTAAACGAGAATTCTTTTTTCATACTACTGTTCTTCACACTCGCTATTTTGTCAAGTTTGACTCCGTCTACGGATGTATACATTTCAAATTCAGTAGCGAAGTTTTCCGGATGAAAGAAGACATTAATCTGCTTAATCGGCGTTGTTTTCTGTAAATCAACCCTTACGGTACTTCCGTATTCATCTCCGCCCACACCCATGGTACTTCTATTGCCGTCTACTATATTTTCAGCATAGAACATTCCCGCGGCGGGCCCCAATAATTTACCATTCCGATTCGAAATCAGAGCTACGGGTTTACCTAAGGCCAGGTTAGTACTCTTTTCATTAGCAAGTACTTTATAGGTTAGATTTAGTAAAGCTCCGAAGCCATCTTTTACGGCGGGAATTCGGTTTCCATAGGCATTCAGAGCGAACTTCTCTACGACTCTCAGATCCGTAGTAACGGGAGGGTTATTAACCGGGTTTGCCTGATAGTTACCCTTTACTTTGACGGTAATAATGTAAGAATGGCCGGCTTCCAAACGGGTCTCGGGAATAGTAATAACATTCGTTGCGGATTTTTTTGAAGCCTTATCATATAAAAGTGGGTAATCAGAAGCATACTCCCGAATGAGTATTTCTGGCGTTACTTCAGTAGCCGGAGCACCTATAGCAGCAATGAGGATCGGGGCAGCACCAACTACGATCCGCATACCACGAAAATTACCTTCATTATCCCTTTGAGCTACGTTGTCTTTAATGGCTGAAAATAAAGTTGTCAAGCCCGTCCGATCTGTGGTTACTGGCTTCTGTGCTTTCGTTACCAGACTTCGATTTGCCGTTGCGGCACCTGTTTTTCCAGCATTGCCCGCAGTACCTGTTCGTGCATAAGACTGATTGGCTTTAACAAATTTCCCAATTTTTGCCAGGGCTTCGCTGTATTCAGGGACGATAAAGGTGCCATCCGGCCTGACGGGCCAGTTGAGCGAAACGGTTACCCCATTCGCCCAGTTTCGTTTGATATAGTCAATGAGTATGTCCGGGTCTTTAGCGGGTACGTGAGGAATTCCTTTGGAGGGAATCCAGGCCCACTCGGAGTCCAGTAATAAACTAGTCTCAACGGCCATTTTTTTCTTTTGGATCGACGGATTTCCCACCGTTAGCATAAAGCTATTAGGGTGAGCTTCTCCCTCATACACTACGACATCGGCATACGGGTAATTGGCCAGGGCTCCGTGCATCCGAATGCCGGGATTAGAAAAAAAGATAAAATGGGGATTGTGCGTGCGGGCGTAGGCCACTATTTTTTGCCAGTTAAACCATTTAGGATCCACCACGGAGTAAAACTCTGGTGTACCGCCCACATCTACCCAGAGTCCATCCGCTCCCATTTGCACCAGTTCTTTAACCAGACCCAGATTCATGGTTCCCCAGGCATCGTAATCTGGACTGTCCTGATGCACGGCATAGTCAGTATTTCCCGGATTTCCTCCTTTGTCAGGGGCGAAATAGGCGATGAATTTAAGTTTTTTAGCATGGCAGGCCTGAATCAACTCACCCGCATAATTCCGCTTTGTTTTGAGTTCGCCATTCGTGGGAGTTGTGGAGGGCCACATTCGCCAGGCATCAAATGAATGCACGGAGTAATTAAGAAACTTCCCGCCTAAATCAGCTGTTTGCTGAGCCCATTTAGTGGCATTGAAAGCTGACATACGGGCTTCAAGCTGGGCTACCTTTGCCTTAATTTCTTCCTTGGGCATCGTCCACGACCCCACAATTCTGGGTTCCGATACGAAACCGCAACCCACATTTACGCCAAACTTCGCTTCTTCATACCACCTGGCCCGGTAAGGTTCAGCGGTCATCGTTAATTTCTTAGTAGCGGACGTATTTCCTTCTTTTACTTTTACCGTAAACGTGTACGTTCCTTCCTGAGTAACCGTTCCCTGAATTTTCCCATTCGTCGTAAGCGATAGTCCAGGGGGTAATTTTCCTTCGACCAGCTGCCACTCGTAGTGGTTTCCTCCGGTAGCCTTCAATTGAAAAAAGTCTTTACTTCCGGCTTCAGTCCAGCTCTGATAAGGTAAATCATCAACAAACGCAGGGTAAATGGCCTGATCATGATCTTTAGCATATTCCGTACTCGAGGTTGTGGTGATGGTTAACTGGCCTTTCGCAGAAAAGAAAATCATACAATTAACCCACAGGAAGAAGATTGTTTTCATATTCATCAGGTTGGAGCAGTGCATTATAAACCAAGACTGGCTCTGTGGTGAGTGAAACTAAACAGGTGGTTTGCTACCAGACTATTGACTTAACTCTATTTCAAACGAGGAGTTTCCGGGAATGGGTATAAACAAAAAGATCCGCAAGTGACGTTGCGGATCTTTTTGTTTATGTTCTGCCTCATTACTGCTGAATAAACCAGCTATTAGGTACGTCTTTGGGTTCTGAACCGTTCAGGCTGTATTTCAGCTTCAGGGTAAAACCGCCGCCACCTTCGATGAAGTCGGCTTCGAAAGGATGAGCTCCCTTGGATAAGGCTACCTGTCCGCTTTTTTCGATGGGGAAATGGTTACCATCGTTATCCACCACTAGGCGATCCGCGATACGAAGAATACCGCCATCATCGCAGGTATAGAAGAAGCTATACACGCCTGTTTCGGGAACGTTGATCAGCCCCCGGAACTGAATGCCGAAACTTGGAGCCGTTACCGTTTTAGGTACTTCTACATTCGTTACCGTGAAGGTGCTGTCTGCTTTTTCGTTCTGCATCAGTTTCGTCGATTTGAACGCTTTTTTATACAAACTTCCTTTCAGTCCAGCCGCTGTACCGGTCACTTTCACGGGCTTAGCATAGGTTTGCTGCTGGTATTTCAGCGTATATATATCCCCGCGTAAACCCGTTGACGTAAAGGCCGCCAGTTTAATCGTTTGTGGTTTCGTAATGGTTAAGCAATTACCGAGTTCAGGGGAAGTTTTCTCAGGAAACGAACCATCGGTTGTGTAACGAATGGTGTAACTCTCCAGCGGTTTTTTGATGGATAATGTCGCTTTATCTACAAATACATTCTCTTCCGTGAAGCCCGTCAGGTCCGGCAGACGATAGTGAATATTACTTTTCTCCATCATCGGATAATGCTGCAACAAACGCTTCTGAAACGAATCAAAGTTTTTCTTCTGGGTCCAGACTACTTCTGAAAGGGCCGTCATGCGGGGCATAACGAGGTATTCAGCCCGACTTTCGGTAGGCACGTATTCCGTCCAGAGGTTAGCCTGAGCTCCCAGAAAAAGCTTCTTCTGATCGGCCGGAATCCCTTCAGGCACGACGTCCAGATTATACACGTTTGATACCGACTGAATTCCCGGAGGGCTGTCGAAATATAGCGTACTGACGGGCGTCATGATGATGTCATTCCCGTTTTTAGCCGCTTCATAAGGTGCTTTTTTAACCCAGGAACGCCAGTACATCAGCGTTGCCGAAGCGTCGATACCACCTTCCAGCATTTCATCCCAACCGATGAGTTTTTTACCTTTGGAAGTAAAAAATTTCTGCATGCGGTGAATGAAGTAGCTCTGTAATTCTTCCACATTTTTGATGCCTTCTTTCTTCATCAGCTCCTTACAAACCTCTGAATTCGCCCAGGTCGTTTTTTCAACCTCATCGGCCCCTAAATGAACGTATTTGCTTGGGAATAAGTCAAATACTTCACTGAACACGTTTTCAGCGAACTCATAAGTCTGTTCGTTGCAGGGACAGATGGGCGTTGAAAACGTTTTTCCCCAACTGGCATCCGTAGTACAACTCAGAAAAGAATATTGCTTGATGGCCGCCATCATGTGACCGGGCATATCAATTTCAGGAATCACCTCGATGGAACGCTCCGCAGCGTAGGCTACGATTTCCTTAATCTGCTCCTGCGTATAATAGCCACCATAGACCTGCTTTCCGTCCTTCATTTTCAGAAAACGCGGATCAATAATGAAATCAGGATTGTCTTTGGATTTGGCAATGCAGGATGAATCCTGATTATTCAGCGTCCGCCAGGCCCCTTCCTGAGTTAATAAGGGGTATTTTTTGATCTCAATCCGCCAGCCTTGATCGTCGGTAAGGTGCCAATGGAATTTGTTGAACTTATAAAAGGCCAGCTGATCAATGTACTTTTTAATGAACTCCACCGTGAAGAAGTGGCGGGACACATCCAGGTGCATACCCCGCCAGGAATACGCGGGCTGATCTTTAATAATTACCGAAGGAATCTTCTTTGCCGCACCCGCCGATACAGATACTAACTGACGCAGCGTCTGAATACCACGGTTGATACCCGCTGGCGTTTTGCCCAGTAACTTAATCGTTGAGGCACTGACTTCCAGCGAATAGGCTTCATCGCTTTCCAGAGATGAATCAAACCCCAGAACAATTCGGTTACCCGAACCAGCGGCATTGCCACTTATGCCTAACAGTGATTTCAGTTGATTTACCTGGGCTGTTAATGGAGCATCGGCAGGGAAAATCAGGCTGGTGGAAGCATTTACTTCAAAAACACCAGTTCCAGGTTTAAGCGACGCAGGATATGGAATAAGCGGATAAGGATTCGTTTGAGCATACGTCAACTCACTCAAAAGCAGGCAGGCAAGCACCAGCAGTTTTTTCATTGCATTCGTTTAATGGTAAAACACAACCCAGCCAGGGGGCTTATGATAGAGGAAGACCAAAACCGGAGGCTTATACTCAGTTCCTCTTCAAAGAACGCAAAGAAAAGGCTTGTCTGGTATGTACTAGTGTTTATTATCTATGTTTAGTTACATCGACCTGCTCGCAGAACTCCAGCACCGGACATTGGGAACAACGCGGTAAGATACCCGTGCAAATGTGTTTTCCAAACGGCATCAGCAAACGGTTAATATCAATCCACTGACGTTGAGGAACTTTATTTTCGAGTACTTTCAGCGTTTTCTCAGGCGTGGTCGTTTTTACAAATCCCCAGCGATTCACCACGCGGTGTACATGCACATCCACACTAATCGCGGGTACTCCCGTGGCTACGCCTAAAGCCAGATTGGCACATTTAGGCCCAACGCCTTTCAGAGCGGTAAGCTGATCATAATTCGCGGGTAACATACCTCCGTATTGGGTAATAGAGATTTGGGCAATGGCTCGCATGGTTTCGGCCTTTTGTCCGGGGTATTGGCTACCTACTAATAGTTCCGCCAGTTCTTCAAAGGGAATGGCCAGCAACTGCTCCGGCGTTCGAGCTCGATTGAAGAGTTTTAACGAAAGAGGAATTGTTGTTTCGTCAAGCGTACGGATGGAAATCAGGCAGGAAATAAGTTGCTCAAATAAGGTATTATACCCCCGCTCAGCCAGTTCAAACATGGCGGCTTTAGGATAAGGGGCAATGGCTTTTTCAATGCGGGGCAGCATTTCGTTCAGATCAAAGGCACGTTTCATAGGGTTGCTCGTTTTTGATCTTTCTTGAAAAACCTTTGCCAGCCATTTCATTTCGTAGAGACGTCCATTCATGGCGTCTAAGCTGGGGAATGATAATCATGGGATAGGTAACGAAAACCGTCTCTACCCAGACGCCATAATGAGCGTCTCTACCAGATATTTTTCCCTCACACGTAGAGACGTCCATTTATGGCATCTCAGCTGGCAGATGAAAATTATGGGAGGTAACCTAAAACCGTCTCTACCCAGATGCCATAAATGGGCGTCTCTACCAGAAAATCAATTAGACGTGAACAGCGTGATCTGTTGGCAGGTTTTCGCCTTTCTCCCAGATGCGGCGACTGGTCCAGTCGGTTGCTGGATTAGCCCAGAAAGGATCATTCGCGGGTAAGCCTAAAGGTAATAAAGCCGTGGCCGTCAGGTATAAACTTCCGGTAGAAATGTACCCCTCGCCCAAATCGGGCTGATGACCATTCAGGCCAATGTATAACCAGCCTTTCGCATCGTAATTTTTGGGGTTATCAAGGGTTTTGTGAAAAACGGCTGTCAAGGCACTTCGTACCTGAGCAGGAGCGATTTCCTGCGGTAACTGCTTCAGAAAAGCGGTATTAGCTAAGTGATGGAAAGCTCCGGCCCGGTAACAAATGGAGCGGCCAATCACGGGAAAGGTGCCATCCGTAGCAATAAGTCGTTCCTGTATAGCGGCGTAACGCGGAGCGATCTTATCCATTCGCTTTTTCAGGAAGTCATAACTTTTGTCGGGTAAGGTCCGCAAAATATCTACCATAAATGGCTGGATTACATAGCTGTTGTAGTAATCCCAGTGAAAGTCCGGGCCGTCCCCAAAAATGCCGTCCCCCTTATACCATTGCTCGTGCTGACGCAGGGCGTAGTCCAGTCGCATTTTGTCGTACTCTTCACCAATAGAAGCAAAAAAAGCTTCGACCATGGCACTGAATAACAGCCAGTTACTAAAGTAAGGCTGAATATTTCGGGTTTGTCTGAAAGCGGTAAGCAACTGCGTTTTTACTGCCGAAGGTAACGTCTGATATAATTTCGGACAACGGATTAAACCCTGAGCCAGGAAAGCCGCATCCACCAGCGGCTGACCTCCTTTGGTATAATTCAGATAATCCTTTGCTTGGGGGTTTACGGCATTCGCCAGCCCTTTCTGAGCTAAGGAAAAATACTTTTGACGCAAGGGGTTTTCATCTTCTGAATCCAGTTCCAGCCAGGGACCCATGCCGGCCAGTAACCGTCCTACGGCTTCCAGATAAGAATAATTTTTACGATCGGCTTCCTGACCCGGTTTCGATTCTACGGGCATTCGTACTTTCAGCTGATCTTCCGCCAGAGCCGTCAGGACGGGTTCCGCCAGTTTTTGCAGGATGGTTATCCAGTAAGCCCGATCCGACGTGGGAGCGGTTGGGGTAGCTAACGTTTCTAAGGGATGAAGAGTACTAACTAAACCTACCCCGCCCAACTGGCGAAGAAAAAATCGACGAAGCATACATGAATGATTTAGAGTCCCGGACTTTGCCGGGGTTATGATAAACAAGACCTTCAGAGCTTGTATAGACCCTTGAGGAAACGATTACTTCTTCAAATACTTCCAGTTTCTAATTTTCCCTTCCGCAATCCACTCGAGGGCCTGATCCATGCGTTTGAGGCGGGTCGGTTCTGTTTTGGCCTCTTCAAACCACTGGATGTATTCCCTCTGGCAGGCGTAACTGAAATGCTGGAAATGGTTCAGAGCCAACTCGTTCTTCTTGAGTTCTTCCTGAAAATACGCGGGTAGTACCAGCGGGTTCTGCTCTGCAGTCCGATGGGATGTATTTTTCACGCCCTGTTCCAGGAGTTGCATAGCCTGTTTCAGGTAGATGGTCAGGACTTCATCCGAAGGTAACTCTTCCATAGACTTTAGTTTTCCCAACTGACCCCTGCCATTTGGCTCACCCGCCGAAGAGAGAATGCCCGCAGGGTCTTCCATTTTAGCAGCTAGCCAAAATACGCAAGAAGCGTGTTTTTTGAACGCTGCCATCAAACACAAAGTACCCGCTCTATACCCAAAATGAGGCGTGCCCCATTTGATCGTTTCCTCAACCTCTGGACAAACGTCGTGAATCAGCTCCCGTAAATGACCGAGAATGGGTTTGGCAAATTCAGCCGCATTATCAATGTACAGGTCTACGCGAATATCCGTTTTTCCCATTTGAGTTTGGAGTTTATGAACCACCGCCTCACGCGGCGGTCCATTTCAACATGACCTAACTGAAGAGATATATCTCAACAACCATTAATTAAAAACCAACAACTAAAAAGAACTACTCCCCTTTCAGAATCTGAACCGGACCCAGTAAGCCTCCGTCCAGTAACTCCCACTCAGGGCGAATCAGAATGTTGGTTTGGGTAAATCGCTGGCTTTGGGGTTTACCCCGGTCGCCCACGAGCCGGTTTCGCCAGGAGTTAGTTACGTCGATTTCCAACATATTATTCTTCGCCCGCAGGTACCCCTTTACGGAGATTCGATACGGTGGACACCAGAGCACGCCGAGATCTTTGCCGTTCAGCCGCACGTGAGCTACTCCTACATCCTGTACATTACCCAGATCCAGGTAAGGGTTACTGGGCGTGGGACTATCGAATGAGATCCGGTATGTAGCTTTTCCTGAGTAATACTTGATCCCTTCTTCGGAGCGTTTCGACCAGCTCGTCAGGGTTTTGAATTCGGCTTTTTCCGGCCCACCCCATTTTTGATTGAAGCTGACGTTCCAAGTTCCTTCAATGGCTTTGACGGGCTGGTAACTAATGAAATTCGAAGTGGCACTACCCTGTTTATTTGCAGGAATGGACGTACGGAATAACACCACCCAGGAACCGTTGGGCGTAAACTCCAGCGGTATAATGGTTTTACCGTTTTCCTGACGGAAGTTTTGAATCGGTCGAATTTCGCCGGTTACCGCATTCCAGAGTTCAGGCTGTTTGCCGGTTATACGGAATTCCACGTCAGCTTTCTGAGCTTCTTTCTGCTGACTTGACACCAAATACCAGTCCGCCTTACCCCACTGGTAATGAATATAATCCAGTTTTTGATTCGCAGAAAAATCGGGCTGTATGCCGTCGCTTTCTAAGACTTCGCGAGCCGTTTTACCCCAAATAATCCGGCCCTTGCCGAAGGTATGCTGACCCGAAGCAGCCGCTGTGGTGCCCCATAACTCATCCGCCAGTTTTTTGACTTCCGTTTCACTGGCAGGGTAACTTTCCAGACTTACCGTATGCGTGGTTTTGGGTCCAATGACGGTCGCTCCATTTTTCACTAATTCGTGAATTTTGCGAAGAGCTTTGAGCGATAACACGCCATGATCGGGAATTACGAGTAAGCGGTAATGCTGACCGTGATCGAAGGTCACCTGACCGTCTTTTACGGATAAAGCCAGCAATCGATCTTCATTGGTTAGGTCGTAATCATAACCGGGTAATACTTTCGCCGGATCATCCTCTTTCAGTCGACCGATGTTCGGCACGTGATCACCATAGTAATACAAGACATCCCCCACAAAACGGCTATTTTGAGCCAGGTACTGAATCCGACTCAGGTATTTTACAAACGCTCCTGATTCATTCCACCAGGTTACGTTCGGATTGAAGTGCGTTCCGGCAAAATATTCCTGACCGGGCAGCCCCATTTCGCGGGGCGAACATGTGAAGGTGTGCAGGAAAATCAGGTTCAGTCCCGAGCAGAACTCATGGTCCGCACTCGGTTTCATCGATGCCCAGATTACGTCGTTCCAATGCGGACCAATCGTGGTAAAGGACTCGGCTCCCACTAGTGGCACATTATAAATGTGAGCCGCACTAGCGGCCTGTTTCACGAAAAAGCGACGCTCGGGCGTGGGACGGTGCGGCGAAGGAGCCCAGAATTCACTCATCATCAACGAACTGTGGCCGTAATTTTTCAACCCATCAAACGGTCCGGCATGCGGCCCGGCTGATTCGGGCTGAATGCCCATGCCAAAGGCTTTGGCTCGCTTGGCAAATAATCCATAATGATGTTCGGAGATGCAGTCGCTAACTGTTTTACGGAAATCCGCCAGAAAGCGGGTCGTTACTTCGCGGTTCTCCACGATCTTTCCCGCCAGAATTGGCAGGTAAGGGGTAATATCGTAGCCCCGGAATTTTTTGAATTCCGCCGCAAAATCCTCCGTCCAGTTAATGCCGCCCAGTTCCCAGCTATCGGTTTGGAGATACTTGACGGTTTTGCCTGCGGCCGGACCAATTTCATTCAGCATCGGCTCTACGTGCGTATCCCAGTAACGATTGAAATGCTTTTCGCTCATGTGATCCAGCACGCGGCCTTTCCATTTACCGCTCGACGTGGAAACTTCGGCATCCGAAGGCGTATATCCCAGCCGGATTATCGTCCACTCACCCGCCGGAGCATCCCATTCCAGTACGTCGTTTTTGACATTAGAAGTTAAAGTAATGACATTTTTCAGCGTCGCGTCTTCTTCACCAGGAACGGAAGGTTCATCGGTTAATAAGGGACGCGTATCGGGAATATTCGACCAACCCGCTTCTTCCGAAGCATTTTTGAATTTGAAATCTTTAATGGGCTTGCGGTTGGTATTCGCTTTGGCGGGATAAGCCATCACCGAAATTTCGCGGTAATAGCCATCCTTAATTTTCGGCATGGGTAACTCCTGACGAATCCTGCCGGGCCCTTTGACTTTCGTTTCCGACCAGGTCAGGTGCTTGGTCGCCTCTTCGGGCGTTATGTCGGGACCGCCAAGATTCCAGCCGCTCTGAATGCTCAGACTCAGGGTTAATCCCAGCCGACTGGCTTCTTTCACGGCGTGCCGGTATAATTCCCTCCAGGCGGGCGTTCCGAACATCGGGCCTTCGGGAACATCGGCGTTATCCCGCTGATTCTGTCCCCCGGCGTCAAATAGACAGGCTCCGCTGAAACCCTTGGCTTTCATTTCTTCCAGATCGCGGGTAATGGCTTCTTTGGTTACGTTGCCATTCAGCCACCACCACCAGCAGCGAATGCCGTATTGCTGGGAAGGATTTTTGAAGAGTTCGTCGGAAGGGCCGGAATCGGGTTTGAAACTGAGTACGGTAAACAGAAGAAACGCGTAGAGGGTCAGACGGTTAATCATTTCGGAGTAAAGGAATAAACAGAGAAGAGACGAAAGATAACAGGTAGGTACCGTATCATCTAACGTCTCTTCTCAAAAACCATCCTGCTTCATCCTTGCCTAATAGCCTTCATTCTGTTGGAAATCGCCTTTATTGGTGACGGCGTCCAGCTCGCTCTGCGGAATGGGCCGCAGGACGTGGAAGTTCTGAATGTACGGAGCAGCGTCGGGATTATACTTCCGCACGCGTTCGACCAGCTTGTTCGTTCGCTTGAGATCAAACCAGCGAAGTTGTTCGCCAGCCAGCTCCCGGGCTCTTTCGTCCAGAATAAAATCCAGGCTTACTTCAGCAGCCGTCACCTGCATCTGTGATTGCCGACCGGGCAGGGCCGCCCGCGTCCGTACCTGATTGAGGTAATAAGCTGCGGAGTCAGCCCGGCCTAATTTCAGCTGGGCTTCGGCCGCCAGTAAGTACACTTCCGAAAACCGCATGAGGTAGGCATCACGAGAACTTTGCGTTTCCGTTTCAGAAGCTCGGGTGGGGTCGTCAAATTTTCTCAGGGATACGTAATGGAACCGATCTTTCGGGGTTCCGTTGGTCTGATAGACATCATTTACATCATAAATCCGGTAATTTCTGGACTGACGAAAGGCAGCAGATACGGCATTTTTGGAAACGAAAACGGCCGTATCGCCCACGTTCACTCCCGCCGGACGGCGGCTGGCATCGGGTTCATTTGAGAACCAAGCCGATTTAAACGAAGCATTATACCGGGCATCGTTCTGCTCGTTGAACAGATTCAGCAGAAACAAGGTCGGCATGTATCGCACATTGGGGAATCCATTCGCGACATCGCGTCGCATACCCGGCAGGGTGTTATATTCCATCAGGTACAGCGTATGACTGACGTTACTTCCCGCGTTGAACGCCAGATTAGTGGAATAATTCACCGCCCACATTACCTCCGAATTTCGCTGATTACTCATGTTCCATAACTCCGAGTAATTCGTCAATAATCGGTAACTGTAGCTCTGTAACACTTTCGTGGCGTAGTTACTGGCTTCGCGGTTATTGCCACGGGTCAGGTGAATTTTGGCTAAAAAGGCCTCCGCCACGGGACGAGTAACCCGACCGTAATCCGTCGTCGTGACCGGAACGGTGGTTACGGCAAATTGTAAGTCGGCTAAAATCTGTTCGTACACTCGGTCTACTGAAGCACGGGTGGCGGTAGTAACTATCCCGTCCGTTGGTTCCAGATTCAGCGGAACCGGGCCGAAACTTTCCACCAGATGCCAGTAATGCCAGGCCCGAAGAAAACGGGTTTCGCCCTCCAGCTCGGCCAACCGGACCGGCGTTACGCCCGCATCCGGTAAATATTTCAGCACGGAGTTCGCCAGGTTAATGGCCGCGTAATTCTGTTGCCACATCCGGCTTCTTACCCAGGGGTTATCTGCAATCAGTCCCTGGTAATTCATGAGAGAAGGCTGAGGGAAATTACCGTTACTACCCGTATTGCCATTGTTCGCGGCGTTGGTCCAGAGATCAGAACCCATCTCCAGCAAACCGTGTCCTTCTTCTTTGCCGTAAAAAAATCGGTTATAGGTATACACTCCGTTTACACCCGCTTCGATGCCTTCGGGTGTGGTAAATAAATTTTCGGCAGTCGAGCCACCGGGATTATATTCCCGCAATTGAGACTGGCAGGAGAACAACAGGCTCACCAGTCCTGCCATTACCCAGACACTTGTATAGTTTTTCATTCGCGTGTTCATTCTAAAATGCGAGATTAATACCCATCACGTACAAGCGGTTTAGCGGACGGTCAATCACGCCTTCGCCTTCAGGATCGAAGTCCTTCAGGTTACTGAGCGTATAGAGGTTTTTGCCGGAGATGTATAACCGCAAGTTATCCACTTTGATTCGCTGCATCCAGGTTTTCGGGAAGGTATACCCCAGGGTCACGTTCCGGATTTTGGCGAAGGAGGCTTCCCGTTCCGTCAGCGTGGTTACATAGGCCGAACTCCTCGTGGCGTTGGGCCGGGGGTATTCGTTGGTAGGATTTTCGGGCGTCCAGTAATCCACGCGAGCTCCGTTTTCACTGCCGCTCCGCACGTATTTGGCGTAATAATCCGAGCTGATCCACTGACCGACGCGAGCGATAATTAACACGTTCAGATCAAAGCCTTTGTAGCGTAAGTCGTTAGTTAACCCACCTGTCCACTTCGGTACCCGCGAACCAATAATCGTCCGATCCTGTCCATCGATCTTCCCGTCATTGTTCAAATCCGCGATTTTAATATCCCCGGGAATGGCGTTATACCGAGCCGCTTCCGACTCTTCCCCCGTTTGCCAGATGCCTAGTTTCCGGTAATCGTAATAAATCTGAGCGGGTTGTCCCTGAATCAGTGAACTCCGGTAATCATCGGCGATGACGTTTCCGTTGGGTAGGAATTCAATGGTTTCGCGGTTGCGGGCAAAGGTGAAATTCGTCGACCAGCTAAAGCCATTCCGATTGATATTCTGCGTCTGAATTCCAATTTCCAGCCCCCGGTTGCGGGTCTTGCCAATGTTCCGGTTTACGGTAGTTACCCCCGTCGAAAGCGGTAAGGTATAGGGAAAAATCAGGTCATTAGTGCGAGCATCATAATAATCGAAACTTCCGGTGATGCGGTTATTGAACAGACCAAAATCCAGCCCGAAATCGGTCGTGGTAGTTAACTCCCAGCGTAAGGCACTGTTGCCAATAGTAGGTGTTATGGTGTAGGCATTGGCCGCATTTCCGTCGTTATAGGAAAATGGTGTCGTCGTCAGGGAGTTCTGTGTCGCGTAGGCATTGATGACGTCATTTCCCGAAACGCCATGACTCGCTCGTAGTTTTAGGTCGGTCAGGAAGGTCAGGCTTTTCATGAAATTTTCGTCAATGATCCGCCAGCCCAGACCTACGGATGGGAAGAAAGCCCATTTGTTACCTTCGCCCAGTTTCGAGGAACCATCGTTCCGACCCGTTACAGTTAACAGATATTTTCCTTTAAAGCTGTAATTCACCCGGCCCGTAAATGAAATCAGCTTGTTTTCACTGAATCCGCTGCCGTAAAAAGGGTTCTGGTTAGCAGCCGTCAGGTTATAAAAAAACTGACTGGGAATGAGCTGATTATTACCCCCGGCATAACTCGAAGTATTAGTGAAGGACAGATAACTCGCCACCCCCGTTACGGTCAGCGAATGATCCTGAATTTCTTTTTTATACGTCAGCACGTTTTCCCAGCTCAGGTTGCGGCTCTGGTTATTCGTGATTGAAGCCTGCGAGTTGGCTCCCCGCCCATCAATGGTGTTACGAGCGTAAAAACTCCCGGCTTCCGAAGTCGAGAAAATAGCTCCGAAGGTAGACCGCAGGGTCAGGCCCTTGAGCGGAGACAGTTCTACGTAAGCCGATACCGTTCCGCGATTGGTTTTGGTATTGCGTTTATACGCTCCCGGCTGTTCGTCGGCCAGTGGGTTAATGACCGTTCCGCCCAAAGGAAACGTGATGAAATTTCCTTCCGCATCGTAAGGCGAGCCCAGCGGTAAAATCCGCGAAGCCGTAGCCAGTGGATCCCGGCGGATGTCGTTATTAATATACGCCAGCTGCGATTGTATACCGACTTTCACCCAGTCATTGATGGTTTGATCGATGTTCAGACGGGTGGAATACCGTTTGTATTCATCCAGCTTCAGTAATCCTTTTTCCTGAAAATAGCCCCCGGAGAAATAGACCTTCGTCTTTTCCGAACCGCCGGTGATACCGATCTGGTGATCCTGCTGAAAGCCCTGATTCAGTAACTGGTCGGGCCAGTTCGTAAAATCCCGATTCTGGATGGCCTGCAACTGATTCGCATTAAAGATTCGGGAATCATCTGCCGGGCTCGCCCAGGTACCCGTTGCCCGAAAGGCTTCCCGGCGGAAAGCCACGTATTCGTCGCCGTTCATAAACTCACCATAACCCGCCACATTAGAAATCCCGGCGTAAGAATTCAGGCTCAGTTTGGCCCGGTTGCTCGAACCGCGTTTGGTGGTAATGATGATAACTCCGTTGGCCCCGCGTGAACCGTAGATGGCGGTGGATGAAGCATCTTTCAGGACTTCTACCGATTCTATATCATTGGGATTTACATCCGCCGCACTCACGCCCTGTACGCCGTCGACAATGTACAGTACGTTGTTGGAATTGCTCGGATTGGCGATCGAACGGTTCCCCCGCAGACGAATGGAAGCTCCCTGCCCAGCGTAGCCATTGGCCCGGGTAATGTCCGCTCCGGGTATCTTCCCCTGCAAGGCCTCCACGGGCGTAGTGACCGGAACATTGATGATATCCTGTCCTTTGACCGAAACTATTGAGCCGGTTAAATCGCGTTTGCGTTGGGTGCCGTAGCCCACCACGATAACCTCATCCAGGCTTTTCGTGTCGGCTTTCAACACGATGTTAAAGGAAGTCTGGTTAGCAATGTCTACTTCGGTGGGCAGGTAACCTACGGAAGTAATGACCAGGGTTCCACTAGTTTCGGGAACGACGATCGTAAACTTCCCCTCGTTATCGGTGGTCGTACCAATCGAGGGATTGCTCTTTAATCGCACGGTTGCTCCGGGAACCGCACCGCCTTTCTCCTCGGATACAATTCCGGTAAGCGTTGCCTTAGGGCTGGCCAGCTGACGTTGCTGCGGCCAGGAATTCGCCCGGGCAATAAATAGGTTTTGAGCAGAGACAGGCCTGAGCCAGCTGCCCACCAGCAAAGCCAGTACGGGCAGTAATGTTTTTTTCATCATTTAAACAGGTTTAAAAGACTATTTAAAACGTGTAGGGTAACGTTTTTGGAAATCAGAAATCCGCAGTGCAGGTAGTTTCGGGTACTGAAAGTTTTGGAGGAAGAGGAATTCTACCCAAAATCAGCAGAATTCATTTTACAAAAATAGAATGACTAAAAGCCATTCATCTATATCATGTTCACAAGGCAGTATATCATCTTATCTACTTTTCAGGGATTGTTCGCTGAAATGATGCGTATAAAATAGAATGAAAAAAGGGTAACAGTCCCTGACTGTTACCCTGCTAAAAATTGAATCTTATTGTTTATGAAATCACGGTTGTTGACTGTACCGCTACTCGTCTGGTTTTGGTTTGAGGCTTCTTTTTATTACGCCGTCCCCACCAGATGAGCGTTCCAGTGATGGGCAAACTGGCACAGATCAGACTGGCAAAAAAAGCCAGCATCTTACCGGGCAACCCCCAGATGGCTCCCACGTGAATATCGTAATTCATCCGGCGAAGGAGTTGGGCAACGTTGGCATCGGCGTAGTTACCACTGTAAGGACCGGTTGCAGCAATTTCCTTACCCGAATGCTGATCAAAGTAATGATAATCAACCTTATAATACGTTCCGGCCCGGTAATTTACGTAGGAAAAAATGGAGCTTACCTTATCTTCCGGGAAAGATATATTCAAGCCCTGATGATGGGGATGCTTCACGGTATAATCCCGCCAGATTTGATCTACTCGACCCATGAGCGGCGTAGTGGCCAGAGCCGTCGTGTCGGAAGGAGGAATGAGGTAGGCATCGGAGCCTTTGCCCCCCGTGGCAGTATATAGTCCCTGCGAAAACCACTGAAAACCCCAAACCAACCCGGTAATGGCAAAGACCATTCCCAAAGCCATCACGTAAAAACCCAGCACATTATGCAGATCATAATTTTTGCGTCGCCAGGCGGCGTTCCATTTGATACTGAAGCGTTGTTTGGCCGCACCCTTGTTTTTGGGCCACCATAGAATCAGGCCCGAAACGCACAACACCAGAAAGATAAGGGTCGCGGAGGCTACAATCGGCTGTCCGATGGTGGCGGGTAACCAGAGGTAATAATGACCGTGTAAAATGAAGTGAAAGAAATCGTCATCTTCATTCCAGACGTGCAGGACTTTACCCGTGTACGGATTGATATAAACGACGTAATAATATTCAGGATCTATATTATAGAAACCTACTTCGGCACTGCGATTGGTTAACCCGTACAAAACGCCATCAGCGGCTTTGCCGGGCAGAGCTTTCTCAGCAATGGTTCGTAAAGCGGAGGGAGCCAGAGGAACGGCCTGAACCGGCTTTTCAACGAATCGATACGGCTGCGTTACATTTTTAATCTCCTGTTCGAAGGCCAGCATGCAACCCGTCAGGGCGACTACAAAAACCACCAATCCTGAGGCTAAGCCGAGGTAGAGGTGTATCCGACCCATCCATTTTTTAAAGCTCATTGCGTTGATCCGATTTATAGAAATCAGGACAAATTTATTAATTCTGCTTTATTTATAATTGGTCTAAGAAAGATTTATAATTGTCTCCTTTCGGCTTTCAAACAAAAAAGGGCTGGTGAAAACACTATCCCTCAATCTAAAGGGATTAATAATCAGGAGATATAAGATCAATTATGCCCTGAATTCGACCGAGTGAATCAGGTCGAATAAATGATGAAAGAAAGAACTTACTGAAGTGATGCCCTCACTTATTTATAAAACGCAAGTAGCAGTCAATACGTCTATAAAACAAAATTGATAAATGAAAATAATACTTAAATGTAAATAGTACTTAATACTTATTTTTCGGTTCGGCAGTTGCTATACGATACGCTAATTTTCGGCTAAACTCACGCAAGATGACCGAAGATTTCATTCATTACCTCTGGCAGTTTCAGAAATTTGATCATACTGATTTACAATCGCACCAAGGTGAACCCTTGCAAGTACTCTTACCGGGGCAAGCCCATACACACGCCGGGCCGGACTTTCAGAATGCTCAGGTTATCATTAATGAGATCAAATGGGTAGGCACAGTAGAAATCCATATTCGCTCTTCCGACTGGATCAGGCATACTCATCAAACTGATGAGGCGTACGAAAACGTCATTTTGCACGTAGTCTGGATTCACGATCTGCCCATTTTCAGAAAAGACGGTTCCGAGATTCCGACCCTCATTCTTCAAAACCGTACGGATAAGCGTGAGATAACCCAGTATCGTTCCTTACTTGAATCGCAGGAAACGCTCGCCTGCCACGCTCACTTTGCCACTTCTACAGAAATAAGTCGGCGATCTATGCTGGATCGTGCCCTGATCGAACGCTTATCCCGGAAAGCACAAAAGGTACACCAGATTTTAAAAGCAACTCAACACGACTGGGAAGAAACCAGCTGGCAGATGTTAGGACGAGCCATGGGTGCGTCGCTCAACGCCGATCCCATGGAATGGCTGACCCGCCAGGTTCCGCTAAAAATTCTTCGCAAGCACCGGGATCAACCCTTCCAAATCGAGGCCTTACTGTTTGGATCTTCGGGTTTAATTCCTAAAGAACCATCAGATGAGTATTCCGTTCAATTACAGAAAGAAGCCCATTACCTGCTGAAAAAGTATAAGATCGAACCAATGCCTGCATCGGTCTGGAAGTTTTTAAGATTACGTCCGGCCAGTTTTCCTACCATTCGCATTGCACAGCTCGTTCAATTGGCCGCCCAGCCACAGTCTCTTTTTTCTTTCATCCTTACCCATACCGAAGTCAGCAGTATTGAAAAACAGTGGCAGGTTAGCTCTTCATCTTACTGGCAGTCACACTATACCTTTGAAAAGCCTAGTAAACAGGTTCGCATTAATCTGGGTAAGGACACCATCCAGCGAATGATTATCAATGCCGTCGTTCCTTTATTAACGGCGTTCAGTCAGTACAAAGACGATTCCAGCTTTCTGGATCGGGCCATTGAATTACTGGAAAAGCTGCCTTCAGAAACGAATGCATGGGTCGATTCCTGGAAAAGTTACGGGCTGAAATGCCACAACGCCGCGGATTCCCAGGGAGCACTGGAATGGATGCAATCGTATTGCAGTCCACGTAAATGCCTAAGGTGTACCGTGGGAATAGGGATTCTTAAGAGATAAATACAGATTACGCAGAGATGCGAATGGTTGCGTTTTCTTAGGAATGGAAACTCATTAACAACTCGTGAAACGGCTTTACCCAGACGCGATTGATCGCGTCTCTACATACGAAATAACAAAAAAGGCTATGACCGGAATTTACCGGCAATAGCCTTTTACTGATACCAACAACTAAAACTTATACGGTTTCGAGGATGCGGCCTTTGCCACCGTTCTCTACAACCACCTGATTGGCAAACTCTTCTGCTTTGCGGGATTTGTAGTTCCACCAGCGTTTACCAAAATTTTTCTTCATTAAGTCGTCGAACGTCCGCATGGCCGTGATATTGAAAATACCTTCCGCACGCGTCGAAATCGAAGGATCGAAGGCACGAACTGCCAGGGCATACCCACCTTCCAGGTAATTCATGTAATGCCACACGCCCGAAGGAATGTATAGCATATCGCCATGTTCCATAATACAATCGTACCCTTCCAGGTAACGCATGGCAGGGTGTTTCTCGTAATCAGGATTCTCGGGATCCACGTAACTCAGAATTCCATATGGCATTCGGTAGAGGTGTTTCGAATATTTCTGATCGAACAGAATTACCCGCTTTCTTCCGTGAAACTGCGTCAGGAATACATTAGACAAATCCATGTCATAATGCAGATACACGATAGAACCGGCACCCCCGAAAAACATCATGGGATACTTCTTCAGGAAACCCTTCATTAGGTGCTCAGGGAAGCCAAAATCGTTACAGAGATCGGGAATGTGATCAAAGATATTGAACAGAAACATCCGTAAATCTACTGGACCTGAAGCGATTAAAT
This sequence comes from uncultured Siphonobacter sp., assembly GCA_913774715.1. GTDB lineage: Bacteria > Bacteroidota > Bacteroidia > Cytophagales > Spirosomataceae > Siphonobacter. Next base: position 15,605 of record CAJYHS010000072.1, on the reverse strand, counting down.
CCAGGTATTCACCAAACTTCATCACCTTGTCAGGCTGGTTCAGCTTGGAGCTGGGAGTGGGCTTGGAGTTATCGTATAAAGGCACTTCAATATCTCCAGCCAGCGTTTTGAAATAATCAAGACGCCATTTTTCGAAAGCAGGCCACTTTTCCGTAATACCCCGCAGAATAACCGGACGGTGGGTTTTTAAGTATTTTTCGCGAAACTCTTCACCAGAGATGTCCGTAACTATGTCGACAGGCTGCAGCTTCATATTGGTATGACTAAATTGAATTTATCGGATAGAATTGGCAAAAGTAACGCATTTTCATTGTATAATTCCAATACGTTTTTTGAAAAGATTGTTCCCTTTACAAAGTAATTTTTTTAAAGACGAGGTTCTTTCGAAAACGTCAATTATAAATTTTTAATTCTGCCCGTTGATAATTCAATCGTACTTAATTCCGCATCATGTTTACACCCGTAATTAAAAACACGGTTCCTACTAAAAAGGGCACCAGAGATTCCCATTGAGAAATCTTCCAGCCTAAAGTTGCTTTACCATCGTTAAGGAACGCAACACAGGCAAAAAGAATAATAATGGTCCCTAAAATTGTAAAAAAAGCCCCAAAAAACCGAGTCATGGGATTGGGCGTAGAAGGCTGCATGTATGTGATGAGTTAATGGTTTATTTTACTTGTTATTCTGGACAACTTACTGACTTAGCGGCGATTGTCATCACCCTGTAACATACCAAGGTAACTATGGTAACGACTCATGGCAATGGTTCCTTCCTCCACAGCGTCCCGTACGGCACAGAGAGGCTCATTGATGTGGAGGCAGTTATGATATTTACACTCGTTAAGTAACTCACGCATTTCCGGAAAGTAATGGCTGATTTCTGCCGGAGCCATATCAATCAAACCAAGTTCTTTAATACCGGGAGTATCAATAAGGTAAGTACCTGGTTCAAGTTCAAACATTTCAGCGAAAGTCGTGGTGTGCACGCCTTTGTTGGCAAAAGTAGATACCTCACTGGTGCGTAAATCCAAGTCGGGGGCGATGGTATTCACCAAGGTTGATTTACCTACGCCTGAATGCCCCGAAACCAGAGAAACTTTATCTTTTAATCTAGCTTTCAGTTCTTCTATCCCTTCACCAGTAATAGCCGATGTTCGTAAAGTTTCATATCCCAGATCAGCGTACATATCCATGATGGGCTGATGCTGATCGCGGCCTTCTTCATCGAAAATATCCTGCTTATTGAAAACTATTAATACCGGAATTCGGAAAGACTCCGCCGATACCAGAAAGCGGTCAATAAAACCAAGCGAGGTTCGCGGGAAATCCAGGGTAACAATTAAAACGGCCTGATCGAGGTTGGCGGCCAGTAAATGGGCCTGACTCGTTTTGTGAACCGAAGCCCGGGCAATGTAATTGTCCCGATCTTCAATCTGGGTAATGATGGTTGTGTTTTCTGTTTCATTTTCAATGTCCATCACGACCCGATCTCCCACCGCCAGCGGATTGGAAGTTTTCAGACCTTTGATTTTAAATTTTCCTTTCAGACGGGCCTGCCAGATATGGCCTTCTTCATCCCGTACATCGTACCAGGAACCCGTTGATCGTATGACTATTCCTTTTTCTGACATCTATTTCATGACTATAAAGTAGTTGGAGAACGTTTGACTGGTATGACGAAGTTTGATAGAGTTGAAACCGGAATTTAAACTGTCAATCCATCTTTCAATAACAAACTAGTACCTCAACTTCTGCAACCCTAGCTACACTTTCAAACTACGCACAATCTGTTCGGTAGCACCAATTTTACTGTACACGTACATTCGGCTGGTTTCGGCTTCTTGCTGGTATACTTCAGGTTGCTGTAATAAACTCGTAAATATCTTCGTAAATTCCGTACCATCCGCTACGGCATGGGCCGAACCTAAAGCTAATAAATCGTGAGCTTCCTGAAACTTTCGATATTTACGGTTCCCAAAGAATAACGGCATCCCCCAAACGGCGGCCTCCACGATGTTGTGTAAACCGTTTTTATAAGCTCCCCCTACAAAAGCAAAATGACCATATCGGTATAGACTTGCCAGCATGCCAATGTTATCAATCCACAAAACATCGGCCTGCTGAACGGATTCAAGGGTTGCTTCAGAAAAACGAACGGATGTCAAAGTAAGGTCCTTACTCCACTGCTCAATCTGTTGAATGTCAATTTCATGCGGAGCGATGATGTACTTTAGTTTACGCTTTTCTGTGTTTTGATTGATGAACTGAGTAATCGTCTTCCAGTCTTCCGGCCAGATTGACCCTCCTATCAATACCTTCGCCTCTCCACAAAATTGTTCGACTAAAGGAAAGCTTTTCGCTTCCCTGGCAATTTCCACTACCCGATCAAAGCGGGTATCTCCCGATAAACTGGCATTGGTAATGCCGATACTTTTCAGCAACTCCAGCGACTCTTCATTCTGCACAAATAGATGCGAAAAGCATTTCAGAATATTCCGTTGAAACGATCCGTACGACTTAAAAAAAGCCTGATCGGGTCGGAAGATGGCGGAAAAAATAATTACTGGAATATTCCGCTTTTTAAGTTCGGAAAGGTGGTAATGCCAGAATTCGTATTTAACCCAAAAGGCCATTTCGGGCTGAATGATGTCAACGAAGCGGCGGGCGTTTGCGGCGGTATCCAGAGGCAGATAACAAATCAAATCTGCCTGAGCATACTTTTTCCGAAGTTCATACCCAGATGGCGAAAAAAACGTCAAAACGATTTTCCAGTCGGGGTTTTCTTTCCGAAAGGTTTCCAGCACGGGTCGGGCCTGCTCAAACTCCCCCACCGAGGCACAATGAAACCAGGCCGTTCGGGGCGAAGGCTGGTAACTCTCCAGCTGACGCCACAGCTGTTTTCTTCCCTCAATCCAGAGCCGGGCTTTGGGATGAACAAAAGCGGCCAGACGAAAACCCAGCTGCATGAAAAACACGGAAATGGTATAAAAGAAAGAATACAAGGCCTGGAATAAACTTTTACGCCCCAAAAATAGAACTTTGTCAGCGTATTCGAACGTTCAACTTTGAATAGCACGGCAATCAAGGACACCTTTTACATTCTTATTTTCATATGAACTGGCAAGCACTCACCGAACTGGAACAATTAGAGACGATTTCACAAGCGTCTTTTGATCATCCAGTCCTGATTTATAAACACAGCACTACCTGTTCCATTAGCTCTACGGCCAAGTCGCGGCTGGAACGTCAATGGGATGATAATCAAGGAATTGAGGCGTATTACTTGGATTTACTCCGGTTACGCCCCCTATCTAACACCATTGCTGAGAAATTCGACGTCGAGCATGAGTCTCCGCAGGTATTACTCATTCGCGATGGCAAATGCGTGTATCATCAGTCGCACTTTGCCATTCGTTTCGATGAAATTTTAGCAAACGCTGAATAGCTTAAGGCCCAAAGACCAATCCAAACGGTATGATTTCCGTCTGGGTTGGTCTTTTTATATTCGTCAGGAAACATTTTTACCGTAGACCGGGTTATATTCTTCCCTCCTTACAAATGGTCTATGAAAAAATTGCAGTTACAGGTACATCTGACTTCCTATTCTTCTGAAAATGAGCTTCCCAAAGAGGAGCAACTGTTGGTTCAGAAAGCGAAAGAAGCTACCTATAAATCGTACGCTCCCTATTCTAATTTCCACGTTGGAGCAGCTCTCTTGATGGAAGATGGAAGCATTATTACTGCTAATAATCAGGAGAATGCAGCTTTCCCTTCGGGTTCCTGTGCCGAACGTTCGGCTATTTTCTGGGCAGGAGCGAATTATCCAGATTTGAAGATTAAAACCATTGCAGTCCTAGCCCGCCCCGGCAAAGGCTCTGTTTTTCAGCCCGTCTCCCCCTGTGGTAATTGTCGGCAGTCCATGCTGGAATACGAACATCGGCAAAAAGAAACGATTCGTTTATTAATGCTACAACCCGGCGGCGGCATTATTGCGACGGAATCCATCGCGGATTTATTACCCGTGAAATTTGACGCCGATGATCTGTTCGGGAAATTGGAATAATGAATGAACCACGGCACTACCCTAAGTAATGCCGTGGTTCATAACGAATAATCATATCTTATTTATAGATCACGACGGGACCTAGCAATCCCGAAGGTTCCAGATTCCATTTAGATGCATCAAAAGGGGTGTATTGAATACTCACGAAATTGATATCGTAGAACTTACGCCAGGGAAATTTATCCGTATCCAGTTTACGAATTCGATTAGCAGACAGATTGGTCACATCGATTTCCAGCGTATTCTGAGCTTTTAATAACTGGGCGGGAATCTGAATCCGGTAAGGTAAGCTCCACAGTTTTCCTAATAGCTGACCATTCAAACGAACGGTCGCGGTTTCCCGTACAGAGCCTAAATCCAACACCATATTCTCTCCCGATTTCCAGTTCTCCGGTAATTTAAATTGGATGGAATAACGTCCTGTTCCACTAAAATTCTCGCTTTCGGAATGATCCAGTTCCGTCCACGACACCAGCCGGGACGTGGCCAACGGTGGTGGCATTTGTGGTTGTCCTTCCAGAAAATCAATTTTCCAGATGCCTTTAATGGCTAAGGTATCTTTTGCCATCAGATAGTCCGGCCAGGCTTTTCCTTTCCGCATGGAAACGAAGGTTTGCAGAAATACCGATTCGCCGGGTTCCAGGGTCAGTTCAATTTCCGAAGTACTATCGGCCTGAGCTTGCACAGGCACGTACCCCTGACGTTTTCTTAAAGGATCGGTTACTTCTATAGAACGAGCGTTACTGGCTAACCGAAGCTTACCACGGTGAAACTCATTTCCCAGATTAGTTACAAAGTATAAAGTACCTTCCGCATTCTTTTTTCGAATGTAGGAAAGACCCAGTTCTGACATATTTTCCCGGCGAATTTTCAACTCCTGTAGTTTTTGCAAGTAATCCGACGTTACTAGCGATTGTAAGGGTTTGGAAAGTTCCGCCCACTGCTGCTTCCGGGTCTGCCAGTTTTGATATCCGCTGGCCTGAGCGGGCAAGGCTTTCACAAACACTATTTTCGCTCCCTGCTTAGCTAATTCCTGAAGCTTTATCAACGTTTCAATGGGCATGTATCTTGTTTCCGGAATCACCAGAACCGGATACACCGTTCCAGCTTCGGAAACCAGCCTTCCGTTTTTCACTGAAAAACGGTGTAATAAACTATCCGACACGAAATCAGACTGATAACCGTGCATCCGCAATTCGGAAGCCGTCGCCCCGAAAGGCGTATCATTTAGCCAGCGACGGGAGTTGGCATGAACATCAAACAGAAAGGGAGCTTCGCCCGCCGCTACGCCGTGCCAGACATCCTGAATCGGAAAGTATACTAATACACTGGCATCGGGTTTAGCAGCCTGTAATCGCTCCTGCCAGGCGGTAATGTATCGATTCAGTTCAGGAAAATCTTTCCAGAAATGACTTTGCTGGTTGTAATTCGTAGAGGCATAAAACAGCCAGCCGGGCCACTTTTCTTCGGGTGGTGAATAGGGAATTCCGTGGTAGAAAATATGGTTCACTCCTCCTGTAAATAACTCATCTACAATAGGTTTAATCTGCGAAAGCGAAACTCTGAAATGTTCGGCCAGCCAAGTCGAAGTTTCGGAGGATACTAGGGGCTTGCCGGTAAGGTGAGCCGCCGAAGAGGCAAACTGCATGGTTAAGGTTCCGGGAACGCCAAAGCGGGTGGAGTCGTAATCAGGATCCAGGCGATAGTTAGGAATTTTATACTGCTTGCTGCCAAAATATTCCGTTTCGGGTACATCCGCCAGAGCGTATAAATCAATAATGTTTCCCGGCGAACCATGAGCCTGATCGCGGGTGATTTTTCCATTTTTCGTCGACCATTTCGTCCAGAGACTCGTAAAGCGATCTCTTAACAATTCGGATAAAGTCGTGTGGTAATCTGCCCACTGCCGCCGCTCCTCTTCCGTTAAATTTTCTTTCCGTTTTAGAATTGCCGGGTTGAAATCGTACCCTCTCCTACGTTTGAATTCAGGTAGAAAATCGTTCGTCCAGGTAGCCCCGTAGACTTCGTATGAATCGTTGTAATAGGAACGTACTTTATTGTTTTTGAGAAGATTCTGCTCAAAATGAGTCAGGTAATTCCGAATGGCCGTCTCATCGAACGGGTTCACTACCAGACCTTCGCCACCGGGAGCCGCCCGTTTGACCTGTTGTTTGGTAGGGACATTTAGTAAGCTATCGCCCTGAAAACTAAATTTACGGGCACCGTCACTTTCCTTTACCCAAGGACCACCATAAGGCCAGCCCGTTCCCAGACTTAGATCAATGCCTAACCCTAATTTTTCAGCTTCCTTCAAGGTAATATCCAGAGCTTTATTCCATTGCGGACTCAGAAAAGGCAGGAATTGCTGCTCGTAACCTTTTACTCCGTAGATAGGAATGATGTGCAGACCACCCAGCCCCGCATCGGCATAGTCTTTCAAGTTTTTACGGATTCCTTCTTCGGTCACGGCACTGCCCATCCACCACCAGTAAGCCCAGGGTTTTGCTGTATTAATTTTGGTTTGTGCCAGGGAAGAAAAGGGCAGCAGAAATAAAAAAGCGTAACGAATAAACTTCATTCTGTTCAAATTAATCTTCTAAAAAAACACAAAATAGGCCAATTGACCTTATCTTTTCTGGTTTTCTTTTTAATGAAGACGATTTGAATTGGGCTTTCTCGTACGCATACTTACGAAAAAAGCCCCTGTTCTTTTCAGAAAGGGGCTTTTACTATAACTAGCAAGAAAGAGAATTAGTCTAGCCTTGAGCACCGGCACCGTCCTGTACATCAAAGCACAAAGAAGCGGCTCCCAGAAGTCCGGCATCATTACCGAGCGTAGCTCGTTTGATTTCCATCGTCTCCAGGTTATAAGGTGTTAACCAGTACTTTAACTGTTTCCATACGGCAGGCATGATAAAATCAAAAGAAGCCGATAAACCGCCACCAATCAGGATCAGGTTAATGTCCAGAATTCGTACCAGGGAAGCCAGTCCATCACCCAGGATTTCACCGACACGTTCGAAAATTTTCAGGGCCAGCTCATCATCAGCTGCCGCCGCTGCCACTAAGCCAGTGGTTGAAATAGTACCATCGCCGGGTAACTGAGTGGTGCCAGCGTATTCTTTACGCATGCCATTGGCCAGGTTCAGCAACTCGTTTTTACCGATGTTACGTTCCAGCACTTTTCCATTTACTGAAGGAATGTGACCGGGTTCCATCGCGTTACCGTTACCACCCGTAAACACGCGGCGGTTCAGGATTGCAGCTCCACCGACACCCGTTCCGAGAGTAATGAAAATATAGTTCTCGTCAATTTTCTCTTCACCAAAGTAAAACTCACCCAATGCGGCCGCATTAGCGTCATTTTCCAGGTAAAAAGATACTCCGGCGAAACGTCCGCTCAGGTATTCAACTAACTTAACGTTATTTAATTCAGGGATAGCTGTAATCTCGAGGGGTACCGTACGCTTGTTGTTAATCATTCCGGGCAGGCCGATGCCTACTTTCGTCAGCGAAGGATTATCAAGTAATTGCAGCGATATGGCATCCCCCAGCCTTTCTTCAAAGTGGCCCGATTGCCGCCAACTCAGTGTATCGTGGCTGTAAAAGTTAGAAATTTTACCCGTGGTTGCGTCTACGATGCCCATTTTGACGTTCGTACCGCCCACGTCTATGCCTAGGTACTGGTTATCAGCCATGAAAATTGGTAACAGGTTTTGGTAAACAATTGCAGAAATCTGAGGCGAAAATAAGGGTTCTCTTTCTTTATTTACTCTTTTGAGTGCCTTTACATGCATTAAAAATAAAATTTTTTAAAAACAGGCCTTTCCGAAAGAGAATTTTTGGGTTATCTGTTTTGGGTTTAGTGTTTTGAGTTTCAAGTCAACAGCACCCAATTTTACTAAAGTCAGTTCAATGCTGAGCTTCAACTCAAAACCTCAGCAGCTTTCCTAATAACCTGCTGCCCAAATTTGTAATCTGAGAGAGTAATAGGTTAAACTCAAAACATAACTAACCCTAAACTCCTCTTATATATCCCCAAGCTGCGGTCGGATCAGAATTTCTTCTACTACCGCCGAAGGTGACAGGTGGTAACTTGTCCATAGTAACTCGGCTACGTCTTCGGGTTGCATGAACCGACTTTCAGGTAGATCCGTTCCAGCCCAGCTATTCGTATAAACGGCTCCGGGTAATACGGCGGTTACTTTAATGCCTTTCGTCTTCAGTTCTTCCCGCAATACCTTGGTCATTCCCAACAAGGCAAATTTGGATATACAGTAAGAGCCCCCGTTGGTGTAGGCCGTAATACTGGCTGTGGAGCAAACATTTACTACGTAGCCCCGCTGACGCTCCAGCATGGAAGGCAATAAGGCCCGCGTCAGATGATACGCAGAACCCACGTTAACATTCATCAGAAATTCAAAAGTGCCCTCTTCCTCTTTATGAATTTCACCGGGTAAAAAAAGTCCCGTATTGTTTACCAGAAGTTCCAGCGGTCGGTCCTGGCTTCTGACGAACTCAGCGAACGCTTCTACCTGCGAGCGTTCGCCCAGATCTGCGGTATATATATGCATAGTACTGCCGGCAAACTCCTGTTCGGTTTCTTTTTTGAATTGCTCCAGGTCTTCGGCATTCCGGGCTACCGTGATGGCGTCAAAACCATCTTTCATAAACCGCCGAATGATGGCTCTGCCAATTCCCTTAGTTCCCCCGGTTACTACAAGTAGCGGTCTTCCGAAATGACTTATTCCTGAAGTATGTATTCCGCTGTCAGATTTCAAATCGCTCATTATCAGTGAATTATTTATTCTGTATACTAAAAAAGGAAAAAGAACCCTTTCTTTACGGCATACAGTCAGGTGTTCTGGTGCTTAATTCGTAAAAAATTTTTATTCCCATGCGAAAATACGCCCTGCTTCTGGGTTTCTTCATCATCTGTACGTTTCTGCATGCTCAAACTCCATTTTATGTGAAGGTTGGAGTGGGTCCGAGTATTCCGTACGGTAAGTTTGAAGATTCCGATACTCAGGAATTAGCCGAGCTGGTTAATATTGGTCCTAACTATGGATTAACCATCGGTCATGATTTTTCTTCTCACTTTGGCATTGCCCTGACTGGTACCTATTGGACGCATTCGGTTAAACAAACACAAATGACCGAATATTTGAAAAACAGGTACCTTCCGGCAGGGTATGCTCCACTGGTCAGTGAACTACGGGCTACGGCAGAAAATTTCAGGTTTGCCTCTGCTTATCTTTCTCCCTATTATACTTTTGAGTTAGGCTGTCGGCTTCGGATTGATTTACGACTTAACGGAGGCTTACTTTTTGTGAATTTTCCCAGTATTCAAGGAAACGGAAGAGCCATTCTGCCCCTGGACAACAATACGTATGATTTGCGGGTTACGACACCTCAGGTACACTCACAGGCCCTGATGTACGGAGCAGGTGGTAGTATTCATTATGAACTAACCCCAACCGTTAAGCTGTTCGTTGATGTGGACGGGTTGCGTTCGCGTCCCGTTTTTGATGAGATTCCCATTGAGGCTACCCTCGGCCCTGTAAGTTTAAATACGGCCCGGCCCGCATTTACTCAAACCGCCGGAACATTCAGTACGCGTATAGGGGTTGGTTTGTTTTTTTAATTAATTCTGTAACCTGAAATTAGGGCTGGACTTTCGCACCTTCTCTAATTTTACTTTTTACTTTAGCTACGTTTCAGCCATGGATCTACTTACCCGAGTCGGGCGTTATTTTATCTTTATTAGTCTGTTGTTTACTCGCCGCGAGAAAATTGGCGTATACGTCAAACAGATTTTGGAAGAAGCCGTTGCCATCGGTATTGACTCTATTTTTATTGTTTCCATCGTTTCCACCTTTATTGGAGCCGTAACCTGCGTACAGACGGCCTATAACCTCGTCAGCCCCTTCATTCCCGACTATGTCATTTCGCTAATCGTACGGGACATGACTCTGCTCGAATTAGCTCCTACCATTACCTGTATTGTATTAGCGGGAAAAGTAGGTTCTAACATCGCCAGTGGCTTGGGAACCATGCGGATTTCAGAACAGATTGACGCTCTGGAAGTAATGGGACTTAACTCGGCTTCGTATCTGGTATTACCTAAAATCGTCGCCGCGGTTCTCGTTTTTCCCATGCTTATTACCATCGCTGGTTTTTTATCCATTTGGGGAGGGTACGTAGCAGGAACGCTAACGGGTGCCATTACTCCCGAAGATTATGTATACGGAATTCGGGCGGATTTTATTCCTTTCAATGTACCTTTTGCGTTGATTAAAACCGTGGTGTTTGCTTTCCTAATTACTTCGATTTCAGCTTTTAGAGGCTATTATACCGAAGGTGGAGCTTTGGAGGTAGGGAAAGCCAGTACTACAGCCGTAACCAATAGCTGTATTGCCGTACTGGTGGCCGATTATTTACTGGCTCAGCTACTACTTTAATTTATCAATAAATCAGTTTTTATCTGATTCCATAAGCTCTAAAAGGTGACCGCATTGTTAAGACGAGAGAAATTTTAGCCATGATTGAAATAAAAGATATACGAAAAGAATTCAACGGTCGCGTCGTTCTGGATGGGATTTCAGGCAAATTTGAACCGGGTAATACCAGCCTCATCATTGGCGGTTCTGGTACGGGAAAATCCGTATTACTGAAGTGCATTGTAGGTTTGATTAAGCCCGAAAGCGGCCAGGTTCTTTACAATGGCCGCGACTTCTGGTCGGGTGATGCTGATACCAAACGCGACATTCGTCGGGAAATGGGTGTCCTTTTCCAAGGTGGGGCTTTGTTTGATTCGAAGACCGTTCTGGAAAATGTAAAATTTCCACTGGACATGCTGACGGATCAGTCGGAAGAAGAGAAAATCGAGCGGGCTCAATTCTGCTTGAAACGGGTTGAGCTGGAAAATGCCGCCAATCGAATGCCTTCGGAGATTTCAGGCGGAATGAAAAAGCGGGTGGGCATTGCACGAGCCATCGTGATGAATCCGAAATACCTCTTTTGCGATGAACCCAACTCAGGTCTTGATCCCCTGACGAGCGTCAAAATTGATGAATTGATTCAGGAAATTACGGACGAATACCAGATCACGACTATTGTGATTACCCACGACATGAACTCGGTATTAGGCATTGGAGAAGACATCATGTTCCTTCACAAAGGCCTGAAACTTTGGGAGGGTACAAACGAGAATATTCTGGATACGACCGTGCCCGAACTGGAAGAATTTCTGTATTCGAGTCAGCTGATTCGCCGAATGAAACAATCGAAGAAGTAAAATAAAAAAGCGTTTGAATGTGTATTCAAACGCTTGAGAACTCAACCCGAGGGTTTTGTTAATGTTGACCGACAAGGATTCGAACCCTGAATAAGAGAACCAAAATCTCCTGTGTTACCATTACACCATCGGTCATTTCCGTTTTGGAGGTGCAAATATAAGTCGAGTTTTTACACTACAATAAAAGATAGACTGATTTTTTTTCTACCCATATGTTACAGTCGATTCACCACATTGCCATCATCTGCTCAGATTACGAACGATCCAAACATTTTTATACCCAGATTTTAGGACTGGAAGTGGTGCGGGAAGTGTATCGTACCGAACGTAATTCATACAAACTTGATCTGGCCGTCAATGGACTGTATCAGATTGAATTATTTTCTTTCCCTGATCCACCAGCCCGGCCCAGCCGTCCGGAGGCTCAGGGCTTACGCCATTTGGCCTTTGCAGTAACGGATCTGGAAGCAGCCATTTCACAGCTAACCGCTCAGGGCGTTGAGACGGAACCCATTCGTACGGATGAGTGGACCCAGCGTCGCTTTACCTTCTTCTCGGACCCGGATGATTTACCGATTGAACTGTATGAAGTTTAGCTGGCTACAATAAGAAGGTGTTAAATACATATCAGCACCTTTTTATTGGACTGTTTCCTTGTAAAACTTTGAATTAAGTACGCCAGATCCGTATCTGTTAATACTTGAAGTTATTCCAACTCAAATAAAAAATCCCCCGTGAACTGAAGCACGGGGGATTTTTAACTTATCAGCAAAATTAATTATTTCTTAGTAGCCAGGTTCACATCCAGTTCGAAATCATCATTGATGGCTTTATCTCCGAGGTTATCGAAGAAACTTTTTGAACCGTAACGGATGTCATATTTCGCACGGTCAATTTTGATTTTTGCCGTACCTACACCAGTTTTAGAATCAACCGTTGCAGGGAACGTTACAGGATTAGTTTTTCCTTTGATCTTCAGATCACCCGTTACTTCGTAGTTGTTACCACCTTTAGGAGTAACTTTAGTAATTTTTAAAGTCGAAGTGGGGTGCGTTGCTACGCTGAAGAAATCGTCATTTTGTAAGTGACCTTTCAGTTTCGCATTCATTTTTTCGTCTTTCACGTCCGTAACTTGCAGCGTAGTCATGTCCATCGTGAAGTTACCACCTACCAGCTTACCGCCATCCATCAGCAATTGGCCATCTTTCAGAGCGATTGTTCCGGTGTGTTCGCCGGTTACTTTCTTACCTAACCAGGTTACTGAAGACTTAGCGGCATCTACTTTAACAGGCGTAGGCTTTTTAGCAGCATTTACAAATAGAATACCCGCAGCAAGGGCGGCAGCAAAGAATTTAACAGTTTTCATTTTTGATTAATTGATTTGGGAGAATAATTTAAATAACGGACTCGTGCTCAGGGACTACTTCATTTCCATCGCAATCGGTGCTGGTGGCATTTCCACGCATTTTATCCAGCAAATGGCTTAACATTTCGGCTTCTTCGGTCGTCAGTCGACCCGTAATTTCACGTTCCCAACCCGACATCCCCTTATCAATCTCACTAAGTAAAGCCAGACCTTTGTCAGTGATCCGAACATCTACCGCACGGCGATCATTCGGACATACCAGACGACTCACTAAACCTTTTGCCAATAGCTTATCTACTAACCGACTGGCATTCGACATTTTATCAAGCATTCGGTCAATGATGGCGTTTACAGTAATGGCATTCGGATGTTGTCCTCGGAGAATGCGTAATACGTTAAACTGTTGAATGGTTAATCCAAACGGTTTCAAATCTTCTGAGTTTCTCGAAGTAATCCAGTTGTTCGTATAAATCAGATTTACCATTACCTTATGAAAAGGGCTGGTAAAGGCGGCTCGTTGTTTTATTTCCGTTTCAATTGACATGGCGTTGCTGGAATGCGTTGCAAATATATTCAACTACATTTAATGTATATACATATTTATTAACTTTTATTTCGACTTTAACGTTCCTTAACATTTAAAAAGACTTTACAGTAACTGGCCGAAGATAGAGCCTTTTTTTGACAACAGACCTCTTAGATATCTGTTATACAGTTTATTACCCAAATAAAACGCGTTTAAACGTTTCAAGTTTTCTCGTAATCCTGCGGCATTCATTAAATCTTCATTCCAATAAAATTTTAGTTTTGTGTATGGAAGAAAGAATTGTCCCCCTGACTTTATCAGAAATCTGGATCTATCCGATCAAATCACTGGCAGGCATTGCCTTGACCGAAACGGAATTAACTGCTCGTGGCTTGAAATACGACCGCCGGTGGATGTTAATTGACGCGAATGGAAAGTTTATGACTCAACGGACTTTACCTGTTCTGGCATTACTTGACGTAGCCATCGAAAGTGATTCGCTAGTGGTTTCTCACCGTCAGAAAGAAATGCCTTTGTTGTCCATTCCTTTTGAGCAAAACAGCTCCGAGCTATTAACAGTTCAGGTTTGGGATGATCACATGGAAGCAGTGAGGGTTTCTATCGAGGCAGATCGCTGGTTTAGTGAGGCCCTGGAACAACCCTGCCGACTGGTTTTTCAACCCGAAAGTACCCAGCGAAAAGTAGATCCACGCTATGCTCATCACGAAGAGATTACCAGTTTTTCAGATGGCTATCCTTTTCTGCTAATCGGTCAGGAATCGTTGAATGATTTGAATGCCCGTCTGGAATCGCCCGTTCCCATGAATCGTTTTCGTCCCAATTTAGTTTTTACGGGTGGGAAGCCCTACGAGGAAGATACCTGGGCCGCTTTCACAGTGGGCTCGCAGGATTTTTTTGGGGTAAAACCCTGTGCTCGTTGCGTCCTGACTACAATTGATCAGGTAACGTCGGTAAAAGGAAAAGAACCCTTAAAAACGCTGAGTAAATACCGGAACTGGAATAATAAGATTCTCTTTGGACAAAACCTACTGCCCGGTAGCCTGACTGAACGTATCAAGGTGGGGGATTATATTGAGGTCGTTCAAGTAAAAGAGGCTTCCCTATCGTTAGAAAATTCTTAAGCCCTAACTATGAAATTATTACTGGTCGAAGACGAAGTCAGCTTAGCTTCTTTTATACGAAAAGGCATTGAAAGTGAGGGGTATGCTCTGGAGGTCGCGTATGATGGACTGATCGGACAGCGACTCGCCGATCAGAATGAATATGATGTCATTATTCTTGACGTCAATCTTCCTTATATCAATGGTTTTGATTTATGCCAGCATATAAAAAAGAATTCTCCCCGGCAGCCCGTATTGTTATTAACGGCCCTTGATAGCCTGTCGGACAAAGAAAGTGGTTTTGGCTCGGGAGCGGATGACTACCTGGTGAAGCCCTTTGTTTTCAGGGAATTAATCCTTCGAATAAGAGCCTTGTCCCGCCGGAATACTTCCTTTAATCAGGGAAAGCAATTATTAAAAGTAGCTGATCTGGAGCTTAATACCGAAGCACGTACACTTTCTCGTGCGGGAAAAGCCATCGACCTTACCGCCCGTGAATATGCCCTGTTGGAATACCTGATGATCAACAAGGGCCGGATTGTCAGCCGGATTGACATTGCCGAAAGAGTATGGGATGTACACTTCGATACAAATACGAACATTATCGATGTGTATATCAATTACTTACGAAAAAAAATAGATAAAGATTTCGATCAGAAGCTATTACATACCGTTGTAGGCATGGGGTACGTTTTACGGAGCTAAGTATGCAGATTAGGTATAAAATCATCTTCTGGTTTTCTTCCCTCGTGGCGGGTTGTCTGCTGCTGTTTTCAGTATACGTATACCTGAGCTACTCTTCCTTACGCCAACGGGCCATGGACGGCTGGCTGGAACGCAAGGCCCGCGTAACTGAACAATTACTCACCAAAGACAATACCGTGGTGGGAAAGCTGACTACTTCTTTACCCGAACAGGTGGTCTTTATTTATTCCCCAACGGATAGCCTGATTTTTGCCAGTGAAGAAACCAACGATTTTCTTGCCGATCAGGCTTTTCGTACACGAGTACGGGAAGAACGGGTCGTACGGTTTAGTTACAAAAGCCCGAATCATACGTACCCTAAAGACGGACTAGCACTGGTTTATCCCGGCCCCTGGCCTTCCCCCACCGGCAAGGAATTTGTGGCGATGGTAACGGCTTACGACGAGGATGGTCACAATCGTCAGCGAAACCTTTTTGATTTGTTACTTTTCGGGAATGTCATTTCTATCTCACTGGTGGGTTTATTA
>CAJYHS010000071.1 GCA_913774715.1 uncultured Siphonobacter sp. | reverse complement strand
CCATTGTGTTCATTTGATTAATACCCTTACAGAATGCCCTAAAGAGTGGTCAACTAAGAAGGTTGGAATGATTACTTACTAACGATACCTAACCCTTTCTTTAGCTGATTATTACGGACAAAGTTCTGCCGCCTTACCCAAAAGAACGATGATATAAGTCGAAAAAAAAAGTAGATAAATGTCTACCCTTGTGCCTGGCTTTGCTGCCGCTATTTTCCTTTACTGAATTCTGAACGATTTCATTCCGGCTGTTCAGACAGCCCGCAGGCACTGGCTCGAAGTATAGAACAAACCCTATCTTTGTCTACATAAGGGTAGCTGTTAATCCCTAATCAGATCCTGGAAAATACGCAGTTATAGTATGATAGAGGCCTTTTTTGACTATTTGAAAAATTTTAGTTCGTATCCAGTCTCAGAAGCGGAGAAAGACCTGCTCAAGCGGGCATTTATCCCCTCAAAATTAAGAAAGAGACAATATCTGTTGCAGGCCGGTGACCAGTGTAAGCATTTTGCCTTTATCGTAAAGGGCTGCATGCGACAATACCTAGTAGATGAGAAGGGCGTAGAACATATGGTGCGACTGGGCGTAGAAGGCTGGTGGATGGGAGACCGGGAAAGCTGGGTGAAGGTTACGCCGAGTGTATTTAATATTGACGCCTGGGAAGATTGTCAACTGCTTTTGATCCCCCGGCAGGCAGCCCTTGAACTCTTGAAGAAGGTTCCTGCCTTTAATGAGATGACCTGCCAGCTTGATGAAAGAAATAACATGGCCAATCAACGCAGGCTGACCTCCTCCCTAAGCTCTAATGCGGAAAAACGCTATACTGAATTTGTAGACTGGTATCCTGAGTTAGTGGATCGTTTCCCGCAACATATCATTGCTTCTTACCTGGGAATCACGAAAGATACCTTAAGTCGGGTCAAACGGCATCTCATGCGGAAATGACCTCTGTTTACTAAAGCTCCGATTACAGGTTCACCCTTTCTTAACATCCATTCTTCCGTACTTCTGTTCTGTCTGAATATGAGCGACTCATTAGGTAGTTAAGTAACTATTGGGATGCAGACAGCCCTGCCAATACTCAATGATGGCCTTCATCTGTTGCTGAAATCCAGCGAATGTGCTGGCTTTTTGATAAAAGCCCTGCACACTTTGAAAGTAGGCCTGATTAACCAGACTGGCATTGGCGGCAGTGGTTAGAAATACGAAGGGAATTGCTTTTTTCCTCAAAAAGTCGTTATCCGCAATCGTCTGGTGCAATTCCAGCCCATTCATAACGGGCATGTTTACATCACATAGAATCAAAAAAGGTTGAATTGGCGTTTTCATCAGGTAATCCAGAGCCAGCTTCCCATTGCCAAAAAACAGTAACTCATTTTCAATGCCTAGTTCTTTGAATACAGCCTGAATTAAAAACTGATCGTCTTCATCATCTTCGATGGATAGTATGGGACCTTTGGTAAACATAGTACTATTCTTAATTAAAATATTTGTTGTGTAGGGTTATTTTACAATAGGGAGATAGACGCTGAAAACCGCCCCCTGCCCAGGTAGGCCCTGGGCCGAGATAGCTCCCCCATGATTTTCTACTACCCGCTGACAAATGGCCAGACCAATGCCCGTACCCTTGAACTCACTTTTGTCGTGTAAACGCTGAAACGCTTCGAAAATCCGTTGGCTATATTTCTGATCAAATCCAATGCCCTGATCACTCACCTTAATTTGATGATACTCCTCCGTTTTGATAATAGGTTTTATGGACTCGGGTAGCTGGTCCCAGTCCAGTACCTGCGAGGAAACATGTATTTGGGGAGTCTGCTCAGGCTTTGTGAATTTTAAAGCATTGGAAATCAGATTCTGAAAGAGTTGCCGAAGCTGCGATTCATCGCCCATGAGAGCAGGCAATGACTCCACCTTAAGCTGGGCCTGGGTTTGCTGGACCCGAAGTTCCAGCGTTTCTAGTACTTGAGTTACCACCAATTGCAGCGAAACGGGCTGGAATTGATACTCTTGCGTATTTAGCCTTGAATAGGATAATAAATCGCTAATGAGCTGAGACATTTGCTCACCGGATTTACTGATTCGTTCGATATACGTAAGCCCTTCTTCTGCTAATTGTTTTTCATATTTGTTACTTACCAACGAGGCAAAGGTTCGAATCTTGCGAAGCGGCTCCTGCAAATCATGAGAAGCTACATAGGCAAAACGTTGCAAGCGTTCATTGGAAAACAGGAGCTGCTGATTGGTTTTGGTTAACTCCTCTAGACTTTCACCGAGTCGGTAGTTGCTTTCGGCCAGTTCTTCGCTGCTCGTCTGAAGCTCTTCACTACTAGCCTGCAATTCTTCATTAATAGCCGCTAGCTCCTCGGTTCGGACTTGAACCAGGTGTTCCAATTCGAGCTGAGTGGCCCGTTGCTGGGTAATATCGCGACTAAAGCCATTGATAGTCTGAGCAATCCCTTCTTCATCAAACAGGGTTTGTCCCATGGATTGTAATAAACGAACCTGCCCCGTCTTCTGATTTTTCAGGCGGTATTCCACTTCAAGCCTGCCGGACGAACCTGTCTGCTGGGCTTTTTCATACGCTTGCAGGAATGCAGGTACATCTTCCGGTTCAATCGCTTCCATCGCCTCGGGCAAGGTTGCCACTTCCTCATCGTTGACCCATTTGGAGACTCGCGGGGAAAACATAGCCGTCTGGCTAGCCACATCAATCTTCCAAATGCCTAATTCAGCCAACTCTACGGCATCAGATAAGGCCTGCTGAGACTGATCGTATTTACGCTGAAGCAAGACATCCTGCGTCACGTCAATGGCAACATTCAAGATGGCATAGACTTCTCCTTCGTCATTAATAATGGGCTGGTAGGTAAAGTCAAAATAGAAGGTTTCAAGGATGCCGCCAATGGTCAGATCAGCCCGCATCGCTTTTCCCGTAAAGGCAACGCCCGTCGTATAGATTTGATTGAGAAGGTCTAAAAACGGTTGGCCCTCTAGTTCTGGTAAAGCATCCGATAGCTTTTTACCAATCACGCTCTTTCCTTTACCCCAAAAGTTAATCATCAAATCATTGGCTAACTCAATGATATAGTCACGGCCCACGTACAAACTCATGGCAATAGGGGATTGCTCGATGAGTGCTCTAAACCGTGCTTCACTGGCTTCTATCTTTTGACGGGCCATGACCTGATGGGTAATGTCGGTAGCCGTATGGATAATGCCGTATACCTGGCCCAAGTCATTTTTTAAGGGTACATACGAATACGTAAACCAAAATTCCTGTAAACGACCGCCCACTTCCAGCATAGCTGGACCTTCAGGAGTATAGTAAGCAATACCCGTATCGTAGACGTTTTGCAGGAGACCGAGAAACGGTTGATCAGCTACTTCGGGAATGGCTTCGGCAAACGTTTTCCCTTTAACGGATGCATCTTTGCCCCAAATAGCAATCATGGCTTCATTAACCGCCTGAATCCGCATATGACGCCCCTGGTAAACAGCCGTAGCCGTACCGGAATGATCGACTAAACTACGCCAGTGCAGATCACTGTGATGGAGTTCCTGCTGGGCATCCATTAAGGGGGTAATGTCCTGAGCAATGCCGGAAAAACGTAACGCCTTTCCGTTGGCATCAAAAATGGCCTGCCCTTTGCAGTGTAACCAGCGTAATTGCTGATCTTCCGCTCCTAACGTTCGAAAGTTAACATCATACCTGCCCTGAGAGGCCGGATGTAAGGCATAGGCAATGGCCTGTTCTACCAAAGGCAAATCCTCCGGATATATATAACGAAGCACCTGCTCATAAGGGACTATATCTTCTTTTGAAAACCCATACAGCTCTTTACAACGGTCATCCCACCAAACCTGCTGCTGGGCAATATCTAAATCCCACGTGCCTACGCCCGAGGCCTGGAGAGCAAAGGATAATCGTTGAAAATCGGAAAAAGAACCTTCGCTAAAAGGAGCGGACGGATCGATACTCATCTCTTATTTTAGAAAACCAGGGTGACAGATAATGAATAGAAATCAGGTTTGATTACGGTATTAGCCATTACCTAAACCATAGAATTGGTAACTGACGTCTGTTCAACGGCAATAGAATTTTGAAGGTATTAACCATTTAACAGCAAATTCGTTTAGCCTGGGATGGATATGATCATCGAGATAATTCAAGTTAGCATGGCGATTACCCCGGAAGAGTTGATAGCCATGCCTTTGATAATCAGGGTTAAACAAAAACTAATGTTGCTATTGGATAGGGTTGATTCATAGCCCGGCAAGAATCTTCCATACTTTCATTTTTTACTTGAATTGAGTTAATAAGAAGAGAAAACGCTAGGAAAGATTTTAAAGAGAAGACGTCCTTAGCAAACTTGACTCGAAGAATAGGCTAATTTGAATAATAACATAATCTATCTCCTGGGTACTCTTGAAAGCCTCCGGTTTACGAAAGCTGAACTATTTCTTTTAATGATTAGGGGTTATTTCTCCTTTCTTACCCGTATAAAAACTCAAGGCCGTTCGGCACTTTTACAAATGCTAAAACGGCCCTGATGTATCTTTTTTATATCCCTGTTACGCTCTTTTTTTTACGGTATCGCTACATTTAAGTGCTATTACCCTTCCTGTCTGGTTAGAAAAGCTCTCATTGCAAAGTAGGATTCAGAAGATTAGTGTTCTAAATAGTTCAGGGCAAAGCTTACCCAATCTTTTGTCGATGAATCCAAATACAGATCGGGCTGAATGCCAATGTTATCGATGGGATATTCCGGCAAACGTAAGGCTCGGTAGGTAGGCATGAACAACTGATAGGGGGGGCAATCGAACTCTATTAGGTAAGCATTTCCATAATCCAAGGCTCCGTAGCTGGGGGCACCCAGAATCTTTACTTTTTTACTCTGCTTGGCAATGAAAAGGAAATATTCTGCAGAACTACCCGTCCCTTTATTGGCCAGAATAACAATCTGCTGAGGACTTTTAGCAGCTACGGTAATCGTCTCTACGGAGGTGGATTTACCGCTAGCATTAAAATTCACAAACCTGCCCAGATTGGCCTTTAACGTCTGGATTTGTTGATCTATGCCCGGAGTGGGCGTGTTCTTATCCAGGCTTTTTTTATAGGCCTCCAGATTATCAATATACGTTTGTGTAGCCAGAAATTCGGTTCCCGTATGACGAATGGAGGTTCCTGAAAGGTAAGGCAGTAACTTCTGATAGGCATCCGTAGTTCCGCCGGGATTGCCCCGCACGTCAATGATGAGGTTTTTACTGGCTTCCAGTAAGGTTTTATGCTCATCAAGGAGACGATTGATGGTCTGAAGGTGCTGGTATTCAAAACTTGGCAGTTTTAAAATAGAGGTATTCTCGGATAGTTTTTTGAAATAAAAACCTTCCAGTTCTTCTCGAAGACGTTCCATTTTAGCCTGGCTGATGCGGGGCTTAGGCACTTGTTTGGTTAAGACTACCTGTATCTGCTCTAAAAACAAGACAGTTCCGTAAAAACTTTGATACTGTCCTTTCTGAAGGGATCGATCCATTAAGGCGTAGCTAAAGTCCCCATTAGCCAACAGCCTGAATTTGATGTCTTGGGGCTGCCAGGCCTGAGATGTGGCCTCAATGATGAATCCGACGTACTCACGGGGTTGAACTTTTTTTAACCCAATTTTATAGCCGGGCATGGTATAAATACCCTCCAGACTATCTGGAGTGGTTTGTAGCTTTTGCTCGAAATCCTTGAAGTCAATGGCTAGTCGCTCGTTACTGGTGCTGGCAGTGGCTTTAAAGGGGGCACCATTAGAGCCTACCCACAGGTGCGGGTCTTTAAAAAAATCGGTATAACTTTTCAATATACTCTGACAGCCCTTGTCATCCTGGCCTCCAGCCTGACGATGAAGCGTTTGCTTGAAACCTTGATAAAGGGACGTGTCTTTAGTCTTCACTGAAAAACCGGGGTATTCACGTTCTACTTTATCCATCAACTTTTTCAAGGCTTCCGAACAGGAGCAGTTAGCTTGTTGAGCGTGTAGAGGAAGAGTAAGCAGTAAAAGGGCAAGCAGATGAATTAATTTTTTCATTGGGATTCCAAAATCGGTTGTCGGGCAAAGGTAAGGGGCTGCCCAGCAGCCAAAATTGTAAAAATGTAAACCCCCTAGATGAACAGCCAGACGTATTCTTGATCAGTATCTACTTTTTTAAAGAACGTGTAAGGATTCACAAAGGTGAATTGCCTGAAATCTTTAATGAGGTGAGATTGGTCGTAAAACAGGCTTTCGTGAGAAAGCTCCGTTAAACTCTTCATGGTTTTTTGTTTAGCGATGGCCGTTCTAAAGCGGTGAATTTTTCGGTATTCCATGGGTGATTTCCCGACTACTTTGGTAAAGAGCTTGCTCAGATACTGCCTTGAAAAACCGTTGGCAAGAGCGATGTCCTCTATTTTTTGTTCTGATTCTATCGCTAAAATGATCTCTTTCATAGGTTGAAATTCCTTCACGAGTAGCTTGGAAAGCCAATATTCTTCCAGTTTTTTTCGCTGGATTTTTCGATCGGGAATGGCTAAGATTTCACTCATGCAGGGAATAAAATCAGGAAAGGGATTAAAATCCAGGGCGGTACTGTGCTGAAAAAGCCCGTGCGTATTTTCTATAAAATGATTAATTCCCAGAGGTTTAAAATAAATAGTTATTTCCAGAACAGGGCCATCGTAAATGACTTCAATGGGAGTGGTATAACGGGAAACAAAATTGGATACAACCGTTTGCTCAGAAGAATGACGCACGATAAGTTTATTTTCATCCATTTCAATCGCAACGCCCTGACTTACCGAAACAATGAAAAAATTATTAGGGAAGGTCCTATAATGAAGGTCATCGGAATGCTCCTGAGGGGAGATAAAGTAATATCCCTCGATATAGGGGCGTAATGCCTCCAGCGTAGGCCTGTAGAATTCCAGGTTCATCAACTCCAGTATAAATATAGAAACTCAGCTATAAACGAATCCCGTTGACCAGATCCTAGGAATTTGGATCAACGGACGTTAAAGATACGCGTTCTCTCGAGCCGACGCAGCTGTAAAGCCCTTTTCTGTGTCCAGGCTAGAGGACAAGCTATTCATTGAGATTATCCTTCACGATGCGTTCGGTAGTCAATCCTGGTTTAAACAAACTCTATTACTGACTATTCATTTACTATTTATTATCTTGGGCCTTCCGCTTACTAGTAGTCACAACGCTTATGTAACCTATCTCAACAGGTAGGTGGGTTGGTCACTTCTAGCGTAAATTGTCACTTTTAGTTGTATTGATCTTATGGAAAAACCTCGTAATAAACCCATCCTAAAAAATTCTTTACTCATCGCCAGCCTCCTGGGCTTGATTCTGACGAGTATCTTCCTGAGTCGCCGGAGTGTCCATCAGATTCAGCAGGCCTCGGCTTCCATTTATCAGGACCGATTGGTGCCAACGGCTATTATTGCCAAGTTGACTTCACAGGTGTACAGTAAACGGCTCCTGCTTGAATCGTATGTACTAAGTAATACGAAGCTAGAGCTGAGCCAGATCGCCTCCGCAATGGATCGTTCCAATCGTCAGATCGATTCATTAATAACCAGGTTTGACGAAACCAGTCTTACCCCTCGGGAGTCAGATCAGTTTAACCTACTCAAACAGCGGCTGGAGAAGTATCATACGTTAGAAGGGGAGCTCATCAAGAACCAAAAAGATCGGACACAGGCTCAGCAGATTCTTTTTGCCGGCATGGGTAATACGACGTTCAGCGAGGTAATTCAGACACTCACGGAATTGTCGGCTCTGCAATTGACCGTGGGTCAGGAACTACTAAACCAATCCGATGGGCAGTCCAACTACATTTACGTATTAACGGCTTTGCAAATAGGGCTGGTCTTATTAATCTCATTATTGCTATTCTGGAAACTTTAATTTAGCGAAAAGGCCTATCTCTTAAAAGCGATTAGCTCCTTAACATTAAAAAGGTTAAGGAGCTAATCGCTTTCAGGCATTCAGAAACCCAGATATCTAATAGCCGACTGATAGAATAGAGAAGAGATAACAATAGCACTAGGTCTAACTATCCATCTCTTGACCTTTTAGGGCTAAAGATTCATAGTGAATTACATTAGAGTAGCTTTTCATGAGGGTAGCTGCCTGAACTAGTAAAGACCAAAATTCAGCCGATACAGCAGGGTTCGCATGAAGGGCCATTTCCTTACTTTTGGACTGGAGTAACGGCACAAATAATTTCATAAGTCCCCGAAGGAAGTTCGAATACTTGTTTTCCTTTATCACTTGGGTAGCTAACGACCTTCTGAGAAGAAAATGGTTTTCCATTGATCGAGATCGCCTGGGCGGAAGGAGCCAGTAAGGTTACCGTGGCGGAGGTATTGGCGGGAATGACGAATCGGTACACATGCCCTTTTTCTTTCTTTTCCCAGCTACTTTCAATACGCCCGTACATCGAATCATAATAGCCGCGAGCATAGGTCATCTGTCCCGTAGGATCGGGTTCGGGATGGAGCAGGAAATGTTTGAAACCCGGAGCTTTTTCGTCCCGTTCAATACCCAGCGAATAGTTATACAACCAGGAACCGATGGCTCCAAACGAGTAATGATTGAAGGAATTCATTTGGTTATTACCCCCGAATCCATTCGTATGCGTGTACGAGTTCAGTCGTTCCCAAATGGTCGTTGCTCCCTGATCGACCGAATATAACCAGGAAGGATACGAGGTTTGCTGCAATAGCCGATACGCCGTTTCGGAATGCCCCCGGTCCGATAAGGCTTTATTAATCCAGGCGGTACCAATAAAACCCGTCATTAAGGAATAGGACGGAGTAAGGGTACCGTTCTCAGCCTTTGTTTCTCGTTTGATGCTCTCCACAAAACGATCGACAGCTTTGGGAAGGTACTCTGAATCATACGCATCAAACGCCAACGGAAGGACGTATGACGTCTGAGTATCCACAGCATCTCCCGCTTTCAGAGTCGCTGAAGGATTTTGCTTAAAGCCGGAATGAATGGTTTTTCCGGTTTGCTTATCCACGTAGGTGGCATTGAAAAAGGCTTTCCGCTGTTGGTGTAAGTCCTGAAACGTTCGGGCATCCGCTGTTTTTCCCAAAACAGTAGCCATTTTTTGCATCAGCTCCAAATCGTAAATCCAGTACGCCTCCCATAAAAGCGAATTATCGTTCTTGTTTTGCTCCGGCCCCAACCAGTCACCCAGATTTCCCCAGAAGGTCGGATTTTCCTGGGTGAGCAATCCGGTTTTAGGATCTATGTTTTTTTCCTGAATATAGTGAGTGTAGCGTTTCATGGCTTCATAGTGGGAGGCCAGTAATGCTTTATCGCCATACTGCTGATAACTTTCCCAGGCTACGGTCAGAGCCGCACTTCCCCAGAGTATACCGCCGAAGCCTCCACCCAAAGGAGCCACGTCCGTAAAGCGGCCATCGGCTCGCTGCACATCCCGCATGGCTTGCAGGTGTCGGCTGAGAAACTGCGGTAAATCGGCCAGGTAGGTAGCAGTGCGGGCAAATACGGAAATATCGCCGCTCCAGCCCAGACGCTCGTTGCGTTGGGGACAGTCGGTGGGAATCGACAAAAAGTTTCCGAGCGTGGACCAGGTTATATTTTCCCAAAGCTTATTCACCTTGGCATTGGAGGTTTCATACTGGGAGACGAGTTGATGAATGGAACTGAGAACCGTTCCCTTTACAGCCGTCAGTGGTAAGGGTTGATTGATTCCTGTGATCTCTACAAAGCGGTAGCCGTGGTAAGTAAAGCGGGGGGCAATCGTTTCTTCTCCCCCCCGGGCAAAATAAAGATCCTGAGCCATCGCAGCCCGGATGTTTTCAAGCATAATCATGCCCTGATTTCCGGTATATTCCGGCAGATCAGGGTATTTTACTTCCGCATACCGCAAGGTAATCTTGGTTCCAGCCTTCACGTTTGACAAATGAATCTCGGGAACGCCCACCATGTTTTGACCCATGTCGTAGACAAAAACGCCGGGACGAACTTCCTGCATTGATACGGCAGTAAGTTCCCGGACTTTTTGCACGGTTGGGCCAAATTGTCCCCGTATCGTGGCCTGCGAGTAATCAGCTACGCTGGGATTATCGAGTGAATACGCCTGACTGACTTGCTTCGACAAACCGACTTCCTGGGCCGGCTTCCACAAGGAAGCATCGTAAGCAGCGGTGCTCCATCCTTCAATGGCCCGTTCCCGCAAAGCGTCGTAGACTTCGCCCTGAAAAAAACTTCCGTAGACCATCGGTCCCCGGTCAAAATAAGTCCAGCTCTGGGGCTGACTCCCGATGATCTGCTCACGACCATCGGCGTAGGTAAGAATGAGCTGAGCCAAAAGCGATTGCCGATCTCCAAAATAATTCCAGTTTTCGCCGGCGTACGTAGCCCCGCCGCTCCACCAGCCTTCGCCTAAGTAGGCTCCCAACGCATTTTCTCCGGCACGAATCTGCTTGGTAACATCGTAGGTTTGGTAAAGATGGGTTTTATTATACTGCGTTAGGCCGGGATTAAAATAGTCCTGACCAATCCGTTTGCCATTGAGGTAGACTTCGTAAATTCCCCGAGCGGTTGCATACAGCCGGGCTTTCACAAGTGGTGCAGACGACGCCGTAAAAGTCGTTCGTAACATGGGCATGGCGGCTTTACTAGGATTGGCCGTCAGCAATACGCCCGCCTGACCACCCTGCACCCAATAGGCCTGATTTTCAATTTGTATCCTGGAAAATATTCCTCGGTAAGGGCTTTGATCAAGCGGTTCGGTAAAGAGAACATTCGAAGGGCTTCGATAATTACGAATTTTCACCTCAGAGAAAAAGGCGGTCTGTTCCTTCGGCACCGAAAAACCAATGTCACCTACGACGGGAAAGGCAATGAAATCACCTCCTTCACCCAAGGGATTCAGGCCGGCTTCGCCCACGTGGTGACTTGGGTCTTCGCCATCCACAAAAAAGTGCGAAAAGCCCAGGTTAGAATGCAGGTAAATCCGATGCTTGTCGTATTTGTTCTGCCCATTGATCAGACTCAGGGGAATGGGAAAACTTTTTAATGGTTTCTCGGGATGATCCGAAGGATGATAGCCAGCCCGGTAGACCTGAAGTAGAGCCGTTCCGTTATTAGACAAGGGGCTAATATCGAGTTCCAACCGCAGATACGATTCATCTTTTCTATTGGCCAGCTTGAACAGGTTTTTGTTGGGATCCATGAGCCGAGGGTCATTGGCTCCATAGACAAAACTAGCCCGCGTGGAAGACTTTTCAAGTTGAAGGCTATAACTTAGTTTAAACACGGGCAGGTAAGATGAGTAAAGCACCAAACTCGTATCCGCCCCACCAATCCACCGGGCCCCGTTCCAGGCCGAACCGTCCGCATTCGTATCCATCAGTCCCGTTTCAAACCAGGATTCGGACCGGTGGGCACGATGGGCCTGATCCCACACCTGAAGCTGCCACCGGTACCGGGTGCGGGCTTTTAGCGGTTTCCCGGCGTAAGGAATGGTTAAAGAACGATTGCTTGTTGTTTTTTTAGAATCCCAAACAGGCTGTCCCTTTTCATCCGTAACGACCAGCTGATAGGCCGTTTGACTGGCTCCTCTGGTGGATGTTTGCATTTGCCAGCTAAAACGGGGGCGCTTGACATCTATTCCCAAAGGTGTTTCGGTATACTCTACCTGTAGCTTCGCCAGGTGAAGCTGAGCCATGGCTACGGATGAACAAAAAAGTAGAAGTACTAGTAAAAAAGATACTCTAAAATTCATGATGTAATCAAATATGTGGAGCCTGGTCATGGAATGTTCTTGCGTGAATATAACGGAACCCTGCTTCTAATAAAGCTACATAGCTAAAACTATGCTTGCATTTCTATACTATCCTGTCTACTGTGGTAGCCTTAGCTAGCATCATCTTCAGCCTGGCTATGAAGTCCCTGCTTGCAGCAACGAATACTGCCGTAGCGAAGGGGAGTTACTGAGGCTCTTCGGAATTTAGAGAGCTTAAGGGCTTTGCTGCTCCAGCAGTTATCTCTGCACGTGCAAAGGATGTAACGGCGGCAGGTTAGGGGAGTCAGGCGAATAACGAACCGGCGTGAAGTATTCTTTTTAACGACAAACTGAGCTAATCGTTTTCACCAAAGAGAACGCTGGTAAGGATTGGTATCTGCTTATTCAATTACATTACAAGAATTCACTCTGGCTTTCAGGGACCTTTCCCCAAAGTGCTAAGCAGGTTCGCTCTGGGACTAATTACTGCGGATCTTCCGGTATAAAGTTGGAGAAGTGCCCGTTTTTTGCCTGAAAAATTTGTTGAATGACTGAGGATGTTCAAACCCCAGTAAAAAAGCTACTTCTGCGGTAGTAAGCTGGTCACTGGCCAGTAATTCTTTTGCCTTTTCAATCATTCTATAATGGATATGCTGCTGAGCAGTATGGCCCGTCAGCGACTTGAGCATATCCGAAAGGTAACGCGGAGAGAGATTCAGATAACCAGCAATTTCCTGAATCGTGGGTAATCCGCTGATTAATCCTTCCTGTCGGGCAAACCGTTCCTCAAGATACTGGTTCATCTCATCGATCAAGGTATGATGGGTGGGCGTTCGGGTCAAGAACTGGCGATTATAAAAGCGATCACAGTAATTGAGTAGTAGCTCCAGTTGAGAAACCAGGACTCCCTGACTGAAGGCATCCATATTTGTTCGGAGTTCGGCATCGATGGCTTCAAAAACCCGTATGATACTTTTCTTCTCAGGTTCTGATAAAAATAAAGCTTCAGTAACCGAATACGAAAAAAAACCGTAGCGTTGAATGCGGGCGGCCAAGGAAGTATGAAGCAATAGATCCGGATGAAAAAACAGGGCATACCCTTCATGTTCAGTCTCGTCAGAAGACAATTCAACGATCTGATGCGGTCCTACGAAAGCCATGCTTCCTTCACTAAAATCGTACGAACCAGGTCCGTATCTGGATTGACCAGAAAAGCGGGCTTTGAAAGCTATTTTATAAAAATGCAGCGAATAGGCAGTTCCAGCCTCGCTTAGGGCAGGCTTATGCTGGTCATACTGAACTAAAGTAATTAAGGGATGAAGCGGCAGAGGTAGGTTCAGCCGCTTCATCAGCGTGAAAATATGTTCGAAAATAATAGGCTGCATAAGCTGGCGTTTCCTAGGTCTCTAAATGAGAGGATTGCGTTAGTCCTGCAAGGTAGGACGAATGACGATGTCACCGACATCCACCTGATCCGGCTGGGAAATCGCGTATCCGACTGCTTCGGCAATGGCACGGGCGGGAATACCCATTTTCTGAGCTTGTTGTTCAATCTGCTGCCGCAGGCTCTCATTTTTGATGGCACCCGCAAAAGGCGTGTTGATCATTCCTGGAGAAATGCCCGTAACTCGCCACCTTCCGCCCGACTCTTGCCGCAGGGCCTCGCTGATGGTGCGAATGGCATTTTTAGTCCCCGCGTACACACCCATCATCGGTGAAATACGCAGGCCAGCGGTTGAGATAATATTAATGATGTGCCCTGAATTTTGGGTTTTGAAAACGCCCAAAGCCGCCGCAATGCCATAGAGCGTCCCTTTCAGGTTTACGTCAATCATTTGCTCCCATCCTTCCACGTCCAGGGCCTCCATGGGTTCTAACTGACTGACGCCAGCGTTATTAATCATGACATCCAAACGTCCGTAGGTACGGGTTGCAAGCCTGACTAGTTCGTTAACTTCTTCTCTTTTGGTTACATCCGTAGCTAGAGCAATGGCTTCTCCGCCCGCTTGCTGGATTCGAAGGGCCAGGCTTTGAATGGCCCCGTCTGTGCGGGCTCCCAGCACGACTTTAGCTCCGGCGGCAGCCAGATGTTCTGCAATGGCTTCACCAATGCCACTACTAGCTCCGGTGATGACGACTACTTTACCTTTCATAGAATGATGGATCGTTTGTATGAAAAGCAAAATTGATGCAAAGGAAAGAAGCGTTTGTAGCCAATACTACCAAATGTGTAGCCAATACGAGCTACTTACTTAGCACCTGAAGCAATCAGTAAAAGAACTGAAAAAAAAGAGGGGTGGGTTCCTGCCTGCAATTAATAACATCTGCTTGCTCCAGGTTTTCTCTCTAATCCGTGCTAGTCCCAGCCCAGCGTGCTAATGTCAGAAGTGATTACCTATGTAGGCATTGACATGCTGTATAAGTGCTTTCATATTAAAACTTTCGTTATCAACTACCATTTTGTAGTTGACAAACCCGGACTAATGAGCAAGAGATTCGAACAAGGGAAACAGCGATTTCCAGATCCGGTCCAGTTTAAATGCACCACTACCCACTCATTAGTATCTACTACAACTACTAGGTCATCATTAGTAAAGCTTCTTCGCCTACGTTCAAGGTGTCTTCCAAATAGTAGTTGTTGGAGATTGATCTGCTTGTCTAATTGAATTATGGGGAGCTGACAACATTCGTGCATAATCTCCCATTAGCTTTATTTACTTTCAGTATTAGCTGATTAAGTTCCCATAGATCGTATAAGTCCATTACTATTTACATCCAGCAATCAACTATTTCTTTAGACCTGTCATCTTTTTCAATAAATCGCTACTAATGGTGCTGATTAACCAGGAGAAGATGTTCAGAATACAAATTTTTATAATCGTTTTTATGGGTATATCAGGCCTTTCGATAAGATCCATAGCCCAGATGCAAAAAGTCCAGACCGACCTGATTGACCGTTATTTGAGCGTGCAACAGCAATCCATCGGCTTTAACGGTACCGTCATGATTGCCAGCAATGATAGCATACTCTATCGACGGTCCCTAGGAAAAGCGTCATTGGAGCTTGACGTACCGCTTTCTTCGGACCCTGTTTTTCGGATAGCATCCATTACTAAGCAGTTTACGGCAATGTTGGTTGTATTGGCTGCCGAAGAGCACAAGTTAGCACTGGGCGATCAACTCAGTACCTATTACCCTCAACTTGGCCAATCCGATTGGAGTAAAATAACGATCCGGCAATTGCTGACCCACACCTCCGGCCTTCCCCATAATGAAGGCATAGCAGATTATTGGGAGAAAACTTCGTTTCTTCCACTCTCGGATCGGCAGGCCACGGACGAGATATTTAAATTGAAACTTTTGTCTGTGCCTGGGGCAAAGACGCACTATTCCAGTCCTGGATACTTTGTTCTGGCAAGTATTCTGGAAAAGATTTACCATAAAAGCTATGGTGCCCTCCTAAGGGAAAAGATTACCGCTCCTTTGCATATGGATCATACCGGAGAAAATACGGCAACAGCCCTCATCCATGGAATGGTTTCTCCGTATCATCAACTAGCAGATCGACTGATCGCGGCACCCCATCGGGACTTTGCTTTAATGAAAGGGTCGGGTAACCTGTATTCAACCGCAAGCGATCTATTAAAATGGAACAACAATCTAAATGGAACCAGGCATTTCAACAAGGAAGTTTTAGATCAGCTGTTCACCATTCAAAACTCACAACCGGTTAACGGACGTAGCGAATCGTATGGCTATGGCTGGTTTCTTAGGAGAAGTTCAAACCGAGAAAGGGATTTCAATTTTACTGGTGGGGGGACTTATGGATGTTCTGCTATTTCAGGCTACTATCCCAATGCCAAAATTTCTGTAGTTATCCTAAGTAATATTTCCACGTTGCCCGTCGGGGAAATGCAGTCCAGTATTGAAAGCATCCTTTTCGGCGATAGGTTTGATATGCCGGTTGTACATACGCCTATCCTAATGAAGGCATCGCAGCTTGACCAATTTCAAGGAACCTATACCGCGGACAATGGCCATCTATTAGCGATTTTTTTAAAGGGCGAGCAGCTCTATGCGAAAATGGGACAAAACCCATTCTTCGAATTATATCCCTCGGATAGCTCTGTGTTTTTTGGCAAAAAGGTACCCGTCCAAATTGAATTCGAAAAAGGTCCAGACAACACCATTCATTCGCTGAAAGCCAACCTAAAAGGACAATCAACTCGTTTTGTTAAAACCAGATAGGATGGAAAAACAGTTTTTGGAGATGATCGCCGTGCATAAGGCCATTATTCATAAGGTGTCAAGACTTTACCGGGATAGCCCTGAGGATCGCGAGGACCTTTTTCAAGAGATCGTTTTACAATTGTGGCAGTCTTTCCCAAAATTCGAGGGAAAGTCAAAGCAAAGTACCTGGATATACAGAGTTGCTCTTAACACTGCCATGGCGTCTTACCGAAAGAAGAGGATACTATTATTATTTACCGAGCGATTACCGGACAAAGAAGACAGCAACATCGATTATGAAAATCGGGAACGAGAGCAGCAGCTGTTTGTCATACTAAAAACGCTAAATGAAGGAGACCGGGCATTACTCGCCTTGTATTTCGAAGACTTTGACTATCGCGAGATGGCAGAAATAACGGGATTGAGCGAGAACCACATTGCCGTCAAGATGGGAAGAATTAGATCCAGATTAAAAAAGACATTAAATCCAGCAAAATGAATATCGATGAATTGAAAAACGATTGGAAAAACCTTCAGCCAGAAACTACTGGCCTGAAAGAGCAGCTTAGGATAAAGAAAGGTACTAACCAGTTAAATGCGATCAGACTGCGGCTTGCCATAGAAATGCTATCGTATCTCGCATTTCTGGCTGTTTACTATACGATGTTTGACGGAGACAAGAAACCGTTATACGCCAATTGGTTACTGGTCGGATCTTTTCTCATGGTCATCATTCATAGCTTGACGGGCTATCTGGCCGCAAAAAACATTGTATCAGGAGAAAATATTTTGCAGTCGATGACTACCTATCACAAAAAGCTTAAAGGATACGCTATAGTTTCTTTATTAACGCGGACAGTCTCATTGGCTTGTCTTCTAATTTTCTTTGTCTCCTCCATTGAGCTCGATACTAAGAAAAACTGGATGCTTTTTGGTTTGGTCTTGATTATTGCAATTCAGGCTTATATAAATTATAAGATATGGTCTGTCAGAATAAAGAGAATAGGCGATTGCATTGAAAATTGGCAGTCGTAAGCATAAGACAATAGGTAACCCTATCCATTACATGTTAATGGTATTACTACTGTTTTGCTCTTCTGTCAGTTCATTGAGGCGGTTGATGATAGGTACATCGTCTTTGACGGTTTTGCAATAAAAAATACTTCTGCTCAACTGCTAAACTCTACATGCCCGCTCAATGCTGAATTCGGCTTTCCGAGAAATACTAGAAGCTATCAACCGCTTCTGAACAAGCCCGCGGCGGCCGAGCGCTTAAAGCTGTGCGGCAGTTCGATTTTTTTCAATGATTTATTTTGCAAGTCTGTGATCAAGCGCGAATATGGGACGGTTCGCCGATGCGCTACATGTGTTTAAGCCAACGATTCTCTTCCCTACGACCGTCGCTTTGAGTGCTTTCAGTCGCTTCAGCTTGCAGACTTCCATTGCGCCGTACTTCTGCTTCCAATTATAAAACGTA
Source organism: uncultured Siphonobacter sp. (assembly GCA_913774715.1). GTDB lineage: Bacteria > Bacteroidota > Bacteroidia > Cytophagales > Spirosomataceae > Siphonobacter. The sequence continues at coordinate 8,142 of CAJYHS010000071.1, read as the reverse complement.
GCTCCCTGAAAGGGCTTCAATTCCATGGGGGCACTATTGCCATCTTTGCGGGCAATTTGCACAACGGTTTGTCCAACCTGCTGTTTTTTAAGAATGGCCGCCATTGGGGCCCGCTCTAAATCGGTTTGCTTTCATTTTTCTTACCTCTAATGAAAAGTTAGGGGGTAGACTCTATTTTTCAACCGATCACTTTTGGGGGAAGCTTACACAGTCATCTTATTGAGGTCCAAAATCTAACTCAGTAATATGTTCTAATAATAGCTTAATTATTTATGATCTATTATAAGTAATATTATTTAATGATAATACTTATAATATTGATGAAATATTCTACATTTTAATTAGGAAATACTAGTTATTACAATCACCTTTATAAAAACACATATATTTATATATTGTAAATACTTAATTTTCATAGCAATTAAACTTATTCATCCATGAAAGAACAGTCACATTTGAGCAAAAAAGAACAAATTAAGAGATGGGATGAGTATTTTAAATATTATCGATTTAAAGAACATCCGCTTGGACATACATCTTTAATAATCAGAGCAAAATATATACCAACAAAAGCAGTTATTCGCTATGCTGCTTTAGAAAACAAGCGTTTTTCATCTGGTAATTTTTCTTCTCAATCTATCCAAGAGGTAATTACGACATTTGCAAAAGAATTTCCAGGCGTGGAATTGTTTGAGTTGATTCATTGTCAAGTTACAGGACAAGATGATAAAGGCCGAGTAAGCTATGAAATTACAAATCTATATTCGTCATAGTAGTCAAAATGACTAATAATTATTTATAATAAAATATGTAAAATCAGTATTCAATAAAAAAACAAATACATCATCATTTTAAAGATTAGTTAATTGTTTTTATACGACTAAAATAAAGTATTATTAATTGATGTGATCTTATTGTTTTAATTTTAGCTATCAACAAAGTTTTATATTAATTAAGTTTGATCTGAGTATACAATATTATTAAAAAAGTTTTTTTTTAATTCCCATAGCTTAGTCTTAACTATAGTGCTCAACTAAGCATTTATATCCCTTTCATGCTTCTTTCTACGCCCTTCATTAACTGTGAAATTTTAACACTTTCTTCTTATTTGTCTGAGGGAGATATGGTTGTCAAGTATTCTAAAAATTTATTAAGTGCTATGACCAATCAATTCGGCCATCCTTTTTCTATAAAAGTATGTGCATTGAAAAGGGAAGAAACCATTCAGCTCTATCCTTCAGAAGTTACTTTTCAATTGAATGTAAATGATCTAGAAGCACTCCAGCCTTTAGCCTCAGCTATTAATACAGATACTAAAATTAAAATTATTCTCATTCAGCATGAATTTGGATTATTTCCTGCAGGGTCCGAGGAGGTATTTTTTAGTTTTATAGAAAAAATTAATAAACCTACTATTTTGGTTTTTCATACTGTTCTGCCCAATCCCGAACCTAATGAGATTGAATGGATAAGATTTATGAGCTATGCGGTTAATAAAATAGTGGTAATGAGTTATTATTCTGCTCAATTATTGCAACAAAAGTATGGAGTGGAATGCGATTTAATTGAAATTATTCCCTATGGTACTCACTTGATTCATCATAAAAATCGACAAGAACTAAAGCGGATGCTTGGTCTACATAATCGAAAGGTATTAGCTACATTTGGTTTGCTGAGTTCAGGTAAAAGTATTGAAACAACCTTAAGAGCCTTACCTACCATTATTCAAACTAACCCAGACGTTTGTTTTTTAATTATTGGGAAGACACATCCAAGTGCCCTTAGAACCGAAGGAGAACAGTACCGAAGCTCGCTTAAAAATTTGATAGAAGAATTACATCTGGAGCATTATATTCGTTTTGTTAATGATTATATACCATTAAATGACTTACTGGATTACTTACAGCTATGCGATATTTGCTTATTTACATCTAAAGATACTAACCAAGTAATAAGCGACACATTTACTTATGCGATGAGTTGTGGTTGTCCAATCATTTCGACCCCTGTTCCTTACGCACTAGAGTTACTATCAAACGGTGCTGGGGTCATCATTGAATTTCAGAATTCTGATCATTTAGCTGAAGAAATCAGTAATCTCTTAAACCATGAGGCCCTTCAGGAAACGATCCATAGGAAAGCTTTACAGAAGATGGTTCCAATGTGCTGGGAGAATGTCGCAATTGCGTATGCTAAACTCTTTTCGAATCTATATTCACCTGACATCCCTCTTCAGTATGATTTGCCTGATATAGAGCTTTATCATTTTAAAAAATTGAGTACCCGCAAAGGTATGATTCAATTTTCTCAAATCAATCAGCCTGATCTTGAAACGGGTTATACCTTGGATGACAATGCCCGAGCATTAGTAGCCTTATGCATGCACTATGAACGAACTCAAGATAAGGTAGATTTACCCTATTTAGAAACTTACTTATCATTTATTGAATATTGCTGGAAGGAAGAAGGATATTTCCTCAATTACGTGGATAAACATGGAAACTTTACGGCTCAGAATTGGGAAACAAATTTAGAAGATGCCAATGGCCGGGCTTTATGGTCCTTGGGATTTATCGTGTCTAAAGCAAGTTTACTACCCCCGTTAATGCTGGTACGAGCTAAACTATTATTTGAAAAGGCTACTTCTTATTGGAATACTATTTATTCTACTCGGGCGATGGCTTTCGCTATTAAAGGGATACATTATTATTTGCAGTCAGTTCAGTCGCTTCAACACTTAAGCCTACTGGAAACCTTGGCAAATCGTCTGAAACGCATGTATATGCATGAAGCTGAAATCAATTGGACCTGGTTCGAAAGCTACCTTACTTATGGAAATAGTGTATTACCCGATGCTATGTTATGTGCATTCCTGCAAACAGGTAACACTAGCTATCAATCCATTGCCAAAGAATCATTTGATTTTTTACTAGCTCAAACATTTAAAGATCAGCAAATTAAGGTTATTTCAAATCAGCAATGGCTTATGAAAGGAGGGCAAGCTGCCCCCTATGGCGAACAACCGATTGATGTAGCATATACAGTACTGGCTTTGGCCCGATTCAAAGAAATATATCCACAGGAAGGTTATGATACAAAGATGCAAACAGCTTTTAGCTGGTTTTTAGGTAACAATCATTTACAGCAAATTATCTACAATCCCTGTACCGGTGGATGTTATGATGGTCTAGAAGAATTTCAAATCAATTTGAACCAAGGAGCCGAATCGACGGTGAGTTATCTTATGGCTCGACTAAGCATGGAAGGCTAAGTAGTAGGTCTATCTTGAATTAGCTCTAGCAAGTCTCTTTAAAGTTAAAAAAAAATTTGCCAAAGTAGAAGAATTCACTTGGTAAAATGAACTATTTAATACGAATAATAAAATAGACCTATTGAATCATAATAACATTACTAAGAGCATAACTTTGTATTTATTATGCATCGGGAGTATAAAAAAGATCCTTATTCATTCCACTACGCATAAATATAATGATTAAAATAGGGTTTCTAGCTATTAACTACATAGTTAAAAAATACAATTTAAAGGATCGCTTATTTTAAAGGTAATGTCTTCCTTTCAGTTTATAAGAGAGAATGAAATAATATTTCTAATTCCCTGAATACTCTTCTGATCTGTTGATTTAAATAAATTCTCTGATTATCAACGAAAAACCCCAACTCATCATCGTATTCGACTGTAAAAAAAGCTCCATTTTCAAAATATCCAGTACCAGCATTATAATACCGGTTTAAACGGTTTGTAGGGGAAACGCCTATTAGCTCAGAAGCTAATTCTGGTAGTTGTTTTCGCATCCAAGCTACCAGTGAAGTAATATCTTGAACTTTACCAGCTACTCCAACCCCTTTTATGAAATCGATGCGATGTCCCGCATGATTAGCCTTAATTAATAAATCGTCAGTAAGGATAATCATTTCTGCAAAATCTTTTTTCCAAAACCGCTCTTCAATAGAACCTGCTTTAAATGAAGGTTTATCAATCGATTTTTGTAATCGAGCTAGTAAAAGCAAGGGAGGGTAATCTTGATTAACTGGTAATAGAATCCTTTTTTCTTTACAAAAGGTTTTGCTTGGTTGTCCCATACTGGTTAATACTGGGAATTTTGGATTATAAGTAAACTTGGGTTTGTCTTTCATAAGATATATTTAAAACATAGTAAGTAAGCTATCAATAGAAACTTCAGATAAGATCAAATAATTGTTTTTTTAAATAATGATGATTAAAAATATAGTAACAAAGCCAAAAGATTGTTCAGAAGCATTCGAATTTATTAAGCCTAGTTAGTGAAATAACTCAAACGAACCAGTCTTAAAATTAAAGGTTTTTTATAAATGTTTAATTTTTATTAAAAAAAACGTTACTATAAGTAAACACTTTTGTGTGTCAGTAAGTTTAATTATATACTAAATAAGTAGAATTAGAGGTGCTTTTATTTAACCTTGGATAAAAAAGGCATGCATATATATTTATATTCAGTATTTTATTAAAATAGTATCATTTGATAGTTAATGAATCTATTCTTATTTTCTACTTATTTGAGATCTCATGACACAAATCATTATTAATCTAAAGAATACAAATGTGAGTATTATGAATTAGTACACACGAGCCAAGCCCACTGACAAGTTTCAGCCCTTACTCATCCTGTGAATTTTTAGCAAATTATATCATGGAATACTTAGTTTTTGCATATGAAGCCAACCTCGTTAGAAATACAAATTGCTATAGATCTACTACAGTTTAAACTGGGCGATTCTACTATAGAAGAATCTTTCAATTTCTCTCAAAAGGAAGGATTTACCGAAGCGCTTGTAATCTTAAAAGAAAGGCGAGAAATATTTATAGGCTTTGAACACTTAAAAACGGTACGGGGACGAGCCATTGCCGTAGCTGCGATAGAGTACCTGCGAGGGACATGTTCTCAAGAAATTCTTTGCGGAATCTCTTTAGATAAGTAATATGGCCTAATATTACTTATAAATCTTCTATTCGATAGGTAATTTACTAACAATAAAAACTAATATTACCTTTCTTACCCGATTCACCACTTAGCGAAATACTGTAATCAGATTGGTATCATTGCTGCCGATATGTTTCAATTCATTAATCGTTTTACATTAACTGATTTATTATCAATTTAAATGTCCTTAAACTCTTTAGATTGGTTTTATAGACGCTCTTCAACTTTAATTATTACTTACAGGTACTAATTTAGATAGTATTTTACTGCAGTAAGATACGTTATCTTCAAGTTTTATATCCGTAAAAAATAAATTTTGTTTTAGCAGAAGAATAAGTATTATGTTAAAACTATCAAAAGGAGTCGTCATAGATTGCATCAGTCTTTTACGGTATCGTTTTTTCCAAGTACTCAGCGCCGTTATTACCTGCTTGTGGCCTTCTACGTATTCACTTAACTACTGCGGGCCTTTCTATTATAAAATCTCGTTTGTTGAGCTAATGTGCGTTGAGATCTTTTCTCTCCTGACTCAACGATTTATTAGTGCATTATCAGGCAAAAATCATAAGAGTGCGTTCACCTTGCACCGAAGTATTCACTAAATAATTTAAAGGCTTGAACCTACCCGAGACAACTATTTAAGGGGCAGAGCAATGTTCCTGATAACATTCAATTAAGGTGGGTTTGATTTCCCTTCGAAGGACCTAGTAACGTTTCTGAAAATACCATATCAACCGTAACCCTTACCCCGAGGCATAGCTCTAATGGTGAATGGTTTTGTTTATTATTTGGATTAATAATAGCTTAAGCCTTCTTGTAAGGGGGTTAAATGTTCTTGATCAGAATGCTAGGAAGGACTTTCTATATTTTACTAGTAAGCAAAAGTCATGACTACATAAACATTGTAAACTAAAGAAGAACGAAGGAATTTAATTGATGCTTAAGCGTATTGGGGTGAGTAGAAAAAACCTTTGAGCAGATGACCCTTTTCATTCCAGATACCCTTATAAGGGCTATAAAAGTCGCATTTTAGGAGCTGAAATAATCGGCAAAAATTCTGCAGCAGCAATGTAATGCTCCTGCTTTTGGGTAAAAACCTATATTGGCCTGAATAGTCTGCGTACAGTAGCCCTAAACATAGACCGTGCCAGCGGAGTATATTTTTCTCAAATCAAAGTGATACATGAGTCTGAAAGCCAAGATATGCTTACAGATTATACCGGTAAGTATGAGGATATTTACTTGTGTGAAGCAGGCCAATGGCTTATCAAATACCGTATTGATTACTTTATTATTATTCAAGTAAGATCTTTAGCTCACTAGCATTGTATATAAGTCCTACCTGACTAGCTTTTGAGTCAAGTAGGACTTACTTGGTATAATTATTCCTTAAGCTTTATCTACCCTATAGGATATACGTTACATTGTTGAATCAGTCTATGACTTATCCATTCCTGGGTACATAGGTAAGGAACGATGATGTAACGTATAGTAAATATCGTTAAAAAGAATTATTTATGACTCTGTCTGAATTTTGCCCCTCTTGAATCTAACCATAGCTTATTGAATTAATCGATCCTGCTTTTCTACGTCCCTTTTTAGATAGGAGGATGTCTTTATGTGATCAACTCTAAGGAGTAGTTTTCTTTTCAATCAAAGAAGACGAACACTTTAGGCAATACATCCAGACTAGTACAGAGTAGTTAGCCAAGTAAATTGTGGTTACACGCATGCCATATGTGGAGTACTTCTAAAGCAGATGGCTAGTAGCGGGAATTTAAGCACTGGAAAAGGCAGCGATTACGGATCGCTATGAAAAGTATGATTTCATTACTTAAGAAAAGGACTGAGTATCTACCTGGCAAGCCTAATGCAGAAAGCGTACCTTCGAAGCATAGGCGTGAGTGATGTCTCTGAAAAAATCATAGGATAAGTACCTGAATTAGTTTATTAAACACGCAGCAGGCAAATCGTAACTAGTAAAATACCAATAGATATGAACGTATCCACGTCTATAGGAACAGGTTAGGTATTATCCTGTATATTTAGTATCTTTCATTTAAATAGGCTTAACTCTATTTAGGCTAAGTCTGAAGAGCTTACTTTAATCAATATTACGTTCGATCTGTGTGGAAGTTTTCAAGAATCGAACTTCTTTTTCTTATCACTAACCTTTCCTGATCCCCGGGTGCCTATTGCTTTTAGGGAACTGAGAGATACTTTTTATGATTCGATCCCTTATTACGGGCACTGGTGCCTATATTCCTACGCTTCCGGTTACGAATGCAGCTTTTCTTTCTTCCAAATTTTATAATCCTGATCAAACCCCGGTATCTCATCCCACTGAAACGACAATCAGAAAATTTGCGGCAATTACGGGTATTGAGCAACGCCTTTATGCGGCTCCGGACATGACCGCATCTCTGATGGGACTCGAGGCCGCAAGACAGGCCCTTGACCAGGCTCAGATCGACCCCGAGAGGCTGGACCAAATCATTGTCGCTCATAATTACGGAGACATGGCTTATAAGGGAGCTCCCCGCGACCAGGTCCCTAGTCTGGCTGCCCGCATTAAGCAAGGCTTAGGGATTCAAAACCCTTATTGTATTGCCTATGATATTATTTTCGGTTGCCCGGGCTGGCTTTTAGCTCTAATGCAGGCGGATCAGGCCATTCGCAGTGGAGCCGCTTCCAGCATTTTAGTAATTGGAACGGAAACCCTTTCCCGCGTGATCGATGCAAGTGATCGGGATGCTATGATTTTCGCGGATGGAGCGGGAGCCTGCATTCTAACTAAAACGGATGCTAAGCGTGGGTTTTTACATAGTATCGCCCGCTCGGATACGCAAAGCGAAGCTTCTTATATTTATTCTCATCAAGCAAACGATGGTTCAGAAGCGTCTCCCTTGTTTATTAAAATGAAAGGCCATAAAGTTTACGAATATGCCCTGCGGGAAGTGCCTTCGGCGATGCAAAAATGCCTGGATGAGAGCGGAAGATCCATTGATGAATTAAAAATGGTTTTTATTCATCAGGCGAATGAGAAAATGGACGAAGCCATTCTTCGCGAATTTTATAAACTATATGGAAAAACGCCCCCGGCTTACGTTATGCCCATGAACATTAGATGGATGGGCAATAGCTCGGTGGCTACCATCCCTAC
>CAJYHS010000070.1 GCA_913774715.1 uncultured Siphonobacter sp. | reverse complement strand
GAAGGAACCGCAATAGCCAGGCTAAAAGGGCTAACTAACCATTCGGTTAAAATGGTTTGGGTGTCTGATAGCGGTCCGGTATTCCAGTACGTAGGTAATTGCGAAGGATTGATCCAGAAAATGCTTTCGGGAATTTTGGGTAATTCCAGGGTGCTTAGCCAGAGTTTAGGAATCTCACGCAATGTCAAAGGGGGCAGGTGAACAAGGGTTTCCAGTAAGGACAATTCTGGCGTTTGACTGGTATATAGTACCCCAATACCTTTCGGATTCCAGCGACCTCCGTAGCGATGACTGCCAACGGTAGAGAGCGGATCTACGTGATAGGGCTCTTTATTGATTCGAAAAACCTGCATATGACTACCCTAAAATTCCCCATTCGACACGGCCCAGCACGTCCTCAGCCAGCGAAAAACCGGAAACGGTATCCAGAATGGCTAACGGAGATTGAGGAACAAAGGAATGATCAGTTGTAGTAGAGGGGGCATAACGCTCTACTGGCTCCTGAAATGAGCCCATGGATTGAACCGAAAGTGCAACGGGTAGTTCATCCTCTTCTAAATCTTCACTATACGCCAGTTCGTTAAGTGGCGTATGCAGCCAGCGATTGAAAAGATCGGAACGGCCATCAAAGACCTGTAAGCCACGTTTAATGAGGCGTTCGAGTAACAGTAATCGCTCGCTGGCGGCCAGACTTAAGCGTTCAGCGTCCGCTTTTCCATGCAAACTTCGAACGGACATATTTAAAACATGGGCCATTTCCTTGTCGCTCAGGCCAATCAGCCGGGCAATTTCATCCACTCGCCGACGCAATACGCCATGGCGGGCCTGTTGGATAATATGAGTAACGGGCGTTGAAGTCTGCATGAGTTTTTAATTAGATGAATGCAATAATACACTTTAAAAAGTGAAAAAATTCCATAAACGTTCATAAGTCTTTTACATAAGTGACTCTAGATGCTCTAAACTATCAACTCGCTAACGACAGGGTCATTCCTTTTTCCGCATCAACAGAAGCCCATCTCTGAAAGAAGGAAGAACTGTGCCCATATGATCGAGGCCATTATAGATTTTAGAATGAACCTGGAGTGAAGGATGATTTTTCAAAAGTGTAACCAATGTCGTAAACTCCTGAGTTGAGCCTTCCGCTTTTCCCGTCGTTAAAAAAAGGGAACGGTTTATAGAAGGATCATACCTTTGCAATGCTTTGGTAAGATAGCCTTGGGAATACCATATGGAAGGACTGGCCGCCAGAAAATGATGGAAAACGGGCTTGCTCGCTGTTTCTTTAAGTAAAGCATAGAGGGTGAAATAACCGCCGAAAGAGTGTCCCATCAGGGTTCGATTCTTAGCATCAGTTCGGTACAGACGGTCAATCTCTGGAATCAATTCGGAAGTGAGAAAGGAATAAAAACGCTCACCGCCGCCACTAATGGGTAGGGAGTCGGAGGGCTGAGCGGCTGGGAACGTGTAGTCACGCACCCGTAATGAATCCATGAGATACGCATTTTTATAGCCGATGCCCACGACGATTGATTCGGACCGCTTTTTCTTCGATCCTGAAGAACTCAGGTCGCTGACCTGATCGAAGTAAGCGTTCGCATCCAATACGTAGAGTACGGGATAAGATTGGTCCGTTTTTTGATGGTACGAGGGTGGAAGCTGAACAAATAAATGAAAGGTATCGGAAACTACTTTTGATGGTAAGGAAAACGCTGGTGCCGTTTCTACCTCTTCCTCCTGCTTTTGGGAAGGATCTACCCGTGCCGTTATGGACAAGCAGTAATGATGGGGAGGGGTACGCCAGGTGGGAGTTGCTTTTTTTCGGTAGAAGCTTTTCGAATGACCACCGAGTTTTATTTCATAGGAAATAGGCTTCGAAGGTGCCGAGCCGGACTGGGGCATGAATTCGAGCGTTGCCAGAAAGCTACCTTTGATGAAGATATTTTCTGATTGTAAATCGAAGGTTAACCAACCTTCTCGAATGGGCGTGGCCTCAAAGATTCTGGACTGTCCCAGTAACGTGGTTGGATAGTTGTTTTCCATCCGATAAAAGTGGATACGGAAAGACGCAGAGTCTGTTCGGGGTTCGGTGACATACAACTGTAAAGCAGTAACCTGCGAAGTCTGGTTGCCCAGCTCAATGACCTGGCCGATCTCAAAAGTATCCGCAGCCTGAAACATGCCATCCGTAAAATGAATCAGTGGAGTCCGCTTGCGAATACCAAACCTTCGTTCAACCAGCTTGGATTTTCGAATGTCAACGGCCTTAAGAGTGGTGGACTGCTCTGTCAACTGAATCAGGTGCCGTTTTTGGCGAAGAAATTCCTGAACCGAAAGCCGTAGTTCCTGATACCCAACCAGAGAAATAAACAGCGTGTCTATTGAAGAGTTAACAGAAAGCGTAAACGTTCCGTCGCTCAAAGAAGTGGTTCCAATCCGGGAGGACTTGCTGTATACATGCACCCAAGGCAAGGGTTTCAGGCTCTCCGCCTCTACTACCTGCCCCTTAATCAATGCCTGACTCCAGCTAAAAACTGGCAACAGTAATAATCCGATGAAAAGTGAAAGCCCTGGATAGTTCATAGGACGTAGATGAGCTTTATGGGAAGAGGGTTGCTTGCGTATTTCTCTGCTGTCTCAGCTAACATCGCTATGCTTTTACAATGAATGCTAGTAAAGGTTACTCGTAATGAAATGAGCAGATTAATTGGTAAATGATTTTAAATTTCGCTCGATTGGAATGAATTACCCCTTGCCTTACCTTGTGCCCGATTCCAATGGAAAAGCTTAATAGTTTAGAACTCGAAGCATAGAAAATACCTTACTTTCAATTAGGTAAGCGAATAGCCATAGCAAAACACCAGCGGGATGGTGCAGAGATGAATAGCAAGACGCGGCTAACAACACGAAAGAGAATGAAAAACTTTTACAAAAATTACCAGGGAATTATCTGGCTTTTAACCGGAATTATAGGTGGGAGCATCGCTGGCTTACTGGCGGGCGAAAAGGTGAAGGTGCTCAAACCCATAGGTGATATTTTTCTTAATCTGCTTTTTACAGCAGTAATACCTCTGGTATTTTTTGCTATCACCTCGGCCATTGCCAGTCTGGAACCCGGTAAGAAACTGGGCCGCGTAATGGGGGTGATGCTGGGCGTATATGTAGGTACGGTGCTGGTAGCGGCCTGTTTAACTATGGCGGCTGTCTGGCTATTCCCGATCCATGAGGAGTTAACCAGTACGCCGTTAACCGAAAAAGTAAGCAAACAGTCGGTAGCCGATCAGGTTACCCAATTGTTTACCACTAATGAGTTTTACCAGTTGTTGTCCAGGCAAAACATGTTAGCGATGATCATTTTTTCGGTGATCATCGGTTTTGGGGCTTTGCAAAGCGGTGAAAAAGGAGAAGCTTTCACGCGTTTTCTTCAGGCAGGTAATGAGGTGTTCAAACAAGTATTTACCATCATTATGAAACTGGGGCCTGTAGGTTTAGGGGCTTATTTTGCGTATCAGGTAGGTATCTTCGGACCCCAGTTATTCGGAGCTTATGCCCGATCCCTTGGTCTGTACTACGGCGTAGGAGCCTTCTATTACGTGTTTGGGTTTAGCTTTTATGCCTTTCTTGCCGGTGGAGTCAGAGGCTTCAAAACGTTTTGGCTGAACAACATCGTTCCTTCGGCTACCGCAGTAGGTACTTGCAGTAGCATTGCCACCATTCCCGCCAATATGGATGCCGCTAAAAAGATTGGTATTCCGGCGGTTATTGCCAATGTGACGATTCCTCTGGGAGCTACGTTGCATAAAGATGGCTCGAGTATCTCTTCAATCATCAAAATGGCTGTGGTATTTGCATTATTTGGACGAAGCTTTGACAGCGTAGAGGTCATCCTGCTGGCTTTAGGCATGACAGTATTGGTAAGTCTGGTGGAGGGAGGTATTCCTAACGGAGGGTATGTCGGTGAACTTCTGTTTATCTCCGCTTATGGTTTTCCGCCCGAGGCCCTTCCCCCGGCCATGATTATTGGAACTTTGGTAGACCCCATGGCTACGCTGCTAAATGCTACAGGGGATACCGTGGCGGCCATGCTGATCACCCGTTTTACGGAAGGGAAGCATTGGATGAAGGAAAATCTGACTTGAGAGAAAAGTAGTGATCGGTAAGTAAATGCACGCTTGAAAAGTATAGGTCATCAAGTAAAACTAATAGTATTTTATCGTATTCATAGATTAGAATAATGGTTTGTAAAAGAGCGTAACTCTACTACTTATTTTTGTGGGAAGCGTAACCTCTTGTGAAACTAGTAGACCATGCTGATTTAACTTGTATTCCCTTTTGCATTGGTATTAAGCTGTAGCAGGAGTCAGTAAAAACCTATAATCAATTACATTCGGATGAAAAAAAGTTTATTACTGCTGCTGTGTTTCATCAGCTTAGGCAGCCAGGCTCAAACTAGGTTTGCAAAGATCTTTGCTGACCACGTGGTATTACAGCGGCAGAAACCCATTCCGGTTTGGGGCTGGGCCAAGCCGGGGGAGAAGGTGAAAGTTACCTTGGCCGGTCAAACTCAGCAGGCCAAAGCAAATGCTCAGGGAAAATGGCTGGTACGATTTACTGCCTTGGAAGCGGGTGGCCCCCACCAGTTACAGGTGTCTGCCAAGTCTGGAAATCAAAACATTAGTGATGTGTTGATTGGTGAAGTATGGCTCTGCTCCGGTCAGTCAAATATGGAATGGCCCGTGGAAAAAGCGGATCAGTTTGCCAAAGAAAAAAACGATGCAGATTACCCTCAGATTCGTCATTTCAAGGTGGAGTATGAATTTGCCTTAAGTCCGCAGGAAGATTTGAAGTCGGGTGAGTGGCAGGTATGTTCTCCCTCCACCGTGGGCGGATTTACAGCTGTAGGTTTCTTCTTCGCCCGGGAGCTCTATCAGAAACTCAAGGTGCCCATTGGTTTATTGCACTCGTCCTGGGGTGGCTCCGATGTAGAGAGCTGGCTCAGTAAAGAGGCGATGCTTTCTGAACCCGAGTTAAGTGCCTCGGCTCAGCGACTGCCCAATACATGGGCAGAAGCGGATACCTTACTGGAAAAAGAGTT
>CAJYHS010000069.1 GCA_913774715.1 uncultured Siphonobacter sp. | reverse complement strand
AGCCCGACCACCGGATGGTACTCTGGTTAGTATCGACATCAATGATGCAGACCTTATACCCCGCATGAGCAAAGCAAACAGCTAAATTTTGTGACAAGGTGGACTTTCCAACCCCTCCCTTCAAACTGGTAACAGATATAATCATAAGCTTAAGATTTCAACAATTATACGGATTGAAACATAGACCTACTTCATTTATTTTACTTATTTGAGTAAATTTTTATTTAGTGAAATACATATTTACTCGCAAAATATTAGTTACCAGGATTTTAAAAGATTTACAATCATTACAAAAAAAGCAAGCGTGATCAGGACCTTAGTCTTGATCACGCTTGCTTTAAAGCTTAAAATTGTGCTTTATTATACCAGAGGAATGTCACGCTCGGGGCGGGGTTCATCGCCAGCGAGTTCATCATCTTCGGGAAAACGTTCCTCCAGATCCTTGTAACGACGATCATGCGTGGCATTAGCGTCGTTTAAAAATCTTGCTTCTGGTGACGGATCTTCACCGTATACTTTATCTGATCCTTCCTGTTTTTCTACAATGTCCTCTTCAGGATCATAAGGTCCACCCACGGGTTTCTCGATGGGTTGAGTAATGGTGCTGTTTTTACCAGCTTCTGAAGACGATCCCTGATTATTTACTAGATTGGTATCGGCAGTTGCTGATCCAAGTGATGTTCCGGCGTGTTTCTCTTTATGACGATTAAACATGATCTTATCTATTTTGTGGTTTTGGATATGTCCCTATAAATAAAAAAGCAGTGCCACCACCTCCCCGGAATTATGTATTTTTGCCGGATGCAATTTGAATTAGTCGTTGCCCATTACAACGAAAATCTGAACTGGCTTCGTAAAGTCCCGAAGACTATTCATCAGACAGTTTACCACAAAGATTCCTCTCAAATTTTCGAGTCAGGACTGCCTTTACCTAACCTGGGCCGAGAAGCTCATACGTATCTCCATCACATCATAGAAAAGTACGATTCTCTGGCTGAAATCACGGTTTTCTGCCAAGGAAAGCCCTTTGACCATGCGTATGACTTTCATAAAACTTTACGCGAATTAGCCGCCGGGGAACTGGTTGTGGAAGATTTCAAATGGCTCGGTCACTTGATTGATACCGATGATAAAGCCGGAGAAAAATTATTCAAGACCTGGAGTAAAAACGAAGACGCCCGCGGACTGGATATTGCGGGTTATTACCGAGCCTTAACGGGTACAGAAGGTCCCGAGAAATATACGTTCGTATTGGGTGCTCAATTCATCATTCATCGGGAAATAATTCAACAAAAGTCGAAATCTTATTACCAACAAGCTCTTGATCTTTCAATCCATTTCCCGGATGCAGCTCATTGTTACGAACGAACCTGGGATCGAGTTTTCGGAGTGAAGGGTATCCCAGATGAAATTCTTCAAGGTCGTGAGACAGTTCATCTCAAACCCATGCGACATCAGTCTTTATAACAAAAAATGCTGACTCTATTGAGTCAGCATTTTTTGTTATAGGCACTAGTAACCTTTTATTTCTTAGCCGGCTTGGCCGACATATGGAACGTTAGTTTGCCTCCATTCATGATATCAGCATGCGAAAGGGTATAATTCGTTACGGGATTACCGTTCAATAACACTTTCTGAACGTACACATTTTTATCGTTCTGATTCAAGGCTTCGACTGTAAAGGTCTTACCATTTTCAAGATTCAGAACAGCATTTTTTACCGCTGGACTTCCCAACGAATATAAGTCCGATCCGGGAGCAACGGGATAAAAACCTAAAGAGGAGAAAATATACCACGCACTCATCTGCCCGCAATCGTCGTTACCCCCTAACCCATCGGAAGTAGGCTTATATTGCATATTCAGAATCATCCGTACGCGTTGTTGCGTTTTCCAGGGTTGGCCTGCCCAGTTATATAAATACGCTACGTGGTGAGCCGGTTCATTTCCATGAACATAGCCGCCGATGATTCCCTCACGGGAAATGTCTTCCGTTTCAGCGAAGAACTTATCGGGTAAATGCATCGAAAATAAGGTATCCAGACGGGTAGCAAATTTCTTAGCCCCCCCCATCATTTCCATCATCGTAGCAGGATCATGCGGGACGAAGAAGCTGTAATTCCAGGTGTTTCCTTCGATGAAACCCTGCCCATGCGTACTTAATACATCAAATTCTTTCTTGAAGCTACCATCTGCCAGTCTGGGACGCATGAATCCAATCGATTTGTCGTACACGTTTTTCCAGTTTTGTGAACGCTTCAAATACGTTTCATACACCTCCTGACGATTCAGTTTCTTCGCAATTTGAGCAATACACCAGTCATCATAGGCGTACTCAAGCGTATTGGAAACAGACGTTCCATTTTTATCTGCCGGAACGTATCCTGCATCGATATAGTCCCCAATTCCTTCATAATCGCGGTGGTTGGACGTGGCGATGCAGGCTTCCAGAGCCCTGGTGGCATCTCCCGTATACACGCCTTTGATGATCGCATCAGCCACTACCGAAACGCTGTGATAGCCACTCATACACCAGTTTTCATTGGCGTAATGCGACCAGATGGGTAACATTTTGAGGGCACTTTGATCATAATGAGCCATCATGGATTTTACCATATCGTTATTTCGCGAAGGCTGGATGATATTGAAATACGGATGCAAAGCCCGATAGGTATCCCAAAGTGAGAAGGTGGTGTAATTCACAAAATCCTCTGCGGTATGAACGCCCTGATCCAAGCCCTTGTACTGTCGATTGGCATCCATGTATTCCGTGGGATTAATGAACGTATGATACATCGACGTATAGAAGTTGATCAGGTTATCCTCGGAAGATTCTATCTGTATCTTATTCAACTCCTTATTCCAGGCCGTCTGAGCTTCTGTTTTTACCCGATTAAAGTCCCAGTGAGGTACTTCTTCGTTCAGGTTTGCCAGGGCATTTTCCTGGCTTACGGGTGAAATCGCCATTTTCAGCTTGATCTTCTCTCCTGCTGCCGTTGCAAAATCGAAGTGCATCCGAATACGTTTCCCGGCAATTTCAGGGAAATTATGATTCTGATCGAACTTCCGCCAAAAACCCCGATACACCTGACTCTTATCGAGATTCCTTTGCCCATAAGATTTGAAAGGTTTGGAGAAAGACAAAGCAAAGTATTCCGTGCGGGTACGGGCCCAGCCGTTGGTCTGGCGGTAACCCGTGATAAGCGAATCATTAATAACCCGAACGTACGTCCAGATTACTTTGTCATCGTAGTTATAGATACCCGAAGCCAAATCCAGAATAATGTGAGAATCGTTCGATTGCGGAAAGGTGTACTGGTGGAAACCCACACGTTTAGAGGCCGTCAATTCGGCCAGAATATTATCATCATCGAGTTTTACCTGGTAATAACCCGCCTCCGCTACTTCATTCTTATGGGAGAAAGCCGAACGGTAACCTGTTTTTGGGTCAGAAGCTACCCCAGGATTTAGTTGCAGTTTACCCTGCGTCGGCATAATGAGAAAGTCTCCTAAATCAGAGTGTCCGGTTCCGCTGAAATGCGTGTGGCTAAAACCTACAATCGTCTTGTCTTCATACTTATATCCTGCACAGTACTTGTAAACGTCGCCGTTGTACTTACCCTTAAGTTCATAGGAAATCGTGTCTGAATCAGGACTTAACTGAACGGAGCCAAAAGGTACGGTAGCCCCGGGAAAGGTATGCCCCATTTTCTCTGTACCAATCAGTGGCCTGACATAAGGAACCAGATTCTTTTGAGCAAAGGCGAAGAGAGCAACGAATTGAAATCCTAGCGTAAGTATGATTCGCATCTGTTTTTTCTTAAAAATTAAAGTTTTTGAGGAGTCTTTGATGGTTATAAGCCAGGATATAGGGTTGATTCGTCTTTCAACGATTCAGTCTATCCTTTGTTTATGGACTGATTTCATACAAATTATAGCACATAATACGGAAATAGAACTCCTTTTTTTTAAACATTTTTTACTGCCCCGGAAATCGGGAAAAGTCATTCTCTAAGTTCTATTTTTTAACTAAAAAGCCTCCTGAAGTAGAATCAGGAGGCTTTTATGATCCATATAACCAGCTATTTAAGTAGTTCTGGTACTGCTTTTTCTACCTATATGTGCTTAGTAACTGAAGTAAGTAATCCAGAAACCCTGCTTGTCATGCGAGCAGGGTTTCTTGTAAAAGAATTAAGCGGATTTGGGTGTAGGTGCCTGTTCTGAAATCAGCTTCTCAGCTTTCAATTCTTTCCATACTTCGGCTGGCACCTTTGCCTTCATAGAAATCGCATTTTCTGAGGCCTGCTGAGCCGTCCGTGCTCCAGGGATAATCGCTGCAACGACAGACGGGGCCGCTGAAAAATGGAGAGCAAGGGTTCGCAAATCCGTTCCGTGATTTTGAGCAATGGTCCTCATCTTATCACGTTTTTCCTTATAACCCTCGGGCATTTTGCCACTGTAATTATAGCGATCCACACCCGCCAGAAAACCTGCGTTCAGCGGTGCACCTATGACCAGGGAGACGTCCTTTTTCGCACACGCCGGAAACAGTCGATCCAGAGCATCCTGATGATCCATAAGCGAGTATTGAGTAGCAGAAAGGAAGATATCAGGATCGGCCACTTCAAGGCTTTTCAGAATGGGCTCAAGGGTATTAACGCCCAGTCCCCAGCCTTTGATAATCCCTTCTTCCCGCATTTTGGTCAATTCGGGCATGGCTCCTTTGACCGCAATTTCAAATTGTTCTGTCCAGCGTTCCTTTAAATCACCATTATCGGGTGATAGATCGTGAATGAACACCATATCAATGCTATTTACCCCCAAACGCTGCAAACTATCTTCCACTGAACGGCGAACCCCAGCAGCTGTATAATCATATTCGTGCTGAAAAGGCGAAGGATTTTGCCAGAGAGCTTTGGGGGGTTTTGAAGTTGCTTTTAGCAAGCGTCCCACCTTCGTTGAAAGTATGTAATCTTCCCGTTTTTGGTTCTTGAGAAAATGTCCAAAACGCCTTTCACTCAAGCCCAGTCCATACCAGGGAGACGTATCAAAATAACGGACCCCTTCTGCCCAGGCAGCTTCCAGAGCTTCATGAGCATCCTCATCAGAAGTAGGTTTGAAACCATTTCCAATGGCCACGCCACCTAACCCGGAATGATAAGGCAGACGGTAGTGTTTTTTGTTCTGGATTTCTTTCATCATATCAGGAGTTTCAGTCCAAAGCGGAGCCAACACCGGAACCGTACTTGACAAAACGGCCCCTTTTAAAGTGCTGGTAAGAAAGTTTCGGCGAGTAATCATAGGTTCTGTGATTAGAAGTGCAGATTAATCGTTTAAAGCATCAAAAAGTATGGATCCGTGCAGAACCGCTTTTGTCTTTCATAACCTATTTTAAGATCAGATTGATTGAAAAAATTGAACTTTCGCAATGGGTTTATCTAATCTTCCCATAATCCTCTAGCCTTACTTCTCTGACTTTCCTGAACTTAGCTTATGTTTATGTTATTTTGCAGTAAAATCGATCAGTAACTAATGCCCGGCAGTTTTATGCCCTTGAATGAAGACTTTTCCTCTGAAACAGAGCGACTGCATTTTGCTTTACAGGCTGCCGGAATCGGTACCTGGAATTACTATGCTCAAACCCAGGAAGTTTGGTGTAATAACCTGGCTTTGTCTTTACTGGGTTACTCCGGCACCAGTCCCATTCCGTTGTTCGATTTTTTGGCATGCATTCATTCCGAAGATCAGAATCGGATTCTGGAGATACTTCAATCCCCTGCTCCCTCTTCTTTTGATGTGGAGTTCCGAACCAAAGAAAAGGGTTACCCTCGTCGGTTAAAAGGCAACTGTTTAGTACAGGGAAATCATCAGGAAGTAACCGGTATTATTGAAGAGTTACAGCTATTTTCAGAATTTTCCCGGAATCTTTCAGAACTGGCATTTCACAATAAGGAAGTTGGTTTCTGCATCGTTAATCTTAAAAATGACTCCATTGAATACTCTCCCTCCTATGCCTGGCTGATGACAGGGAATGCAGCGGCCAAACCCACTCGTTCTGCCTTTGTTCATTACATTCATCCCGAAGATGAGTTATTAAGACAATCCGCCTATTCTGCCATTATCGAAACGGGTCAGATTTATTATGAACCCCGTGTCGTTTGGGATGATGGCTCTATACACCGGATCCGGGTAAGAGGGAATTGCTTCTACGATGGAAAAGGGAAGCCAGATTTTTTTAAAATCATCATCACCACTTTTAAAGAGTCATCTTTACAACAGTCATCTATTGATATTTATACTCGCTTCCAGACATTAATCTCGGCATCACCCATTGCTACTGGTTTGGTCTCTGGTGAAGACCTAGTCCTTGAAATTGCGAATGAAGCAATGTTCAAATTATTGAATAAAGGTCGTGGAATCATTGGCAAACCCTGCACCATTAGCCTAGCAGATTGGACCAACCCGGATTTTCTTCAGGATCTACAACGGGTTCACCTCAGTAGACAGGCTTATACTTCTCCAGAATTACCGGTCACTTCAGGTACGAATCAGGCCACAATACATTACTACCAGTTTCATTACACTCCCCTGTTAACAGAAACCGGACAGGCGGCCACGCTGATCGTAGCCATTGATGTAAGCAATGAAGTTTACAGCCGACTCAAGCTGGAAAACAGTCAGCGGCAACTCCTCTCTTATTTTGAACAGTCCCCAGTTGCCATTGCCATTGTCCAGGGCTCGGACCTGACTTTCCAGATGGCGAATCCTTTTTATGGTGAGTTAGTAGGTCGTCACCCCGATCAACTCATAGGAAAATCCTTATTGGAGGCCTTACCCGAACTGGCGGGGCAGGGTTTTGACCAGACTTTACGGGAAGTAATGACCACAGGTGTCCCTTTCATAGCTAAAGAAACAGGGGTAACCTTAGTACGCAACGGCATTTTGGATACCATTTATGTTGACCTCAACTTCCAGCCGCAATATAAAACTGGCTCCTTACCGAAGCCCTCAGAAGTAACCGGAATTCTCGTAGTAGCTACGCACGTTACCGAACAAGTAAAAGCCCGACGAATTGTGGAAGCCAGCGAAGCTCGACTTCGTTCCATTATAGCCACAGCTCCGGCGGCTATGGCCCTTTTTGTGGGACCTGAATACATCATTGAGTTACCTAATCAGGCTTTTATTGACATTGTAGGAAAGGGTCCCGATATTGAAGGAAGGCCTTTACTGGAGGTAATGCCCGAGATTCGCGATCAGTCGACACCTCGTATGCTAGAGCTGGTTTATAAAACTGGAGTTATGCAGAAGGCCTTTGGCCATCAGGTACATTTCGTGAAAAATGGTGTAATGACGCATAACTATTATAACAGTAATTATGCCCCCTTACGCGATGAAAATGGCGAAATTTATGCCATTCTCGACATTGCCATTGATGTGACAGAAGTAGTAGTTCAGCGTCAAAATGCCATTGAAGCTCAAACAAATCTTTTAGGAGCCGTTGAACTCGCAGAGTTAGGTACCTGGGAAATGAATCTACACACCGAAGAAATCATTTTTTCTGATCGACTCAGGCAGTGGTATGGATTCGAGAAAGAGGAAGTAATCACCCCTGAATCCAGCTTTAGACCAGTTCGTGAATCGGATGTACCCCGGCTAAAAGAAGCTATTGCGGGGGCTTTTTTACCGAATGGATCTTACGACGTCGAGTATACGCTGGAAGCCATCCACACGGGAACGGAACGTATCCTACACGCCCAGGGAAAAATCTTCTATGATTCTGAAGGTCAGCCTTATAAAATTAGTGGAACTGCCCGTGATGTTACCAAACAGAGGAAAATTCAGTTTTCTTTGGAAGGTCAGGTTCAGGAACAAACAGAAGAGCTGGCGGCCGCTAATGAGGAATTAATGAATACGAATGAGAAGCTGGCCATTACCGTCGATGAGCTGGCAGAATCGAACCTGCTTTTGATGCGTTCGAATGAAAGCCTGGAGCAATTTGCCTACATCGCCAGTCACGATTTACAGGAACCCTTACGTAAAATTCAACAATTTGGGGACTTACTAAAGAAGAAATTCCAACCTACTGCAAAGGATGAATTAGTATACCTAAACCGAATGCAGGATGCGGCCAGCCGCATGTCCCTGCTCATTCACGACTTGCTTACCTTCTCCCGAATTTCGAGCCATAACATTACTTTAACGACTGTTTCCCTGAATGAAACGTTCGAACAGGTTCGGGAAAATTTATCCGTAATAATTGAAGAGTCTAACGCTCAGATTCGTCAGGATGATTTACCCTCCATGCAAGGTGATGCTTCTCAGCTACGGCAGTTATTTCAGAATTTATTAAGCAACGCCCTTAAATTTAGTCGTCGCGATGCCTCGGGTAATTCTACCATTCCTGTGATTACTATCACATACCAAAAAATTCAAGTAAGGGCCTTACCTTCTATCATCAAGCCTATCGTGCAAGCCTCTGAGTACCATCAGATTGATATTCAGGATAATGGTATTGGGTTTGACGAACAGTATCGGGATCGGATATTCCAGGTTTTCCAGCGATTACATGGCAAAAATGAATTTGCTGGAACAGGTGTAGGCCTCGCCATCTGCCAGAACGTGGTGAATAACCACGGCGGAGCTATCACGGCTCGAAGTGTATTAGGCGAAGGGTCTGTTTTTTCGGTTTATTTCCCGGCTTACTGATGAAGACTTAACTTCTCTGCAAGTGATTTAACCGACCCTTGTAAAAGGCTACACTATTGTTAGTAGAGCCTAGGTAGTCATTAATAAAAGTTGCCTTTCTATAGAGTTATAAAGCCGATGATTTGAATTATAATAGATCATTTACAGTAATAGCCTTACAGGAAACTAATAGATGATCCAGCCAAACACACAATAAAAGCCTACTCGGGAGTGGCAGATCGTATATAATGCATAAAGAAAACATAGCCAAATAGGGTGGAAAAGAGAGAGTATATGGCTCCCGCTATGAATAACAAGGGCTGGGAATGGACTTGAAATGCCAGCTTATCCAACGCCAGTCCTCCAAGGACGAAGTGAGCGAAATGCCCAGAGAAATGGGTCTGCTGTAAATTCCGCCTATAAGATTCGCTTTAGCGGTCCAGTTCACCATTGCATAACTAAAGTAGAGTGCCTCAATATTTGTAATAGTATAATAGAAGCACCTTTCAGTTGGATATAGCCAATAACTCCTGAGGAAAGAGAGAGAAAAGTAATCCAACGAATCCCATCACAACATCACTTACCATCATTAGTGCTTTTGTGTTCATGTATTAGGAAAGCGGTGAGAAAAAACTCTTTCTTTATAATGAAGGATCGTTAACCAAAAGCACTAGTTACAAAAGTGGTAAATCGATGCTAAATCCTATTGTTAGAAAGCTAAAAAGTAAACTTCGTAAGATTTAAGTGTAAACAAAAAATCCCCCTCGGAAAACCAAGGGGGATGACCAGTACCCAGAGCCGGAGTCGAACCGGCATGCCCGTGAAGGCAATGGTGTTTGAGACCATCGCGTCTACCGATTCCGCCATCTGGGCATTGCGTATCGCGTTTGGGAGTGCAAGTATACAACATTCAAATGCTCCTTGGCAAGCTCTTGGCTAAAAAAGTTTTTTACTATAATATACTCTCTTGTAAATCAGTCTCTTCAATATTATTCGTACCGCAAAGCATCAATTGGATCCAGACGGGAAGCTTTCCAGGCAGGGTAAAATCCCGAGAATAATCCCACCACAATACAGACACTAATCCCTATTCCCAGCCATAGCCAGGGTACAATAAAGCTGGCCGTACCCTGACTAAGTAGTTGCGAAACCACATTACCAAAGACCATTGCCAGGATTAATCCGGCAATTCCGCCCAGAATACAGATTACAATGGCTTCAATCAAAAATTGCTGACGAATGCGGCTAGGCGTCGCTCCGAGTGCTTTCCGAATACCGATTTCCTGGGTGCGTTCCGTTACCGAAACCAGCATGATGTTCATCAAAGCAATACTGGCTCCTAATAAGGTAATAATGCCAATGCCAAAACCGCCGTATTTCAGTTTCGAACTTGCCTCTTTAAAGTTCTCTGCCACGGCATCTGCCCGTTCTATCTGAAAGGAATCCTCCTGCGTCGTCGGATCACGACGAATCTGTCGCATTAACCCACGGGCTTCTCCCATTAATAATTCAATCCGATTAAGTCCGGGAACACTGGTCGTAATTGAAAAAGATAATTCCCGATTCCCTGCTAGCTGTCGGGCAGTTTCGATGGGGATATAAACCCGGCGGTCGTCTCCTCCACCCGTCAGGTTCCCTTTTCGTTCCAATAACCCAACTACCCTGAATTTAGTCCCTAATACCGTAATATCCTTGCCAATAGGCTTGCCCGTTCCGAATAAATTGGTGGCAATTTCGGCACCCATGATCGCAACATTCGTCGACATGGAAACATCGTTGGCCGTGAGGTTTCGTCCCTCCTGAAGTTTATAACTTTTAACGGCAAAGAAATTCTCGTCAATTCCCATCACCGTGACATTGGGATTACTTTTTTTACTTTCAAATTTTACCTGTGCTGCCCCCGTTACCATAGTAGAAAGAGAAACAGTAGCTCCAAAGCCAAATCGTTCTTTATACTCCTGGGCTTCGCGGTATAAAATCGACCCAAAAACCTTTTGCCGGCGACCGCCAATGCGAATACCCATTTGTTCGCCTTCAGTAATATCGAACGTGTTGGCACCAAGTCCGGCAAAACTGTTATCCATACTACTCTGTATTCCATCAATGGCGGTCAGGATGCCTACCAGACTGCTAATCCCGACGGCGATAATCAGGGAAGTAAGAATCGTACGTAATAAATTCGCCCGAATGGATCGTAATCCTTCACGGGTATTTTCAAGCAAATTCATAGATTGCTCCTTGATTATCTCTAATTTCAGGTAAATTCATTCTTTCAAGAACATGATCGGAAGATCATATATGCTCTAAAGGTCAAAATTCGTTCCTGAATTTGAAAACTACTGCACCAATGAAACGACTAATCGTTCCGTTCATCCTTTTCTGGATGATTTGCGGTTCGGCTCGGGCCTCGCAAATACTGATTCCGATGGATGAATCCCAGAAAAACCATCTTAAGGCCTACGGTCTGGCGTACTGGGTTTTGAAAAATTATGAGACCGAAGTCGAGTGGCTACTCAATTACCGGGGCGGCAGTTTCATGGTGCCAGAGAATCAGAAATTCCAGAATGAGCTGGTTATTCGGGGAATTAGTTA
Organism: uncultured Siphonobacter sp.; assembly: GCA_913774715.1. Classification (GTDB taxonomy): domain Bacteria; phylum Bacteroidota; class Bacteroidia; order Cytophagales; family Spirosomataceae; genus Siphonobacter. Next base: position 43,105 of record CAJYHS010000069.1, on the reverse strand, counting down.
TGAAGTAATTTCGGACGGGCAGGCTCAACAAATTCGTCAGGAATTACAGCAGCCGGATGTGAACATGGACGTAGTAAAGCTTCAAAAAGCTCCGAAGATTGCCGTGTACAGTCCAAAGGTAAATCAGCCCTGGGATGATGCCGTAACGCTGGTATTAACCTATGCCGAAATTCCCTACGAAACCGTTTACGATGATGAGGTGATGAGTGGCAAGTTACCAACGTACGACTGGTTACACCTGCATCACGAAGACTTTACCGGACAAATGGGTAAGTTCTGGCAACATCGGAATTACCCCTATTACCAGGCCCAGAAACGGGAAGGATTGCAGGCAGCAGCTAAATACGGCTTTTCGACCATTCCAGAACTGAAGTTTAACGTAGCCAAGAAAATTCAGGAATTCGTTTCGGGTGGTGGTTATATGTTCGCGATGTGTAATGCAACCGATACTTACGACGTAGCTCTGGCGGCCAACGGCGTTGATTTTGTTGATCCTTTTTATGATGGCACACCCGCTGATGCTACCATTAACCAAAAACTGGATTTCTCGAAAACGTTTGCTTTCAAGGATTTCAAAGTCATCCTGGATCCCTATCAGATTGAATTTTCAACCGTTGATAGCCAACCCGAAGAACGTCGGCTGATGGAATCGAATGATTACTTTCAGTTATTTCAATTTTCGGCGAAATGGGATGCCGTTCCTACCATGCTAACCCAGAATCATACCACGACTGTGAAAGGATTTATGGGCCAGACGACTGCGTTCAAGAAAGAATACATCAAACCGGAAGTACTAATTCTGGGCGAAAATCGCTCCGTAGGCGAAGCTCGTTATATTCACGGAACCTATGGAAAAGGCTTCTGGACGTTCTATGGCGGTCACGATCCCGAAGATTACCGCCATGAAGTGGGCGAAGAACCAACGGATTTGAACCTGCACCCAACGTCACCGGGATACCGGCTGATTTTGAATAACATTCTTTTCCCAGCTGCGAAAAAGAAAAAAATGAAGACCTAATAAAAAATCCCAGTCAGATACATCGACTGGGATTTTTTATGGTAGAAGCTTAAGCCCCTAACGTCCCCGGCCAAACCAGGCTTTCACGTCGTGCTGAGCCTCAATATTCGTTTGAACGGACTTGGGTAACTTGGCAAAAAAGTCAATTCCGGTCTTCTTCTCAACGTCATCAATCGAGGTCGTAAAATCCTGAAGTACTACATTCACGAAAGCTTTATTAGCAATATAGAAAGCAATAGCTTCCTGTTTGTGAGGATCGTACACGAGCTTGTAATAATATTCAGGAATCGCAATTTTTGTACTCTTCCCAATGGTTGGTAATCCTTTTTTCAGAACGGGACCGGTAACAATCACAAGATCGCCTCGTTTTTTACTCCAGCTTCTCACCTTCTGTTCAATATTATTCCAGATTCCGGTGTTCAGCTCATGCAATTGCGGGGACATGTTACTCATGTAAAAGCTTTCATCCTTCAGCTCCTGATCGTAATTAAAATCGCCCGCCGGAGCCAGGTGACCGCGGTCATAGCCCGTATTTGTATAATCATTGGGCAGGGCTGTTTTGGTCTTCACCATCGGATCGGGCTGGAAATTATTGGCTCGCTTCGCATTACCTTTCTTGTTTAGTAATAAATGAACTACCCAGGAGGCCTGCTCATATTCTTCCTGATAATCAAGAACATAACCTCTCCTTCTAATAATCTGATCGTTCTTGTTATAGGCGGGCAGGTATTCATCCATCGAACCCAGCGTAGAGCTACTGTTCGCTTCTGCATTCGGGCTCTGCGTACCACGCTCTTCCTGATCATCTGAGGCTTCTGAATCATACCTATCCTTCTTGCCTTTCTCTCGTTTCGGAGTTGTCTCCCTGCTGGTATCAACCGGACGCGTTTCTGGCGGCCGTTTCATGCCCACTATTTCATACAAATCCCCTTTGATTACCTCAAATGGATGCGGTTGGTTACAATATCGGAGGATCAGACCGATGCCTACTAGAAAAATAATAAATACAAAGCGGTTATTACGCATCCCTCTGGTACGTGCCATTTCAACTAAATCTAATGAACAATATAAGTGTGTAAAGATGACTCGTTTTTGTCAAACGAGTTCAGTTTATAGCTGTCTGATTACAGTTTTCAATCCGATTTATACCTTTTTGTTCCAATTTCTTGCTCACGATCTATCTTCGTGCTTCCGATCTTAAGGTTATGACTTCAGAAATCATTCGCGAAACTAGCGACGCTATTCACAATCAGCTACCCGATTTTAAAGCAGAAATCGGGCTCATTTTAGGAACCGGGCTTGGGCAACTGGCTCAGGAAATAGAGGTTCTCTGTGAAATTCCCTATCAGAGTCTTCCTCATTTTCCCATCTCTACGGTTGAGACGCATTCGGGCAAGTTATTACTGGGTACTTTGGGCGGAAAGTCGGTTATCTGTTTACAAGGTCGCTTTCATTATTACGAAGGGTATTCCATGCAGGAAGTTACCTTTCCCGTTCGGGTATTGCATTCACTGGGCGTAAAACATCTGTTTGTTTCCAACGCTGCGGGAGGACTAAATCCTGAATTTAACATCAGCGATCTAATGATCATTGAAGATCATATTGCGTTGTTTTTACCCGAAAGCCCATTGCGAGGTAAAAATCCAGCCTCCTTTGGCCCGCGTTTTCCTGACATGAGTCAACCGTATAATCTTCAGCTGATTTCTCAGGCGAAAGACATTTTGAAAGCCATGGGACTCCCAGCTCATTCGGGTATATATACAAGCGTTCAAGGGCCACAACTGGAAACTAAAGCCGAATATCGTTTACTGCGTCAACTCGGCACCGATGCCGTTGGCATGAGTACCATTCCCGAAGTAATTGTAGCTCGTCAGCTTGGAATGAATGTGTTTGCCTGTTCCGTTATCACCGATTTATGTTTTCCTGAAACATTAAAAGAAGCGAAATTTGAAGAAATTCTGGCTGCTGCTGCTCAGGCTGAGCCTTATCTAACGAAACTCTTTATTGGATTAATCCAGCAGATCTCCTGAGGTTTTGTATCTTTCGGTTCCTCTACACGCCTTCGGGTTAATTCCCGGAGGCAGATGATAAACCTCTATGAACCGAAGAACTTTTCTGGAAAGCACCTCCAAGGCTTCCCTGGCCTTTTCGGCCGTCCCTTTATTATCCTCTTTCGTTCGAACGGAAAAATACAAAACAGCCCTCATCGGCTCTGGCTGGTGGGGTATGAATATCCTGCGATGTGCGGTTCAGGCGGGGCAATCAAAAGTGGCAGCTCTCTGTGATGTCGATACCCGACAGATTAAATCGGCACAGCAGGAACTTAGCAAGCTCACTAGCGATCAGCCTAAAGTATATCGGGATTACCGCGAAATGCTGGCGAAAGAAAAACCCGAAATTGTTATTGTTGCTACACCCGATCACTGGCATCCGCTTTGCTGTATTGCAGCCATCGAATCGGGAGCTCATGTGTACGTTGAGAAACCCATTAGCCATACCATTCTGGAAGGACGGGCGATGGTGAATGCCGCTCGTAAGCATAATCGTGTCGTACAGGTAGGAACGCACCGACGAGTTTCCCCGCATAATATTTCCGGCATGGATTTCCTGAAGTCAGGAAAAGCCGGAAAAATTGGCATGATCCGGGCTTTTGTACATTATGGTGGCGGTCCTGGTGAGAAAACGTCCGCTCAGGAACCTCCCAAAGAGCTGGACTGGAATGCCTGGTGCGGCCCTGCTCCTCTCGCCGACTATCATTCCAGCATGCATCCGAAAGGGTTCCGGCATTTTCTTGATTATGCCAACGGACAGCTGGGCGACTGGGGTATTCACTGGCTCGATCAGATTCTGTGGTGGAGTGAAGATCCTCATCCCAAGCAGATTTATTCCACGGGTGGCCGGGCCATTCGCCAGGATAATACAGATGCTCCTGATCACCAGATTGCAGCCTGGAGGTTTGATGATTTTACGGTTGAATGGGAACATCGGCTTTTTGCCGGGAATGAAGCCGAAAAGGCTAACGTCGGATGTTATTTCTACGGAACGGAAGGAACCTTCCACATGGGCTGGACCGATGGCTGGACGTTTTATCCGAGTAATAAAAACAAATCCATAATCCATCAGGACCCCAAATTAGACTTACCCGATCAGCAAAACATCGCCGGACTATGGCGTAACTTCCTAGATTGTATCGAAAGTGATAAAAAACCTGTTTGTGATATAGAAACGGGTCAGCGTTCTACCAACATGGCTTTACTGGGCATGCTTTCCTACAAGCTAGGCAGAAGCATTAACTGGGACGGAACGAAAGAACAAATCCTGAACGATGAGGAGGCCACTAAACTTCTCCGACGGGATTACCGGGGAGAATGGAACTATCCTGTATAAACAATAAGGGGCTTCGGAAAACCGAAGCCCCTTATTATTTATACTTATTAATTCATAGTAACAAATATCTACAGATCCCACTCATCTACCCAGCGTTGATAAGCCCCTTTCAGTTCTCGCAACGCGTGAAAATCTTTTGCCTGTTCTGCTTTCTGAATCCCCTGCTCATAAATCGCCCGGGCTTTATCTTCTTCTTCCTGCTCCGCCCAGAATTGTCCGGCATGGTAATACGTTGGGACATAGTCCGGAAAATCTTTAATTAATTTATCAAAACCTTCGCCCGCTTTCTGACTGTCCGTTTTCTGATATTCCAGCGTGAGGGCATACCAGTTGAAAGGATCATTCGGTTCTTCTTTACAAAAATTTAGTAATAACTCCAGACGGTTCATAACTCTGAATTAATTAAATAACTGACGAGTAAACCCTTTTCAGTAACCTTTATGCGAAGATAATCACGGATCAATGGAGTCCAAGAATCACGAGTCTGTCAGCTTTTCTTTGGCCATAAGCTGCACAATCCTGACAAAAATACCATCCGAACAATTGGTATGGTCTTTTCGTTACACCCTTTGTAACTCCTGAAAGGCATTATAAATCGGAATAAGGCGGGTCTGGTTTCCAAAACTCGGCGGGTCTTGTTACTTTTGCCTACCTTTCTAAATAGAGGTCGTAACCAGTGGAAAAAATCAAGTTAGAGATTTTAGGTCTTTCCCCGAGTCAATCACAGACCGGGTCATTTGCTCTGATATTGGGTGAAGAGTTCGGTAATCGTCGATTACCCATCATTATTGGCATGTTTGAAGCTCAGGCAATTGCTATTGAAATCGAGAAAATCACCCCGAACCGTCCAATGACGCACGATTTATTCAAATCGTTTGCTCAGGGTTTTCACTATAAAGTCACCGAAATTGTCATATCTGATTTGCGGGAAGGTATCTTCTTCGCTCAGATTGTCTGCACGGATGGGTTAAAAGAACGGGTAGTCGATGCTCGTCCTTCGGATGCCATTGCCATCGGTCTTCGTTTCAATGTCCCTATTTATACCTACGAAAATCTACTTTCGGAGGCAGGAATCGTTGCAAATGAAGGATCTACAAGCGATAAACCTGAAACATCAACGGTTTCTGCGGCCAAATCTTTCCCCGATCAGTTAAAAGATAATTCAACGGAAGATTTGCAAAAGATGCTTGATCAGGCTTTGACGAATGAGGAATATGAAAAAGCTGCTCAGATTCGTGATGAAATAAGTCGCCGTAACTAAGCTTCAGCGTTCGTTAAAAACCCTTAAAAATAGCAAGAGGCTGCTTCCCTCACGGAGAAACAGCTATTTTTGCAAGGACTGTTTCGTATGGCCACAGAAAAACAACGTAAAAAGTATTTACCTAACCTGACCATCACGGTTAGCTTAACCATTGCCTTGTTTATCATTGGCTTGTGTGGCTTGCTCACCTTAATGGGCCGAAAACTATCAGAAGTAGTAAAGCAGAATATCGAAGTCCAGGTTTACCTCAATAAAGACCTCACGGCTGAACAGTCTGAAGGTATTCGTAATCAGATTCTGGCAAAACCTTACGTAGCAAAAAAAGACGGTAAATCACAGGTAACCTTTATTTCCAAAGAAGAAGCTGCGGATAAATTCATTAAAGATACGGGAGAAAACTTTAAGGAGTTTTTGGGAGAAAATCCTCTTCGGGATGGTGTTTTTATTAAGATCCAGGAAGATTACTTTTCGGAAAGTGGCCTCAAACAAATCAAGCAGGATTTACAGAAAATTCCTGGCGTTTTTGAAGCGACCTACGTTGAAAATTTTGTAGATGAGGTTAATAAAAATATCGCCAAAATCTACATGGTTCTTTCGGCATTCGTAGTTTTATTGCTGATCATTATTGTCGTACTGGTTAACAATACGATAAAGCTCGCTCTATACTCACAACGTTTTACGATTCGCAGTATGCAGCTGGTAGGAGCAACAAATGGTTTCATTCGTAAACCTTTCCTGTATCGTGGTCTGGTTCAGGGTTTACTTAGTGCCGTTTTTGCCTGTGGCTTATTAGCCTCTATCATTAACCTGGGCTTCAAATACGTTCCTGAAACCCACCTTCTCATTGGAGATTGGGAGAAACTGGGAATTTTGGCAGTGGTACTAGCAGTAATCGGGATGTTTATAGGATTCGTAAGTACTTTACAATCCGTTGAACGTTACTTACGATCATCCGTCGATAAACTTTACTAGTATTTATTCAAAAGATTTTAACTTAAGTAACGATCATAAATATCCGAATTTTATGGCAACAGAATTTAGAACCACTGCTAGCCCATTCGCTACAGGTAAAGATACCTCAACGGACCCTAAGGCAATGCCTTTCCAGCGTAGCAATTACCTGTGGATGATTATTGGCGTAGTTACTATTTTGGCAGGTTTTCTTATCATGAGCCTCGACAAGCAAGAATTCGGGTTTGGTTTTCTGGGTTTAACTCTCGGCCCTATCGTAGTTGTACTCGGATACATTATCGAATTCTACGCTATTTTACAAAAGCCTAAGGCTTAATCTAAATACGATCTTTTAGTCGGGTACTAGGAGCTATTTGCTTCTAGTACTTTCTTTGTTTATTCCGCCAAGTTTTACTTCCCGTTTAATCAACTTTTTCATGTCAATTCTGCACGCTATTATCTTAGCAATTATTGAAGGCCTTACGGAGTATCTGCCCATTTCATCGACTGGCCACATGATTTTGTATTCATCTTTTGCTGGAATTGCCTCCGATCCTTTCGTTAAATTATTTACCGTTGCCATTCAGTTGGGAGCAATCCTGTCTGTAGTGGTTTTATACTTCAAGCGTTTTTTCCGGTCGTTTAATTTTTATATCAAATTACTGGTCGCCTTTATACCCGCTGCCGTTTTTGGCCTTTTATTCAGTGATATCATTGATAGTTTACTGGAGAGTGCCATGGGCGTAGCGATTTCTTTATTGGTGGGAGGTATTATTTTGCTTTTTGTAGATAAGTGGTTCACTAATCCGGTTGTTACAGAAGAAGAAGACATTAATCTCTGGAACGCTTTTAAAATTGGCATGTTCCAGTGTATCGCTATGATTCCGGGCGTTTCCCGTTCGGGAGCCTCTATCGTAGGTGGTATGAGCCAGGGGATCAGTCGCAAAGCAGCAGCAGAATTTTCTTTCTTTTTAGCGGTGCCAACCATGTTTGCTGCTACGGGGAAGAAACTGCTGGATTATTTCATGGATGGCAACACCTTGACTGGAGAACAAATTCAATTGTTTGTAATTGGTAACGTAGTAGCTTTTATCGTTGCCATGATCGCGATCCGTTTCTTTATCAGTTTCCTGACCAAGTACGGGTTCAAGATGTTCGGCTGGTACCGAATCGTCATGGGTATCATCATCATCGCTTTATTATTGAGTGGTGTTCATATGGAAGTAGTTTAAACAAAAGTAAAGTGAGTGAGGAACAAAACGTCCCGGCGGGAGATCCCGGAGAAGTCATTTTGATTGACAAGCCCTTAGGCTGGACTTCTTTTGCGGTAGTGAAGAAGCTGAAATGGGCAGCAAAATATAAAAAAATTGGTCACGCCGGCACCCTGGACCCTTTAGCTACGGGGCTACTTATTTGCTGTACGGGTAAAATGACCAAACAAATTGAGACCTATCAGGGGGCGGAAAAAGAATACACAGGAACACTGGTTTTAGGAAAAACCACCCCTTCCGTTGATCTGGAAACGCCTTTTGATGGGGACTATCCAGTTGAGCATATTACTCCTGAAGCCATTGAAAAAGCTCTGGCGGAATTAACGGGAGTAATCATGCAAACCCCGCCTATTTTCTCTGCAGTAAAAGTAGACGGTGTACGAGCCTATGCATTGGCTCGGAGTGGTCAGGAAGCCGAAATTAAGCCCAAGCAAATTACCATTACTACCTTTGAGCTGGATCAAAGCCGGTTTCCTGAACTGGATTTCCGGATTGTCTGTTCCAAAGGTACTTATATCCGTAGTTTAGTTCGGGATTTCGGGCTACTCTGTCAGTCGGGAGCGTACATGAAAAGCCTGCGTAGAACACGTATTGGCGAATTCAAGGTAACAGACGCTGTCTCTCTGGAAGATTTTGTAGAACAACACCGTCCCGGTAGCGTACTCTACGAACCCCGAATCAGACCCCTTTGAGTTTATGCAAGTATATCATGGTATAGAGGAATTTAAGAAACTTCCGAATGCAGTTGTCACCAGCGGTACTTTCGATGGTGTACACTTGGGGCATCAGAAAATTCTGAATCGATTAATAGAATCTGCCCGTCAGTCTAATGGTGAGTCAGTTGTTATTACTTTCTGGCCCCATCCCCGTATCGTTGTATCAGCAGATAGTGCTGATTTGAAGTTACTCAACACGCTCGACGAGAAGATTGAATATTTACAGGCTTCCGGTATCGACCATTTGCTGGTAATCCCTTTCAATCGCGATTTTTCCTTATTGACTTCTGACGAATTTATTCGGAAAATCCTACTGGATACCATTGGTACCAAGCGACTGGTAATTGGTTACGATCATCGCTTCGGACGAAACCGGGAAGGTGGTTTTGATTACCTGCAGGCTCACTCGCACGAGTACGGTTTTGAAGTCGAAGAAATTCCGAGTCAGGATGTTGAGCATCTGGCTGTGAGCTCTACCCGAATTCGTCAATCCCTTCTTTCAGGAGACGTCACTACGGCGGCAGCGTTTCTGGGAAGGTCGTATACGTTGAGTGGTACCGTCGTAAAAGGTCGGCAATTAGGAAGACAACTAGGTTATCCCACCGCTAATCTGGAATTACCTGAGTCGTATAAATTAGTACCTGCGGATGGCGTTTATGCCGTTCGCGTCAAATGGAAGAATGACTGGTATGGTGGCATGTTAAGCATTGGCACTAATCCGACCGTTGAGGGAACCATACGTACTATTGAAGTAAATATTTTTGATTTTGACCAGGAGATTTACGGCGAAAAGCTTACCCTGGAATTTGGCATCTGGCTAAGGGGTCAAATCAAGTATACTAGTCTTGAACCTTTAATCCAGCAAATTGGACAGGATAAAGTGGATTCGTTAGCATATCTACAATCGCATTAAGTAATAAAAGAAAAGGCTCGCTAATGGCGAGCCTTTTCTTTTATTACTTAATCAACGAGTTTGACGTAACTGCCAAGCCACTTCACTTCCGATTTCAACTGCCGAAAAATCTTCTGGACCTTGTCATCTTTGACGTGTCCTTCGAACTCCATTAAAAACCAGAAGCCAAAACGATCGCCCTGCCGACTGGGGTGACTGACTAACTTCGTTAAGTTAACGTCATATAATTCAAACTCCCGCAGACAGCGTGAAAGCGTTCCGGGTTTATCAGAGTCTGGAAACTGAACGATTACCGTTGTCTTGTCATTTCCTGACGGCATGGTGTCAAATTCTTTAGCTAAGATCAGGAAACGTGTACGATTGACAATCGAATCCTGAATATTATTGAAAAGAACCGGAACTCCGAAAATTTTACCTGCAATGGCTGAACAAATAGCGGCTGCATTGGGATCTTCCGCCGCTAGCTTGGCTGCTTTTGAAGTGGATTCCACAGGAATGATTTCAACGTCATAACTTCCGAAGTAATCATCCAGGAAACGTTTACACTGACGGAACCCAATATCTTTTGAATAAATCCGTTGAATCTCGCTCAGTTTTTCGGCCTTCGTAACAAACGCAAAATGAATAGGAGTTACAATTTCAGCTCCAATGCGAATATCCTTTTCATTCAGATTATCAACCGTTTCGAAAACCATCCCCTCCTGATTATTCTCGATCGGAACGACGCCAAATTTCGCTCTACCTGTCTCTACCGATTCAAAAACTGAACGAATAGTGGGTAAGGCATCATATTCGCTCATGGCCCCAAAGCGAGACTCAGCGGCCTGATGTGTAAAACTACCTTCTGGTCCCAAATAAGCGACCCGTTCAGGTAATTCGATGTTACGGGCAACGGCAAAAATTTCCTGGAAAATTGCTTCGATCGCATCTTTTTCCAACAAGCCTTCAGATTGGTCCGTTAACCGATCTACAATTGATTTTTCACGTTCTGGACGATAGATCAACGCTTGAGAAGAGCGTTTGAGTTCGCCCACCTGCTGAACTACATTCATCCGTGCGTTCATCAGAGTAAGCAGCTGATTATCAATCGAATCTATCTGATTTCTTAATTCATCTAAAGTCACAACAGGGAGGAGTTTATTTCGATAAGCGGCCGTATGTTACTTCAGCCCTCTTAGTTTACGCGTAAAATTAAGCTGTTTTTGCGTAAGTATTTTCTCTTTTAGTAAGGTTCCCCAAGGTCTTTTGTAGTTCTCGGGATCATACTTCATTGCACGCATGGTATACTTTAACCGATCCCAGAATTTTTCTTCAAACTCAACTGTGTCGGGCAATAACCAGTAAAATTCAGCCATTGTCCGCTTAAAACGATCTGTGAATTGATAGTTGGTTTCCCGATCCAGATGCTCGTACATGTTAATCCGGTTCAAGAGGAAATGGGCTTGCCAGCGATGATCCGTATTGCTCTGACCACCTGCGTGTTTGCGATATACCGACATTACTTCATCCATATAACCCGCAGGACCACGCTGGGTCATCAGAATATTCAAAGGAATATCTCCACTTTTCGACTGAGGCATCCAGACGGGTAGCTTCGGTAAGAAGGTTTTCCGCAACACGATACTAGCCGTAGCCATAAACCAGGTTTCTTTATTCCCGATCAAATCATCAACCGTGACGACTTTCTTTTGCGTATGATCATTAATGAGATACGAAGGAGCACTATTATCCTGGTACCGAGCTTCAGCATTATGAAAGCACATGGAAAAGTCTGGGTGCTGATCCATGAAATCAACCTGTTTTTGAAGTTTGATTGGATCTATCCAGAAATCATCTCCTTCGCATAAAGCCAGGTATTCACCCTGACAGGCATCATAGGTATCAATGAAGTTGTAAATGGCTCCACGATTCACCTGATTCAGCAATAATCGAATTTTATCCGGATAACGCTGCTGGTATTCTTTCAATACTTCCTGCGTGTTGTCTTTGGAAGCATCGTCGCCTACTACAATCTCAAATTCAAAATCAGTTTTCTGGGCTAGAAAACTCTCCAGAGCCTCGGCAATGTAAGGTCCGTGGTTATAAGTAATGCAATAAACGCTAAGCTTTGGCTTCATAATGAATAAATAACGAGTATCAGTCCACCTGATACTCATCGCGTAGAAGACTCATTCCCATAACATCGACAAATTGTCCGTCTTTGAAAAGAGACCTGCGATAAATGCCTTCCCGTTGAAACCCGATGGACTCATAGAGGCGGATGGCCCGCTCATTATCAGGTAAAACGGTCAGGTATATGCGGTGAAGGTTTAAATCAAAAAAGCCATGTTTCAGAATGGCCTGCGTAGCCTGACGACCCAAGCCCTTAGACTGATGCTTTTTTTCACCAATCATAATGCTATACTCCGCCTGCTGATTCATGCGGTCAATCTGAGTAAGCTGAACCGTTCCTACAAATGAGCCTTCATCAAGAATAGCCAGCCGTACGGCTTCATTTCGGTGCTGCTGATAATAAGCAAACCAGTTCCGGTCGGCTTGCAGGCCAATGTACCGAAACTGGTTTGTCAAGTATTGCATCACCTCCGGGTCGTTCCGCCATTGGTTAATAACCGGAACATCTTCTTCAATGATTTCTCTTACTTGAATCATGCTTTGTTTTCTGCAACAACGTAAACACTACTGCACAAGTCTGGATAAACCATCCCTAACTGATAGCATCCTTCCATATACTTATCGTCAATGATGCCCGCTTCCAGAGCTTTATCTAACTGAAAGTTAGCCAGTCCTTTGAAGAAAATACCGCCGCGATGAACTACGCTTAGCCCTGCCTCCAGTACATCCTTTTCCAGCGTATCTAAAGAATAGGTAATGCGGTGACCGTGTTTTACGTCAGCAGGAGTTAAGGCTGCATTGTGCGTCAAGAAACCCATTTTAACGGCAATCTGACGTGAGCCTGCATTAGCATTCGGTACAATTAAGTACAAGCGACCCGTAGGTGTCAGGAAGTTTTTAACCCGTGCCATAATCTCAACGGGATTAATAAGGTGTTCCAGTACGTGCATAATGAAGATAGCATCGTACTTTTCGTCAGACTCAAAGGTTTCGAACAAGCCGTTAATAAACTTCACTTTATCGCCAACCCGACCCCGAGTGATACTCAGGAATTCTTCTGCTGCATCTACAACCGTCAGGTCTTCGAAACGTTGGGAAAGAATCGTCGTGAACTCGCCATACATGCAACCCATCTCCAGTGCTTTCCCTTCCCGCATGAACGGTTCGAGCGTCCGCATCATATAATGACGCATACGACGGTCAAATTCATAATCGTCGTAATCGGCAGTGATTTTATTGAGGTTGTCATATTCAGCCTGAAGCGTCTGATCCATAATCTTGGTTGAATTTGTTTAAATGATAAACCCCTCCCGGTTTTCAGGCCGGGAAGGGATGGGTATATAATTTCAAAATAAGTTATTCATCAACAAGCTCTTAGCTATAATAAGCGGGCAGAGCCCATGCCATTATCTATCTAATTCCTTTGCAAGTTAACGATATTAACCCTGACCTGGAATATACAGACGTTTTTCTGGTACCTGATACCACTCATCTAAGTTGGCAGGAACCCGGGAGTTAAAGCCTAAAAGTTGCTTAGCAAGGGGTGAGAACGTTTCCACGCGATCATAACCAAAGTAGCGGGAGTAATCAAACTGAGGCTTGAAAAAGGGCTTCGTAAACATGGGCGTCAGCCCCCGACGGATTTGGTCGGTCTGGTTGGTCCCCGCAGCGTGCCATACATTTGAGTTGAACAGAACGATACTTCCTTTTTTAGCAACGGCCTGCTCTGCCACGGCGAAGAATTGTTCGTCGGTTGGCTTTTCAGCGTATTTATGAGAACCACTCATGAACCAGGTCGCTCCATTTTCAGGCGTGAAATCGTCCAGCATTACCAGCATATTGAGCATCAGAGGCAGATCACCACTCCAGGTACGAATATCCCGGTGAACATTACCCACATAAGAGGACGTCTCAGCCTTGAAGTTCATTACACCACCGAAGGAATTCAGAATGTAAGGACCATTATCAAAGTAAACCGTCATATAGTCATGCAAAGGCATTTCCTCTACAAACTTCATGAATGGCCCTTCAAATACTACCAGGTGGTGTGAAGTTCCGGCGGTACGGTTTACAACCCCATTTTTAATCTGAACCTGACGACATTCTTCAGTAGCTATATCCTGAGCTTTGATGAGCTCTTCCCGAAAACTATCTTCTAATACCTCGTGAAAAATTACCCAACCTTTGGTATCCATCTCAGACTTGAATGTCTCGAGATCCATTAATTGGGGGCTGGTTAGTACATTGTCCATAACAGATTGGATTTGGTTTTCGCAAAGATAGAGTGGAACACTTTCCAGCGGGGTACTAAAAAGTCACCCTATCAAAAAATTATTATCACTTTTTTAGATGAACATTCAAGCAGAATAAAAATAAACACTGCTTAAACTGTATTTTTCTAATAAACCAGTTTCGTGCTCGTACCTATTCCTTCGCTTTTCTTTTGGAATAGCTTTCAATCTTTAAACTATCCCTCATAAAACTTCTTAAAATAAAGAATGTTTGAAGTTAAATGAAAAACGCCTGATTCATTTTCACGAATCAGGCGTTTCAAAAACTTAATCATTAAGCGACTTCAAGGGTTTCTTCTACTTCATCTTTTTCAATCACCAGATTATCAATGATGAATCGCTGACGATCAGGAGTATTTTTACCCATGTAATAACTCAGTAACTTCGGAATTGTCGATTCTTTTTGGAGAATTACGGGTTCCAGTCGCATGTCTTCGCCAATAAATTTACCAAACTCCTCGGGAGAAATTTCTCCTAGACCTTTAAATCGGGTTACCTCGACCTTCTTTCCTCCTGAGCTCAACTTTGCTACTGCCTTCTTCTTTTCCTCTTCTGAATAACAATACGTGGTATCCTCATGCTTTTTGGGGTTCCGCACTCGGAACAGAGGAGTTTCCAAAATATAAAGGTGTCCATTCCGGACAATATCCGGAAAGAACTGGAGGAAAAATGTCATTAATAATAATCGAATGTGCATGCCATCCACATCAGCGTCAGTAGCAATTACAATTCGGTTGAAACGAAGCGTTTCCAGTCCTGCTTCAATGTCCAGAGCGTGCTGAAGCAAGTTAAATTCTTCATTTTCGTAAACGATCTTTTTGGTCAGTCCAAAACAGTTCAAAGGTTTTCCCCTCAGACTGAACACCGCCTGCGTCTGCACGTTTCTCGATTTGGTAATGGAACCCGAAGCAGAATCACCCTCCGTAATAAATAGCGTTGTTTCCAGGCGATCTTCTGATTTGACATCCGGCAGGTGAATCCGGCAATCGCGTAGCTTTTTGTTGTGCACACTGGCTTTACGAGCCCGATCGTTCGCCAGCTTTTTGATACCTGCGATTTCTTTCCGCTCCCGCTCTGATTGTTCAATCCGCTTTTTCATGGCTTCCGCCACAGCTGGATTCTTATGCAGAAAGTTATCAAGCTCCGTTTTCAGAAAGTCTACAATATGCCCTCTGACCGTTGGCGAACTAGGGTCAGGAGACATATTGGTTGAACCCAATTTCGTTTTAGTTTGGGATTCGAACACGGGTTCCTGAACCCGAATAGAAACGGCAGCAGAGATACTGGAACGAATATCTTCGGGTGCGTAGTCTTTTTTAAAGAACTCCCGGGCCGTTCTTACCACCGCTTCTTTGAAAGCCGCCAGGTGAGTACCTCCCATAGTGGTGTTCTGACCATTCACGAACGAATAATATTCCTCTCCATATTGATTGCCATGAGTCATAGCAATTTCAATGTCTGCACCTTTCAGGTGAATAATTGGGTAACGAATGCTTTCAACGTCCGTTTTACGTTCCAGCAAGTCCAGTAAGCCGCGTTGAGCTACATACTTCTGTCCGTTAAAAGCAATGGTTAGCCCCGCATTCAGATACGCATAATTCCAGATCTGATTTTCGAGGTACTGCGGAATGAAGTGGTAGTTCTTAAAAACGGTGTTATCAGGTTCAAAAATGACCTGAGTCCCATTCCGTTCTTTAGTTTCAATGGTACCTTTTGATTGTTTCGTGAGCTCACCTTTCGAAAACTCTGCCCACTTCGCCTGTCCGTCCCGTATCGCTTGAACTCTAAAATAACTGGATAGGGCGTTAACCGCTTTTGTACCTACCCCATTTAATCCTACAGATTTCTGGAAAGCCCCGGAATCGTACTTCCCACCGGTATTAATTTTAGATACTACATCAACAACCTTCCCCAGGGGGATTCCGCGTCCATAATCACGTACTTCAACCCGATGTTCCGTAATTTTCACCTCGACCGTCTTGCCAAAGCCCATTACGTGTTCATCAATACAGTTATCAATTACTTCTTTAACTAGCACATAAATTCCATCGTCTGCCGAAGAACCATCTCCAAGCTTACCAATGTACATACCAGGTCTGAGACGAATGTGCTCCTTCCAGTCGAGCGAGCGGATACTATCTTCGGTGTAATCCGTTAGTTTTTGTTCTGCCATTATTCAATTTTTCGTCCAACCTTTCGTTCATCAAAAATAAGATTTGTTCAATTTCTATCATAGCGAAAAAGCTATTTTAGGCAAATGTTAATTATACCGATGGTATCAAAAATTAGGAATTTAGTGTTTTACTTTGTGTTCTAAAGTCAATTTCGCCCGTTGTCATCTTTTTAAACTATTTAGTTTGTCAGTGAGTTTCATATACCAGCCCTTCCGGGAAAAAATCAATTATCACCAAAAAAGAATCGAAATGTTGCCTTTCTTTCGGCCTTGTGTATTGAAAAAATTAAAAAGTCCCTACACCTTCTCCCCCTTGAAAACTACCATCCTTATTGCACTTGTTCTTCTGGGCCAACTGGTCGGAGCTCAGGTACCTCAACTTCCTTACCCCACTAATTTACCAACGACTTATCCTCAGGGTATTCCAACGAATAGCCCTTCCGGAACGCCTACGATGCAGAGCGATAACGTTCAGCAGAGACAGGTGGTTCAGGATGCCAGAGCTAAAGCCCGCGAGGATTCCGTTCGTTTACTACGTGCTAACACAGAGGATCCCGGAACGAAAGAACAAAAAATCAAAATTTTTGGTGCGGATATCTTCTCTAATAAAAGCCTCGATATTGCTCCTGTTACTAACATCCCTACGCCTAAGGGTTATATCTTAGGCCCTGGTGATGAGGTTGTTGTTAATATCTATGGAGATTTATACAAAGATGTAGATTTCAAAAAGACAGTTACTCCTGAAGGCGTTCTTCAGCTTGAGCAGGTAGGCCCCGTTTTTGTAAGTGGTTTATCCATCGAAGCGGCTACATCTCGCTTACGTGCTAAGCTTTCCAAAATCTATCCCATCGGACGCGGCATGGACATGAACGTTCGCATTGGGAATATTCGTACGATTCGCATTAACTTCATTGGTGAGGTTGTTAATCCCGGCACGTACAATCTTCCTTCCTTGGCGACGGTTATGAACGCCCTGTATTTCTCAGGTGGTCCAACGGCTTCTGGTTCTTTCCGTACCATCAATCTGATCCGTCGAAACAAATTTGGACAGGATACTGTTGTCCGTACCATTGACCTTTACAAGTACCTGACGAAGGGTCTGCGGATGAGTGATATCAGTTTGAAAGATGATGATGTAATTCAAATTCCTCCATACAGAACCCGAATTGAATTAACCTCCGGTGTTAAAAAAACGGGTTACTTTGAGCTGCTTCCGGGTGAAAAATTAGGTAACCTAATTGACTACGCTGGTGGTTTTATTGAAGATGCATACAAGAATACAATCGTAATTCAACGTATTACCAGCAATGGCCGCAAGTTTCTTGACGTTAAAGAAGACGAAGTCTACTCTTTTGAAATTAAAAATGGTGATCGTGTAGGCATTGGCAAGGTACCTGAGCGTGAAGAAAACATGGTGGTAATCACAGGTGCGGTTTACTTACCTGGTTCCTACCCTCTGGATCGTAACCCAACGGTAAAAGATCTGATTAACCGGGCTGAAGGACCCAAACGTGATGCATTTTTAGGCCGTGCTGGTCTGTATCGTCAGAAAGACGACCTTACTGAGGAATTGATTCCGGTGAACCTTTCTCGTATTCTGGCTGGAAAAGACACGAACATTACTTTACAAGCCCTGGATCGTCTGGAAGTGGAAAGCGTTACCCAACTCCGCGAAGGAATGCAGGTGCGTATTTTAGGTGAAGTAAATCTTGCGAAAGGCGATTCCTCAAAAGGATTCTTTCCCTGGTTTGAAGGCATGACTGTTGAAGACTTAATCATTGCCGCGGGTAATCTTCGTGCAGCAGCTTCTCCCAATCACATCGAGATTATCCGCCCCAAACGTCTGGATTCCGATGATCCCAAGCTTATTACCTCTACGCTTTCAGAAAGCTTTACCATGGGAATCAGCAAGGATCTGCGTCTGAATGAACAAGCTTCGAAATTCCAGCTTAAGCCTTTCGATGTAGTCTATGTTCGGGCTTCCCCTAACTTTGAAAACAATCAGGAAGCTCGCGTGGAAGGACAGGTACTTACGCCCGGTGATTACGGACTTATTGACCGTGACGAACGTATTTCTGATCTGGTGAAACGTTCAGGTGGATTAACGGCCTATGCTTACGTAGAAGGTGCTTCTTTGGTTCGCAAGACCAAGCTTACTAAAATTGAGATTGACCAACAGCAGAGAACACTGGGTCAAATTGGTAATGACAGTCGTCGTTCTTCATTAAATGCTGATTATGTAGCTGAAAACAAAGAAGAAGCTATCGGCATTGATTTGAAGAAAATTCTTGAGAAACCCCATTCGGAAATTGACCTAATTCTTCAGGATGGCGATGTACTGAACATTCCTAAATACAATCCTACTATTAAGATTGAAGGCGAAGTGCAGCTTCCTACTACGAGTCGGTTTACGCGTGGGGTAGGCGTAGGTGAATACATTTCCAGAGCCGGTGGATTTACGTCCAAAAGTGTGAAGAAACGTACGTACGTGGTTTATGCGAATGGTTTTGCCAAAAAGACTAAACATTTCTTGTTCTTTAACTCTTATCCTGAAGTAAAACCAGGAGCACGTGTAATTGTGCCACAGAGAACACAAGCTGATATTACTTCTCAACAGGTTATCGGAGCAATTGCTCAAATCGGCGGTGCACTTAGCGGTATTGTAGGTATCGTAGCCTTACTCAGAACATTCAATTAAGATTAAGACCTTCATTTATAAAGACTAATGATCACGGAATCAACAAAACCGGTATTAACCCCAAATGGGGAAGTTGCGGTCATCGAGCCCGCACCTCCATTTGACCCCAGAAAGCTGGTTAGGAACGCAAAAACACTTTTTCTAACAATTATAAAGTATTGGTGGTTATTAGTGTTGTGCGTCATTCTTGGAGGCATTGGCGGGTGGATTTATGATCAGGTTAATGAAGTACCTGATCAATACGAGGCTTCCATCGTCTTTAACCTTGAAACGGGTTCTGGAACCTCAGAACTTTCTAGTTTTGCCAGTGCTCTGGGTATGAGCGGCGGCGGCGGTTCTAACGGAAACATCTTTTCTGGAGCGAACTTTACAGAGTTATTTCGTTCGAAAAAAATTGGTAATCGGGTGATGACTACTCCGGTTACGATCGCCGGAAAAACGGATCTGCTTGTTAACTTTTACAAAGACCGTTCAGGAGCTTTACGCCGAACCAAGAATGCTGAATATTTAGGTAAAGAGTTTACGTTTCCTGATACAGCTTTGAAGTACTATACGACTACCCAAATGTCGTATCTGGATATGTTTCGTGAATATGCTTCTCAGGATTTAGAAATTGGGAACCTGGATCGGAAGTCTAGCTTTATGGAATTAACAGTTAAAACGGATTCGGATACTCTTTCAAAGATCATGGTAGAGACCTGGCTCAAAACCATGACCAGTTTTTATACGGAAACGCGTAGCCAGAAAACGCTGGAATTATTACAATTACACACGGGTCGTCGTGATTCCGTTTTAAATATTCTTTCAGGAGAGGAAAGAAAACTAGCAAAAGCTCAGGATTTCAGTCAATACATGATCATGCCTTCGGGTCGGGTTAACGAGCAGCGTATGTCTCAGAACACCACTTATCTGCAAGGCTTATACATGGATGCCTTACGTAACATTGACGCCTTACGTACTTCTTTGATCAGAGAAAGTCCCTTGGTAACGATTATTGATGAACCTACCTATCCCCTTCCGGTAACTCCTTACCCAAAGTGGAAAGCCGTTAAAATTGGGATTGCGTTGGGAGTCGTTTTATCTTTTGTGATGATGTTCCTGATTACTACCTATCAAAATATGATGAAAAAATTACAAGATTCATGACCCAGGAAACGATTATTGAACACGGTAGGTCGCAGAAGAATTACTGGGCTGAGTTTTGGAAATCAACTGAATTATTCTGGATTCTCGCCAAACGAGACATCACTGTTCGATACAAGCAAACAGCCCTTGGCGTAGTTTGGAGTGTAGTTCGGCCCGTTTTAACTTCAGCGATTCTGTTTTTTGCTTTTGGTAAAGTAGCTGGACTTCCCTTTGAAGAAGGTGTACCGCCTAAATTAGCAACCTTTGCAGGTGTACTGATCTGGCAATTTTTTGCTAATTCCCTTTCTCAGGTAAGTCATAGTATTGTTGGGAATTCTAATCTAGTTTCTAAGGTTTATTTCCCCCGGCTTATTCTTCCTACAAGCTCAGTAATGGTGGGCTTTGTTGACTTTTTAGTGGGTTTTGCTCTAGTAATTCCCATGTATCTGTACTATTTCTTTAAACAGGGATTTTTACCTTCTTGGCAATTACTCTTTATTCCGATCTTCCTGGCAATGGCTTATTTAGCCGCCTTTGGGTTTGGCTTGTTATTGTCGGTAATGAACGTAAGATATCGCGACTTTGCTCAGTTGACGCCATTCATTATTCAGTTTGGATTTTACGCGTGTCCTGTCGCTTATTCTCCTATTAACATTGAAAACGAATCGTGGTATCCCATTTATAATCTGAACCCCATCGTAGGTATTATTGACGGGTTTCGCTGGACCTTAATGGGTGGTCATGCGCCATTTCGTTGGGAAAGTTTTATTCCTAGCGTGATCATTATTTCAGTTGTTGTTTTCACATCCGTTGCTTTTTTCCGTAAACGGGAAAACAGTTTTGTTGACTATATTTAATCTTCAAAACTTTTCTACCCATACAAAATAGGTTGAATGGATTTGACTAAAGTTCTTTAACCTTTCCTGTTATGAATGCCATCCAGGTTGAAAATATAAGTAAGCGATATTTCATTGATCATCAGAAAAAGCATGGAGGTCCTTCGGGCCTCAAGGAATCGCTGATCAATGGAATTCAGTCGCTCTTTGGGTCTAAACCCAAGGAAGCTACCCATTCTGAAAAAGAAGAATTCTGGGCATTAAAAGACGTAAGTTTTGATGTCGCTCAGGGGGATCGAATTGGTATTGTTGGTCATAACGGAGCCGGTAAGTCCACTATGCTTAAAGTATTAAGCCGGATTACCGAGCCCACCACTGGACGCGTAACGGTTCGCGGTCGCATTGCCAGCTTACTCGAAGTAGGCACGGGCTTTCACCAGGAACTTACGGGTCGTGAGAATATCTTCCTTAACGGTGCCATTCTCGGCATGAAGCAAGCTGAAATCAAGCAGCACTTTGACGAGATTGTTTCCTTTGCAGGTATCGAGAAATTCCTTGACACCCCCGTGAAACGCTATTCTTCGGGAATGTTTGTTCGCCTAGGCTTTGCTATTGCAGCACACCTTGAGCCAGAAATCCTGATTATTGATGAGGTATTAGCCGTAGGTGACGCCGAATTCCAGCGGAAATGTCTGGGAAAAATGAAGGATGTTTCTGACAGCGGTCGTACCATTCTTTTCGTAAGTCACAACCTAACGGCTGTTCAAAGCCTTTGCAATCGAGCGGTTTTTATGAACCGTGGTCAAATGGTAGCCGTGGGTGAAACAGGTCAGATCATTACGGACTATATGTCCAAAATTAATCAGACTAGTCTGATTCGAGAGTGGCTTACTCCTGAACAGGCTCCGGGTAACGATCAGGTTCGCATTCGTAAAATCGAATTGATTCCTCAGTTTGAGGTAGGTCAAACTCGTATCGATGTTCGGACTCCCGTTAAACTTCGGTTTGAGTTCTGGAATTTCGTTAAAAATGCAAAGCTCAATCTGAGTATGCACTTTAACTCAATGACAGGTGAAACGATTTTTAACCTGGCTTCTCCCCAGATCGATGCCAACCCCGGATTGATTACCGGAGAAGTCGATCTTCCTGGAAATTTCCTGAATGATGGTACGTACACGATTACCATGATGATCGTTAAGGATGCCTCTACGGTGTTATATCACCTTCAGGAATCGGTTATGTTTGAAATCGATGATTACCGTGGCGGCGTTGAGTGGTATGGCAAATGGCCAGGTTCCGTTCGCCCCTATTTCCCCTTTACCATCGAGCAGTCCGAGGAGGTTAATGTATGAGTGAAAAAATATTTGTAACGAAGTCTTACCTTCCTCCTAAAGAAGAGTATACTGCCTATCTGGACGGCATTTGGGAACGCTCCCACCTTACTAATCAGGGGCCCCTGGTATTAGAGTTAGAGCAAAAACTGCGAGATTACCTCGACGTTGAGTTTTTGCACTTTACCTCAAACGGAACCATCGTATTGCAGATGGCTCTAAAAGCATTGAAGATTACGGGAGAGGTAATCACCACTCCTTTTTCATATTGTGCCACTTCTCACGCTATTGCCTGGGAGAATGCAACTCCCATTTTTGCCGACATCAGAGAAGAGGATTTATGCATTGATCCCGATTGCATTGAGGCTCTCATTACGCCTAAGACGCAGGCTATCCTGGCAACACACGTCTATGGTATTCCCTGTCAGGTAGAACGCATTGAAGCTATTGCTAAGAAGCACGGTCTGTACGTGATTTACGATGCGGCTCACACATTCGGAGTAAAGGTCGATGGAAAATCGCTGTTAAGTTTTGGCGATATTTCTACCTGTAGTTTCCACGCTACGAAAGTTTTCCATACGGTTGAGGGAGGAATGATTACGACACCCCACCAGGAGATTTCGGCTCAGCTGAAATTATACCGTAGTTTTGGCCACGTTGGTGACGAGTATTTTGACATTGGAATTAATGCTAAAAACTCAGAATTTCATGCAGCTATGGGTCTATGTAATTTGCCTCGGGTGGAAGAAATTATCGCCGGACGTCGCCGAGTAACTTCGGCTTACGACGAACATCTGAATTGGAGCAAAATCCGTAAACCGGTTATTCCGCAAAATGTGGAGTGGAACCATGCGTACTACCCCATTTTCTTTGATACGGAAGCAGACTTATTGCGGGCCCGGCAAGCTCTGGAAGCTCAACAGATTTTCACTCGTCGTTATTTTTATCCTTCACTTAATACGTTAACGTTTTTGCACGCTAACCAAACCTGTCCGGTTTCGGAAGCAATGGCTTTACGTGCCCTTTGTTTGCCTTTATATCCCGATTTAGCGGATGTAGATGTGCAGCGAATTATCAGCATCGTTAACGAAAACTTATAAGTATCCGTCATGTGGGATTGGCTTTACCGCATACTCTTCCTGATGTTTGTGGGCTTCTGCTTTCGCGTTGCTGCACAAGTGTCCCGAAAGTCTTTAGTTGATGTCCTTATTACGGCTTTTACTGTTTTTGCCGGTAGTATCATCGTCTCCGGTTTTTTGCTTTCCTATCTGCATAAAACCGATGATGTCCGCTTTTGGGCAGGTATCGTTTTCATACCTCCATTTATCTTTTATCTGCTCTTTACTAAAATATTCATTAAGGAGTATGAAGATTTTTCCATTATTAGTCTGATTGGCAGTTCCTTACAGAATATCTGGGCGTGGTATAAAGAGCTGAGTATGTACCTCAAAGTAGTCTTTGGGCTGATGAGTCTCTCCTTACTGCTGGTATCGGTTCTTAGTCTGGCTCTGGTTTTATTTACCGTTCCGAACGAATGGGACAGTATGACCGGTCACTTGGTTCGGGTTATGTATTTTATCCAAAGAGGAACCATGGCTCCTTTTTACGGAACTAACTGGAACATTGATACTTATCCCCGGAGCGTTTGTAATATTCAGATTTATAGTTATCTGATTACGGGTAAGGTTGAAAATGCGTTCAAACTTATCAATTACCTGAGTTACTGGGTCGCTGTCTTTGCCGCGTATGGAATTGCAAAATCCATCAGTCGTAACTTCACCGCCAGTCTATTCTGTGGCTTAGCCATGGGATTATTACCTAACGTACTACTGCAATCAACTACAACGGATACGGATATTGTATTGATGGGATATGTCAGTTGTCTGGTCTACTTTCTGTTCTCTTATCATCAGACTCACCGCCGTCGATATTTATATCTAGCTGGGCTCGTGTTTGGTATTGGCTTGGGTCATAAAATCACCCTGGTTTTACAGTTTCCTTCCCTGTTTCTGGTAGCCGTGTATGTATTTGCCGTTGAAGTTCCCAACGTTAAATTGTCATTAGCTAAGCTAAAACATCTCGTTACCTCTGCCCTGGTTGGCGTTCTGTTATTTACCCTGCCTACGGGTTATCTTTCTAATCTGAAACGATATAATCACCCGATTGGCCCACCAACCGCTACTCGTCACCAATCCGTAGAGCGTGCAGGTGGCATTTTTAGCTCCAATCTTTATGAGCAGGGAACTCGCAATTTCCTTCGTTATGGTTTTGATTTCATCAGTCTGGATGGATTAACGAATATTCCATCCATTGAAAAGGAAGTTAATCCCTGGTTTAAAGCTCCATTTATTTGGCTGGAACAGAAGGTCCATGCCCGTTTGGTAGAGGAGACTGATTTTACCATTCGTCCTTTTGAATATAATCGACCTTATATTTTCACAAATGGGTTACCTTATTGGGGTGCATTCGGGTTTCTATTAATCTGGCCGCTGGTATTCCTGGTGCTGTTTGGTATTATCCGTTCGAAACCCTTATGGTTTTTGGCAGTAGCTACGCTTTTGCACGCAGCCGCCCTCTCCTATTCAGCTCCTTACGATCCTTTCAAAGGCCGTTATTTTATTAGTACGGCTATTTACGCAGTTCCTTTTCTGACTTTACTATTTACAAAGCGTCAAAGTCTTTGGTCTACTGGTAGCCGTTTATTAAAGGCCTATTCATTTATTATCGTTTTACTAGCCTGTTCTTCGGCTGTGTTAGCCGTTTTGTGGAATGAGCGGTGTTTACCCGTCGCTCACAATGGCAAGCCTTCAGCTTTCAAAGCTGGTCGCATTGAGCGAATGGCCTACGCTCGGGAAGATTTACAACCCGCGTACGAAAATTTTGAAAAGCTGGTCCCTGAAAAAGCTACTGTCGCTTTAGCTGATATTAATGATGATTACGAATATCCACTTTTTGGTAAAAATCTGACTCGCAAGCTCATTCCTATCAATCCCTTTGAGCGTGGGTTACAACCTATTCCCAAAGAAGCCGATTATCTATTTTTTGCTGCTAGTGTCATCAATCCTCAGCCTGGTGATATTCGGTTAGGAACGGATACGACGGCTGCGACACGGTCAAAAATGATTGTTCCGGCAGAAGATTACTGGTTGAGAAAGCTGAAATAAAGTCCTATCAATGCTTTCATCAACAAGCTGTTTAGAATTTTAATGCCATGATGCACAAAACTCTAAACAGCTTTTAATTTTGACTTCAACTTAATAGAAGAGTTTATGACTTTAGCGATCATGCAGCCTTATCTGTTTCCGTACATCGGATATTTTCAGTTGCTGAATGCGGTAGATAAGTTTGTAATTTACGACGATGTCGCCTTTATCAACCGAGGCTGGATCAATCGCAATTCAATTCTTAATAATGGCAAAGCCCAACTCTTTACGGTGCCATTAAAAGAAGCCAGTCAAAATAAATTAATTCACGAAATTTCGATTGACACGGATCAAAAATGGCGGGATAAACTGCTCAAAACCATTCAGCAGACTTATAAAAAAGCTCCTCATTTTGCTGCCGTGTTCCCGCTCGTAGAAGCCATTTTTTTGCAGCAGGAAAGCAATATCAGTACTTACATTTACCAAAGTATTACGACAATCTGTGAATATATTTCTATTTCGACACCACTTGTCGAAAGCTCTCAAATCTATAATAACCAACATTTGAAAGCTCAGGAACGCATTCTGGATATTTGCTTGCAGGAAAAAGCGAATCACTATATCAATCCCATTGGAGGCAGGGAATTGTATAGTAAAGAACTCTTCGCCGAACACGGTATTCAATTGAATTTCATTCGCTCTGAGAAAGTAGAATATGTTCAGTTCAACAATGAATTTGTACCCTGGCTTAGCATCATTGATATTATGATGTTCAACAGTAAAGAGGAGATTCAAAAGCTTTTAAAAACGTATATTCTGGAGTAAAGAGCTATCTAGAGTTGCTGTTCTTACAGCTCTAGATCCTGCTATTCATCTGGGAATTCTGGAAAATATGTACGACGTTTCGATTCTGATTATCAACTATAAATGTGCGGCACTTACCAATGACGCGATTCAGTCGGTGAAAGACTGGACGAAAAAAGTAAGTTACGAAATCATTGTTGTCGATAATGAATCACAGGACAACAGTAAAACAGAGGTTCTTCAAAAACATCCCGACGTTCAATGGCTGGACATGGGTTATAACGCCGGGTTTGCCCGGGCTAATAATCGGGCGATTGCGGCGGCAAAAGGTCGTTATTATCTGCTATTGAATGCGGATACCCTTCAGAATATGCCCGCGATAGACCTCTGCGTGGAACGCATGGATGCGGAGCCGGATGTTGCGGCAACGGCTCCTATGCAATTATACGCTGATGGTACACCTCAGCCCTATTTTCAAAGCTTCGCTGAATTCCGTCGCATCTTTTATATCGTTCCTATTCGTTTGCAGAAATGGGTGGAACGGATGATTCCTGAAACCTCCTATCAAGACCCCCGTCAGCATGACTGGCTGGTCGGAGCATTTATGGTGGTGCGTCGTGAAGCAGTCGAGAAAGTGGGGCCTTTAGATGAAAGCTTCTTTATGTACGGAGAAGACGTCGAATGGTCGTATCGGCTAGGCAAAGCTGGAAAACTCCTTTATTTCAAGGATTTGGGATTTCTGCATCTGACCAGTGATTCACCTTTCCGCAGAACAGACGTGTCATACGTCAATCGCTTTAATGTTCAGATGCAGGTATCCAATCTGCTCTGGCTACGTAAACAGTATGGAGTAGCAGCTTACTTGGTTGTAATGCTAAACTATGCTTTGCTTATACCCGTTTTTACGGGCTGGAAAGCCTTTATAAACATTCGCAACCGTCGTCCTATATGTAGTGACATGGAAAACCAGAAGCGTTTTTCCAGCCGCTTTCAAATGCTTTTACGGTATTTTTGGCCTACTATTCTGAATCGAACAGGATTTTACAAAATCAAACCGGAAGAAAACATAGTCTGAGTCCGCCTATTATGTCTATACTTAAGATACTGATTATTACTCCATACGCCGGACGGACTGGTTCTGAAATGATGATTGGCTATTTGCTCAATCGATATGATCGGCAACGTTTTCACATGGCACTGTGTACGCTTCAGCCAGGCGAATTATTAAATAACATTCCGACAGATATTCCAAAATTCACGGCTCCAAGTCATTTTTCTGTCATTCAAAAGATTCAGAATAAATTCGGAGAAAATCCAATTATCAGCTATCTAAAAAAAATCCACAAAGAATTTAAAGCTGATGTCTGGTACTTGAATACATTGGTTCCCTCCTTTCTATTACCACTAGCTCAGCAACTAGGGGTAAAAGTGGTAACCCATTTCCATGAGCTTCCAATGGAATATCTTGCTCTGAAAGCAAGTGTTTTCAGAAATATCATTACTCAAAGTAATTTGATTATCGGTTGTTCTGAGATTGTTTGCCAGAGAATCAGGGAGGCAGGCGGTCAACGAATTGAATTATGTCATTCGCTTATTGACCAATCCAGAGTTCAGGTAAACCCTACTCGTGTTCAGTCATTAAAAGACGAATTACAAATTAATAAAGATGAATTTGTCTGGGTCATGTCAGGGCAATCTACGTATCGCAAAGGCTTTGATCTGCTCCCTGACTTTGCTACTGAGCTTAAAGGAACTAAAGCTCGAATCATTTGGCTAGGCCAATTGCTCGATGACGGTTTAGTAGAATATACCCAGCAAAAACTGAAACATAATACTGGCATTCGGGTTGATGTAATGGGCATTCAGCGGGAAGATTATTACGCGTATCTCTCGTTGGCGAATGGCTTCCTGCTTACTTCCCGCGAAGATCCTTTCCCGCTGGTTATGATTGAAGCTGCGACTCTAGGTAAGCCCATAGTGGCTTTCCCTTCCGGTGGCGTGGCTGAGTTCGTAATGGAAGGTATGGGCGAAGTAACTAATTCATGGAATGTACGGGACGTAGTCCTTTCCATGAAAAAAGTGATGCACAACGAGCTAGTGTTAGACCCCGAAGCTAGTAAAAAACGTGCTCAGCAATTCGATGTTTCAGCCATTGTTTCTCGTTGGGAAACGCTGATGGCTCAGCTTTGATGTCAGGAAAAGGGCGGTCATTCCATAAACAGTCTTATTTTTGCCCCCTGATTTATTTATTTCTCAACGTAACGATTCCCGATTATGAAAAAAATTCTGTTCATCAGTCACGATGCCAACCGTGCAGGTGCACAGATTTTATTACTTCGATTTCTCAAGCAACTCAAGAACGTACCCGAATATCAGTTTAAAGTATTGCTCCGCCACGGTGGTTCGTTGCTGAGGGATTTTGAGAAAGTAGCTCCGGTGTACCACTGGTATCATCGTGAAACGGGTAATCGTCAGAAAGTAGCTCGTCTGCTCAATCGCAAGTCTTTTCAGGAGCAGATCTTAAAAGAAATCAAAAACGAAGGTTACGATCTGATCGTATCTAATACCATTACCAATGGTGAGTTATTGCATCAGCTTCGTCTGCTCGTCAAATGTCCGATCGTGACGTATGCTCATGAAATGCCTATGGGCATTGCTATGTATACTGACCCTTCGAGTTTTAATCAGACTCTTCGTTATTCAGACTCTTATTGGGCCTGTTCAGAAGCTCAACGGCTGATTTATATTGAACGCTTTGGTATTGACCCAGACAAAATTTCTGTTCTTCCTTCTCTGTTACCCGATGGAGCCTGGCAATTACAACCTTCAGCAGAAGCCGTTGTTCAGATTCGAAAATTGCTTGACTTGCCCGAGGGAGCTCCACTAGTAGGAGCGGTCGGTACGTTCGACTGGAGAAAAGGTATTGATATTTTTGTACAGCTGGCTCGTCAGTCAGAACCTGATACCCATTTTGTATGGGTAGGTGGGCACGAACATCAGGTAGAGTATCATATGATTTCGGAAGATTTACGAAGACTCGGATTAAGCGATCGGGTTCATCTCATTCCTCATTCCGACCGACCTTTCGATTTCATTTCGGCTTTTGATGTCTTTGTATTAACCTCACGCGAAGAACCCTACCCATTGGTAGTGTTGGAGGCAGCCTTGCTGGCTCGCCCCATTGTCTGTTTTGCCCAATCGGGCGGAGCTCCTGATTTCGTAGAAACCGACGCGGGTTTCGTCGCCAATTACCTCGACTCGACAGCCATGAGTCGTTATATTTCACAATTACTGAAGAATCCCGAATTACGTCAGAAAATGGGACATACGGCTCGGGAAAAAGTATTTGCCCGTCATCAGGACGAACGAGCCATGCAGGCTTTTCTCGAGTCAATTGAAAGAAGCTGCTCCTGATTTTTGCACTAAATTAATCAACCTTTGAAAACCCTCGCCTTCACCATTTGCTCCATCAACTACCTCGCTCAGGCTCGTACCCTGGGTGAATCATTAGCGGCTACCAATCCTGATATTCACTACGTGATCGGATTAGTAGATCGTTTGGACGGTGTGGCATTTGAAGCGGATAAAATTCCTCCTTTCGAGTTACTGGAACTGCATCGGATTCACATTCCGAACATGCAGTGGATGCAGGAGAATTATGACATTACGGAATTAAATACGGCCGTTAAGCCCTTATTTTTCCAGCACTTCTACCATCAATATTCTGATTATCAGAATTTTATCTATTTCGACCCTGATATTATTGTATTTACCCAGTTAACGTACTTACTGGATCAATTACAGAAAAATCAGATTGTAGTTACTCCGCACACCTTAAGTCCTTACCAAGATACCTGTACGCCGAACGAATGTGACATGCTTAATACAGGTACGTTCAATCTGGGCTTTATTGCTCTGCGAAAAACGGATCAAACGCAGGGTTTTATCCGTTGGTGGGCTGAGAAACTGGCTTATCAGGCTTATAATGATATCTGCAATGGCCTGTTTACCGATCAGAAATGGATTAATTACGTTCCTCATTATTACGACGAAGTTCATATCAATCGTCACCCCGGTCATAATGTAGCTTACTGGAACCTACACGAACGTCATTTCACACAGCAAGACGGTGAGTGGTTAATTAACGACGAATGGCCCTTACAGTTTTTCCACTTTTCGGGTTACTCCCCAACGCAACGCGATTCGATTTCGAAGTACCAGAATCGTTTTGATTTCGAACAACGCCCGGACGTGCGTCCCTTGTTCGATTATTATGCGGAACGTCTGGGAGCTAACTTTAACGATTATTACCGCACTTTCGCCTGCATTTACGTTCGGCCCGCTAAAGTGATTCGCCTGAAACGCGTTCGGAAGGCTCTACGCATGCCTTTCGAAAAATTGGCTCATTGGTTGAATCCATATGCCTGACCTATGATCTATTTAGGAATTTAGTTATGGAGAAATTCATTGCCCTTTGGCAACATCGATACCGAAAATATTCCGAAATCTTCCTGACCTATTGGGCTTTCTGGAAGACCATTTTTCGTATTAAATGGATTCGTTTACGTACGGGGAAACCAACAGTAGGTATCCTCATGGCTGAACACCTAGGAGACATTGTTGCCTGTGAGCCCCTCTCGAAAACCATTAGAGATCGCCATCCCGATGCTCAGATTTTCTGGATTGTAAAAAAATCATTTCGTGATCTGGTTGCCTATAACCCCCGGGTTAATCATATCATTGAGGAACCCAACGTCTTTTTCTCTATACTAATAACAGAAAAAAATCCTTTTGATACGCTTTATAATCTGCATCTATCAAACCGGGTATACTTTCCTTTGCAAAAAAGATTAGTTAATCCTATTGCAGATCAACGGGATTTAACGATTCATAATTACCTTCATTTCGGTCGTTTAGGGGAGATTTTCGCTGCTTCAGCGGGCTTACCTTTACCTGATCGTTCCAAAGCTCCTACCCTTCATATTCCTGATGAGGTGCAATCAAGAGTGGATGCTCTGAAATTACCTGAAAAATTTGCCGTCTTTCATACCTTTTCGAATCAGCCTGTTAAAGACTGGCAATCCAGGCACTGGAACCAGCTAACAGAACATGTTCTGAATGCATTTGGGCCTGTCATGGAAGTAGGCCTAAAAGGTCAGATTACCAACTCATCACCCCAGTTTCGTGACCTATGTGGTCAGTTAAGTATTCTCGAAACGGCTGAAGTCATTCGAAGAGCTAGTTTTTTCGTAGGCGTAGACAGCGGTCCCGCTCATTTAGCTAATGCAGTGGGAACCTATGGGTTTCTGTTAATGGGAAAATTAGTAACATTTGAAGACTTCAATTTATATACTGGAGGCTATGGCGATGGAACTAACGCCCGTATCATCTGGAAACGTAAAGGAGCCGCCTCAGAGTTAACCTTTGAAGAAGTTTGGCAACCTATTCAGGAATACCTGATGGGTCGACGGATGAGCGATTTTATGGCCAAACGAATTGTATAAGCTATGCATTTTTTTACCGCCTGCTGGGCCAAGCATGTACCTCACATAAGCATCCTTGCGGATCAACTGGCTCACTATCATCCCGATTCGCTATTGTACGTAGGCTGGATCGACACTCCCCTGTCCGTTACTCTTCCGGCTAATGTTCAGGTAATCCCTTTTCAGCAAATTGAAAAACTCAGCGAGTTAGCTCAACGGTATACTCAAACTGAGTTATTGCATATAGCTCGGGTTTTGCTGGCGAAACAGTTATTAAAGTCCGATAACCTGATATTTCTGGAACCAGAAACGCAACTACTTCGTCCGCTGGTAGAATTAGTAACCGCTCTGGATACGCAACCTGCAGTACTATTCTCGCAATGGTTACAGCCACACCCCGATCGCCAGTTCCCCGATAGTAAGCATTATCTTAACTACGGCACTTACTTTTCTGGAATTTGGGGGATTCGTTCGGGAACAGTTAGTGACAATTTTTTAAATTGGTGGTGCCTGAACCTGGAAACCCGGGGCGGATACAACTTATGTGAAGGACAGGGCTCGGATCAGCTCTGGCTCGATATGGCTCCTGCTTTATTTGAGGGCATTTACCCCCTCCGCAATCCAGCCTATGGCATTCATGTTAGCAATGCCTTTGAACGAAGCGGTGAAAACGCAGCTAGCTTTCATTTTCATGAGGTTCAGACGGATGGTAGTTACCCTTCTTATGTAAACAACCGACCTATACCAGCTTATTTCCGGGAAGCTTCCAGAAAATATTCAACAATCATTACGACTCATCCGTTATATTCTCAGACCAGTAAAACCCCACCTGCGTATGGGTTACCTGATCCGCCGAAACCGGTTAGTCTGACCCGACAAAACTGGGCAGAATCGATTCAAAAATTAATAAAGAAAATTAATCATTATCAACCTGATTTTCTTTTTAAAGATTCACAACCAAAGTAAGTTCCACTGGAGTGGCTTTCGTAGTCACTTAGAATAGGCTAACTTTGCGGTCATTAACTTGTTCAACCCTAAACAAAACCTTCGCGGTTTATTTAGTAGCTTTTTCCCTATGAAAATTTCTGTGGCGATGTGTACTTACAATGGTTCCCGTTACCTGATGGAACAATTGGAAAGTATCCGAAGTCAGTCACATGCAGTGGATGAATTAGTCATTTGCGATGACCGATCCAAAGACGATACCATTCAGATTCTGGAACACTTCGCTGCTCAGGTTTCTTTTGCGGTTCATATTTATGTCAATCAGAGCAATTTAGGATCAACCAAAAATTTTGAAAAATGCCTGCATCTCTGTACAGGGGATGTTATTTTTTGCTGTGATCAAGATGATCGCTGGCACCCTCAAAAAGTAGAAAAGCAATTGGCTTACCTCCAGAATCATCCCGAAATGGAGGCCGTTTTTACAGATGCTCAGGTTATTGATGACGATTCGAATCCGGTTGGAAAAACCATCTGGCAGGAAATTGAATTCGACGCAACGGCTCAGGAACGCTGGAAAAATAACAAAGCCCACGAAATTCTCTTTGGGGGGTACGTCGTTACAGGGGCCACTTTAGCCCTCCGCCGACGAATTCTTAGTACCGTTTCTCCTTTTCCAGTAGCGTACAAAGAGCTTATTCACGATGCCTGGATTGCTATCGTTTTGTCTTTACAGGGGAAAATTGGGTTCATTAATGAAGAATTACTTCTTTACCGAAAGCATTCTACGCAACAGGTTGGATTTGGTCAGAAAAAGGAAAAAGTAACCATGAATGACCGTTTCAATCGCGATCGGAGACTGAAACTGGATCCTTTACAAGAAAGAGCGGATAATCTTGCATCGTTACAAGCATTATTGAAGGCACGCCAGGATATTCCGTCAGAAAAACTGACTCAGTTAAACCAACGGCAGAAGCATTTCAAGGTACGGGCAACATTACCCGATTCCCGTTTAAAACGCCTTCCTTCCGTAGTAAACGAATGGATTAGCGGACGGTATAAATTCAGTAGTAAAGATTGGTGGTTGCCTTTACTAGGTGATCTTTTTGAGTAATAAAACAGCAGTAAAGTATGCCTTCTTCGGAATTGGTAGCCGTAGTGATTCCCGTGTATCGTTCAGAAATGAGTAGTTTTGAGCGAATTTCATTACAACAATGCATTCGAAAGTTAGGGCATTACCCCATCATCGTTGTAAAGCCGCAATCGCTGGATGTTTCTCATTTGAAAACATTCCATTCAAACTTCGAAATAAAATCGTTTAATGACGCTTATTTTGAAGGAATCGATGAATATAATTTACTATTAACTCAGCCTGAATTTTACCAGTCTTTTGAGAAATACAAATACATTTTAATTTACCAGTTAGATGCTTTTGTATTTAAAGATGAGTTAGAACAATGGTGTAAAAAAGGGTATGACTATGTGGGAGCTCCATACATCAGTCCTAATGGTTCTGCCCAATCAATTACTAACTTAAAGAAACCCTTGCTGAATGGGGGATTATCCTTAAGAAACGTACAGGCATCCCTAAAATTAATTCACCTTTACAAACCAATATATGGACAATGGCCCGGTAACGAGGATATGCTGTTTTCCTTGCATTCTACCCGGCTTTTTGTATTCCGGCCCTTCATGAAATTACCCGATCCTAACAAGGCTCTGGCTTTTTCATTTGAACAGTTTCCCGATCATTGTTACGAATTAACTCAGCACACATTACCATTCGGTTGCCACGCCTGGGAAAAGTATAATCTCAATTTCTGGCGACCATTTTTTCAAGAATCAGGTTATACCGTTTAATACGTACTTTCATAATCAATGAAATTTTTTAAAGAAGACGATATAAAGAAATTCATCACGCAAGCTACGTTTGATGAGAAAATCTTATTGAATAAAGATACTCGTTATCCAAAAATAAGTGTCATTACCCCTTCTTATAATCAGGCTGATTTCTTAGAGAAAACGATCTTAAGTATTCTGAATCAGAATTACCCTAACCTGGAATTCATCATTATGGATGGAGGATCAACGGATCACAGTGTAGACGTAATTAAAAAATACGAAAAGTACATTGATTACTGGGTTAGCGAAAAGGATGGTGGCCAAACGGCAGCCATTAACTCTGGCTTCAGAAAAGCAACTGGCGAATGGGTTACTTTTCAGAATTCAGATGATGTTTTTGCTGCTAATGCCTTGATTAACGTTGCTAAAGGCATTAAAGTGAACCCGGATGTAGACGTTTTCTTCGGTCATTTATTAATGATCGATGGTGAAGACTTAGTTTTTGAACACAAAAAGCAAATACCTTTCTGGAATCAGGCACAAGTGTATGAAGGCATGCAGGTCTTCAATCAGTGCATGATATTCAAGCGTGATTTATTACTTCAGCACGGATACTTTGACGAAAACTACAAATTCGCTTTTGACTATGAAATTTGCACCCGATGGGGCAGCATACCTGGCATTAAATTTAAGTTATTAGATGATTTTTGGGGATGTTTCCGCCAGCATGAATTAGCTAAAAGCTCAACTATTTTTACTGTTGGACTCTCCGAACACCAAAAAATTAAAAACCATTATTCTAAACAGGTCCGAGCTAGTTTTCCAGAAAGTATTCTTTTAAAAATCATAAAACTCAGAAAGTTATCATTATTCTTACTCAATGGAGATTTAGCTTATTTTAAATACAGGATTGGATTTAAACAATCGGTTAAAGCGTAAATAATATGTTTAAAAGCCTATTTGAAGGTTTTCATTATAAACGGATGGCTCTTGGTGTCGCTATTTTCGCCATGGGGCACCCCGTTATTTTCTTCCTTAGAGATGGACTAAAACTAGCTCCCCAGTCGTCTGTGTTTACAGCTGCCTGTCTAGTTTTAGGATTGTTTCTCATGGTTCCAAGTACCATTTTTCAGAAATATTATTCTTTGAATAATAAAATCTCCATGCCGGTATTTGGATGGATTGGCGTTTGTTTATTCTATTTCTTTATCATTAATCCTACAGGGGGGGGAGGTGCCCGGGAGTTAATTAATTATGCCATGACGGGAGCTTTCCTGTTCATGCTGCTGAGTATTCCCGATGAGGTCAAAGATCATGCCTTACCCATATTTATTGTATTCATTTTAGCTGGAAATTTAGGTCTTTTTTATTCTCTGTATACGAACCCTCATTATGTTTTAGGAGCTCGTGCTTCTATCTATTTTGATGATGAATACGGAGGAAATCCACACGTATTTTCAAGGAATGGTTTTGCTGGCGTAATTGGCTCCGTAATTCTTTTGTTCATGACAAAAGAAAATTTATTATTTAAAGCCATTGCTTTCGTCAACTTACTGGCTTCTATTGTTACTGTTATCTTGACTCAAAGTCGTGCTACATTACTTTCTGTATTGTTATCCATTGGAGTTTTAATGTTCTTTCATTTACGACTAAGTAATATTAAAAGTATTGGCAAAAGTTTATTAAAACCCGTTAATTTAATAATTACTATCGCCATAGTATCTTTTGTATTCTATAAACTATCCAGACGATCGGATTTTTTAAATCTTTTGCTTTCCATCTCGGAAACATTCTGGAATAAGTTTCTGGATGTTTTTGAAACAGCAGTTCAAGGCGAAGATGCGGAAGAAATCGCTGATTACTCGGCAATTCAACGGGTAATGTCTTTCAATGTGTTTAAAAATGCTTTATTCTATAATCCTATTTCCTTGATTCTTGGAAATGGATATAAGGCTATTTATATGGATTTCCCTATCCTTGAGTCAATGTACAATTACGGTATAGCCGGTATCTACTTTTTCGGACGATCTGTCTTCGAAATTGTGAAGGAATGTTATCGTTGTATCAAAGATATTATCAGTCCATTTTCCGCTTTTCTTGGTTTTATATTTATCCCAATTGCGGTATCTGTTTTTTCAGGTGGTCAACCTTCTGATACTACTTTTCTGTTTCCCTTCTTAATGATGGCCCGCTTTATGGATTACGATAAAGAGTTAATTCGGATCAGATTAAAAGAAGCCGCCCTTAAAACCACCCGGGTTTTCACTCCGGTTGCTTAAGTTATGAGAGTACTAATAGTGCACAATATCTTATGGTCTCATTATAAAGCTGCACTTTTTACGGAATTAGCACAACAATGTCCCGCTGATTCAGAGTTACTGGTGGTTCAGTTGGCCGAGTCTGAAGATAAGTATAAGCAATTAGGTAAAAGTGGTCTTATTGATCATGACTACCCCCATCAACTCATTCATAAGGGTTCTTTAAACTCTTTATCTCTTTCAAAAAAAGCAAAAGGTTTGTTTCGAGAGATTATCCGTTTTAAACCGGACATTATTAATCTCTCAGGATATTACGATCCCGTTTATTGGTTAATTATTCTGTATTGCCAAATTCGTGGCATCAGGCTCGTTCTTAGTAATGAATCCAGTGAAAAGGATGGTAATCGGAATGGCTGGAAAGAAAAATTTAAACGCACCATTATCAGTCAATTCAGCGGGTTCATTAATTTCGGTTCGTCCTCGGCTCAATACATGCAAAGTCTGGGAGCACGACCTTCCCAAATCATCAGTCAACACGCAGCCGTTCTGAACAATCGAGTAGTTAGCCAAGTTTATCAGACAGCCTACTCCAAGCGGAATCATGTAAAGGCTGATTATTTTCTACCCACTTACAATTTCGTTTTCGTTGGTCGACTGGCAGAAGAAAAGAATCTTCCAACTTTGCTAAAGGCTTTTTCCTGGTTAAAGACTCATGAACCTAAAGCCCATAATTGGGGATTAACGATCATTGGCAATGGCCCCTTACGTTCGCTCGTAGAAGGTAAATCAGATCAGGATATTCACTGGTTAGGCGGACACCCCTGGAATGAAGTACCTGCTTTCCTAGCCTTGGCGGATGCATTACTTCTTCCCAGTCATTTTGAACCTTGGGGGTTGGTAGTAAACGAAGCTATGGTTTGTGGCTTACCTGTGATCGTATCTAACCAGTGTGGGTGTGTGAATGACTTGGTGGAAGATGGGAAAAATGGCTATACCTTCCGGCCTGAAAATATGCTGGAACTAGCCGTAGCATTACAGAAGTTTGTCAATTTATCGGAAACTGAGCGTACGCAGATGGGAAAGCATTCGCTAGATCTGATCGCTCCTTTTCATACGACACCCGTTGCTCAGGAAATCTGGCAGGGGTTTCATCGAATTATGTCCTCTACTGAACTTCGTTCATGAAAATATTAAATCTTTGTGGTTATTCCTGGGAAATCGGTGGGCCCTCAAAGGTCATTTACGATCATACCAACGTTCAAATCAAGCTTGGAGCAGAAGTAACTATTCTGACGCCCCTTTCTGAAGGTGAACGCTTATACATTATTCCTGAAGGTGCTCAGGTGATTACGACCAAACGTCATTGGCTGGCTCGTTTCATTCCAGAATTTTCGCCAGAATTGTGGCAGTATTACCGTAAACATGCCCACGAGTATGATATTGTTCACATTCATGGACCGTTTCATTTTGCGGGCTGGGTTCCCTTCTGGACTCGGTCGAAAGCAAAAAAAGTTTTCACCGTTCACGGCACACTAGACCGTTGGGCCATGAAGAAATCAGGTTGGAAAAAACAACTTATTTCTGCCCTTTTCCAACGAAAGTACGTCGAAAAATGTGATCTGATTCAGGTACATAACCCCGACGAAGAAGAAGATCTGGTTCGTTACCTGGGTCATCCCCACCCTAACGTAGTCACGATTAATAATGGGATGCTGTTATCCGATTACGATCAGCTTCCCGAAAAAGGTCAATTTCGCCAGCAATATTCGCTGAATGCTGATACGCCTGTTATTCTATTTTTAAGTCGGATTAATGTTAAAAAAGGACTCAATTTACTACTCCCAGCTTTCCTGAATCTGCTAAAAGATTATCCTAATGCCCGCCTGTTCATTACGGGTCCGGATGATGGTTACTTATCTTATGTAACTGATTTTATTCAGAAAAATAATTTGTCTGAGCAAATCATTCTTACCGGAATGTTAACGGGTCAGGAAAAACTAAAGGCAATTGTCGATGCCGATGTTTTTGCTCTTCCTACTTATTCGGAAAGCTTCTCTTTGGCGGCCCTTGAGGCAATGGTTTGCGGAACGGCTGTATTAACTACTGACCGTATCGGTTTTGGTCATTTGCTCAAACAGAATCACGCGGCAGAACTGGTAACCCATACGACTGAAGATGTGGAAAGAGGATTACGCCGGGTTATTAGTGATACTACTTACCGAAAAGAACTAGCAGCCAAAGGTCAGGCTTTTGCCAGGGATGTTGCCGACATTAACAAAGTTGCGACTAAGTTGTACCGAGCTTTTGAAGATTTAATTCGTTAATATTACCCTTATTTGATTGGAACAATGACCCCTTCCTTTGCGGACTTAACGGTAATATTGTTAACCTTCAATGAAGAAAAACACATTGAACGGTGTCTGAAAAGTTTACTTCCCGTTACAGACAAAATTTTCATAGTCGATTCCGGCTCAACGGATCGAACGGTTGAGCTTGCAGAAGCTTTGGGAGCTCAGGTAGCTCAAAATCCATGGGTTAATTATGCTACTCAATTTAACTTCGGTATTCAAAACTGTCCCTTCCCAACCCAATGGTTAATGCGAATGGATGCTGACGAATACCTGCTGCCCGAATTAGCCAGTGAAATTGCCAGTACTCTGCCCAGTGTGGATCCCCAGGTGTCGGGTTTCTACATCAAACGTCGAGTAATGTTTATGGATCAGTGGATTCGCTACGGAGGGTATTACCCCACCTGGCTACTTCGAATCTGGAGAAGTGGAAAAGGCCATTGTGAAGAGTTGTGGATGGACGAACACATCAAGATCTCAGAGGGAGAAATGCTTCGCATGAACCATGATTTAGTCGATCATAATCTGAATAATCTAACCTGGTGGACGCAAAAGCATAATCTTTATGCCATCCGCGAAGCTATTGACTTACTTAACGTTAAGTATGATTTTGGCGATGTAGAAATCGTAACTCCCCGCTTCTTCGGGACTCAGGAGCAGCGGAAACGTTACCTGAAAATCAAATACGCTAGCTTACCATTATTTACCAGACCCTTTCTTTATTTTCTATTTCGCTATTTCATCAAAATGGGCTTTCTGGATGGGAAACGCGGGCTTGTGTGGCATTTTCTCCAAGGCTTCTGGTATCGTTTTCTGGTGGATGCCAAGATATTTGAAGTATACCATCGGTCAGGTGTTTCGAAAGAAGCTATTGCCAAATTCTTTTTAACCGAATATGGAAAAGATGTCCTTGAAAAGCGTTGACCTGTCCAATTACCAGCACCAGCCGCAATTCTCGTCTAAAAGCTGGAGAAATCGGATTTGGTTCATAGTCAATATCTTGTTTTTC
This sequence comes from uncultured Siphonobacter sp., assembly GCA_913774715.1. Taxonomy (GTDB): domain Bacteria; phylum Bacteroidota; class Bacteroidia; order Cytophagales; family Spirosomataceae; genus Siphonobacter. Next base: position 3,193 of record CAJYHS010000069.1, on the reverse strand, counting down.
TACACCAAATTACCGATTCCTGTAGGGCTCAAAATCTGGATACTTCGTAAGTTCGGAGCGAAAGTAGGTAACGGAGTAATGATTAAACCCAATGTAAACATCAAATTTCCCTGGTTACTCGAAATTGGTAATTACGTCTGGATTGGCGAAGAAGTTTGGATTGACAATCTGGTTCAGGTTCGAATTGGTTCTAATTCCTGTCTTTCGCAGGGGGCCATGCTTTTGTGTGGCAATCATAATTATAAGTCAACCCGATTTGATTTAATGAAAGCTTCCATTACCCTTGAAGACGGCGTCTGGATTGGAGCAAAGTCCATTGTGTGTCCTGGCGTTACCTGTTATTCCCACGCGATGCTAGTTGTGGGTTCGGTGGCAACCAGTGATCTAGAAGCCTATGGGATTTATCGGGGAAATCCCGCCGCAAAAATTCGTACTCGAATTGTTGAGTAATAGTTACAGAGTACCTAAGCACAGACACGGTACATTTTTAGTGACTAAATATCTGTTTTGTTATCTGATAATAACTATTATCTAATTAAGTAGAAGACTTTACACATAAATCCGGGGAAAGTAAAGTTTGATTTGTAGTTTTGAATATCAGTAATGAACCTGATATAGTATTGTTGGTGAAGTCTTTATATATAGTAATCGTAGCTCCCCGCCTACCTTACTTGATCGAACCAAATAATCAACTCTTATGATCACAGCCTTACGTCAATTCCTAAACGAATCTTTTGTTCAGGTCATTATCTCTCTTATTGCTGCGTGTTGGCTAACGGTCGAGTCTATTCCTGTCATTATCAATATCTCACGGCTTCGCAATCTCATGGCAGAACCCGAAGCCCGAAGTGCACACTCCAACCGTACACCTACGTTGGGGGGAATTGCTATTTTCGCGGGAACCATGATCGGGTATTTTCTTTGGTTACCCGAAGGAGAAACACACTTACATCACCTTGCTATTGCGGGTATCGTAATCCTATTTTTCACAGGGGTGAAGGATGACATACTCGTGATTGCTCCGATGAAGAAAATGCTTGCCCAGATTTTTGCTTCTTCACTCGTTATTATTGGTGCTGATTTGCGAATCAATGACTTATTTGGAATTCTGGGTATTCACCAGATTCCCTATCTGTTTAGCGTACTATTGACCGTCTTCATTTTCATTGCTTTAACGAATGCTATTAACCTGATTGACGGCATTGATGGTTTAGCTGGCGGAATTGGTCTGATTGCCTGTATGATCTTTGGTTCCTGGTTTTTATTAAATGGTCAAAATGCTCTAGCCATTATGGCAGCTTCTTTATCGGGCTCATTACTAGGATTTATTCGTTTTAATTTCTCCCGAACGAGTAAAATATTCATGGGGGATACGGGCTCTCTGATTTTAGGATTTGTTCTGACCCTTTTTGCCGTTAAGTTCATCCATTTAAATACAGGAGCCAATGCGATCCTTGACGCTCCTATTCTGGCCATTGTAGTATTGATCGTTCCTATTTTCGATACGCTGCGGGTATTTATCGTTCGAATTATGAATGGCCGATCCCCTTTTACTCCTGACAAAAACCACACGCACCATATTCTCATTGCTCAGGGCCTTTCGCATTTTCAGGCTACCTGTGTTTTATGTGGTTTAACCTTATTTCTGACTTGTTTCTTCCTACTGATTCGTAACTCTGTAACGGCTAATGAGGGCTTATTAATCCTTGTTGCCTTGTTTGGCGTTTATAACTACATCAGTTATTTACTCATTAAGCGTGTTAGCTATACAGATCCTTCACTTGAAGCGGAGACGTTAAAGAAACAGTTCAAGCGTCAGGCAAAGGCTCGTCTGAAGAATATCAAACGAATCAAAAAGGTATTTGATAACTAATGGATCCGTCTTCAATCATAGAAAAAGGTCCTCGTCTAAACTTAGACGAGGACCTTTTTCTATGATTAACTTTCGTTATTTCTTCTTATCAAAATACTGCTTCATAAACAAAGCCTGATAGGTTAATGCTTTATTCCAGTAGGGCCAGTTATGAGCACCCGGCCGACTAATGTAGTCATGAGCGATATTACGTTCCAGAAGTTTAGCGTGCAAATTTTCATTTACCTGATAAAAGAAATCCTCCGTTCCACAATCAATTAGTAAGGCCAGGGAATTAGGAGTTAGCAAATGAACCATATTGATAACCGTGTATTTTTCCCAATTTTCCGGGGCCTGAGCATACGTGCCTAGCCGTTTGGCAATATCCCAGTTATTAGGAAAAGGGCGAAAATCTACTCCACCGCTCATACTGCCCGCCGCTCCGAATACATCCTGATGTTTAAATGCCAGGTATAAAGCTCCGTGGCCACCCATACTTAAGCCCGCAATACCACGTCCCTCCCGGCTTTTAATGGTTCTGTAGTGACTGTCAATCCAGGTAGGAAGTTCATGAGACACATATGTTTCATACCTGTAACTCGGATCTACTGGGCTATCAAAATACCAGCTGGAAAAGTTACCATCTGCACACACAATCATCATCTGATGCTGATCGGCCAGGTCGTTGATGGTCAAGTGTTTTTTAGCCCAATCACTATAGTTACCGCTATACCCGTGCAGCAAATACAGAACAGGAAAAGTCTTACCCGTTGCGTACGAATCGGGAGTAATTACCACTGCCTTGATATTCTTTTTCATTGATGCACTGTAGGTATCAACGGTGTCAACTTTAGCAGCGTGACTGAGAAAGGCCAACAGATAGGCTCCCAGAAAGGGAACAACTTTCAAAAATTTCATTTGAAGACAGGAAGCGTTTCGTACGATAGAAAGCAGCGAATATGCAAAAACTTCTCTAAAATCAGTGAAATATACTTCCTAAAACCTACAGAATGTCAGTTACTAAAGCCGATTCAGAAATTGAGCAATTTCTTCAACTGAAAAGACGAAATCAATCTTTACGTGTTGCAAAGCATGGTGTGGCATAAAAGGTGTCTGAGCCGTTACCGGATCCTGAACGATAGTAAGAGCCCCTGCTTTCTTCATGGCGTTCAATCCATCCGTTCCATCTGCGTTTGCACCCGAAAGTAAAATACCGATGGCTGCGGAACCATATACTTCAGCCATCGGTATTTTACTTTCGGGTGCAAACGCAGATGGAACGGATGGATTGAACGCCATGAAGAAAGCAGGGGCTCTTACTATCGTTCAGGATCCGGTAAC
>CAJYHS010000068.1 GCA_913774715.1 uncultured Siphonobacter sp. | reverse complement strand
GTTTATTAGGTTTTTTCTTTTCCCGGCAGGCTCTAAAACCTTTAAACAAACTTATTGACCAACTCCATTCGCCCAAAGATGGCTCTCTTTCCTTTCGACTGAAGCCCGATAATACCACTGACGAAGTTGGCGTGCTGGCGATGGCTTTTAACGACTTGCTCAATCGCCAGGAAATGCTGTCTGAGAATCAGCGGGCCTTTATTTCGCAGGCTTCTCATGAATTACGAACCCCCTTAACTACCATTAAAGGCTGGCTGGAAACGTCTTTAACCTATGATTCGGACGTTCCCACACTAAAAAAAGGAATCAGTCAGGCCGCCCGTGAGCTGGATAAGTTAACTGCTCTGTCCAATGGGTTACTTCAGCTCGCCCGACTTGATCAGGTAGAGGCGAAAGTGGAAAAGCAAACGCTGGATTTAGTAGAGTTAGTGCTGGAAGCCGCCGATTCCTTGGGCCAGCAATACCCCACACAAACGCTATCGGTCAATATTTCCGAGACCGTGATGGATCAGTCCTTGAGCATCTTAGGGAATACGTATCTCTTAAAAACCGCCCTTTACAATCTGCTGGACAATGCGGTTAAGTATTCTGACGGACAGCCCATCCAGTTTTCGCTGGAATTAGCTGACGATCATCAGGCCAAGATTTTGATTGAAGATCGGGGCATTGGCCTAACCCCGGGTGAAGAAGAGAAAATCCTTCAGCCGCTGGTAAGGGGATCTAACGTTTTAAATCGGGAAGGATTTGGGGTCGGACTAACCCTCACCCACCGCATCATTACTATTCATCAGGGAAAGTTAATGCTCCGGCCAAGGCCCGGCGGAGGAACTTTAGCGGAAGTTCAATTACCCGTACTGAAGTAACCCTTTTCTATAAATGCATTACCTGTTTTGAGGTTTAAGCCGTTCAGAATGGCCTGTTTTCCAATTGAAAACTCTGAACTGAAAACCGAAAACTGAAAAGCCGGGTTACTTTTGTATTATGAATGTTAAAATACCCGTGCAGGCCTTGCGAAATGGAAGCCTCGTCCTCCATCCTACTGATACTGTCTGGGGATTGAGTGGAGATGCTACTCGTCCGGAGGTAGCGGATTTGCTTCGCACTACCTGTCAGATTCCAGCACAGCAGGGCCTCATCATCTTACTTTGGGATACTTCGATTTTAGACCGTTATGTCGTCAAAGTGCCCGATCTGGCTTATGATCTGATCGAATACGCCGAAGATCCTTTAACCGTCGTTTTTCCCAGGGGAAAAAACATAGCCGAAAACGTGCTTGCTCCCGATGGAAGCATTGCCATACGCGTCGTTAAATCAGGACCTTGTCTTGATTTAGTTCAGAGTTTCGGTCGGCCCATCATTTCTACCATCGCTGCGGTTTCGGGTCAGCCCCTTCCGAAAAAGCTGGAAGACCTTTCACCCGAAATTCGTCAGGCGGCTCAGGAAATCATCCCGGCTCCGGCAGGCTGGACTTCCGGCAAACCTTCCCGTATCGTCCGACTTGGCGTAGGAGGTGAATTTGAATTTATCCGTAAATAATACAGTATCGGATTCTTGCATAGATCTTTTGCGAATCCTATGATCACCGATCCGGCTTTTTGCCATGAATGAATTAATTAAAAACCATCCCGTATTTCAACTCATTGCTCGTTCTGCCGAGCAATTGAATCTGCCAACCTATGTCATTGGCGGTTACGTGCGGGATTTGTTACTGAATCGACCTTCCAAGGATATTGATATTGTTTGTGTAGGCAGCGGCATTACGCTGGCTGAACACGTAGCCAAGAATTCCGGTGATAAACAGGTTTCTTTGGCCGTTTTCAAAAATTTTGGTACTGCACAGGTCAAATTTGATGGCTGGGAAGTAGAATTTGTAGGAGCCAGAAAAGAATCCTATCGCTCGGATTCCCGCAAGCCTATTGTGGAAGATGGAACGCTGGAAGATGACCAGAATCGTCGGGATTTCACAATCAATGCCTTAGCTATTTCCCTGAATAAAGCCGATTTCGGCACCCTGATTGATCCATTCGACGGACAGGCAGACTTACGCCGGAAGATTATTCGTACGCCACTGAATCCCGACATCACCTTTTCAGATGATCCTTTGCGGATGCTACGGGCCATTCGGTTTGCCAATCAGTTAAACTTTGATATTGACCCGGATACTTTCGATGGATTAGTCCGTACGAAAGATCGGATCGAGATTATCTCACAGGAACGGATTACGGACGAGCTGAATAAAATCATTCGAACGCCGGTTCCCTCCTACGGCTTTAAGTTACTTGAAATCTCGGGCTTACTTGACCTGATCTTCCCTGACTTTGTGGCCCTGAAAGGAGCAGAACAAATTGACGGAAAAGGTCATAAGGATAATTTTTACCATACCCTTCAGGTACTGGATAACGTTTGCCGCACCAGCAACGATCTGTGGTTACGCTGGGCAGCCATTCTCCATGACATTGCCAAACCCGCTACGAAACGTTTTCACCCTAAAATTGGCTGGACTTTCCACGGGCACGAAGAAATGGGTTCCCGTATGGTGCCTACCATTTTCCGTAAATTCCGATTACCTCTGGGAGAAGAAATGCGGAAGGTTAAGAAGCTCGTTCGCTTACACTTACGCCCCATTGCTTTAGCCAAAGACGGCATTACCGACTCCGCTCTTCGGCGAGTTATGGTAGAGGCCGGAGACGATCTTGATGACCTGATGAAACTTTGTCGGGCAGATATTACCTCCAAAGATGGCAATCGGGTCAAACGTTACCTGGCGAATTTCGACAAGGTAGAAGCCTTGATGAAGGAAGTCGAAGAACGGGACCAGCTCCGCAATTTCCAACCCATTATCACCGGAGAGATGATTATGGACGTTTTTGGACTGCAACCTTCCAAAGAAGTAGGCATTCTCAAAAATATCATTCGGGAAGCCATTCTGGAAGGTACGCTGATTAACCAATGGGAAACGGCTTATCCTTTTTTATTAAAATCCGGGGCTGACATGGGCTTATCTCCTGTAAAAGAATTAACGCCCCCCAGTCAAGACCAAGTACCCTGATTATCCGTTAGTTTTGTAATTAGTTTTCAATTGACAGTTTCCGTTTTCAGTTAGGAGGTTTTCTACTATTGAGGGATAACAACATCCTCAGCATATGATTTCTCTCGACTGAAAACCGTAAACCGCGAACTGTAAACGGTAAAACGTTTCTTCCTAAGAATGCTGCGTTGGCTGGTGCTTATATTCTTCCTGGTAACTAATCTGGTTACGGCTCAAACCCGGACGGATTCGTTGCGTAAGATGAATAATCTGGCCGCTGAGCTGGCAAAACGGGGTCGTTATGACCGAGCCTGGCCCTTACTTAACGGAGCGATGAGGGTAGAAGCCCGGGATACCCTCAGGTATAACCTCGCTCTGGTAGAATTAGCTCAGGGTCATTCGGAACAAGCTCAACGCTTATTATCCAAGTCGCTGCCCTTCCCAAATGCCGGGTTACAGCGAGGGCTTGCGGCCAGTCAGATGGGAAAGTATTCGGAAGCTTTGGGTTACTTTCGAACCACTCCTTCTACCCCTGAAAACTCAGACGTCCTCTTTTACAATCAGGCTCTGGCTCTTTGGAAATCAGCTCCCGACAAGTCTGACATCTATCCACACATTGAGCGTTACCTGGAACAATCAGTCAGTACAAATCCGCAGTCGCGAATTGCTATGGGCCAGTTAATGGCCACTCAGAATCGCTGGGATGAAGCCGTTCGGAATTTCCAGCAAGCCCGCCAGGAAGGAGCTGATTTACAGGTTTTATTGCGATTAGGGCACGCCCATCTGGCCTTAAAACAATCCGACGAAGCCATCAAAGCCTTTCAGGAATACCTGGATGCGGGCGGTCGCGAAGGCTATCTGGCTCACCTCGGCATGGCCTATACCCATTACCGAATGGGCGATTATACCCTCGCCGGCGAAGCCTTTCATCGTGTCTTACGCATTCGCCCTACCTCTCCTGAAGCCGCTACGGGCATTGGAAATATCCTCATCGGTCAGCATCAGGATAAGCAGGCTCTGGCTCAGTACCAGCGTGCTGTATCGCTGGACTCCACTTACATGCCCGCCCGCTTAGGCCGGGCCATGGCTTTTTATCGCCTGGGCAGGTATGCCGAAGCCTGGAAAGATTTTACGGCTAGTGTTCACATCATTAACCCGGACAATCCCGATTTTGCTGATTTTTATATCTGTCGGGGCTTCACACTGATTCGGTTGAAAAGGTATCGACAGGCTATTCCCGAATTCGAAAATGCCTTAAAAAATAAGCCTAACACTACCGCTGTGTATGCAGGTTTGAGTGAAGCTTATCGGGGTGCTGGTGATTTTCAGTTGGCTCACCGTAATGTAAATGAAGCACTGAAACGGGAGCCTAACCACGCTGGTCTACTAACCAATCGGGGTAATTTCCAGATGAATATTGAGCAATTTGGAGATGCTTCTGATGATTACCGGCGAGCCATTAAACTGGACCCTACGAATTTAAATGCTCATAATGGCGTAGCAATCACGGATTTACAAAGTGACCGCATTCCTGAAGCTTTGGTACGTTACGATAGTTTATTACTGAAAAATTCCCGTGAGCCTATGTTACTGAACAACCGGGGTATTACGATGTCCTATCGCGGTTTACAACTGGAGCAGGAGAAAAAAGATAATGAAGCCAAGGGTTACTTTAAAAAATCGCTAGCTGATTTTCAACGGGCTATTTCCATTGACACCGCAGGGGGCTATTACCGTAATAACGTCGGAAATGTCTATAAAATCCTGAATGAAAAAGAGAAAGCCATTGAAAACTACAATGGATATCTGAGTAAAACGGCCATTAATAACCTTGGCGTTTTATACGCGGGAACGAAGCAGAAAAAGTATTCACATTATTACATTACGGCCGCCTTACAACTCGATTCTACTAACTTTTCTTTCCTTTATAATCGGGCGAAACTGTACCGCTCTGAATTTCCTGATTCATTGCGGACACGTGGTAAATATTTACGGGCGGAGTCTTTCATTTCCCCGGACGCTATAGCCCGAAAATACAGTAAAGACGGATATATTACAGTCTATCTATTTGACTATAAATACGAAACGTACGAGTACGCCGGGCAGCCCGTCTTTCCCATCAAAGCCGATGCCGGAAAACCCAACGAGTTTCAAAGTTACTTCGACTTTCAGTCCATCCCCGAACCACCGAAACCCGAGCCCGTTCCCCGACAACCCAGGGAGTATACCTATCCTAAAGGGAAGTCTTTAAAATCACCGAAACGTGCCAAGAGACGAGGGAGTACGGAGTGCCCGGTTTAATACAGTTATATCCTCAAATGGTAGTCATTAGACCTCTGATCAAACATTTCTAGCCTTAGCTTAGTAGTTCAATCACTTTGGAACGAATTCGGGCTTGGGAAGCTTACATTCAAAAACTACTACCTATTATGAAAGTTGAATTAGTTCGCGTCGATGACGCTTTTCATTTTCAGGCTTCCGGTTCATCCGAGGCCCAGGTTTCTATTGATGCAGCCGAGGCCATTGGTGGCAAAAATGCGGGCGTTCGTCCCATGGAGCTACTGCTGATGGGTTTGGGTGGTTGCTCGGCCATTGACGTAATCCTGATTCTGAAAAAACAGCGGCTTCAAATTGATGATGTCAAAGTGAGTGTTTCAGGGGAACGGGAAAAAATTGAAGGCACAGAAATGAGTCCGTTTCGCAAAATCAATGTGCATTTTGACATCAAGGGTAATGTGACTGAAGAAAAAGCCGAACGAGCTATTAAACTTTCGATGGAGAAATATTGCTCGGCTACGGCTCAGTTTGCCCAGTCAGCGGAAATTACGCATTCAGTTTCCATCGAGGGACTGAGTCCGCAGGAAATTCAGGCCGATAGTCTCGCTGAATAACTTTACCTTTGCCCGCGTTCAGCTTTTTCATTGAACGCTCAGCTTTAAGTATCGATGAAACAATACCAGGATCTCCTCCAACATATTCTTGACCACGGCACTCGCAAAACCGACCGTACCGGCACGGGCACGATTTCCGTTTTCGGTTACCAGATGCGGTTTAATCTCGCCGAAGGTTTCCCTTTAGTAACCACAAAGAAGGTACATACCAAATCCATTATTCACGAGTTACTCTGGTTTCTTCAAGGCGATACCAATATCAAATACCTGAAAGATAACAAAGTAAGTATCTGGGACGAATGGGCCGATGCAGAGGGTAACCTTGGACCCGTATACGGGAAACAATGGCGGAGTTGGGAAGCTCCTGATGGCCGGGTAATCGATCAGATTACGCAGGCGGTGAACCTTCTGAAAAAATCACCAGACTCCCGCCGGATCATTGTCTCTGCCTGGAATCCAGCCGATCTGGATGATATGGCTTTGCAACCCTGTCACGCGTTGTTTCAGTTTTATGTAGCCGACAACAAACTTTCCTGCCAGTTATATCAACGCAGTGCGGACGTATTTCTGGGGGTGCCCTTTAACATTGCCAGTTATGCTTTGTTAACGATGATGATTGCTCAGGTAACGAATCTGGAACTGGGTGATTTTGTCTGGACGGGCGGCGATACTCACCTTTACTCTAATCATTTGGAGCAGGTAGAATTACAGCTGAGCCGTGAGCCACGGGCCTTACCAACGATGCAGATTAATCCCGATGTTCAGGATTTATTTGCCTTCACTTACGACGATTTCAAACTGGAGAACTACGACCCCTGGCCAGCCATTAAGGCTCCCGTTGCGGTATAATTTTTCTGGAGAGTCATACGAATAAAGCCACGAAGGAACTTCTTACCTTCGTGGCTTTCTCATGGCGGATGAATACACTTCTACTTAAGTTAATCTTAATGCCCACTCTAATTGCCGGGGTTACACTGGCGGCCCGGCGGTGGGGGAACGTTATTGGCGGCTGGCTCGGTGGCTTTCCCTGGGTGGCAGGGCCGATTTCTATTTTTCTGGCTCTTGAACAAAGTAAGGATTTTGCAGCCCAGTCTGCCATGGGTTCACTGGTAGGTTGCTTTTCGACCTATGCTTTTGCGTGGTTATATGCGAAGCTGGCTCCCCGGCTGCACTGGTTCCCCTTACTCATGCTGTGTTACGCCATGATTTTCGGCAGCTTATACGTGGGTCAGTTTTATTCGGGAAGTATTCATGGGCTTTTCATCGCTTTACTACTTTTCATATTACTGGTTTACAAGCTATTCCCCCGACCTGAAGTTCCGCCTCATCTGGCAGCCCCACCCCGTTTTGATCTTCCTTTACGGATGATCGTTGCGACGACTTTTGTAGCCCTCATTACGCAAGTGGCCTCCTGGACGGGACCGGTCTGGTCTGGCTTATTAACGCCGTTTCCCATCATGACCACTTGCCTCGCCGTTTTCACCCACATCCAGCAAGGCCCCGCCCAATGTGCCCGTATTTTGCGGGGTATGGTTAATTCCGGTATGGGTTATGCCACTTTTCTTTATGCCGTAGGATTATTATTACCTCATACCTCAACGCTGGTAGCGTATAGTGCGGCGATGGCTCTTTCCTCCGTTGCCAATATTTTGACGTTGAAGTATCTGCGATAGTTCTCTCAGAAACAATCCTCTTGAACGATACTTCCAATTGATGCTAATCAAAGAAATACACTACGGAGGCTTATCTAAAGAGCAACTACTGGATCGATTGAAAAGCTCCACTATTCAGCTTAATGCGTTTGCCGAAATACTTCTGTTCAGTCCGGACTTTGCTATGTCCACTGTGAAGCAATCTCTGTCAGTAGCTGAAATTACCGTTGGAACTCTGGGACTGAAACAGGGAGGAACCTTGGATCAAATTCGCCAGCAGGCCAGCCGGATTGGTTTGATGCCATGCCCTTTGGAAACGGCCTTTTACAGCAGATTCTACTATGATGATCAGGAACAAGGAACCGAAGCTACTGAAGTAAAAAACCAGAATCCGCCCGGCTCTATCGTCATTTTTTCGGAGCCCCTTTCAGCAGATCATACGTTTCCCAAGGGTCTTTACTTAAGGAAGATAAACGGTGAGTTATGGCTAAGGGGGTATCGTTGTTCAGAGGACTATATCTGGGCACCCGCCGATACTTTCCTTTTTCAGCTTAACAGGCCTTCTGATTCGAAGTCATAACGTTTCCATATAGCTTTCTCAGTTACTTTCTGTATGGTATTACTTGGAATAATTCATCCTTTACGTTTTCTATTTTCAATGGCAATCTCTCCTTGCCTGGAATAGGATTTTCGGCCTATTCATAGAAGTTATCAGGAAGAAATCAGCAACTTTGAAACCAGGGCAAACACCTGTGTTGCTTTTTCTACCTCAAACCCAACTTATTCTATGAATTCACGTCGTGACTTTCTACAAAAACTGACGGCTACTGCCGCGGCCTTACCTCTGGTTTCCTACGCTG
>CAJYHS010000067.1 GCA_913774715.1 uncultured Siphonobacter sp. | reverse complement strand
CTGAAATCCCAGCAAAAAGAAGGATACTGGACCCGAAGTATGCTGGATCCCGAGCACGCCCCCGGTCCTGAAACCAGCGGAACGGCTTTCTTTACCTACGGAATGCTCTGGGGAATTAATAACGGTTACTTACCTAAAAAGACGTATGTACCAGCCGCTCTGAAGGGTTGGAAATACCTTTCAACAGTAGCTTTACAACCAGACGGTAAAATTGGTTATGTACAACCCATTGGAGAAAAAGCCATCCCCGGCCAAATTGTTGATGCTAACTCTACTACCAATTTTGGCGTGGGGGCTTTCCTGTTAGCAGGTTGTGAACTGCACCGCTACCTGGCTCAAAAGCCGGATGCTGTCAAACGTTCAGTAGTGAAAGCAGGCCACTAAAGCGACGAAGCATCTATTCCCCTCTATCATCTCGCCGCAGGGAGAAACCTTGTTTAGAACGTCACTCCCTAACTGGAAAGTTAGCTGAGCCACAAATAAGGTCCCTCGCTCCGCTCTGGATGACAGGAGGGGTGGATAGAAATTTTTTTGCCCCTGCTGGTCACGGTTCACTACCCACCCGCAGGGCTGGGCGAATTCACCGTTTATTTTCAACGTGATACTCAGGTAATGGCGTGCCGTCCTGTAGCTCTTCCTTCTCCTCTTCAGAGCTGCCGAGTACACTGGCGATTTTCTGAACGGGTTCACTGGCCATAATCCCTACTACCGCATTCACAATGGATACGCCGAGTGCCGTTTTAGGATACGCCAAGCGGGGCACACCGGGAGGTAATTTCTGAACTGATTCTACGTAGGGTCGCATGATTCGTTCGTAGCTGGCAAACGCTTCTTCATACGTATCGTGCGTCGCCAGTTCTCCAGCCAGAAGATACGCCCCGGTGAACGCCAGCGTGGTTCCTTTTCCGGAGATGGGTGCGGGACAGTAAGCGGCGTCCCCAATCATGGCGAAACGTCCCTTGGCCCAGCAAGGTGCTTTGATTTGCCCTACGCCGTCCAGATAAATATCATCGCTTTTTTCTACCTCTCTGGCCAGCCGTTCGGCTTCCCAGCCGGCACCTTCCAGCCGGGCGAGCAGTATTTCTTTTTTGTTCTGCTTATTAACTTTCCGATACTCTTCTTCTGACAACAGAAAATTGATGGAAGCTCGGGTAGTTCCCTCTCGGTCAGGCCTTAACAATAACATTCGTGAATCGTCCGCAGTATACCAGCGAGCCCACTGGGTATCCGTTTCGGCTTTGGCAATGGTTAGGTAAGCCGTACATAAACCCAGGTACTTGAAAACGGGTTCATCGCCAAACATGAGTTTTCGGGTGCTTGATCGGATGCCATCCGCCGCGACTACCAAATCATAGGACTCCTGGCGACCACTGGCAAACGTCACATGAACCTGATTGGCTTCTTCGCTTAGCTCCTGAATCTGATCATCAAAGTGATAGGTCATGTTTTCTTTCGTCAGGTCATACAAGATCTGCACCAGATCTCCTCTGACGATTTCCAGTTCCTGGGTAAGGCTGTTGGCTCCATCTTTAGGGAAACTGGCTTTGATCTGATTGTTTTTATCTACCCAATGCGTTCCCATTTCCCCGGTATTAGCGGCTCGTATCTGCTCTTCAATACCCATCAGCCGGGCAACTTTACGGGCCGGACCATTTACATCAATACTCTGGCCGCCAAGCCGCAGGGTGAGAGCTCGTTCTACTACTGTTACATCGAATCCGTACTTTTGAAGCCAGTAAGCCAGCGTTGGCCCAGCAATACTGGCTCCTGAAATGAGAACTTTGGGATGAGGCGTTACCATTTTCTGGGAATGGGTTATGGATTATCAGAGTGCCGGACTATGGCTAATCTATCATTCCATAGTCTGAACCATATACCAGACAAAACAACGATATCGTAATTTTGTTATTAAACAACAACGAAAACATATCAAATATGAGTAAAGTCTCTGCCGTGCCTATTTTGACTGAATGGGAACAATTCATTGAAGAAAACCCTCAGGGCGATATTCGGGCGTTTGGAAGCTGGTTACTTACTCACACCGACCCTTTAGGAAAGACCACTCAGGAAACCGGGGCGGAGCCAGTAATGAAATCTGGAAAGCGACTATCCGATGCCTTTCGGGAAGGGGATGATTTCCTATCGTGGTTTTTCATGGGTCGATTGATTCGATACGTGAAGTTTTACACCAAGTCGATGATGATTCAGCAAGGCATGAGCGGCCCCGATGATTTTCTTTTCTTGTCCCTGATTAATGAAATGGATCATCCTACGAAGAAAGAAGTCTGCGTGGCTCACGCCATTGAACTGACTACGGGTATGGACATTCTGCGAAGACTGATTCAACTGGGATTGATAGAAGAAAACCCGGATGAACGTGACAAACGCTCCAAACGGTTAACGCTGACGGAAAAGGGACATCAAACCATTAAAGAAATATCCATTGCTCTCAGTCAGCTTCAGCCTAATCTGCTGGCAAACCTCGATGAACCCGAACGGAAGCACTTTTTACGGGTACTTCAATACCTGAATAATTATCATTTCCCTTTTTATAACCCCTGAGCAATAAGTCCAGCTTATGGTTATTAAGGACAATGCACTAATCCACTCCAAGGACGAAACAGAATGAAGTAAATGGTGATTTACCTATTCCTACGATTCTCATGAATTCATTGAGAGAAATTATTTGGGTATGGGATGCACTTCATTGTCGGCAAGTAACTGCTTTCCAAGCAAGTTCCTTCACTTCGCTCTGGATGACAGTGAATGGAATGTTAATGATAAGCTCCTGGTGACGCTTTGCGAAACACTAACACTTGCGAAGGCAACAGTTACTCACTTCTGAATAATAAACCGTCGAGTCAAATACTTCCGTACTGGAATATCATACAACTTCAAACAGAGATATGCTAGTAAAATACTGCCAATGACGAGAGCGACTGCTCCGGGTAATGATTCCTGAAAGGTGTATTTATGATTCTTAACCCAGGCGTAATACAAGTAAATGAAGGGGTAATGCACCATGTATAAAGGGTACGAAATATCTCCCAGGAAATGGCACACTTTAGCTGTTAGGGGGTTAGAACTTTTGTCAGAAGCTCCGAGATATACCAGAACAGGAAAGATTAGTACGCAGCAAATCGTATCATAAATTCCATTCATCCACAGCTGTTCAGCTCCGCCGATGCGAGGTACTGCCAGTAAGGCGACTATACACACACTGCAAACCCAGAAGGCTCCTTTTACATTCGCAGGCTTGAAGATTCGGGAGAGTAATAAGCCCGCCGAAAAGGAAAACAACAAGCGTAACGAACCAGCCGTGAATTCTATTTCAGTTAGTGAAAATCCGGCACAAATGTCGCCGTACGGTCCTGTTATGGCAAAGGTACCCAATCCAATGCCAGCGATGATAACTAATCCGACAAGTGCTTTGGTAGACAATTTGTGAATGAATAAGGCATATAGAATGGTTCCGATGTATTCAAAGAACAGAGACCAGCTGGGACCATTGAGCGGGAACATTTCACCTAACCCGCGTACTTCCTGACCGGGAATAGCGGGGATTAACAGGGCGTTCATAAAGGTCGCGAATACTAAAGAAACAACACTGACTTTCGATACATCCCAAACGTCGCAGACCTGAAAGTAAAACATAATTCCCCCAATGATGGCTCCCATGATTACCATCGGATGCAATCGAATAATTCGGCGTTTGAGAAAATCACGCACCTTCATCGTTTCCCAGCGATCATCGTACGCGTAGCCTACTACAAATCCGGAAAGTATGAAGAAAAAATCTACCGCCAGGTAGCCATGGTTGATCCCCTGATCAATATGACTGGTAGCAAAAGCTTCAAACACGTGAAAACACACCACCGTAATTGCTGCCACGCCCCGCAGGCCATCGAGTATTTTGTAATGGGGTTTGGTATCGGCAAAAGCGGAGGTAGATATTGGGATAATGGGCATAACTGGATGCAGAGGGTTTGGTATTCTGTAAGAGGAAGAGAAAAAATGCTTTTTTATACCCACTGTTTCGAGACTATCTGATTAGTTATTGGTGACGCTTCGCTAAACACCACCAACGGCGGTAAGAGGAAGAGAAAAAATACCTTTTTATACCTACTGTTTCAAGACTATCTGATTAGTTGTTGGTGACGCTTCGCTAAACACCAACAACGGCGGTAACGGCGGTAAAGAGCAAAAATACCTTTTTATACCTACTGTTTCGAGACTATCTAATTATTGTTGGTGACGCTTCGCTAAACACCAACAACGGCGGTAAAGCGTACTTTGATACTTGTAAAAAAATTCTCCCTTACTGCTGACATAGGGCTGTCACCCAAGCATTCTAGGTTTACCATGCGATCACGGTAGAGCTATAAAGAGAAACTCTTGTACCTGGAATTCTTCTTCCATTGATGCAATGCCGTTCGCCATTCAGAAACAATCAAATACTTTAACAATGAACCATCAAACCATTCAGAGATTTTATGTAATCGGGATATCAACGAGAACAACCAATGAAAACGGACAATCTGCTAAAGACATTGAAGCCTTATGGGGCAGATTTTGGGGTGAAGACATTCAAAAGCAAATTCCCGCCAAAATTAGCGATGACATCTATGCTGTTTACACTGATTATGAAACGGACTTCACTGGCCCTTATACCACCATTATTGGGTTAGTCGTAAGTTCTCTGGAAAACATCCCACAAGGATTTACCGGGTTAACTATAGAAACTTCCGTGTATGAGCAATTCGTTTCCAAAGGAAAAATGCCCGAAGCCGTTTTCAATACCTGGTTGGAAATATGGGGAAACGAAGATCTGAATTTAAAACGTGCTTATCAGGCTGACTTTACCGTTCACGGGAAAAAATACCACGACGGCGATCAAGCTGAGGTAGAAACTTTTATATCTGTAAAGGCTTAGACACTTTGCAAAGTATATAGTTCTTAATAGTATAGCTATACCCTCTGGTGACTTGAACTTTCGCTCTTCTCTACCCTATTTTGCCTTACTACACCTGGTTTTATACAGTAAAGGGACAGCTTTCGCTATCCCTTTCCTAAAACTATCTAAATTCTAAACACTAAGTTTTTTCATATACTCAGCGTCTTTTTTCAAGCTGTCCATGGGTGAGCCGGGGTATTCTTCCTGCTCAACGAGGAAATATTTTATGCTGCTGTTATCAAGAACACTGCGAAGCGTTTTCTTAAAATCTACCGAACCTTCGCCAATGTCGTTTTGTACGGGTTTACCACCTTTCACGGTGTAATCTTTGATGTGGCAGAGTTCGTAGCGTTTGCCGTATTTCTTGAGGTGTTCGGTGGTGTTTACGCCAGCCACGTCAATCCAGCAAAGATCCAGCTCGAACATTACGTTTTTAGGATCGGTATTAGCGAGTAAGAAATCCTGAGGTAATTTACCATCCAGGGGCTTGAACGAATAATCGTGGTTGTGGTAACCAAACTTCAAACCGCTTTTCTTTACTTCTTCACCAACTTTATTAAAATCATCGGCGATCTTTTTCCAGTCATCCCAGCTCTTCTGAGCACCGATGTAAGGACACAGCAGGTAGCTCAAACCCGCACCTTTCGCCATTTCGATGTCTTTTTTCAGTTGATCGGGACTACCGGCGGCTTTGCGGAAATCAAAGTGCGTAGATACCATCTTTACACCTAAATCACCGAGGAACGTTTTGATTTCCTTGGGTTCCATACCCCATAAGAAACCTTTAGGACCGCTGTAACTTTCAAATTGCTTATAGCCAAATTGAGCCAACTGGGTCATAATACCCTTAGGGTCTTTGGGAAGTACGTCACGAGCACTGTATAGCTGAACGCCGAATGGACTGATGGTTTTTGCGGGGGCAGCCCAGAGGTTGGACTGCTGAAGAGTTAAAGCACCGGCAGCAAGAAGACCGGATTGTTTCAAAAAGTTACGACGTTGCATGTTTATGGATATAAATGCCTGTTCAGAGAAAAGCAAATGTGCGTAAATCATAGGTTCTATCCAACCTTACCCCGTAGAATCTGCTGTTAATAATTCAAAAACTGCACTTTTCTAAAACCGATTTCTACGCGGTCGTCTTTAATTTAACAAAAACTGATACTTTTCCATCGATTACCCATTCGTAGGGATGGTTTCACTTCCGTATTAAGTATTTATAAATATTTCAGAACAACCCAACTTCTTCGCCTTTGATCTGGTTTATTACTTAGGTTATTTGTCCATCTGCATGAACCCCCGCCGCAAAAAACGTAAAGCACGAAAGTTAATTAAACTTTCTATCGCCATTGGTTCCCTATTAACCATTTGGGCGGTCGCGATTGGTATTATGGGCGATTCCAAATCCATCATTTTTGATGCACTCTTTTCGCTCGTTGGTATTAGTATGTCCGGGGTTTCGCTGTTTGTTACCAACTTTATCCGCAAGCCCGATGACGATAATCTGCCTTTTGGCCGCTCCCAGTTTGAACCCCTATATATTTCCGTTCAGTCCCTGATTATCATCTTTTTATGCCTCTACTCGTTTACCACTTCCATTATTGATATTTTGAATGGAGGGCGGGAAGTAGAATTAACCATTGCCCTGCCTTATCTAATTACATCCATTATCGTTTGCATTGGTCTGGGTTTCTATTTTCGTAAAAAAGCCCGGCAGTTAAAGTCCGACTATGTCCTGATTGAAGCCAATGAATGGCAATTGGACGCTTTGTTGAGTTTCGGGGTCTTAGTGGTGCTTTCGCTGAGTTATTTCTTCAGAAACAGTACTTTGTCAGGGCTTATTCCTTATCTGGATCCTGCCATTGTTCTCATTATCTCGCTGGTGTTCATGCGAATCCCGGCCCGTACCTTCTGGAAAAACATCAGAGAGTTACTTCAGTTTGCTCCCGACGATGAAGTGGAGAATAAGATCCACGAAGCATCGGAAAAAATTGCTCAACATTATCAGTTTCTGGATTTATTAGTTCGCGTCGCTAAAACGGGCAGTAGTTATACCGTAGAAATTGATTTTCTTTTACCTAAAACTCAGGCTCAAAAACCGTTAATTGAATTGGATGAAATTCGGCAGGAGCTTTACGATGCAATCAAAGGCGATTACCAGATGTGGCTGACAATATCATTTACTACCGAGCGGAAATGGATGTTATGAACGCAAAACGGACCTACTTTCGCGGGTCCGTTTTTACGTTTATTGATACCGACTACTGCTTTTCAACCAGCCAGTTCTTCGCATTTACAAAAGCTTCCAGCCAGGGAGATACTTCGTCTTTACGACCCGCCGGATAATACGGCCACTGCCATTGCAGAGCCGAACGTTCCGCATGAGGCATCATCACTAAGTGACGGCCCGTCTTATCGCACATCATCGCGGTATCGAAGCTAGAGCCATTTGGGTTAGCCGGATACGTATGGTAGGTGTACTTGGCCGCAATCTGGTATTCGTTCTCTTCGTAAGGAAGCTCGAAACGACCTTCGCCGTGCGAAATCCAAACGCCGAGGGTACTACCCGCCAGCGTCGAAAGCATCACCGAATTGTTCTCCTGAATCGTTACCGAAGTGAAGAGACTTTCGTGTTTGTGACTTTCGTTGTGCTTCATTTTCGGCTTCGCTTCGTGGTCAGGGTTAATTAATCCTAACTCGATGAAAAGCTGACAGCCATTACAAATTCCTACCGAAAGGGTGTCTTCACGTTGGAAGAACTTCTCAATCGCCTGTTTCGCTTTTTCATTATACAGGAACGAACCAGCCCAGCCTTTCGCCGAACCCAGTACATCAGAGTTAGAGAATCCGCCCACAGCACCGAGGAACTGAATATCTTCCAGCGTTTCCCGACCCGAAATCAAATCCGTCATGTGAACGTCTTTCACTTCAAAGCCCGCCAGGTATAAGGCATTCGCCAGTTCGCGTTCGGAGTTACTTCCTTTCTCCCGAAGAACAGCCGCTTTCGGACGATAGCCTTCGATTACTGGTTTTTTACCCGTAAACTGCGTAGGGAACGTATATTGTAACAGATGGTTTTTATAATTCTCAAAACGCTCCGTTGCTTTGGCTACACCACTTTGTTTCTGATCGAGCAGATACGACGTTTTGAACCATACGTCACGCAGGTGATCGACGTTCAGAGTCCAGCTTGCGTCATGATCTTTGATCGTTACATTAGCTTCCGACGTTACTTCCCCAATTTTATGGAAGGTAACTCCTTTGGCTGCCAGAATTTCCTCCACCGAAGCATCAGCCTGGAATACGATACTAATATTTTCGGAGAACAGTTTCGCCACACTATCCTGCTGACCTAAAGCTGTCAGATCATACGTAGCACCGAGGTTACGATCAGCGAAGCAAAGTTCCAGTAAAGTAGTAATCAAACCACCGCTCCCTACGTCGTGACCTGCCTGAATTTTTCCGGCTTTAATCAATTCCTGAAGGGTATCAAAAGTCGTTTTGAACGCCTCGGCATTCACTACGTCAGGTGTTTCGTTACCAACCCGGTTCAGAATCTGAGCTAAGGAAGAACCGCCCAGCTTATACTGATCACCCGAAAGGTTAATGTAATAAATCGAACCACCGTCTTTTTGCAGAACTGGCTCAATCACGCCACGCACATCATTACAGGGTGCACCGGCCGAGATAATCACCGTTCCGGGAGCAATCACATCCGCGTTGGGATATTTCTGCTTCATCGACAATGAATCTTTACCCGTCGGAATGTTAATACCTAAGCTGATCGCAAAATCAGAACAGGCCTGAACGGCTTTGTATAAACGAGCATCTTCGCCCTTATTCTTACAAGCCCACATCCAGTTAGCCGACAGCGAAATGCTCTTCAAACCTTCTTCCAGCGGAGCCCAGATAATGTTCGATAATGATTCAGCAATGGCATTCCGGCTACCCGCCGCCGGATCAATCAGAGCCGAGATTGGGGCATGACCGATAGAGGTAGCGATCCCGTCTTTACCCTGAAAATCCAGAGCCATTACCCCAACGTTGTTCAGGGGTAAATGCAGGGGACCCACATTTTGCTGTTTCGCAACGCGGCCACCCACGCAGCGGTCTACTTTATTGGTTAACCAATCTTTACTAGCCACCGCTTCAAGTTGAAGAACGGCCTCCAGATAGGTTTCTAATTCTTTGACATCATACGTAACGGGCTGGTACGTACGTTCCACCGTTTCGTCATTCATAATGGTTTTCGGAGCACTGCCAAACATGTCGGCCAGTGCCAGATCCATCGGTTTCGCGTCTTTCGTGTGGGAAGCAATCGTGAAGCGATGATCGGCCGTTACTTCACCCACATTGTACATGGGAGCCCGCTCGCGTTCAGCAATGCGTTGCAGGGTTTCTACATCGGCAGAACCGATGACCAGACCCATCCGCTCCTGCGACTCGTTACCCACGATTTCTTTGGCCGAAAGCGTAGGATCGCCCACGGGTAACTTATCCAGATCAATAGATCCGCCCGTATCTTCGATTAACTCAGAGAGACAGTTCAGGTGACCACCGGCTCCGTGATCATGAATCGAGACGATGGGGTTGTTATCACTTTCCACCAATCCGCGAACGGCATTAGCCACGCGTTTCTGCATTTCAGGATTGGAACGCTGGATGGCATTTAACTCAATGCCGGAACCGAATTTACCCGTATCGGCAGAAGACACCGCTGCACCGCCTAAGCCAATGCGATAGTTGTCACCACCCATCACCACGATCTGATCGCCCTGTTTGGGTTCGTGTTTGATGGCTTGCTCGGCTTTGCCGTAGCCAATACCACCGGCCTGCATGATTACCTTATCGTAACCCAGCGTACGACCGTCTTCTTCGTGTTCGAAAGTTAACACCGAACCCGTGATGAGCGGCTGACCGAATTTGTTACCAAAATCAGTAGCACCGTTGGACGCTTTAATCAGAATGTCCATTGGCGTCTGGTATAGCCATTTACGCTCGGCTACGCCGTTTTCCCAGGGACGATGGTTTTCCAGACGCGAAAGGGCGGTCATGTAAACGGCAGTTCCCGCCAATGGAATGGCTCCCTGTCCACCTGCTAAACGGTCACGAATTTCTCCACCCGAACCTGTGGCAGCACCACTAAAAGGTTCTACCGTTGTGGGGAAGTTATGCGTTTCAGCTTTCAGAGAGATCACTGAATCAAATTCTGTTACTTGATAGAATTCGGGAACGTCGGGACGCTTCGGTGCAAATTGTTGCACGCGGGGACCTTTCACAAATGCTACGTTATCCTTATACGCCGAAACAATACCATTAGGGTTCGTTTCGGACGTTTTACGAATCAGTTTAAAAAGAGAAGTCGGTTTTGCCTCACCGTCAATAACGAAAGTACCATTGAAGATTTTGTGACGGCAGTGCTCGGAGTTTACCTGCGAGAATCCAAACACTTCAGCATCGGTAAGCTTGCGACCTAGTTTTTCTGAAAGATTATTAAGGTAATCTACCTCTTCATCACTCAGTGAAAGACCCTCCTGTTTATTATAAGCAGCAATATCATCCAGCTCGATAATCGGTTCGGGTTCGATATTGATGGTAAAGATTTCCTGGTTGAGTTCCTCATATTTCTGAGAAATCATCGGATCAAAACCGGTGAAATCAGCCGCTACTTTCGTAAATTCTTCAATTCGGCTGATTCCCGTAATATTCATATTCTGGGTAATCTCTACAGCATTGGTACTCCAGGGGGTGATCATGGCTGCTCGTGGGCCCGTAAACACCTGATTGATTGTAGTTTCCGGCAATAAGGATGAGTCTCCGAAGAGCCAGTTCAATTTAGAAATGTCCGCGTCAGTCAACGACTGCTGGGTTTCAACCGCGTAAACAGTAACCTGATCGGCAGAAAAGAAATAAATCATGTTTGGAGTCGTAATGCTAGATAAAAGCTTAGTACTTGCTACAAAGGTAGCGTGATTCGACCGTTTTTCAGAAAAAAATCCAAGTTGAAGGAAGGAGCATAAAAAATGGATGTATGAGCACTCCATTTCTGCCTAAAATTACATTTGCCCGTCTTCAGGAATTAGAAATGCAGGCATTACAAGCTTATAGAAGGCCCGTAATCTGTTCAGGCAACGTAAAAAGAGACCTGATGATTCCGTGTAAATTCGTTTTTAACACCTAATACTGAATAAGGCTGACTCGTGGAAGTCAGCCTTATTCAGTATTGATTGAAAATTACCTGAGTTTATATCCGACACTAAAACCAATCGCTAGAGATCGGTTTTTAAGATCCATAAAACCACTACTGGCTGTGCCCGTATGATCCATTAGATAAGCCACATTGACTCCTACCCTGACTTTTCCGGCATCGTGTATAAATCCGGCTTCCGCTTTTGTTCCTGCATGTATCCGTTTGTACTGATATCCCTGATACAAAGCATGGCCAAACGCCTGGTTACCTGGTAACCAATTGATGTAAGGCCCAAGGCCCACAAACAATCTGGAATCTGCAACTCGGGCGAAAGCCCGGAAGGTGGTATTGGCATGCACGAATCCCTTGGTTTCCGAAATTCGTTCTTCTTCTGTACTTGAAAATATAATCGTTTCTTTCCCGCCCAGACTCATGTAACCTAATTGAGAAGATAAACCATACCATTTTTTTTCTGCATAATCCATCCCAACTACCACTGAGTATCGTTCTGCTCGATTCGATAAAATGGGCAAATCATTTTTATTACTAAAATCACTAAACAACAGATGGTTATCCAGCTTAATATGCTGAGCAGCCAAGGTATTAGTCAGTAAAAAAGAAAAGATAATAAAGCTTATTTTTCGCATGGCTTTTAATTAATGAGAACTGATTGTTAGTATTTAATACCTAGTAAAAAACAAAATAAGATTAGCTATATAAAGCAATTATTCACTGTTGATTCGAATAAATTAACAGAAATAGAATCCTAATATTTGTCGCCAAAAATAAAGGTCATTCCCAATTATTCTAAATTTTTATTACTTACCGCATCAGATTTTATATTTGTCGATACGTTAAGCTATTAAGAACTAGATACATCTTTGCATGCCAAATATTTACGAGCCAGATTACGTTAGAAATTTGTTTAATCAAATGTCGGGTTCGTATGAGCGGATGAATTACATTACTTCCTTTGGATTTTCCATTCGATGGAGAAAGCAATTTTTGAAAAAACTCGGTAATAGCTCCAATAACGTACAAGTAATAGACTTACTTTCCGGATTAGGTGATAAACTGGTCTTATTTAAGTAAAAGTTTTCCCAACGCAGAGATCTGGGCTTTAGACTTTTCCGAACAAATGGTTCAGCAAAGTCAGGTCAAGAACGCGACGAAGCTTAACAATAGAATTAACATCACTTGTCAAAATATACTGGATAACCAGCTTCCCTCTCAGGCATTCGATTATGTTTCCTGTGCCTACGGTCTGAAAACATTTAACCGGGAACAGATGCCGGTTTTAGCCAGAGAAGTAGCTCGTATTTTGAAAACAGGGGGTGTTTTTACATTTGTTGAAGTATCAAAACCATCCAGTAAAATCCTTTACTTGTTCTATAAATTTTATCTAAGCAAAGTTATTCCAATCTTAGGTACGTTATTTCTGGGTAACCCCGAAGATTACCGAATGCTCTGGATTTATACTGAAAAATTTGAAAATGCGTCTGACATTAGAGACTTTTTTAAAGAGGCGGGTCTTCAGGTTACTTATGATCGATACTTTTACGGCTGTGCCAGTGGAATAAGTGGAACAAAGTCTTCCTGATACGCTTAAAAAGATCACTTCAACCCGAAATCACATGATTCAATTAATCTGGGGATTACTTAACCTCATTCTGAGCTTATTTTTCTTATTAACCTGTTTTCGGGCTCTGAAGTTAGTTCGTGAAAGATGGGGTATATTCTCGGCAATTATTTTCACTTTTGGACTGCTTTCGTTTTGCAGCCGTCCTTTAGGCCAACCGTTGAATAAAGAAAATGTCATTAATAGATGGACGTTTACACCTGACTCCAGTATTATTAAAAATACCAGTCAGTCAACGACTCTAACGTTAGAAAAAAACCTGATTGCGAATTATAATTTAGAGCTAACGTATGGAACTCATAAAAATTCACAAACAAAAGTTCCTGTCAAAGTTTGGGCCTTCACGTCGGGATTTGTGATGGGTACGCAATGGCGTCCTGAATTCGTTTCCGTAACACCGGAGAAGAATGGTTTTCATTATCTCGTAAACGGTGTTTATGAGTGGAAATTATTGGGCGTCTCTTTATATAGCCAGGTCAAAACTTACAAAGGATTTGTAGCTGTATAAACAATTAATTTAATTTCAATAGTGTAAAAATTTCTTCTTACATTCTTTTCAAACGTTTCCCAAACCGAAATTTATTTATGCAAATAGCCGCTGAAAAGACATAAATTAAGACTCTTCAGGGATTTTCCGAGTACCTTTGATTCCATAGTTAACGCTTAAAAACCAGCTATACTGAAACTAAATTAGAATATTTAGTAACAAGCGAGACTATTAATCAGTTTTGATAAGTAGCTGACCACTTTCTTCCAATGTTCTATGAAAACAACCTCTATTCTCTTATTTTGTATAGTATGGTCAAGCATTGCTTTCGGTCAAGCGTATCCTACTACTACTTTCACTAGCTTATCGCAGCATAGTGTATACGTTGAAGCGGGGGGGCCGGGCCTATATGGTTCGTTGAATTACGAATTACAGCTAACTGACAAACCTCAGTTTGGACTTCGGGCGGGATTGGGTTACTATAATGATCGTGCTAACTATTTAACCATTCCGCTGGGAGCCAACTACTTATTCACGTTGGAAGAGGAAAAATCTTACATTGAAATGGGTCTGGGCGTTACATTTGCCCGGGCAGATGGCAAACTTCGCAGAGCTTCAACTAATCCAGACGCCAGTCATTTTACGAGTTACATCCCCAGCATTGGTTACCGTCGTCATACGTACGACGAGTGGATTTGGCGGATCATGCTCACTCCTATTATCAACAACTTCGGGTTAAGCCCCTGGCTGGGTGTTTCTTTTGGAAAACGATTTTAATGATTCCAACAAAAAGGCACATCTTGACTGATGTGCCTTTTTTGACGCTCGTATTTCTTTACCTTACTATTCTTATTCTTCCTGCCATTCAGAATACAGAGAAGAATCATACGTAGACTTGAAAAAGATTTCTAACTAAATACCAGTGCGTTTACTTAAGCTTGCATTAGATTAGATCAATGCAATAGCATAAGTTATTGATAACTAGCACTACTAAAGTCTACTTTTGCAGGTTCACCACCATTCTGCCTTCCGTTTTACCAGCTAGCATCAGATCAACCTGAGCGGGGATTTCTTCGAGTGTTACCTCTTTTGTAATGTCTACCAATTGATCCAACTTCCATTCATTTGCTAACAAGCTCCACACTCGTTTCCGTGTTTCCATGGAAGCCTGAACCGAATCCACGCCGAGTAAGCTCACGCCATTTAGTATAAAAGGAAAAACGGTCATAGCCAAATCGCCGGACTGAGCCATTCCGCAGGCGGCTACCACTCCATTGTAATAAAGAGAACGGAGTAGCGTCGTTAAAACCGTTCCCCCCACGCTATCAATCGCTCCTGCAAAACGTGGCTTTAATAAAGCTCGCTTGCTTTCATCAATAAATTCTTGGCGGTCAATCCATTCGCTGACCTGCATTTCCTGCTGCAAATCCGTTCCTTTTTTACCTGAAATAGCTACTGTTTCGTACCCCAGTTTGTGCAATAATTGTAAGCTGATACTGCCTACGCCACCCGTGGCACCACTCACGGCAATGGGACCGTCGGAGGGTTTAATTCCGGCGAGAATCAGTTTATCAACGCAAAGACCAGCCGTGAAGCCAGCCGTTCCCAACGCCATGGCTTCTTTGGCTGAAAGAGTATCCGGCAAGGCTACGATCCATTCCCCTGGAATGCGAATGAACTGTCCGAAACCGCCCCAGGTATTCATGCCCAGATCGAAGCCCGTCACTAAAACCTGATCCCCTTTTTTCCAAAGAGGGCCGGAAGATTCTTCCACCGTACCAACGGCATCAATGCCCGGAACGTGTGGAAAGGTGCGGGTAACGCCTTTATTTCCGGTTGCCGAAAGAGCGTCTTTATAATTAAGAGACGAGTATTCTACCCGAATCAGAGTATCATTTTGGGGTAAGGAGCTAAGCGGTAAAGATTGAACTTCTTTGAGAGACTGGCCGTTTTCTTCGCTGATGAGCAAAGCTTTGAATGTTTGTTCCATGAGCTTTTGTCTACTAATGCAGCAGAAACCTAGAAAAAAAGAAGCACACAGGCAAGTAGTTACCAGGATTACCTCTGGTTACCTTTATTTCAATAGCACTGATTTAGAACAACGTACCCCTTCGCAGGTATTCGAAACTATTTCTGCGGCCAATCAGGAGTGTACTACCCATACTTTTAAATCATTAAAGGAAAATTCATTATTCACACGAATACCTTAGCAACCTGATCGCTTTGGAGCATTCGAATGAGCTTACCGACGATAAGCACGCGAATGGTAGTTAACCCGTGGCAGGACTTAAACTAGATATTATTATTTTGCGTAAAGTGTGTGTATACGTAGAATAACTTTTTAACATCTCACGGGTGAACGATGTATCCGTTTATTAAAGCCTGTGGCGATCAGCATACATTCATCAGGAGAAAATGAAAGCGAACCCAACCAGCCAAATGATAACACATAAACAAAAGCCCGATTCGCGATTACTGGGTGTGATTGATCATTATTACGCCGTCCAGATGCCGATGGATTCAGAAAACATCCTTCAGCATCTATCCCCCAATCTTGAATTAATGCTGGTTTTCAATTTCGGTCCCTCTATTCGTTACTCTTTGTCTAGTAAGCCGGTGTTAGAAGAAAAATTCAGCCGAATTACGCTGATTGGTCCGCTTAGGCAAATGCTGAATTACGAGTTGAAGCCTGGTGATGATCTACTGGTGATTGGTTTTACACTCGATGGCTTTTTCCGTTTCCTTTCACACGAAAAAATCAACATTGAGTCCTTAACGGAACATGAATCCATCTTAGCCTTCCCGGAATTAAATGACCTGTATGCATCCGTCTGCCATTTCCCGAGTTTCGAACAGCGGGTAGCATTTCTCAACGATTACATCATTCAGCAATTAAGTCCGTCGGATGACGCCGCTTCGGCCTTACTGGAAAATGCGTCTCTGTTTCATCAATCTGTATTCAATCCCGTGAAGGTCATGGCCGATCAGCATTCCCTTTCGGAACGAACGGTTCAGTTACGTTTTAAGAAGTACGTGGGTTATTCTCCCAAAGAATTACTCCGCTTTCTGCGATTTAAACAGGTCATACAGCATCTACTTCATCAACCCGACACGTCCTGGTTTGATCTAATCGAAACCTTTGGCTATCACGACCAAAGTCATTTCATTAAGGATTTTAAACAGTATATCGGTCTGAGTCCAAAAGAATTTCGGAAACTACAGGAGCACGAAAATTTCTGCGTCAGCTTTCCTGATCAGCTGTACTAGAATAGATCACTCTTCCGTAACTACTTTCCCTAATCCTTTACTCAAAGCTCTTACCTGAGCGTATGCCGCTGGGCTATTCTCTTTTTTATCGAACTGTAAATGAAGCTCTCCTTTCGAGGCCTCAATCTTGAATTTCGTCTGATCGGGTAACGTTACTTCATGACTGGCCCCCTCTGAATTCAATGGCAGTACCTGCGTTGGTTTATAGAAATCATTGACGTACTCCTTGACCATCGCGGTTCGGGAACCATCAAACTTGGCATCCAGCTTGTAAAGGCTGTCGTTGTCAATAACCGAAATTTTGGTTTCGCTGGAACATGCGGACAGAGCCAATAAGCCTGTCAATGATAAAAGAGAAATCCGTTTCATAGCTAATTTGTATTACAAGGTACCATGCAATATATATTAGCTTCAACTAAGCACTGGGTGTTTCTTTATAAGCGGTTATTTTCCAATGCTTAACGGAATTTAAGCAAAGGCCCAGGTTGATTACCTGGGCCTTTGGAATCAAACTGATTTAAAGTTTTGGTTCCCAACCTTTTTCGTAATCACGGCTCCAAAGTTTCATCGCTTCTTTGTCCTGAATATGGCCATTCTTCGAATCAACTTTGAAAGATTTGTTCGTACGGTAGGCAATATTGGCCAGGTGACAAAGCAAGGTGCTTTTGGCTCCTTCGTCGATGGGTGAGTTCTGTTTCGCCTTGCCACGAATGGCTTCAAAGAAATTTACCATGTGCCCGGTCGTCATGTCGCCGCCACCCCCTAAAGCCGTACCCGCTTCGGAACCTTTTCCTTTACTATCTTTTACTAATTTTCCTTCCCGACTATATAATTTATAGCCATCCCGATCTACGTATACACTACCCGTTGAGCCATAAATCACAGTTCCGCGGTCTGTTCCGTACGTTTTATACCCACTGCGACTTTTACCGTCCCACTTGATAATTTTATTACCTCCAAATTTGAAAGTAGCATCCATGGTATCATACACAGCCCAGCCATCTTCCAGGAAGTGACGCTTGGCAGCTTCTACCTCTACAAATTCTGGAAATTCTACCTGCAAGGCCCAACGGGCTACGTCCAGTTCGTGCGTGGCGTTGTTACCACTTTCCGCCGTGCCGTAATTCCAGCCGTACCAGTGCCAGTTATAGTCCCAGGTGTCATGCGTATAGTCAGTACGGGGAGCCGGGCCCTGAAATAAATCCCAGTCCAGCCCTTCAGGAATCGGTGCTTTTTTGGGAATGGGTACTTCGCCCCGGGTGGCGGTGTAAAAAGCCACTGCCTTGTAGGGTGTACCGATTACTCCATTATGAATTTGATGAATAATGTCGATGGTTTCAGGAGAAGATCGCTGCTGATTTCCCATCTGAATTACTTTGTTGTATTTTTTCTGAAAAGCCACCAGCAACTCTCCTTCGTGAGGATTATGGCTACAGGGTTTCTCTACATACACATGCTTACCGGCCTGCACAGCCATCCAGGTGCCAGGAGCATGCCAGTGGTCAGGTGTTGCATTGATTAATACATCGATATTCTTGTCTTCTATTACTTTACGAATATCATTTTCCAGCTTCGGAGTATAGTCAATATGTTTGGAGAACTGTTTGACGGCCGATTCCCGCTGCTTCTTCATGACATCACAAAGCGTAATCAACTGCACGTTACTGTCTTTACGGGAAATGGGATCAAAATATGCCCCTAATCGGCGACCCAAACCGGCAATCGCCAGATTTAAACGATCATTAGCACCAATAATGCGGGCGTAACTTTTGGCAGACATACCCTGAGCGAGGCCACCAAAAGTGACCCCAGCGGTGGCAAGAGTAGACTTAATCAAAAAATCTCTTCGGGATTTTTGCATGAAACTAAAGGTTAATAGAGGCGTTTATCTGATCAGATGATGTTAAGGTTCACAATTTATTACTAATTTAGTTATCAAGCTTTTCTTAATATACATAATCCTTATTCTACCAGATTAGTCATCTGATTTGCCTCTATTTTCTTTCCTACCACTACTTATGAATCGTTTAGTTCTGATTATCCTTTACTTGTCCAGTCTTTCTTCCTTTGCCCAGCAATCGATTACTGTTGAAACAAAAGATCTGGTCAACTTCTGGGATACCTTTGATCGGGTACGCAACGAAACCGACTCTGTAGAAGCCCTTAGAATTATTCAAAGACATTACATAGATCAGGGTACCAAAGGGTTACAATTATTAATGGATTCGAGAAAATATAAGGCTTCAGACTGGTATCAGATCATCCGGGAAAATCCCGATTATTTAGCTGCTGTACGGCCTAAAACTCAACAGGTTTTAAAAGATACACTTCTCGTCCGTCAGTCGCTCGCCACGCTTAAAACGCTTTATTCTACGCCTAAAACCCCAGGTATTTATTTCTGCGTAGGCATTCTGGGCATCGGTGCTACGGCCCGGGAAGGACAAATTATAGTAGGAACGGAGCTAGTCCTGGGGGATACCTTACTGCCCATGCATGAGTTACCTGATTTTTACAAAACGGTATTTACCAGTATTCCCAAGAATATGAGCTATGTAGCTGTACACGAATCTGTCCATACGTTTCAGAAAAATCAGGGATATGGCATGCAAACCCCTTTGCTGGGCCATGCTCTTCAGGAAGGAATGTGCGATTTTATGGCTGAACTGGTTCAGGGCAAGGACATTAACTTTTTACCTTATCTGCTCTATGGAAGAAAGCATCGGTCGGAATTATGGAAAGCATTCAAACCTTACATCCTCAGCACAGCTAGCGAGATTCGCAGCCAATGGTTTTATAATAGCATGGATTATCCCATCGGTCAGGCCGACTTAGGTTACTTTATTGGATACGATGTTTGCAAAGCTTATTATCAACGGGCCAAGAACAAGAAGAAAGCAATCAAAGAAATCATTGATCTGGATACGGAAAGTCCGCAAGCGGTTACTCAATTCCTTAGAGGTTCCGGGTACGAAGCCACGTTTATCAAGAATTGAGTCTGGCTTATTTCGTTTCCACGATCTTTTTTACGGCTTTCATATCTTCCATATTTCCCTGGATTCTCATGGCTAGCTTGCTGTTCTTGAGGATCTCGTTATCCGTTACGATCTGCGAGCGTAGATGGACAGTATAAGGGAATTTTTTACCCTGAAACAGCATCTGCGTACCCGCATTAATCATTTTTCCTAATTCTATTTGCACAGGAATCTGATAGACTTTATCACTTCTGGCAGGAACGCGGGTTACCCCTGGATACTGACCATTGATCGTCGTCTTCTCTTTGCCGAGATCAATGGAATATTTCATGTTCTTAAACTGAATGGCAAAATCATTTTTATTAACAAACCGAAGGTCAATCACCATTTCAGATTTTCTAAGTCTGAATTTTTCCAGATCAATTCCCACTACTTCAATTTCGGGCAAGTGATACAAAGGCAGCCGCTTTTCCATCTCTATGCGAAGTGTATCATACCCCAGCACGGGTTTAGCCAGTTTTAGAAAAACCTCAAATTGATACAGAGCACTATCCTGACCCGCAGCTTCCCCTTTTTTTGCTACTTTAGAAAACGTATCGATGTTTAATTCAGTGGGTATATCAAGAGTTACACTATCTCTGGGCTCAATCTGAAGCGGCTTCGCGTAATCACTATCAATAATCTGAACGCCATCTACTTTTACCTCATAGGCAAAACTTTTGATATCCATACTCAGCGGCAAAGGATTGTCAATCAGTACCTTCATCGACATATCCATGGTAGAATCGGTAATAGATGAAATTTCTGCCAGACTCATTTCTACCCGAGGCTTTAACCCCGATACCGGATTCGCATTTTTGCGTTCGTAGCGTTTAAATAAAAACCATCCTAATCCAGCCAGAACTGCAAGAATGACAACCGTAATAAGTATTTTTTTCATGATGGTGTGTGTCCAACTAGGGCACAACTCCTTAGAAAAGCATGCCTAAGACAGGCTGGGTAAGATCTGAATCATTTCCTTTAGTCGAGTGCCACTGTTTTCGGGATTATAGGCAATGGCATATTCGATTTCGATGGGCTGCTGTCCTTGTTCCCACTGAATGGGTTTGACGAGAATATCCGGGTAGCGAGTCCAGTCAAACAAGATAGGAACCAGAGCAATGCCCCGATTCATGCTTACCAGTTCGCCCACTAAATCTAACGAAGAAACTTCCTGAGTTATAGATGATTTTCGATTAATACCAGCCTGCTGAAAAATAGACTCTACCTGACTATAGAAGGGATGCAGCGTGGCAGGGATTTCAATCCATTTTTCCTTCTTCAGTGAATCCAGAGTTACCGAAGGCTGGGCTGCTAATCGGTGTTTCTGAGGTAAGATAACACAAAGATGCCCTTTTCGATACACATGCCCACGCAAGGAATCCAGCCGAAGCGGCCAGAGCGTCATACCTAATTCTATACTACCTTCAGCCAGGGCTTCCTGCACGCTCACGTACGTAGGTAATTCTACCAGTTGAATATTTACTTCCGGAAAATGTTTGGAAAAGAGGGTAAGTATCTCAACGATACGTTCCCGAAGTAACATCTTGTAAATCCCTAACCTGACAACGGTACTCTTATCCGCAAGCTGGCGAGTTAATTCAATCGCTTTTTGGGAAGCCCGAATTACTTTGTGAGCTTCGGTTAAAAAAACCTGACCAGCGGGGGTTAACTCTACTCTTCGGTATTGCTTACGTTTAGCGGAATCGAATAGCTCCACTCCCAACTCCGTTTCCAATAGTTGAATCTGCTGGCTCAGAGCTGGTTGAGATACGAAAAGATTCTGAGCAGCCTTACCAAAATGCAATTCTCTGGCGACTTCAATAAAATACCTTAGCTGGCGTAATTCCACGAATACAGTCGTTCATTGGGGTAAATGCTCCGCTAAGGTACAGGATTTGGTAGTTAGGAACCGCTTACTGTCTGAAGATTTCGACGCGTCAAGGAGGGAGCTATCAGTAAAAAGTAACCCAGTGTTGAGGAGGTAGCCATGCCTACCACCATGGGCAGAGCGGTATCATTATGGAAGTAACTAACCAGTCCTGAAGCTGCTGCTCCGATTAGCATCTGAATGCAACCTAATAAAGCCGAGGCACTTCCTGCGTAACGTTTAAAGGGGAATAAGGCCGTTGCTGCCGCATTAGGACTGATGAATCCGTGAAAGAACAGGTAAATGAACATGATGCTCAATAAACCAATGGCATTAAACAGATTCAGAACAGTACCCATGATGAGCAGCATCGCCGTAATCCATTGGAAAGCACTGACTTTTTTCAGAAT
Organism: uncultured Siphonobacter sp.; assembly: GCA_913774715.1. Lineage (GTDB taxonomy): Bacteria > Bacteroidota > Bacteroidia > Cytophagales > Spirosomataceae > Siphonobacter. Next base: position 133 of record CAJYHS010000067.1, on the reverse strand, counting down.
ATCTTCGCTCGTGGCCCGTTTCAGCCAGAAACGATTGACCTGACTTCCCAGAATCATCCCACACGCATTGAACCCAAAAGCCCAGCCGTACTCGGTTTGAGACAGGTTATGCAATTTCATAAACACAAAAGGC
>CAJYHS010000066.1 GCA_913774715.1 uncultured Siphonobacter sp. | reverse complement strand
AGTCGAATTTCTTATAATCACCTGCCAGAGTCCAGGCCCAGGTGTAGGCTGGGTTAGGGTTGCCGATTTCGACCATGTCTTTTGTATCGTAGGTAATGACGCCGTCACCGTTCGTATCGGCAAACTTCATCGCCCCAGGAATGGCCCCATCCTGTTTAGGAGCCGCATCAATTTCGGCCTGGGTATTGAAAATACCTATTTTCTGGTATCCATAGATCATTCCAACCGGGCGTCCCACTTTCTGAACATTATAGCCACTGTAAAATTCGCCGTAATACAGTGCGTCGTTGGTCCCTTTAATGGCCAGAATCTTGTTTCGGTTGAAACTGATGTTGGCGTTGGTCCGAAAATTGAACGAACCAATGGTCGTGCGATATTCAGCGCCTACTTCAAAGCCATGGTTTTCTACTTTACCAATGTTAGCTAAACTAGTAGTAAAGCCAGAAACCGAAGGGATCGAAACCGGCAACAGCATATCATTAGTAATCTTTTTGTAGTACTCGACGTTGAAAATCATCTTGCTATTGAACAGGGTCAGATCCATACCTATATCGACCTGGTTTGATTTTTCCCATTTCAAATTCTGATTGGCAAACGAGCTGATATTTTTGCCAGCAGCAAACGCATTGCCCAGGATATAGTTGTTAGCCCCTAAGAAGGCCAGACTTGGGTAATTACCAATGGCATTATTGCCCGTTACCCCCCAGCTGGCCCGAAGTTTAAGGTCAGAGAGCCACGCCTTTTTTGGCATGAAGCCTTCTTCGGTCAGCCGCCAGCCGATGGAAGCTGCCGGGAAGTTACCGTACTTGCTGTTAGCCCCGAAACGCGAGCTGCCTTCTCTGCGGAACGTCGCCGAAATCAGGTATTTATCTTTGTAGGAATAATTAACCCGGCCCAGAAAGGCCAGTAGCGACCATCCAAATTCATAGGAGTTAGCCGACCGAATCGAGGCCGATCCCAAAAACGGCACTAAATCATCGGGGAACGTATTGCCCGTGCCCGTAAAGCCACGTACTCGTTCCTGCTGTGCAGTGTAACCCACCAGTGCGTCAAGGGTATGGTTTATCGGCAACTGTGGTTTAAACGTAAGTAACTGATCGAGTGAATAATTGGTCAGCTCTTCCGTCTGGTCAGTTTCTGTGGCATTTTGTGGTGGTGCCCCCGATGAACCCGAGGCCAGATTCAAACCAATAGTGGAGGGGACGTATTCCTTGAAGGTATTATTGTTTAGCTTGATATTGGCGGAGGTTTTGAACTTAAAATGCTTTAAAAATGAAAGTTCAATGAACCCATTGGTCAATAGATCAGCAATGTTCCGTCTTCGCTGCACGTTCTCAAGAACGTAGAGGGGGTTAGGAAACCCAAAAACGCCATCTACTCCATTGATGTAAGGAACCAGCGAGCCATCGGGATTATAAGGCGTTGCCCGGGGGTCCATCACTAAAGAACTGCCAACTATCCCCAGCCGCCCAACGGTGTTAGCCAGGTTCTGACGAGTATAAGAGCCGTTAATGTTTAAACCAAAGTTGAGCCATTTATTGACCTGCCCGCTCAGGTTGGTCCGTAAAGAAAACCGATCATAATTGGTATTTTTGACAACCCCATCTTCTTTGTAATAGCCCCCTGATACCAGGGCTTTGATGGGACCTGCTCCCGAAGAAATGGCCAGGTTTACATCAGAATACGGTGCGTTATCGTGCATAATCAAATCAAACCAGTTGGTCGAGTATTGGGTCTGTTCGGGAAACCGATAGCCGATGGGCACTTCGCTCTCTGATGGCTCACGCTTCTGAATGATGCGAATCTGATCCATGAAAACGTCTTTTTTGAACTGGGCGAACTCAACTCCGTTCATCATTGCCGTTCGTCTTGACCTGGGGACGGTTTGAATGCCGTAGTCAAGGCCCAAATTAACGTTTACTTTTCCCTCTTTGGCCTGTTTGGTGGTAATGAGCACCACGCCGTTAGACCCTCGGGCCCCATAAATAGCCGTAGAAGCGGCATCTTTTAAGACCGAGACGCTTTCAATATCGTTGGGATTTAAATTCTGCCCCACTGACGTACCTACGACAAATCCGTCAACTACGTAGACCGGATCACTGCCGGCTCCTAGTGAGCCAATTCCCCTGACACGCACCTGGAACTCCCCACCGGGCGTACCACTGGTCTGCTTAACAGCAACGCCCGGTGCCCTTCCCTGCAGAAATTGGTTCGGGTTGTTGGCAGGCTGCTCTCCCAGGTCACGCATATTAATGACTGATACGGCCGAGGTTATATCCTGTTTTCGCTGCGAGCCGTAACCTACCACCACTACTTCATTGAGGATCTGATTCTCGGGTAATAGAGCAACGGACAGTGAAGTCTGGTTTCCCACTACAATTTCCTGGCTGATGTAGCCAATGAAACTCAATACGAGCACCGCCGATGAGTTAGGTACGGTGATACGGAATTGCCCGGTAGCATCAGTAGTAGTACCTTGGGTTGAACCCTTCAGGGCCACGCTTACGCCCGTCAATTCGGAGCCTTTTTCATCGGTTACTTTTCCACTGACGACTATATCAGTGGCTGATACACCAGGTTGAAGCAGAGAAAGATCAACCCTTCGGATTAAAGCTGGGCTACTTGCCAGGTAAGATGTCGTGATGAGTCCTGTTGAACTTGATTGACCAAACGAGTGGGTCATCATCAGGAATACATTTGTGGTAACGATCAGATAAACTTTACGCATGTTTGGTTAGAGATAAGTAGATGGATCCTTATTACCTATGCTCGTTCTCTCGTCAGAGCCTGATTCATTCCATAAGAAATGGGTATCATAAAAGATAAATATGGACTGGTATTTATTAATAAATTTGGGAAGTCGATAGGCAGTAAAGTTCTAGTTATGGAATTTTGTAATTATTAATTGTATATTTTCGTACAAAAATAATACTATGCTAAGGTTCGTTTCAATAGCAATTTTGATTGATTATTTAACATTTTTGATATGGCCAGCTACCGGAAATACTTTGATGATGAGCAGTTAGATAGCCTATCGACGCAAACCCCCAGTTGGGGCGTCGATATTCTGACGGTGGGGCACAATGTGCATCAGCCTCAAAAGAATTATCCTGACCCGAATCACCCCAACCAATACTACTTCGACTGGGAGGAGGGCCGAACCTTAAATGAATTTCAACTGGTGTACATTGCCAATGGGCAGGGGGTATTCGAGTCGCAACTCATTCCGCCTACATTGGTTGAGGGAGGCATGGCACTTCTATTGTATCCCGGCCTATGGCACCGATTCAGGCCCTCGCCGGATACGGGGTGGGAAGAGTTTTGGGTCGGTTACCGGGGGCACTATGCCGAATACCTGATGCGTCAAGAATGCTTCGACCCGCAGCAGCCTTTGATGCACATTAACTTTCGGGCGGAGCTGATCAACGTATTTACGCGGCTCATTGATACGCTTAAATACGAAGGAATTGCTTACCAGCAGATTGCTACCTGTCAGGTCATTCAACTGTTAGGATTGGTTTACTCTTCCGCTCTTTTAAAGGATGTCAGTCGCAACCGGAAGCAGCAACTTGTGCATCAGGTGCGTTATCACATTCAGGGTGCCTGGAATCGACCTATTAATTTTGAGTCAATAGCGAAGGAGATGAGTGTCAGCTACGTATGGCTCAGAAAGGTCTTTAAGGAAGTAATGGACGTAGCACCTGGACAATATCAGCTGAATTTAAAGATGGAGAAAGCAAGCCAATTGCTTTTGGAGACGGACTTATCTATTTCAGAAGTGGCGTATCAATGTGGGTTTGAGTCACTCTTCCATTTTTCAAGGCTATTTCGTAAAAAAACAAAGCTGTCCCCTACTGAATATCGACTTAAAAACTTTTCACAACCGTAGTGCAAGGTGTACAGCCCCCAGCAAAGTAGTAGTATAATACCCACGACCGCATAGCTCGTTAGGCCGGCAGTCAACAATCAGGATTGCTTTTGTGTGAGCGAACTCCGGGATGAACTGGTTCTGTATAAAGAGAAGTATCCACGCTTATAAAACCAAAGCGTCTGACTAATACCTAGGTATAGAGGGGGCGTTTACAAAGAAAGCCCTGGGGACATAGAGGGTTTTCCCTGCTAGATCTAGATATTAAACTGCTTATTTTTGGAGAATAAGCGTTGGACTAAAAGTCCTTTACATGCTTTAGACATACCGCGGTAAAAAAGTTATCCTTGATACGGATAGCTAAAACCGATATATTGGCCAGTTAAGCTACATATGATATATGTAGCCTATTTCAAAGGATACTCGTAGGAATCTCTTATAAATAGGTTTTCTATGACAATCTAGAGTGTGATTCTGAAAGATAACCTTCAGAGTGATTTTATTCAGAATTTCATACTTTACTAAGAATCTAACGGTGTACACGTATCAATGATAGGGCCTATTTCGTGTTTTAGTATAAACCGACCTTTCGCTTGACCAGACAATAGCTGTTGCAACTTGTTAGAGAGTTCATCAGATGTTATTTCGCTAACAAGTTGATCCATGTTCACAGGATACCATTCGGTTAACAGCTTATGCCACAACTGGTGTCTAAGGCTCATTGGGATAGAGACCGAGTCAACACCAAGCAGGTTAATTCCTCTCAAAATAAACGGAAAAATACTTGTATGTAACTCAGACGAATTCACCATACCGCAACAAGTGACTGATCCGCCATACTGAATTACTTTTAGTAACCCTGATAGAACGTTGCCTCCAACAGTATCAATTGCCGCACTAAACTCAGTTTTGCTGATTGCTTTATTCTCATGCATACCGATGAACTCATTGCGTTTAACAACTTGAGTAGCACCTAATTCCTTGGTTAAAAAATCAGTATCCACCTTACCCGAAATGGCCGTGGTTTGATAGCCTAGTTTAGCTAGTATTGCCATCGCAATACTACCCACTCCACCCGTTGCCCCACTAACGGCTACAGGTCCTGATTCAGGCACAATTCCAGCCTGCATGAGTTTGTGGATAGAAATAGCAGCTGTCAAACCGGCCGTTCCCATACACATGGCCATGCGGAGCGTAGCGCCAGGCGGTAAACGAAGTACCCAAGCGGATGGAACGCGAATATACTGGCTAAATCCGCCCCAGGTGTTCATCCCTAGATCAAAGCCTGTAACGATGACATTGCTACCTACCGGCCACTCATTACTCCTTGATTGAACAATTGTTCCGGCTGCATCTATGCCGGGAACATGTCTGTCCATCTGATGTTTTTCTTAAAATCTTAAAAGGGAAGTGTAAGACGACTCTGATTGTTTTGATCAAGAAGGGACGTAATCGCTTTGGGGAGATGAAGAGAACTTTGCCAACTATTAGTGAACGAATGCTTTCCAAGCAATTAGACGAACTGGAAAAGGACGGAATCATCAGTCGTGAATGCTTCGCAGAAGTACCTCCACGAGTGGAATATCAACTAACTGATTATGGAGAAACAATCTATCCTATCGTCTATCAAATGCGCCGATGGGGTTATATTCATTTGGAACGCAATAGTATAGATACGACTAGCAAGTAACTTATTTTAGTAGGTCAATCGTGTATCTACCTACTGACATATTCTATCCTGCTAGCTTTAACTATACGAAAGTGCATTTGCCAAGTAAGTTAATCGGATTGTCTAGCCACACTATTCCTAGAACATATGCAAGGATCTTAAACTAGAATTTCAGTACCATCATCACTAAATACGTACGATCATGGCTGATCGGCGGCACCTACTGGAACTAATGATTTACTAGGGGGATTTTTTCCAATATCTGAAGGTCCGGCAATTATATAAATAATCATCTAACTACAATGATTCGAACGTCTTGATGCTCAGCTATGATATGTCCATCACGCTCGTAAACTAAGGGCTGGCCAATAGAAAATAAATACTCTCTAGCCTTTTGAGCAATCTGTTGATGCCAAAGGGCCCGTTCCTGATCATTCATGGCACTTGGACTTTTGATCATTTCGCCCACCTTAAGTGTGATTTCATCTTGCATGGTATCAGTCTTTTTACAAAAATACAAAAACAGAAGTTTTTAGGTTCATCGATACAAACCAAGGTAATAGGCATAAAAGGATTGTAACAAGTCCTCTGTTTTAATAGCACATTGCTAGGTAATAGATTGTAATGATTGATGAGCAGTAAGTATGATTTCAAGCTATGCATAAGTTGTTTATACCTTACACCAAGGTATCTAGGTAAAAGGTTAACCTTGATACTGTTCTTAAAACCAATATCATTACCAGACATGCAGCACCTGAAGAGAGGGAACCCATTTCATAAGCTACGATATTTTCGAAAGAGGCTCACCTGCTTGTGCTAGTCATGGTAAGTCAACCGAATGAAGATGAAACAAATCTTACAGTTTATGGTCTTTAGCTGGGTTGTTACTTCCTGCAATCAGGTAGAGAAACCTGCTAGGCAGCTCGATAAGCCGATTACGTATGGGTCAAATCATGGAAACTATGTAATCATACATCATACAAAAATTTATTATGAGGAGTATGGGAAAGGTGTTCCCTTATTGCTTTTGCACCAGGGACTGGGATCAATAGAAAACTTATCGGGTATCATACCCGAACTCTCCAAACATTACCGAGTGATTGCCCCAGATGCTCCGGGACATGGCCGCTCAGAGCATGCGGATACTTTGAGTGGCGAACAAATGGCCGAGTACTATTCGCAGCTGATCGACGAGTTGAAACTCGATAGTGCCTATGTGATGGGTTGGAGCATGGGCGGAAATACGGCCTTATTGCTGGCTTCCAACAGACCCGATAAAATAAAGAAAGTGGTAAGTGGAGCATCGAACGCTAGAGCAAGCGGGCTGACCAAGGAAGGGCGTAGCCTATTAGACCAATATACGGTTGAAGCAGTCAAAGAGGATAAGGATTGGTTAGAGCATTATCAAAAGATGAACCCAGAACCGGAGAAGTGGATCAAGTTCTGGCAAGACAATCAAAAAATGTGGGCGAGGGAGATCAAAATTCCAGACGATAAACTCAGGGCCATCCGCGCACCAGTATTACTAATCCGTGGAGACCGAGACTTGATTAAACTCGAGCACACCCTCACCATGTATGAGGCCCTTCGCTATGGACATTTATGTGTGTATCCGAATGTGGGACACGAGATGCCAGAGGAGAAAGCAGAAATACTGGCCAGAATCGCCATTGAATTTTTTAATGAAAAAGGCTCCCTTTATGAACGGGTACCTGAATAGAAGTCTTGACCGTTATAATTACGATCGGACTGGATTAATTGATGCGAGAATAGCCAGATCATTACTATAGAATAATGGATTTATAAATTAGTTTTCTTAAGAATGCTGAATCATAGTAGCAGAATCTACGGGCCGGAGATTTCACGGATAAAGTACCGGTCCATAGGCTAGACTACTGAATTTTTCCAATCCCTTGGTTCAATTTGTACATAGATAAGCGGTCGTTTGTATGTGTAGAGAACCATCTTTTAAATTTTTTCGCAAAAAGCTATGAAGAATTCATGTAGCCTGAATGATATTGAACCAATCAGTCTAATATAAAGTTGTTTATATTAGACTGATTGGTCTAATTAATAAATAACTAAAAATGAGTAAGTTAGAAAACAAAGTGGCTATTGTTACAGGCGCGTCAAAAGGAATTGGTGCAGCCGTAGCGAAGAAATTAGCATCAGAAGGAGCAGCAGTTGTTGTAAATTTTGCAACTTCTGAAACGGATGCCAAAAATGTTGTATTAGAAATAACAAGCAATGGAGGTAAGGCTACTGCCATTCAGGGCGACATATCAAAAGCGGCCGATATTGATCGCCTTTTCAAGGAAACCGTAACGATCTACGGTTCACCAGATATCCTAGTAAATAATGCGGGCATATACTTGTGGGGACCTATCGAAGGCGTTACCGAAGAAGGTTTTCATCATCAATTTGGAATCAATGTTCTTGGGCCAATGCTTACCTGTCAGGCGGCAGTCAAATACTTTTCAGACAAAGGAGGTAGCATAATTAACATTGGTTCTGGAGTGTCCACTTTGGCCCCGGCTGGAAGTGCCATTTACACAGCGACAAAAAGCGCACTTGATTCCCTTACCCGGGTACTCTCCAAGGAGCTTGGACCAAGAAATATTCGTGTCAACTCGATTAATCCAGGAATAGTTAACACTGAAGGCTCGCGGGCAGCTGGATTTGTAGGTAGCCAAATGGCTGACTTTATGGTCGGCAATACACCACTTGGCCGTCTTGGCGAGCCGGAAGATATTGCGTTAATAGCTGCGTTTCTTTCTTCCGATGATTCACGATGGCTAACAGGTGAGATTATCTTAGCTACTGGTGGCTTGCGCTAGCTCTCAAACAATTTGGCAACAGGTTTGCACAAATTCAATAGCTTTGCCGTATTCTGGCAAAGCTATTTTTAATCATGAGAACAAAAGATTTTGACGAGAAAGAGATATTGAGAAAAGCCATTACTCTGTTTTGGGAGAAAGGCTATTATGCTACCTCGTTACATGATTTAATAGACGTATTAGAAATTGGACGCTCTAGTATATATCATACCTTTGGTGACAAACATAACTTGTTTGTTCAAGCTATCGAATTATACCAGCAGGAAGCTACTGCTAAAATCAAGTCGGCTTTAGAAAATGGTGAGTCTGTAAAGATCGTAGTGAAGACCGTTTTACAATCGATTATTGATGATGTTTTTTCCAAGTGTCCGAAAGGGTGTTTCAAAGTCAATTCAGAAGTAGAAGTAGCTTCACATGATGAAATGATAAGGAAGCTGATTTTAGATGACAATTTAGTCATCGAAACAGCCTTCTATCAAGCTATCCTCAGAGGTCAACTAAATGGCGAAATCAACAAGTCTAAAAACGCAGAAGCATTAGCCCGCTTCATCTGCAATACCATTACAGGTATGCGAGTTTATGCTAAGTTGAGAAACGACAGACAGTTTTTTGAAGACATCGTTGAAACTACTATGACTACGCTCGACTAAAGAGCTCCGTTGCGCCTGTATTTCTTAAATGACTAACAATCAGTTACTTTATCAAAGATGCTTACACTCGCTACACCCTAAGATTCTATAAAGGTCAATCTCACTGGTTAACGTACACTGGCCCCTAAAGACTTCGTTACAACTAAAATTTTAACATGATGCATAGGAGTATAATATTTGCTATTTTGTACTCCGGCAGAACGATTCTTCTATGTGTATAGAAAGGACGAATGAAGCTGCGTTTGTCTCAATCAGGCGCGTCTTCTGAGAAGACTGCATGGCAGGCTTACAAAAGGTTATTCTCCTTAGTGTTAAATAAAGCATTCAAATAGGACGAGTCCTTTGGGCGACTCAAGTGTCACTTTAATGGGCATGTTTCTTCCGGGCTTGTGTAAGCTATAAAAAGATCATCTTATCCGGTTTTAGTTAACCAGGCCTTTAATCGCTGCTATAATCTTGGTTACTTGATTGAATCTTTTAAACGCAATAAAACAGGCTATGGCTTACCTATTCTACTGGATGATCATGCGAGTAGTGTTTGATTAACTGTTGTTGGCATGGACGGCCATTGGATTATTGCCACTGATGGGTGGTGAATCAAAACGTACCTGCCCATGTATATGGCTGATTTGTATAAGTTTACATTTTATTTATGGAATGTTTAGTGGGTGTTGCTTGCCGGCCTAGCTTATCTAATTAGTTTTCAGGGCTAATTAATGGCTCTAATACCTCTCGATGCAACTCTCCCCATTTAGCCGTTGATTCAATCACGGGTATTAACGTCTCACCTAGGGCCGTCAGTTTATATTCTACTTTAAAGGGCTTTTGATCATAGGTAATTTTACATAGAATCCCATGCTCTATTAACTGCCTTAACTGCGTATCCAACAATCTTCTGGAGGCTTTAGGCATTTGACGTTGCAATTCACCCGGACGATTAATGCCTGAATGAATGCACCAAATGAGTTTAATCTTCCATTTTCCGTTCAAAACCTCCATGAACAGATGAAGACCACACTCCACTTCTACGGGTAGTTTTCGCTCGTACATTTTACAAAGATAAAGAAATGTAATACGGCTGAATTTAGCCATACTTGATTAATCATTCTTATGGCCGGTCCTTTGCCGAATGAACTACCAATTATTTGGTACCCAGACGGGATTACCCGCCAGCCAGCTTATCATGGGAGGCTCTCAACTAGGAAATCGCCGGGGGCAGGGAACCTCCCCGGAAGATGCGTTGCTTCTACTTTCTGCTTATAGCGAAGCGGGAGGAAACTTCATTGACCTGTCAGATCTCTATCAGTTTGGACAGGCCGAAGAAATGGTCGGCCAATTTATGCAGGACAAACGTCATGAATTTATTATTTGTACCAAGTATACGCTCACCAGCCAGCCCAATGCGCCAGTGGGTAATCTGGGCAATCATCGAAAGGCCATGCGTCAGGCTGTAGAAGCCAGTCTTAAACGCCTGAAGACGGACTACATTGATCTGTATATTCCTCATTTTGACGATGGCCATACGCCTTTGGAAGAAATCGCTCGTGGCCTGGAGGATCTGGTCAAAGCAGGTAAGGTTATCTATACGGGTCTAGCTAATTTTCCAGCCTGGAAAGCAGCTCTTATTGCATCATCTATTCCTTTGGCTGCTATTCAGTTGGAATTTAACCTAGCTCAGCGAGAGGCCGAACGTGAACTAAAACCCATGGCCGAACACTTAGGTCTGGCCATGATGGGCTATTCTCCCCTGGCAGGTGGCCTACTCACGGGGAAATATCGCCGGGGGGACTCGGGCAGACTTAGCCATTCGGCTCCGTATCAGGAAGATGAACGGATAACTTCGATTCTTGATACTCTCGAACGGATCGCTCTCGAACTAGCTACCACTCCAGGGCAGGTGGCTTTAGCCTGGGTAATGCGGCAGGGAATATTTCCAATCATTGGAGCCAGAACCCTTACTCAGCTTCGAACCAGCTTACAAGTAATTGACTTAACGCTTTCTGCTGATCAGATTTTACAGCTTGATCAGGTAAGTGAAATAGCATAAGGCTATCCTCACGAATTACTGGAAACCGTACAGAAAAAATATTCAGTATATTAATGAAACTACCCTGCAAATCAGCCCTAACGAAGCCATGCTGAAAGATTAGCTAGTAGTATCAAAGAAAGGTATGCCCTGGGAAACTAGGGCATACCACTGCTAATCCATCCAAAGCCACGGTAACTGAATTAGTTTGGAAGGGATACAATTGTGTTGAACAGGGTATTGGTAGCATAACTACTTCTCAACGAGACGATCACTGCCTTTCTTACTTGTAAAATGACCCGAAACAAAGCATCATTTAAAGCCTTTGAACATTAAATACAGCATCAAGGTCAACCCATCATTTATCCTCGCTTAGGGAGCGTCAAGCCATCCCAAAAAAAGACTACTTTAAATGGATGACTATTTAAAGAAGAGGCCTTTTCTTTAAGTATACTGGTTTACATTCTTTCAAGAGTCGCTTTAGGCAAGTTATAAAAGGTGCCTGTTTTTCTACGAACTTTCTTGAAGGTCGATATCAAGGAATTAGCTACAGACTACCTGAGGTTTGGTATTGAATCATTACCAGGACTTTTAGGCTAGGCCGGGTAGGCAATCTTTTTCGATATACTTTAGATAGATACCTGACAATTGCCGCTCTTTAATTTATTGTAAAGAAGGAAACAGGACTTTCGTCATTATTAAAAAAAGCAGAAGATTCAAATGACGATTCGAGCCCGGAGGTGGCCATGGCTCGGATCGTCATCTGAGTAACTCATGAAGTTTGAGTAGTTAGTCTATATCCTGCCCAAACCGACGGGATCACTCCCAGTAGTAACAAAACCCAAAAGCCAATGGGGTGCACCGTATGGATCCAAAGCCATCCAATCATCAGGCAGGTTATGATCCCAACCAGAAGACTCGCTTTTCGTCTGCCCCCCAGGCGAGTAGATACGATGCCCCCCAGGCTACAGCTTAGGAAAAGACCTAAAAGCTTGATAGCTACGAAAGGGATGGCTGACTGATGGATGACGGCCTGCCCCAGCCAGTCATTAGCTAAGGGGCCAAACGCCCCCTGAATACGAGCAAAAACGGAGCTTAGTAAGGCAATTGTAAAAAATCCTCCTGCAACAGGCACGGTCTTTCTGAGATTCATGGCGTACCTAGTTAAGACTAAAAGAGAGTTGCTGTGGGGTAAGAATGATTTGATCGGTCAACCTTCGGTGAGCCTCGGCTTCGGAAGCGTTTCTAAAGGAAGTAACGAATGTCTGAAGACTGGATTCATCTTTAGGAAGGAAGGAAGCGGCATTCGCTTGGGCATTGCTCTGAAATTTTTTAGCGATGGGTTGCATGACCGCATTGTAATTGAGAAGAGCTCGTGAGAGATCCTCAGGGAAATCGGCGATGAAGTGGGCCAAAGCCTTTGCCCCATAGATCGATAAAGATGCTCCCATACCTGATAAGGCCGTAGGACAGTAGCCCGCATCACCCAGCAGCAGAACTCTGTCCTGAATTAAACAGGGTGCCTGGACCATGCCCATTTTATCGGCAAAAACTAACCCGCTTTCAAGCAGATCAAATAGT
>CAJYHS010000065.1 GCA_913774715.1 uncultured Siphonobacter sp. | reverse complement strand
TCAAGTCGGGATGGCGGGATTCGAACCCACGACCCCTTGCACCCCATGCAAGTACGCTACCGGACTGCGCCACATCCCGAAAATGTGGGTGCAAAGATAAGGTTAAAAAAGCCCTTTCCGCAACTTGAGCCGGATATTTTTATAAAAAAAAGTCTTCCGAACCAGGTTCGGAAGACTAAAGGGTTGATTACTAAAGGTAATCGCTGAAAATTAATTGCGACCTCCGACGGCTCCGCTGGCTCCCGGACGCTGTTGTTGCATCGGGTTTGGTTGCTGAGGAGCTCCCTGACGTTGTTTGTACATCTGGAAACGGGTCGGTTGGGCTGCCTGACGGGGATATGTATTGTTTTCCGTGTCAATGTCTGCGATTTCCTGGAAAGGGTCAAGCGTCCATTGAGCTACTTTTTTGTCCGTAGGAATGACCTTCTTAATATTTACATCGTTCATCCGCCAGATTTCAGCGGGGAAACGGAATATTTCTGTTGTACCATCTTCGTACTTCGCCTGAAGAATAACGGGCATCGGAACGCCTCCTTTGTTTTTCAGACTTAAGGTATAGAAGTTCTTACCTGACTCTAATAATTTGCGTTCGTCGTCAGACAAGGTGGCTAAATAATCAGCGTATTTCTTCTTGTCGGCTTCGGTAACAGCATAACGGTCGTAACTGTTATAGAAATCATTCATCGCGGGGTTGGCCTCAACCACGGTCTGTTTGATGTCTTTTTTATTACGTTGAACGGCCATTGTCTGGCGTTTCTTTTCGTCAACTGCTTTTTGGGCAGCTTTCGTAATAGCAGGATCCATCGCGTCGATAGCGAACCATTCTACTTCGGCTAAATCCTGATCGACAGGTTCAACGCCGTAGAACCAGCCTTTCCAGAACCAGTCCAGATCCACTCCGGAAGCATCTTCCATCGTACGGAAGAAATCTGCAGGTGTAGGATGCTTGAAGGCCCAGCGACGAGCGTATTCCTGGAAGGCATAATCGAATAACTCTCGACCCATTACCGTTTCCCGCAGAATATTCAGAGCAGTGGCAGGTTTTGCGTAAGCATTCGGTCCAAACTGCATGATGTTATCCGAAGAAGCCATAATAGGCACCTGCGTGTTGGGGGCCGACTTCATGTAATCCACAATGTACTGAGGCTCGCCACGACGGCTGGGGTAGTTGCGATCCCATTCCTGCTCGGCCAGGTATTGGCAGAAGGTATTCAGGCCTTCATCCATCCAGGACCACTGACGCTCGTCGGAGTTTACGATCATGGGGAAGAAGTTGTGACCTACTTCGTGAATAATAACGCCAATCATCCCATATTTCACGGACTCTGAATACGTACCGTCGGATTCAGGACGACCACCGTTGAAGGAAATCATCGGGTATTCCATACCGCCGCCGGGCGTTGCGTGGCAGGAAATAGCCACGGGGTAGGGGTAAGGAATCGTACGGGCTGAGTAACTCTTCAGCGTGTGAGCAACCACTTGCGTCGAGTACTTTTCCCACAGCGGGTTTCCTTCTTTCGAGAAGTAGCTCATGCAAAGAATGTCCTTACCCTGCACGTTCGTCATCATGGCATCCCAAATGAACTTCCGGCTGCTGGTGAAGGCGAAGTCACGCACGTTATCTGCTTTGAAAACCCAGGTCTTTTTGCCCGTTGCTTTGTTTTTCTCGGCGTCTACGGCTTCATTCTGCGTAACGATGAGTGTAGGCTCTTTAAAGTTTTTCTTCGCTTTATTCAGGCGATCCATCTGCGTTTTGGATAACACCTGCGAGTAATTCTGACATTCACCCGTAGCTCCTACGATGTGATCGCTGGGAGCGGTGATGGCTACTTTATAGTTACCGAAAGGGACAGTGAATTCACCCTGTCCCAGGAATTGCTTGTGCTGCCAGCCGTTTACGTCATCATAAACCGCCATTCGGGGAAACCAGTGAGCGATGAAGTAGTTGTAGTTGCCGTCTTTGAAAAGTTCGTAACCCGAGCGGCCGTAATATTCCGTGATGTTATAATTCCACTCTACCGAAAAACTAACGGACTGGCCAGGTTTCAAGGGCGTAGGTAAATCCACCCGCATCATGGTGTGATTAGTCACCGTGTGCAAAGGATTTCCTTTTGCGTCTTTGATTGAAGTGATGTTATAACCGTATTCTTTCGTCGAAACTCCCGCCAGCTTGGTTAACTGAGCCGCTGACATACCCTGTGGATTCACACCACCGAGCTGCGTCGTCGCTCCAATGGCATCTTTCTTAAACAGGTTTTGATCCAGCTGAATCCAGAGGTAAGGCAGATCGTCGGGAGAGTTATTAAAGTACGTAACCGTCTCTGTGCCGATGATGCGTTGATTGGCATCGTCCAGCTCCACTTTAATGTCATAGTCAGCTCGTTGCTGCCAGTAGGCCTTTCCCGGTGCTCCGGAAGCGGAACGCGTGGAGTTAGGCGTAGGCAGGGCAGTGCCAAGTTGTTCAAATCGCGTGTTCGCATTGAACTCCGCTGAGGGAAGATTGCCCCGTTGGGCATACACTGAATACCATCCTGCACAAAAAACGCCGATGGCCAGAATCAATCGTCTCATCCGTGATGAAGCTAAAATTAGGTGAACAGTAGTCGAAGATACAGAAAATTTGGTGAAAGACGATAGAATGCAATGAGCCTTCGGCGACTTGGACTTTTTCTGCGACAACCCGATAAAAATAGGATTAAAAAAGGAGGCTTGATTTCTTAAGTGGTTCTGATCCAACGAGCTATTGTATTACCAAATTGTTAACCCACCCCTCCCTAAACTTCACTTTCTGTTAAAACTGCCGAAAAACTCAGGTAATACGCTCTAACGACTTTTGTACCAGCAAATACCAATATCGAAAACGAAAATTTATGAAACCCTCAAAGACGACTATGCAACGTCTATTTTTTACCTGTTTTCTTACCCTGACCGGACTGGTCGCCATGGCCCAAACGGGTATCATTCGAGGTAAAATCAATGATGCTAAAAGTAAAGAAGGCATTATCGGTGCCACGATTCGAATCGACGGCACTAACCTGGGAACGCAAACGGACGTAAACGGTTCTTTCGTCCTTAATAATGTTCCAACCGGTACGCACAAAGTATTTGTGACGTACATCTCTTACCAAACTCGCGAAGTCCCCAGTGTTCGTGTAGAATCCGGAAACACGACCGTTTTAGAAACGGAATTAGTGGAAGAAGGCAAAAATCTTTCCGACGTTGTAATCCGGGCCAGTCGTGCTACCAATACGGAAGTAGCCGTAATCTCAGAAATCAAGCAATTCAAACCCATTGCCGTGGGGATCTCATCCATGCAGATTCAGAAGTCACAGGATCGTGATGCGGCAGCGGCCATTCGTCGGGTTCCCGGCGTATCTATCGTAGATAACCGTTTCGTAATGGTGCGGGGGTTGAGTTCTCGTTATAATACAGTAATGGTCAATGATATGATCACCCCTTCGTCAGAAGTAGACGTGCGGGCCTTTTCATTTGACCTGATTCCCAGCAATATCCTGGACCGCATGATTATCTTCAAATCTGGTGCGGCAGAATTACCCGGTGATTTTGCCGGTGGGGTGATCAAAATTTACACCAAGAAGAAGCCAGATAATAACTTTACCGATGCTGGTTTTACCGTGGGTTACCGGGCCAACACCACGTTCCAGAGTGCTCAAACTCATAACCGCGGTGGTTTAGCCTGGTTAGGTTTATGGGATAAGACTCAGCAGGTTCCAACCAGTTTTCCCGCGACAGCCAATGCGTTTAACGGCATGAATGCCGCTTCCCGAGCTTCTTACGCACAATTATTCCCCAATAGCTGGGGTTTGAATAACATCACCGTATCTCCCGACATCCGTTTTGCCTTCAACATGGGCCGCCGGGTGGATATTGGAGACAAACGTCTGAGCAGCTTAACGAGTGTCAACTACTCGATGACGAATCAGGTAGCCGATATTCAGCTCAATACGTTCAACAACGGTGCTTCCGTGAATGATTTTGCTGAAGCGAACATGGATCATAGCTACCAGCGGAACACGCGTCTGGGTATTCTGCAAAACTGGGCCTTACGCTTCAATCCAAACTTCACGCTGGAGTGGAAAACCTTATTTAATCAGTTAGGAAATACGGAAACGATTGTTCGGGAAGGGAAAAACTTCTCCATCGAGCAGGACCGTCTGAGTTATTCAGAACGTTTTGAAAACCGCAGTATTCTGACGAGCCAGCTTTCGGGCGAACACCAGATCGACGAACAAACGAAACTGGACTGGATGGGTGGTTTTGGTTTCACTGGCCGCTGGGAGCCTGACTGGAAACGCGTTCGTTACATTCGTCCGTCCAATTCTAACCAGCCTTTCGCGGTATCCACACCTAACGATCCCTCGCCACAGGAGTCTGGACGGTTCTGGTCTACCCTGCATGAATACGTATACACGGGTTCGGTTAACTTCCAGAAAAAATTAGGTAATCCTGCCGATCGTGAACCCGCCGTCATTCGGGCAGGTGCTTATGTGGAGCAAAAGAATCGTGATTTTAATGCTCGTTTCTACGGATATCAGCGGTTAGGAAATGTTCAGAACATCGCTTCTCAGGGCATTGGCGAAGTGTTCAATCAACAAAACATTGGTGGAGCTGAGGGAACGTACTCCATGCTGGATGGTACGAAGCCTACGGATGCTTACAATGCTGCCAATACCTACGCGGCAGGATATGTAGGAGGCGATATTAACATCTCCCCCAGAGCCAGTTTGACCTTAGGTTTCCGCGGTGAGTATAACATTCGGAAGTTAAGCAATGTACTTCAGGCCAATCTGGTGAATCAAGCCGTATTTAGTCCACTTCCTTCGGCAAACTTTACCTATAAACTGAACGAGAAGCAGAATCTACGTCTGGCTTACTCGTATACTGTGAACCGTCCGGAGTTCCGCGAGCAGGCTCCTTTCAACTACTTCGACTTCGCTCTGAATGCTGACATTCGCGGAAACGAAACCCTGGTTAACTCGCAGATTCAAAACCTCGACGCGAAATGGGAATTTTACCCCAGCGATGGTGAAGTCATTTCGGTAACGGGTTTCTACAAGAACTTCAAAAATCCCATTGAAAGCTTCCTGATTCCTCAGGTAAATGGCCTGGCTTATACGTTCATTAACTCCAAAAGTGCCATGAGTTATGGCGTGGAGCTGGAAGCCCGGAAGTCACTGGCTAACTCAGGAAGCGAATTCCTGAAAAACCTGACGCTGGTTGCCAACGTATCGCTCATCCAGAGTAAAATCAAATTAGGTGATTTCGTAACCGCTCCCGGTTTGAGCGGGGTAGTTCAGACCATCGACATCCGTGGCCTGACCGATACCGAGCGTCCGATGATGAACCAGTCGCCTTATCTGATTAACGCAGGTGTGTACTACGCCGACAAAAAAGGATGGCAGGCTAACATTCTCTACAACGTATTCGGTCCCCGGATCTTCGCGGTAGGTAACGTAGATAACCCCACGATTTACGAAATGCCCCGCAGCGTGATTGACCTGAACGTGAGCAAGACCTTCAGCAAGAAATGGGAGTTACGTCTGGGCGTTCAGGATCTGTTAAACCAGGCCGTTCGTCTGGAGCAGGATTTCAATCGGAACGCAAAAATTGACGGAGGTTCCGAACAAACCATTCGCAGTTTCAAACGAGGCAGTTACAGTACCCTTAGCGTGGTCTATTCCTTCGGTAGAAGAACCGTTATTCCTTAATAAACAAGTAAGACCAATTAATTCAAACCTTTATTAATTATGCAATTGTTCAAGCGAGTAAACATTGCCATCCTGGCCCTGTTCTCCACAGGTGTTATGTTGACAAGTTGTAACAACAATGAGTCGCCAGCTCCAGCATTAAGCATTACAGGAATCAATCCAGCGTCGGCCCCCGTTGGTACAGATATTACAATTTCCGGTTCTGAATTTGGTACCAGCACCTCCGCCGTTACGGTAACATTCACCGGAAACGTGAGTGCAACGCCTAAAGCGGTTACCGCCACCAGCATCACGGCCACGGTTCCCGCCGGTGCTCAGGATGGTCCTATCACTGTTAAAGTAGGCGATAAATCAGTAACCAGCTCTACGAACTTTACCTTAACCGCGAAAGCAGTACAGGAGGTTTCAGGACGCATCACGGCTGATCAGACCTGGTCTGCTGATAAAGTATACCTGCTGAAAGGTTACGTGTATGTAAACAGCGGTGTAACGTTAACGATCAAGCCCGGTACGATCATCAAAGGTGGTGGAAAAGAGCTTGATGCGAACGGTCGTGCTGCTACGCTGATCATCAACAAAGGTGCCAAAATCATGGCTGAAGGTACCGAAACACAGCCAATCGTATTTACGTCTTCTAAAGCAGCTGGTTCTCGTAGCTACGGTGACTGGGGCGGTGTGGTTATTGCTGGTAATGGCACACACAACCAGATCACGCAAAAAGATTTCGAAGGTGGTATCGAAGGTTCACTGACTCCTGGTAACCTGGTGGCTACTGATAACTCAGGTATCCTGAAGTACGTTCGTATTGAGTTTGCGGGTGTGGCTCTTTCTTCCGCGGCGAACTCTGAAATTAACGGGTTGACTTTATACGGTGTAGGTTCAGGAACGACGATTGATTACGTTCAGGTTTCGTACAGCGGTGACGATTCATTCGAGTGGTTTGGTGGTTCAGTAAATGCAAAACACTTAGTAGCGTACCGCACCTGGGATGATGATTTCGATACGGATTTTGGTTACAACGGTAAAGTTCAGTACGCTTTAGCTCTTCGGGATCCTGAAGTAGCCGATCAGTCTGGTTCTAACGGCTTTGAGTCTGATAACCAATCCGGTGACGGTACGAACTCTGGCGTAGCTCCAGAACCTAAGACTTCACCTGTATTCGCTAACGTGAGCGTTTTTGGAACCAGTGGAACGCCATCAACGGCAACGATCAAAGGTAACGGTGGCTTCCAGTCCGCTATGCACTTACGTCGTGCCACGTCGCTGAGCGTATTTAACTCAGTATTCGCTGGTTTCCCCGAAGGTCTGCGTTTAGACAATACAACGACGCTGCCAAGCACGGTAGGTAGCCCTTCCAGCATGCAGATTCGTAAAGTAATGATTGCTAACGTAAACACGGATGTACGTGGTGCCAACGGTCTGACGGACGAGCAAGCAAAAACGTTCTTCAACACGACGGCTTTCGCTAACCAGATCATTGCCGCCGCTAACGTTTCTACGCTGGGTCTGAACGATAGCAACTGGAAACTGGATGGAACGGCCAGCTTCCTGCCTAAAACGGGCTCACCTTTATTATCAGGTGCGGTTTGGGCGGATAAAGCTTCTGATTCTTTCTTCACAAAAGAAAACTTCATCGGTGCGTTCGGTACCACGAACTGGACTGCTAACTGGACGAACTTCAATCCTCAGCAGACGAACTACGACAAATAGTATTACGGATTTTTCATATTGGTGTTGCTCGAAAAGCCGGGGGTTCTGCCCCCGGTTTTTCTTTTTAAATCAAATACTAACCTTTCAATTAGTAAATGATGTGGAAGTCTTTCTTTAAAACTCTGATTAACCTCTACTTCTGTTTGCTGGTATATGTAGCCTTCTCGGTAGGAGTGGCTACTGAATACGGTGGAGCAACAGCCTATCCTTCTGAATCGAAAACGTATTCGGTGGTGAGCTATGTACTATCGGTGTATCTCTACGTCGTTCTCAGGTTCTTCCCGGTCTATCTATTGATACCCGCGATTTACCAGGTAACCGTTTATCACTTCAAAATTCAATCTCTCCGGGCTTTGATCATCATAGCTGGAATCACGGGTGGTCTAGGGGCACTGATACTCCTTGCTCTTAACTGGATGAAAAGTAACTACTGGTTACTGGATAGCACAGGTTTGGGAATAACAGGGCTGCTCTATGGATTGATAGACGGCCTTTGGGTGCGAAAAAAGGCTGAGATAGGTAAGGTAAGGGTATAACTAGCGTACTGGTTCACTAATGAGAAAGGTTTTTGTTAAAGTAATAGTAGCGGCATTAATTACACTTTGGGTGCATGCTTTTGCTTATACTGAAGTAATGAATTGTTTCACTGCTGATGATGAAAAAGGTTATTCAGGAGATTCCTTCGAAACATGTATGATTTTTATTTTTTACGGAATCTTACTTCTGTATCTGTTTCCAGTAGGGACATTTCCTGGGTTAGTTAACCACTTTAAAGTAGAAAATAAGGTCTATTCCATTGCTTTAAGTGTAGCGTGCTTTAGTGGGTATGGGACCCTTTTATTTCTGCTGTCTCCCGACCCCAAAGGGTATCTGGTTAATATAACTTCGTGGCTGGTGGCAGGCCTTGCCTACGGAACCATTTATGTCCTATGGCTCAGCAGGTATCTGAAATTCTGGCAAGTGTAATAGACTCTGGTATATAAAAGACAAAGCTCCGGCAGATTTTCTGCCGGAGCTTTGTCTTGATACTCAACTCATGTTTAATACCCTGTATTCTGCGTATATAAACCCGGCTGAGCATCCAGCTCGGCTTGAGGAATGGGGTAGATAATGTATTCTTTCACGAATGCCTGCATTTGCTTCTGTACGTCTTCCTGGGTAATCCAGGCCGGAATAATGGTGGTGATCTGACCGCTTCGAACCAGATCATGCCAGCGAGAACCTTCAGCCGCGAATTCGAGGCGACGCTCTTCGTAAAGCTGTGGCAGCGTTACATTAGAAATCGTTTCCAGACCCGCCCGAGTACGCACCTGATTGACAATGGCATCCACATCCGCCTGCGAGCCGGTAGCTCCTTTCAGAATACATTCAGCTTTTAGCATCAGAATGTCCGTATAGCGACTGACGATGAAGTTGATGGGCCAGTCCAGACGGTTGACGGGCGTTTTTGTTACATCTACGTATTTCTTGAAGAAGGAACGGTTTTCGGTAACGCCATTATACGTGTATCCTGTCAGAATGTTAAAGCTTTTTCGAACGTCTTTAGCGGTGTATCTGGCAATGAGATCACTGGCTACGGGACGAATCGTTAACCCGCCCTGCGTGGGTTTGCCATTGGACTGGAACCAGGTATCTGGAACGAGTAACCAGGGGAAGGTGCCGCCCACAACCGGTACTATGCCTGAAGTGTACTGAATGTCAAAAACGACTTCCGAGTTATACTCATTCGTGTACGAGAAGATATTCGCGTAGCTCGATACCAGTGAATATTTACCACTGTTGATAATATCGTTCAACTGAGCCAGGGCCAGATTCCATTCGTTAAGTCCTAAGCCAGGGCCTTCAATATCGTAGGTCGGAGCAGAACGAGTCATGTATACCAAGGCCAGGGTTGATTTAGCCGCGTACTTTGTAGCCCGTCCACGATCTGCCGTAGCACTGGTTTCGGGCAGATTAGTTATCGCGAATTGTAAATCGGACAAAATCAGATTATACACATCGGACACTGAACTTCGGGAAATGCTTTTGGCTTCCTCAGCCGTTACGGGACGATCCACCAGCGGAACTTTCCCGAAAATGCGAACCAGATCAAAATACATAAAGGCTCGCAGGAATTTGGCTTCGGCCTCCAGACGCGTCCGAAGGGTTGCATCCGTCACAAGAGAGCCTTTCTGGGAGAGCTGGTCCAGCACAACATTCGCTCGGTAGATACCATTAAAGTTAGTATTCCAGGCTTCGCTGATGTAAGGATTACTCGCGATGGTTTTATGGAAGCTATTAATTCCTTCCCAATCTCGCACACCGCCGTCCGAAACGGCATATAAGTTATCAGAACGCGTTTCGGAAAGGTTCAGCAAACGATCAGGATAAGTTTTTAAACTGGCGTAAACCGCATTAATACCCTGAATGAAATCGGTTTGCTGAGTATAAAACGTTTCCGTAGTGGCGGCGGAAATGGGAGTTTGGGTTAGATCATCCGTGCAGGACGTAACCAGGGCCGTCAGTAAAGCGGCTACTACTACATATGTTCTTTTCATGGCTACGATTAGAAAGTTAAGTTAACACCAAAGATCAGTGAACGAGCGATGGGTAATCCGCCGTAATCACCGGCTTCCGGGTACGAAGAATCACCACTCAGGTTCGTGTTGGTGGCTTCGGGGTTCAGGCCCCCTTTGTACTTATCCCAGCCAAAAAAGTTTTCAGCGGTAACGTAAATTCGGGCTCCCTGAATCTGCGGTACTTTTACGATGGATTTCAGGTTATACCCCAGCGTGATGTTCCGAACGCGAACGTAGTTGGAAGAATACAGCCAGTCGGTATTTTTGATCCGACCAAACGTAGAGTAGGCTTTACCTACCACACCTGCACCAGGGTTTTCAGCCGAACGCCAGCGATCGCGGTGATACCCCAGAGCGTTATCCACCACGCCCTGTCCAGTCCGGTTCAGTGCCCGGCCTAACAGGGAGTAAATAGAACCGCCGTTCTGGCCTTGTACCAATACGCTCAGATCGAAGTTTTTATACCGGAAGTTGTTCGTAATACCCCAGGTGTATTTAGGGTTAGGTTGTCCGACAATCACGCGGTCATTGGCGTCAATCACGCCGTCGCCGTTCGCATCCATATACCGGGGATCACCAGCTACCTGAGAGCCATATAAGGCCACTTTGTTATTGATGTCTTCCTGAGAAAGAATACCAATCTGACGTACGACGTAGATGCTGTATAAAGGATCACCCACGCGAAGAATCGAGTGCGAAATATCAAACGAAGAAGGAATCAGGGTTTGACTCTGACCACCCGCCAGTGAAAGAACTTTATTAGCGTTGTGGCTGAAGTTCAGCGAGGTGTTCCACTTGAAAGCTCCCGTTGTATTGTTGGTGTTTAGCTGCAATTCCCAGCCTGTGTTGCGAACGCTACCCGCATTACCCAAAGCGGAGTTAAAGCCTGTAACGGCTAAGATGGGTACGTTGAGTAATAAAGCCGTGTTGGTTTTGCTATACACATCAAACGAAGCACTGATGCGGTTGCGGAGAATGGCAAAGTCCAGACCGACATCGAACGTTTGAGATTTTTCCCAGGAAAGGTTTGAGTTAATAACCCCTGCTGGAGCCTGACCAATGGCATTTACTCCGTTGAACGAGTAGTTATACGTACCCAACGTTGGTAAAGTACTGTAATCCCCAATGTTATAGTTACCGGAAGTACCCCAGCTACCCCGAAGTTTCAGCTCGTTAATAGCGGTGATTGACTGCATGAATTCTTCCTGAGAAATCCGCCAGCCGACTGACGCCGAGGGAAATACACCCCAGCGGGTATTGGATCCAAAACGAGAAGAACCGTCCTGACGAACACTGGCCGTGAATAAGTATTTACCATCGTAGTTATACTGAGCCCGACCGAAGAAAGAAATCAGCACGTTGCGAGCTTCGGAGGTATTACCGGTGATGCCATTGGCAGCGTTGAGTGTCGTGATGGCATTATTGCTAAAACCACCATTGGAGTTCATTGCAGAGGCTTCGATTTTATCGGAGGTGTACGAGATACCGCCTAACAGCGACAGATCATGTTTTTCAGCAAAAATGTGTGAGTAAGACAGCGTGTTCTCGTTCACAAATGTCCGTTTCCGGTAGGTGCTGAATGAACCCGAAGTCAGGATGGTTTGCTGAGCATTCCGTGCTTCCAGCGAGCTGGCAACGGAATAGGGGGTATAGCCTTTCGAGGTATTATCCGTGTTGTCCAGGTTCAGGGTTGTTTTCCAGAAAAGCCCTTTCGCTAACTGATATTCACCGTAAAGTGAACCCAGTGTCCGAACGCGTTTCGTTTCGCCGATAACGCGTTCCAGTTTGGCAATCGGGCTGTTGGCTGACGTGCTCCAGCGATACTGAGGAATATTTCCACTATTGGGATATAAACCCGCACTTTCTTCCTGAACGGGAGAGTAGCTTAATAACTGGTGAAGGATATTATCCTTGCCTTCTACACCCGGATCGTGGTTGATGGAATACGTAGGAGCCAGGTTAACGCCGAATTTCAGATTTTTAGAAGCTTTTACTTCGACATTGGCACGGGCTGAGTAAGCCGTATAATCGGTATTGATGACCATACCCTGCTGCTGTACGTAGTTACCCGACACGTAATAATTCACGTTATCTGTACCGCCACTCGCCGAAAGCTGATAGTTCTGCACGGCTCCTTTGCGGAAGGCTTCATCCTGCCAGTCGTGGAAGCGTAAGCCAGGGTAACCCGCCTGCGTCCATCGATCATCTGTCATGTAAGTAGTGTTAACCTGACCTTCTGCTAAGCCTAAAATAGCCCGGCGTTCGGCGTTGGTTTGCGTAGCCGTGCGGCCTGCCCCCGAAGCGACCCATTGCCCATTAATGATTTCAGTGGCCCGATCAATCCATTCGGGTCCGTTCAACATGTCCAGCTTGCGGCTGCGTTCCATGTAACCCGCATAGGCGTTCATGGTAATGGTACTCTTACCCGTTTGACCACGTTTGGTTGTAATCAATACTACGCCATTTGCTGCCCGCGAACCGTAAATAGCCGCTG
The DNA here is from genome assembly GCA_913774715.1 of uncultured Siphonobacter sp. Lineage (GTDB taxonomy): Bacteria > Bacteroidota > Bacteroidia > Cytophagales > Spirosomataceae > Siphonobacter. Next base: position 154,465 of record CAJYHS010000065.1, on the reverse strand, counting down.
CCGCTGCATCTTTCAATACCTGTACCGACTCAATGTCGTTAGGGTTCATGTTATCAAGGGGGTTACCCGTAGCGAAGTTACCTGAGCCGTTCGGAGCAGCCGTTGCCAGTGGGAATCCGTCGATTACATATAAAGGTTCGTTACCCGCGGTGATGGAGCCCGACCCACGTACCTGTACGCTCATTCCTTTCCCCAGGGCACCACTGGTTTGTTTAACCTGAACCCCGGCTAACTGACCGACCAGAGCCTGATCTACACGCAGAACCGGACGTTCATCCAGGTTTTTAGCGGTTAACGAGGTAACAGCTCCGGTGATATCCGTTTTTCGGGCTGTACCATACCCAATTACCACCACTTCATTCAAAGCCTTGGTATCGGGATCTAGTGTGACATTGATGGTGGTTTGCCCACTGATGGGTAATTCTTTCGTGATGTAACCTACCGAAGAAACCACGAGCGTGCCGCTTTTGCCTTCAAATCGGATGGTATACTGCCCGTCTGCGTTCGTTACGGTTCCAAGGTTAGTGCCTTTAACAGTGATACTGGCACCTGGAATCCCGTTTTTTACATCCGTTGAAGTAACGGTTCCGGTGATTCCCTGGGCAAAAGCTGAACTTCCCATGAAGAAGGAAACCACCACTAGCCATAGGAAAACGGGTGGTCTGGTAAACAATTTTCTCATGATAAAATGAAGAGGAAGTAATCGTTAGGAGATTGTTATGGTACTTTAGTAATTACAAATATTATTTATTGAAGTGCAAGGGCTGTCATGTACTTACCTGCTGAGGATCGAATGATTTGACGTGTAGAGAACTCCGTTTACTGGTTGAGTGGCACCCCAAAGGAGAAGAATGGGCAAGGGGTAGGACGGTAAAAAAAACAACGCTTTTTTTGAATATTACTCGCTCATTATCAGTAAAAAGAGTTACCTTTGCGTTCCGTTTTTAGAAAAGGCGGATTCACTAAAGTTCAGCAGGCTCTTCGCCCGGTCGGCTGATGTATCCAGGGCGAGCCAAATTCTTATTATGGCAAAACCACAAGTAACTGATTTTGATTGGGATCACGCGGACAATCGCGGCTTTGGTAGTGGTTACTCTAAAGCTGAGCGTGATGAATTAGCTGCTCTGTACGAAGGTACGCTGAGTCAGGTAGCTGAGAAAGAAGTTGTTAAAGGTACCGTTGTTGGAGTTACGGATCGTGAAGTAATCTTAAACATTGGTTTCAAATCAGACGGGATGGTTCCCCGTGCTGAATTCCGCGACATGCCCGAGCTGAAAGCTGGTGATGAAGTGGAAGTGTATATTGAAAATCAGGAAGATCCTAACGGTCAGCTGATCCTTTCTCGTAAGAAAGCGAAGGTAATCACTGCCTGGGATAATATTCAGAAAGCTCTGGATCAAGACCTCGTAATCGATGGTTTTGTGAAGCGTCGGACGAAAGGTGGTCTGATCGTAGATATCTACGGTGTGGAGGCCTTCTTACCCGGTTCTCAAATTGACGTTAAACCCATCCGTGACTTCGATATCTTCGTTGGCAAGCGTATGGAGGTAAAAGTTGTGAAAATCAACTACGCTAATGATAACGTAGTCGTTTCTCACAAAGTCCTTATCGAGAAAGACCTCGAGCAGCAACGTCAGCAAATCCTGACGAACCTGGAAAAAGGTCAGGTACTTGAAGGCGTGATCAAAAACATGACCAACTTCGGTGTATTCATCGATCTGGGTGGTGTAGATGGTCTGCTGCACATTACCGATATCTCTTGGGGTCGTATCAACCACCCAAGCGAAGTCCTCAAATTGGACCAACGCATTCAGGTGGTTGTTCTGGACTTCGACGAAGACAAGAAGCGTATCTCTCTCGGCATGAAGCAACTGACTGCTCATCCTTGGGAAGCACTTCCTGCCGAAGTAGAACCAGGTGCCCGCGTGAAAGGCAAAATCGTGAACGTAGCCGATTACGGTGCGTTCTTAGAAGTTCAGCCTGGCGTAGAAGGTCTGATTCACGTGTCAGAAATGTCATGGTCTCAGCATCTACGTAATCCTCAGGACTTCCTGAAAGTAGGTGACGAAATCGAAGCAGTAGTACTGACGATCGACCGTGCTGAACGCAAGATGTCTTTAGGTATCAAACAACTGACGGCTGATCCCTGGACTCGTACAGAGCTGTTGTCTAAATACGCTCCTGGTACGAAACATTCAGGAACGGTACGTAACCTGACTAACTTCGGCCTGTTCCTGGAAATGGAAGAAGGAATCGATGGTCTGGTTCACGTTTCTGACCTGTCTTGGACTCGCAAAATCAAGCATCCTTCTGAGTACACGAAAGTAGGTGACAAAATGGATGTGGTTGTTCTGGAACTCGACGCTGAAAACCGTCGTCTTTCATTAGGCCACAAACAACTCGAAGAAAACCCATGGGATACTTTCGAGAACATCTTCACGATCGGTTCTGTACACAAAGGAACGATCATTGCTAAGTCTGACAAGTTAGCTCAAATCGAGCTTCCTTACGGTATCGAAGGACAAGCTCCAATCAAGCAATTAGCGAAAGAAGATGGTTCAAATGCTGAAGTAGGTGAGTCTATCGACTTCAAAGTAATTGAATTCCACAAAGAAGAACGTCGTATCGTTGTATCTCACTCTAAAATCTGGAGTGATGCGAAGGAAGAAGTGAAAGTTGAAGAGAAGAAGAAGACGCAGAAAGCGGTTGAGAAAACCAATACAACGGCTGCTGCTGAAAAATCTACTCTTGGCGATCTGGACGCTCTGGCTGCTCTGAAAGAGCAAATGGAACGCGGAAACTAATTCCTCAAGCGATTCAATAACGCTTAAGACAGGGCGGGCCGAAAGGCTCGCCCTTCTTTATTAGGTATTAATGAACTACGCTCGTATCAGTTATAATCGTTCAAAACGCTGATCATTTGCTGAAAGTGGGTTTTCGTAGAGACGTCGAGTTATCGCGTCTCTTTTTGCGGAATCAAATTAGTCAGAAGGTAACCGAGCAGGAGATCTAATAAATCGACGTATCTACGTAATGAAATTATTTATAGTTAAATATTTGTTAATCAGTATTTTATAGAAAAATTTAAAAGAAATAAGTAAAAAAAAGACCTGAAATTGCCGAAAGGCACAAATTTCGCCCTATTTTTGCAGCCTCAAGAGCGGAAAGGCTTTTGAGAAAATAACAAGGTACCATGGCCGAGAGGCTAGGCTGAGGTCTGCAAAACCTCCTACAGCGGTTCGAATCCGCTTGGTACCTCCCTAAAAAATCCCTGAGCTATACTCGGGGTTTTTTTATTCATGCACAATTCTTTTGGGAAGTAGTAGCCATTGGCAAGGAGTTTAAGGATTGAGCTTCGCCCACCTGTAAACTCGAAACTGCAAACTGAGTTTTAATCGACGAATCCATGTCGCACAAGAAAATCACTTCCGCTCTTCTATCTGTATTCCATAAGGAAGGCTTAGCTCCTATTGTTGAATCTCTGCACGCTCAGGGCGTTAAATTGTATTCAACGGGAGGTACCCAGTCATTCATCGAGGAAATGGGAATTCCCGTAACTCCCGTGGAAGAACTGACGAGTTATCCCTCTATTTTCGGTGGTCGCGTAAAAACGTTACACCCTAAGATTTTCGGTGGTATTCTGTACCGTCGTGATAATGAGGATGACGTTAAAACGGCTGAGCAGTACGAAATCTCCCCAATCGATCTGGTGGTTGTTGATTTATATCCTTTCGAGGAAACCGTAGCAGCGGGTGGTTCAACGGACGAAATCATTGAGAAAATTGACATCGGTGGTATTTCTCTGATTCGTGGAGCGGCTAAAAACTTCGAAGACGTTCTGATCGTATCCAGCCGTGCTCAATATGCGGAGTTACTTCGCATCTTATCTGAGCACCAGGCTACGACCAGCCTGGAGTTACGTCGTTACTTTGCTACGTTGGCATTCGGCGTTACCTCTCAGTATGATTCGGCGATTTATCAGTGGTTTGCCGGTCAGACGTATACGGGTCGTGCCGCTGATATTTTTAACTTCAAGCAATTACCTGCTAATTCATTACGGTACGGTGAAAACCCTCATCAGTCAGCAACATTCTATGGTGATCTGAAAGGTATGTTCGAGCAATTGAACGGAAAAGAACTTTCATACAATAACCTGGTTGATGTTGACGCCTCTGTACAATTGATTGATGAATTCACGGACACTACGTTTGTAATCATCAAGCACACCAACGCCTGCGGTATTGCTACGGCTCCTACGGCGAAAGAAGCGTATCTGAATGCCCTCTCTTGTGATCCGGTTTCAGCGTTTGGTGGCGTAGTAGCTACCAATGCAAAAGTAGACTTGGCCGTAGCGGAAGAACTGAACAAACTGTTCATGGAAATCCTGATTGCTCCTGAATTTGATCAGGATGCAATCGACCTGCTGAAGTCTAAAAAGAATCGTATTCTGCTGAAGCGTAATGTAGTACAGCCTACGAAGCAGATGTTCAAGACTATTTTGAATGGTGTGTTGGTTCAGGATAAAGATAACGTAGCAGAAACGGCAGCGGAAATGTCGCCCAAGACGGAGAAAGCCCCGACCGAAAGCGAATACAAAGCTCTGGAGTTTGCTCTGAAAGTTTGTAAGCACACGAAATCAAATACCATCGTTCTGGCAAAAGAAAACCAGTTGCTGGCTAGTGGCGTAGGTCAAACCTCCCGCGTAGATGCCCTGAAACAAGCCATTGCTAAAGCGGCTGAATTCGGCTTTGATCTGAACGGTGCGGTAATGGCTTCTGACGCATTCTTCCCCTTCGCGGATTGCGTGGAGATTGCTCATAAGGCGGGTATTACGGCAGTGGTTCAGCCCGGTGGTTCAGTTCGTGACCAGGACTCCATTACCTATTGTAATGATAATGGACTGGCGATGGTCTTCACGGGCGTTCGTCACTTCAAACATTAACAGATAATATCCACTTTTGTGGAAAGCGTCCTTTTCTTCGGAGAAGGACGCTTTTTTGTTGTACCCGCTTTACTCAGGAGTAGTCTTAGGGATTTTCCGTAGTTCAGTACTAATGATATCATTCATAAACCAATCTTAATCTATTGTAAATCAGGTTTGTAAGAATGGAAAATAAGTAGAGTTGTTCTGAAAAGTCCTCTTTTCTAAATAAGGAGTCTTTAAAACCTTGGATTTATGAAAAACCGTCTTTTCTTATTCTTCACTATACTACTGATTAGTAATAGCTGGGCTCAGGAATTGTTACCTCCCATACCAGCCTCAGAAAAGAAGCAGGTAGGCTTTATTAATGATCCCGAAAAATTTCCGGAAGTGCAGATGGACTTTCCGATGGCAGCGGGACCTTTCGCTCCGAATTGGGAATCCATTGATAAGAATTATCCCGGTCAGCCTGACTGGTGGCGGGATGGAAAGTTCGGTATCTTCATTCACTGGGGGCCGCAGGCGGCAGGGGAGAGCGGTGACTGGTATGCCCGCCGTTTATACGAAGAAGGGACCGAGCCTTACCTCAATCACCTGAAGCGTTTTGGACACCCTTCCGAGTTTGGGTATAAGGACGTATTACACCAGTGGAATCCTAAAGCCTGGAACCCGGAGGATTTAGTGAAAGCCTACAAAGATGCGGGTTTTCGGTATGCTCTGGTGGTAGGCGTGCACCACGATAACTACGACCTCTGGAACTCAACTTATCATCCCTGGAATTCGACGAAAGTAGGCCCAAAGAAAGACTTCTTAGCGTTGTGGAAAAAGGAGCTACAAAAACAAAATATGCGTTTTGGGGTAGCTTTTCATCATGAATATACCTGGTGGTGGTGGCAGGATGCCTTTGGAGCAGATAAAAATGGCCCCAAAGCTGGAGTGCCTTATGATGCAACCCTTACGCTGGCGGATGGACAAGGAAAATGGTGGGAAGGCCTGGATCCGCGTTTGTTATATGGGATTCCGATTCAATACGACAGCCTTTTTCACGAAGGTAAAGCGTTTACGATTCCAACGATTGCTTTTGGGAATCAGGGAATTTTTGGCAGTCATTTAACCTACGCCCGCTGGTATGCTACGCAGTGGGCTCTGCGAATCCAGGATGTTGTTGATCACTACGACCCGGATTTTATTTATACCGATGGAAACAGTACTCAACCTTTCAGCGGATATAAGAGTGGATCGGGTTATAAGAGTAATGCGGGAGCCCGTGTCGTTGCTGACTTTTATAACAAAGGCAGTAAAGGCAAAAAGCTGGACAAGCTGAGTATCGTTAAGTTTTTGCCCACCAATCGCGGAGCTGGACGAACGTTTGAAGGAAGCTACCCTCAGGGGATTAAAAGCGATCAGCCCTGGATGGCTGATATGGCCGTGGGTGACTGGTTTTACCAACCTGATTTTTGTTACGATGCCGGTATGGTAGTGCGGGCTCTACTGGAATACGTTTCCCGGGATGGTAACCTTACGCTTTGTGTTTCCCTGACTCCCGATGGTGGAATGGACGAAGGAAGTGCCCAGATGTTGAAAGAAATCGGAGCCTGGATGCGGATTAATGGAGAAGGTATTTACGGCAGTCAAGCGTGGAAGGAATACGGTGAAGGGGAGTTAGTAAAAGATCCCAAGAACCCCGATAAGCCCGCAAAACTTCGAAATCTTCCCGGTGGGAAATTGGGGAAACGGCACGCGGAATTTCAGTTTAGTACGAAAGATTTTCGTTTTACTACAGGAAAAGATGGAAGCGTTTATGCGTACGGAATGACCGTGCCGAAAGCGGGAGAAGTAATCACCATTCAATCTTTGAAAAGTAAAGGATTACTGGAGAAACCGATTCGCTCGGTAGCATTACTTGGATCAAAAAAGCAACTAAACTGGAAGCAAACGGCAGAGGGCTTACAGATCACCTATCCCGAAGGAATTAGTTTACAACATGTCGTTGGTTTTAAAATTCAGTAACAAAAAGGCCTTTCCTTATTTAGGAAAGGCCTTTTTGTTATTAAGACTTGGCTGTCTCCGCTTCGACGGTTTGCTGAAGCGTATGTACATATTCAATCAATTCAGCTACCAGACCTGTCCATCCCGTTTGGTGAGCGGCCCCTAAGCCAGAGCCGTCATTTCCATTAAAGTATTCAAAGAATTGCAGACAGTCTTTGAAATAGGGATCGGTGTTGAATTTGTCGTAGTGATGCTGATACGGACGTAAACCCGTTTCAGGATCGGGCGTAAAGATTTTAATCAAGCGACCCGCCACACCCAAAGCGGCTTCCTTGATGGTTACCAGTTGTCCTGAATTCGTCGGATATTCAATCTCGAAATCATCCCCGTAGTACTGGTGGAATTTGAGTAATGAATCGACGATCAGGAAGTTCATCGGGAACCACACGGGACCCCGCCAGTTGGAGTTACCTCCAAACATAGCTCCGGTACTTTCGGCAGGGGTATACGCGACGCGTAGCACCTCATTACCCACCCGGAACTCGTAAGGGTTCGTGGCATAGTATTTGGAAAGCGAACGCACACCGTGATCGGAAAGGAATTCGGCTTCGTCAAATACCCGTTTCAGAATCATTTTCATCCGGTGACCACGAATGATCGACAGCAGACGCGTTTCGCCCTTACCAGGCTCGTACCAGCGGGAAATCAGCGAAGCTAAATCCGGGCGGTTGGTTAATACCCATTCCACGCGACGTTTGAAATCAGGAAGTCGTTCCAGAAGATCGGGGTCTAGTACCTCTACGGCAAATAAGGGAATCAAACCCACCATTGACCGGAGTTTCAGTAACATACTGGGACCATTCGGAATGTGTAATAAATCGTAATAGAACTGATCGTCTTCGTCCCAAAGGCTGATTTCTTCACGACCCAACGATTTCATAGCTCCAGCAATGTGCAGGAAGTGCTCGAAAAACTTCGAAGCCATATCCTGGTACGTAGGGCGTTCGAGAGCGATTTCGCAGGCAATGCGAAGCATATTTAGTGTGTACATGGCCATCCAGCCCGTACCATCCGCCTGCTCCAGATGCCCGCCCAGTGGTAACTGAGCGGAACGGTCGAACACGCCAATATTATCCATGCCGAGGAAGCCACCGCCGAAGATATTGTTACCCTGTTCGTCCTTGATGTTAACCCACCAGGTAAAATTGAGCAGCAATTTATGGAAAACGCGTTCGAGGAAGCCAATGTCTCCCTTCCCGTTCATTTCCTTGTCAATCTCGTATACTTTCCAGGTGGCCCAGGCGTGTACGGGCGGGTTTACGTCCGAAAACGTCCATTCGTACGCTGGAATTTGGCCGTTCGGGTGCATATAATATTCCCGAAGCACTACCGCTAACTGACGCTTGGCAAAATCAGGGTCCAAACGGGCGAGTGGCACGCAGTGGAAGGCCAGATCCCAGGCCGCAAACCAGGGGTATTCCCACTTGTCGGGCATGGAGAGAATGTTCGCCGTGTACATGTGCCGCCACGTACGGTTCCGGCCAAACTTTCGCTCAGGAGCCGGTTTGGGCATAGCGGGATCGCCATTAAGCCACTCATTAACGTTGTAATAATAAAACTGCTTCGACCACAGCATGCCCGCATAGGCCTGACGCTGAATTTTCTTTAGTTCGGCATCTTTTACATTTTTCTGAAGATCGTCGTAATATTCGTCTGTCTCCTGAAGGCGTTGGTTAAAAACGGTATCGAAGTCTTCGAAAGGCTCGTGATTAGAGTAATTGGTAAAGCGTAGACGAACCGTAAAGCTTTCGCCAGCGGGTACTTTACGGGTAAACTTGGCCGAAGCCTTCGTACCAATATGATTAGGATTAACGGTCTTCTTTTTACCCCCTGAAATGACGTAATCATTAATGCCATCTTTAGGATAAGGCGAGAAGTTCGGACTGTTGAATACGCGTTCGAAATTGGTTTCGTTTTCGCAAAAAAGCAGCGAATCCGCGTCGTCGATATAAAGCTTATATTTTCCGAGGATCTTATGATTAACGTCAATCAGCGATTTCGAATAACCTGTTAGCATGGGTCGCACGCTGTAATTTTCGTAACCCCAGATCCAGGTATTTCTGAACCAAAGCGTAGGCAATACTGTGATAGGGGCCGCTTTAGGACCGCGATTATGCACCGTCAATCGAATCAGAATGTCGTTTTCGTCCGCTTTTGCGTATTCCATTTCCATGTCGAAATACTCATTATTGTCGAAAACGCCCGTATCCATCAATTCGAATTCGGGTTGTTCACGGTTACGATTCCGGTTTTCCCGTAAAATCTGCTCGTACGGAAAGGCCTGCTGCGGATATTTATACAGCATTTTCATGTACGAGTGCGTCGGTGTAGAGTCGAGGTAATAATACAACTCCTTGACATCCTCACCGTGATTCGACTCGGGGTTAGTCAAACCAAAAAGACGTTCTTTAAGGATGCCATCTCTATGATTCCAGAAAGCGAAGGCAAAACAGATGTGGCCTTTGTTATCAGAAATGCCACCGATGCCGTCTTCTCCCCAGCGGTAGGCACGGCTGCGAGCGGTATCGTGAGAGAAAAAATTCCAGGCATCGCCATTGGATGAATAATCTTCTCGTACCGTACCCCACTGGCGTTCAGCGAGGTAAGGCCCCCACTTTTTCCAGCCTTTGTTATCTGCACGTTGGGAAAGTCTTACTTTTTCTACAATCATAAGCTATGAATCAAGATAGTCTTTAGAATGGGAAACGGAACAAAGTAAGGTATAAGAATAAAAACTTACGCCTTGGAACGTCATTATTAAGAGAAATGTAACAATCGTACCCGAAATTTACACCCTTAAAAATAGGTATCTAATGGGTACTTCTAAATAGCTTAAATTTTCTCATTAAAACGTATATTTTTCTATGACTGCAAAATTTGCCCTGCTGGCAGGTTCATTATTGGGGGCGTTAGGTGTGGGGCTGGGAGCCTTCGGAGCTCATGCTCTCAAGCCCATGTTAGTGGCAACGGGCCGTTTTGATACCTTCGAAACCGCCGTTCGGTATCAATTTTATCACGCTTTGGCTTTACTGGCCATTGGGATGTTGATTTACCAGTTACCCGCCATTGAAAAAGGGTTGGGCTGGGCTGGCTGGGCTTTTCTAATTGGCGTAATTATCTTCAGCGGCTCGCTGTATACGATCTGTTTTGCAGGAATTAAAGCCTTCGGTGCTGTCGCTCCCATTGGTGGAACGTCCCTAATTATTGGCTGGTTGATTCTGGCTTATCAGGTTGCCAAGGCTTAATTCATAGGTTCGAGGCGTTTTGATCCGTTTAACTAATTTGAAATCAACTTCCCGAAAGTTTTAAACTTTAGGGAAGTTGATTCTGAAATCGTTATATATAGCTTGCAGGATCAATTACTAATACCCATATTTTTCCTTCCACAAAGCTTTCAACCGTTCTCTGATTTTCTCTTCAGCGGCGTTGGCCTGAGGATCGAATAATTTGGTTCCTTTGAGTGATTCCGGTAAAAATTCCTGTTCGATGAAGTTGCCTTTATACTGATGGGCGTAGCGGTAGTCTTTACCATAGTCCAGTTCCTTCATCAGCTTCGTGGGAGCATTGCGTAAATGCAGAGGAATAGGCTGGGCTCCGGTTTTCTGCACTAATTCCAAGGCCTGGTTAATGGCTGAATAGGCTGAGTTACTTTTGGGTGAAGTGGCGAGGTAAATCGTAGCCTCTGCCAGTGGGATACGAGCCTCGGGTAAGCCCAGCATTTTTACGGCCTGGAAACAGCTTTCTGCCAATAACAGGGCATTCGGATTAGCCAGACCAATATCTTCCGCCGCTGAAATCAGAATGCGGCGGGCAATGAATTCAATATCCTCTCCACCATCCAGCATCCGGGCCAGGTAATAAATGGCCGCATTCGGGTCGGAGCCACGAATGGATTTGATAAAGGCCGACGCAATGTCGTAGTGAGCTTCGCCTCCCTTATCATATAATGCAATATTCTGCTGGACTTTCTCGAACACTAACTCATTGGTAATAACCAGGGGCTCTCCCGCTCGCTGAAAATTAGTAATCAACTCCAGCACATTGTATAATTTCCGGCCATCGCCTCCTGAGAGCTGTAACATTGCCTCATATTCCTCTACCTGAATGTTACGGTCTTTCAGAAACTCGTCCCGTTGCAAAGCCCGTTCAATCATCTCGACCAGGTCTTCTTTTTCGATGGATTTTAAAACGTATACCTGACATCGGGAGAGCAGGGCGGGAATGACTTCAAATGAAGGGTTTTCCGTAGTAGCTCCGATTAACGTAACAATGCCACGTTCGACGGCTCCGAGCAAGGAATCCTGCTGGGACTTGGAAAAGCGGTGAATTTCGTCAATGAACAATATTGGACTAGCAGAGCTAAAAAATCGTTGTTTGGAAGCGGCATCAATGGTTTCGCGAATATCTTTTACGCCAGAGTTAATCGCAGAAAGACTAAAAAAGGGCACTTTGAGCGATTGTGAAATGAGCGTTGCCAGCGTGGTTTTACCTACTCCCGGCGGTCCCCATAAAATCATGGATGGAATGCGTTGAGCTTCAATCGCCTGTCTTAGCACCGATGTAGGACCTAACAAATGACGTTGGCCAATATATTCATCGAGCGTCCTGGGACGCATTCGTTCGGCAAGTGGTTGCATGTATTCAGGCTTTTTCAGGTCATCAAAACAGGAAAGCAAAGTACAAACAAACGAGCCACCATGTATGAGTGCAAGAAAAAATCAAATGGGTTTTGAGTACAAGTCCTTACGTACTTTCCCCTTTTTTCACCGGGTTAAGTACCCTATTTAATGTTGTCAGGCGATCATTATAAAAAAGTTACTGCAAATTTACTTAGTTAATGTTAGTACATTAATGTTAATATATACTATACAAACCCCCTTGGACTAATTTTTATGGCAGACTCAGTATTACCTACTGGAGAGTTGATTCCTTTCAAAGAAGCGGAAGAACTGATGGCTCGTTACCGAGCAAGTCACCCCGGTGAACTAGAAGGATTTATTGTGAGTAAAACCATTATGAAAACTCTGATATCTCCCGAGAATGTGCATACCATTAAAATCCTGTTTGGTGAGTTGGAGGATGGAAAAGTCAACATTATTTTATACCCATCTGATTCGGATGATAACCGAATTTCAGTGAAAAGGGACTCTTCGCTTAGCAAGGGAGGCGAGGATGATGACGGGGATTATGCAGCGGATCGGGTAGGAACTATCCCTCCCGGAAATCGTTAGTAATCAGAATACTGGATTGGGAAATACATCCCAATCCAGCTTTTATTTTTTTGCTCATCTAGTTTATAAAAATATAAGCCCTCTATATTTATGAAACTCTAATCTGAATCTATTATATGATTTCGCAAGAATGGTTGCGTCACTTTTCTATTGCTTTCATTTTATTACCTTTTGCGGTTGGGATGGTGAGGTTTAAGTACTTAAAGGAAGAATATAAACTTTTACTGGCGTACTTAACTGCATCAGTGTTGGTAGAAACCTGGGGAGAGGTTACCTTTTTCATGGGCTCCAAAGGCAATATGATTGGGTACAATATCTATACGATTTTGGAAGTTACCTTACTGGGACTGCTGTATTACCAGTTTATTAAAACACAATTATTTCGGCAGATAGTTTTGATTTCCATCGTGGTGTTTGATCTTCTGGCTACCTATCGTCTTATAGCCGACCCGCACGCGTACGATGATTTAAGCTGGAGTTTATCGAATGCCTTATTAATCGTTTATGTGCTTTTATTCTTTTATGATTTACTGAAACAACCGGAAATAGCAGTCCTGACCAGATACCCGATGTTCTGGATAAGTTCAGGAATTTTGATCTTCTTTTCGGGTACCATATTTGTCTTTCTCTTTGGTAAGTATATCATTTCAGATATGGATGCCATGGGTGATTTATGGGATATGATTAAATGGTTGAATATTCTTTATAATATCCTGTTAGCCGTCGGATTATATCAGAAAAAAGCAGTAATAACACTTCGACCTCAATAAGCTATGAACTATATTCAACTGCATTTGAGAGAAATCATCATTATTGGCTCATCCAGTATGGTCAGTCTTTCGCTGGTCGTAATCGGATTGGTCTGGTTTCTCCACCGAAAACTGGCTCGTCAGTACCTGGAAATGAATCACCTGAGAGGCTAGATTCTCATTACGTTCAAACCGATGGATATTTCGCTGAAAGGCGTTCGTTTAGCTTTAATTGCCGGCATCGCCATCATGTTATTGATGGCAATATTCATCGTACTCTTTCTGGTATTATACAAACGGCGACAGGATCGGCAGAAGGAAGTAGTTAGGGAGCTGGAAGAGCAACATCAGAAAGCCCTACTGGAAGCCAGCATTCGATCACAGGAGGTAGAAGCCAAGCGTATTGCGGCAGATTTACACGATGATATTGGAACCTTACTTTCCGCTACACGAATGAGTTTCTCACTGGTAACCCGGCATTTGGACAATAGCGTAGAATCCAAAGAGACAGCCGATCACACCAAGAAATTGCTGGAGGAAGCTGTGGAGAATGTTCGCCGAATCACTAAGGATATTCAGCCGCCGGCTCTCGAAAAACTAGGGTTGGTAGCCGTGATTCATGATCTGGTTCGAAAACTCCAGCAAGCTAACCCCGATATTACCATTGATCTGGAATGCCAGGGAGAAGAAGGACGCCTCGAACGTTCCATTGAATTTACGTTGTTCCGAATCGCTCAGGAATTACTTCATAATAGTTTAAAACACTCGCAGGCTTCCCGCATTGAGTTATTCCTGTTGTTTAAGCCGCATCGGGTGATATTAACCTTTAGTGATGATGGGGTTGGTTTTAACCTCAAAGAAGCCCAGCAGCAGACGGTTTCCCTCGGTTTGAAAAATATTGAAAGCCGCCTGAATGTCGTGGGTGGTCATGTTATTTTTGAAACTTCTCCCGGCGAGGGAACGCATACCATAGTTGAAATTCCTTTACTTCCAGCCTAACAAATCATGCCTATCATTACTGATGTCATTCGAGTAGCCGTAGCTGATGACCATGCCCTTTTTCGGCGGGGGTTAGCGAATATTCTTAATACTTACGAAGGGGTTAAAGTTATTATTGAAGCTCAGGACGGGCAGGACTTACTTACCCAAATGGCTTTTGAGGCCCCTGACGTTATTCTGCTGGATTTACAAATGCCGGTTATGGATGGGATAAAAGCAACCGAGCAACTTCGCCTTCGGTTTCCCGAAGTAAAGATTATTATCATTTCCATGCACGACGACGATGGCTTTGTAGCTCACCTGATGGAGCTAGGGGCTAACGGCTATATCATCAAAGACAGCGATCCGGACGAGGTGGTAAAGGCAATAAAAGCGGTAGTTACGGAGAATTATTACTACGGAACATTTCTCAATAAAGTCATGCATCGTCGCATGCTGGAGAAAACCAAGCTGAAGAAACCGAGCTTTACGGCTCAGCCATCCTTAAGTGAACGTGAACTGGAAGTATTGCAATTAATCTGTAGCGGATTAACCAACACTCAGATCGCTGCTAAATTATTCCTTAGTGACCGAACGGTTGAGGGGCATCGCACGCGGATTATGGAGAAAATAGGGGCAAAGAATACCGCCGCTATGGTTGTATACGCTGTGAAAAACGGCTTATACTAACGCTTCATAAAATCACCACTGGTGATCTGAGGCAATCCGATGACGGGTAAGTTATAAACGTATATCCAGGCAGTTACGGTAGAACCATCGTTTAACTGAATGGTATTCTGCTGCCGAAGATAATCAGAATGGGCTTCGTCGTCGGGATAATAACCCTCGTAAGGATCCAATTCAGCGAAGGTTTTCTCAGGACTCATTAAGAAGTAAACTTCCCCCAGAACCCGCTCGTCCTGCTGGCTTGCTGGAACGAAAGCGGGATACCAGTCTACCAGATATAACTTTCCCGGAACCGAACCTTCAGATACCCACTCCGCCTGATTTTTTAGAACCTGATGCATGACGTGATCGGCCGTGCGGCGTAAGGTGCCGTATACGAATAAATAATGCATAGAATAATAGGGAGCTAGACTGTAATCAACTCATGGGGCGTACGTTAGTTGTAAAGGCAAAGCCGCTCAAGCGAGCGGCTTTGTCCAACTAACCCTTAACCAAAACTAAAAAAATCATTAGACCCGACAGTATACCGTATCGGTAAGAGGCTTGCTCTTCAAGCCGGGAGAAGTATGAATCGTGACGTCTTCCTGAGACATAAAAAGCTGGATCGCCCAATCAAGAACAACGTTCATGAGGGAACGGGCCACTTTAGGGTAGGAACTGAGGTTCGTAGCCTTGCCTGAAAGATCGTTTTTTGGTGTCGTTTGTACGAACGTACTGGTTTTTTTAGCCAGCTGGTTCACAATGCTTTTACCGTTATATAAGCGGTGGGGCATACCCATGCCGAAACCCTGAACATTAAACAGGCCTAATAGAACCATCAGGAAGGAAATTTTTCGGAAAGCTAAACCAAAGAACTTCATAGCTGAGAGGAGGTTAAAGTCAGACGGTGATTCTAAGTAACAAATTCAGGTTGAGCTTTGCCAGTAATTCTGGATGAACGGATAATAGCTCGTTACCAATAGCTTAACTTGATGATACAAAGATAGGCTTTGTTAGGTACTTTGCAATACATAGTACCTTTTTTTTTATCTTTTCTTTTCACCTTTTCAAGCTATTACAAGTGAAGGATGCAGTTTCAGACTTAAACGTTGCAACTATCATCAAAAAAAATCCCCGACTTTACAAAAAAGCCGGGGAGGTATAAGGGAAGATCGAAAGGCTTACAGTACAACGACTGAATTTTCTTCGAAGGAGATACCGCTGGATACGTACTTATCAGCTTCCGAATCGTTGACCCAATTGGTACCATCGATTAAATAACGGAACTGATATTCCTGGCCCGTGCTTAATTCAACTGTAGTTTTGAATGATCCGTCCTTTTGTTTTTTCAAAGGTGTGGCATTCACATCCCAGCTATTAAACTCACCTACAACTGCTACTTTTTCTGCTCCAGTACCAATTTCAGCTGGAACTAAAAAGGTTACCTTGGTGATTGGCTTGCTCTTGAGAGATTGTTTAGACAGACTCATGGTTGGGATTATTCAATTTGATTTCCGAAACAAATATGCAAGCAACGCAACAATAAAACAACTGACTATCAGATTTTTAAAAAAACTCCAGCTCGGTAATGTCCAATTTTAAATTTTTTATTAGGATAGTTCTATTTTAGTTTACCATACGTTAAAAATTTTAAAATAGCAGAAGGCTAGTGATCTGAGAGTCAAGATACCTAACCTTTTGTTTTCTAATCGGCCTCATTGTAACGTAAAGGCAATAGGTAAATTGAATCGGCATCGTACGGCTCTTCCCTGCTGTCTGCCGGGTTTCCAGCGGGGCATCTCTTTCAGCACTCGTTTGGCTTCTTCATCACACCCGAAGCCAATCCCTTTCTGAATTTCAATTTGTGAAATACTTCCGTCCCGATCCACTACGAAAGACATATACACCTTACCTGAAACATTAGCCTGCTGAGCCTGAGTAGGATAACGAAGATTTTTCTGAAGAAAACGATTCATCGCTTCCATTCCTCCGGGATATTCGGGTTGCATTTCAACATTCAATAACGGAGCTTCGTCGTCGCTCGAAGATTTGATTTCAACGATGGCATTTTTTATGGCTCCGGTATTTTCCTCAATATCCAGTACCGGAGGCATGTCGCTGCCGTCAAGTATGGTTTGTGATCCTGCCTGGTGCGTTTGAAGCATATCTTGAGTGATAGTTACTTCCTCTTTTACCAGCACATCAGGGGTAATTTCAGGCTCTAAAAATTTATAGGTATTCATCGGTTGGGCTTCCACGGATGGGGGAGGTGTGACCACTGGCGGTTCAGGTAAAGGTTCTGGCTCGTCTAGGGTTACCTTCTGGGTCAAAAATTTTGCGTCCACAACTTTATCGGAAGCAGTTATTTTAGCAAATAACAAAGGCGAAAAAGCTGTAACTAAAAAGATGCTAATGCCTAGTAATACCGCTAAGCGAATGTTTTTACCGTAAACCTGCCGTAGTTCATAAGCTCCATAGTTCTGATTGCGATTAGAGAATACATAGTCCTCGAGTGTTTGCAGTGTTTCCATAATTTTAACTAATTTTTTAGTTGATTGGAGTTTAAGAAAAGCCCAACGAGTGGGCTATTGATAGGGAATTGATTAGAGAAGGTTGAAGGAACGTATCAATGTAAAGGGCTAATCTTTTTTGAGCGTGTCAGAAATACTATGACTCGTATCCTGAGCGATAATGGCAACGGAAGCGGGTTGAATACTAACTTTTTCCGGTTTTAGCTCTGCCAACCGTCGAGCTGCTGCATCATAAGCCACCCGGCAGTCCAGCTCATCTTGAGGACTGGCATTTTTACCTGCACTTACCGTTTTGCAGAGTCTGAGGGTTTGTTCGTAATAAATGATGGCCAGTTCTGGATCAACCCGGTGTTGATCATTCAATTGGGCCAGCCGCAAAAGGGCTTTTGGGCGTTTGAAATTGTTAAAAACAGCTTGGTACTGCTTGATGGCGGATTTTATTGATGATGGGCGATTTTCCAGTTCGTGAAGATCCGCAATACTCATCTGATAATCCGGTACCCGCGTTTGTGCCAGTTGAATCGCCCGCGTGAAATGCCGGAACGCATTGATGTTAAATAAGGTCGAGGAATCTTTTCGTGCTTTGAGTAAATAAGCCGTGGCTAGTCCCCCATAGTTTGTTTCAGTGGCCTCGCCCAAATTAATTAATCGGGCATACGTCTGAATGGATTTATCAAATTGGCCCGTTTCGTAATACGCTCGTCCCAGCATTCGCTGAAAATATGCCATGGAATCTCCCATAGCCATGGTTTTTTCAAGGGACTTCGTAACGGCTCCAAAACGACCTAGCCGATAATCAATGCGACTATTGAGTAAAAGAAAACGAATCGAAGTAGAGTCTTTTACCAGTCCGCGTTTAACGTATTCACCAGCCGTTTCCAAATTTCGGTTCAGGTCCAGATAGAGACGTGATAACTCCGCAAGTGACTCCCGATCCTCTGGGTTAATCTTTAAAGCCTTCTCGTAATAAATAATGGATAGATCGTCCTCTTCCAGTCGATCGTGCTGAAGAGCGACCTGCCGCTGGAAGTACCCATTTGTCGAGTCTAGACGAGTTAGTTTTTTATACTGAATTAGTGCTTTGCGATACTGGGCATCTTTTTCAAAAAGAATACCCAACTGGTTTAGAGCATCCCGTTGGCTACTGTCCCGTTTCAGAATAGTTTCATAAGTTTTTCGGGCAGCCTGCGTATTACCTGTCCGTTGCTGAGCAGTAGCCAGTTCGAGCGAAAATTCAGGAGTAAGTGTATCGGATTCACTTAGCTTTTGCAGAATAGGAATAGCCTGAGCGTAACTTCCCGCCCGCATCAGTCGCTGAGCTTCTGGATAGGATTCAGTTTGGGCAAAGCCGGAGTAACTCCCCAGCAATAATGCAAGGACGGGTAGAAGGCGTTTCATAAGTAATAAGAGGTTTGTAGGACTAATGTATAGGGGTCAGGTGGTCGATTCCATTAATCTCGATAAGCCGTTACAACTACGTCCGCTTTTTCAGCTTCTGGAATTTTAGCAACGGCTGAGCTTTTGCTATCAATCACAAAGGCAAATACCAGCTCCTGGGTACTGATAATCGGCTGACCTTTTTTGTCCTTCGCTGCTTGCCACTTCGGCATAGTCTGAACAACCCGTAATACTTCTTCAGAAAGGTTGGAGTTTTCACCATTAGCCTTGGCCTCCTGAATCACTCCATCCGTACCGACTGTAAACAAAGCCCGGATGATTCCCTGAGCATTCACTTCCTGCGAAGCCGTGGGGTAGCGAGTATTTTTAGCCAGGAACTTCAGCATTTCCGACCGACCGCCAACGTATTGAGCGGGTTTCTGAGCCCAGATAAATGAACTAACGAAACAGAATACAAGGGCAAGCAAGATTGAACGCATAGTAATAAACGTTTAATAAGTGGGGATAATCACTCTGACGAACTAAAAGTCGTCTATTTATTACTAAAAAGTTGTGCTTGAAATAGTAGTCTGAACGTTTTCTTAGGCTACTCTAAAACAAAACTGATGGGTAAATTGAAGAGGCTTCTGACGGCGGTGCCTGATTGGTAGCCAGGAATCCATTTAGGCATATCCTCCATGATTCTTAGTACTTCTTCATCGCAGCCAAACCCAAGACCTTTCACAATTTCCAGATCGCTAATACTTCCGTCTTTTTCGACAATAAATCTTACAAAAACTTTCCCCTGAACATTCGCCCGTTGAGCGGGGGCTGGGTATTTAATGTTTTTAGACAAAAACTTATACATTTCTAAATCTCCACCCGGAAACTGAGCTTGTTTTTCAACGACAGTGAAAACTTTATCGTTGGAAGTATTCTGTGCAGGGGCTTCTGCTGGAGGAGTAATAACTAACATTTCTTTTTCCTCGTTCTGTGAACAGGCCGTTGCTACAAACACCATAAATCCGAAAACGGGAGCAACCAGGGCATACTTTACCAAGGCCGAATTTTGCGAAGGTTTCTGCTGTAGCATGGCAACCCGAGATTTTAAAAGTGATTTGTTAAAGAACGTATGAGCTAGTTCCATCTGCTGAACGCCAAACTGTTGAGAGAATAATAGCATAGCATAGTCAGCCCGACTGGTTTCAAATCGGCTGGCAACTTCGTCGGCCAGATATTCGTGAATGAGGGAAATGTCCTGTTTCAGAAAATAAACGACGGGATTGAACCAGTTGAAAATGGCAATCAGTTCGAAGAAGATGACATCAGCCGAGTGTAACTGGCGAACGTGCACTCGCTCGTGCATTTCAATAGTCCGGCGGTTAGACAGATTTTTCCCTACGAAAAAGTGATTGAAGAAGGCAAAAGCCATGTTCTGATCCAATTTTCGGTTCGTTCGATACCGAATAATGTCTCCTAAACGCATCAGGCGAAAAGCGAATTTTCCTAGCAGGATCAAAATCCCACACAGGTATGTAAGAGCCAGTAAGTGGCCCCAGGCCATAGGATGGGCCGATTTGGAGTTATCCAGGTAATCAGGGGTAATGAAAACGACGCCAGGGTTATAATACGAGTAAAGAGAGGCATTCACCTGCTGAGTAAAAAACCAGGTACGAATCCATTCGGATTGCATGGCCGGAATAAAAAAGGCCAGTGCGGTTCCCGCCAGTAGAAAACTCCGGTTTAACTGATGAAAAGTTTCTTTGCGGAGAATCAGGCGATAAAACCCATAAAATCCAGCCAGATACAGATTTACTTGCAGGAGATAGTGCAACCAATTCATAGTCGTATGATGGCCTAACGGTCGTTTAAAGGTGAGAGGGGTGGATGAATAGCAGTAGCGATTTTGGGCTTAAACTTGATTTAAACCCAAAATCGGGTTGCTACTGTTGTTTCATTTGCTCGATCATCTTGAGGATGTCATCGGCTTCGTTCAGTTCTACTTTCTTCTTCTTCATGAAAAATGAAAACAGACTTCCCACGGAATTACCGAAATAGCTTTCCATCAATTTCTCCGTTGCAAAGGTGCGGTACTGTTCCTTGGTAATCAAAGGATGGTATTGGTGCGATTTACCGTAAGCTTTATGTCCGACAAAGCCTTTTTGTTCCAGAATGCGGACAATGGTAGAAACGGTATTATACGCTGGCTTTGGCTCTGGTAATTGGTCAAGAACATCTTTCACAAAACCTTTCTCAAGAGACCAGAGTACGTGCATAATCTGTTCTTCAGCCCGGGTAAGCTCTTTTTCAACCATAATCTTGTTTTCGTTTGGATACAAAACGGTTTGATCCGGCTTTGTATCAGGAAATACTAACTTGATTCAAAGATTAAACTAATATTTTAGTTTGACAACTATTTCTTTCGTTTTATATGAAAAAAATTTTAACCGGGTGGATTGTTACTAAAATACGGGATAAACTTCTGTAGAGGTAACTCGTTTTCAATACTAATAATTCTCTGAAAGAAAAGCATTTATGAAACGAGAATTGATTTTCGATAAGTAAGATAAAAATTCTTTTATTAAGAATATTTCTACCTCTGTTAGTTAACGAAAAAGTTTGAGACCATCTTGCTTCAAAGAAAGAAAAGCCTGTTAACGAAAAATCCCCGAACAAATGCGTGTCCGGGGATGGGTTTTCGAGGTTAATTAATGGAAAGCCCGTTTTTTAATCATGCCGCCCTTGGTATCCTGGATACTGTGCTGCACAATGAAAGCCTGGTTATCTATTTTGTCAACGGCGTTTTTTAGCCGGGTAATTTCTAGGCGAGTAATAACGGTATAAACAATATCAATATCTCCTTCGCGGTCGCCACGTTTGCCGAAGCCGCGTTGGCCTTTATACATGGTAACGCCCCGGCCCATTTCATTCACAATCATGCGGCGAATGGCGTCACTTTTTTCCGATACAATAGTAATGGCCGTGTATTCTTCAAGGCCCGTAATAATAAATTCAATCGTACGAGAGGCTGAGAAATAGGTCAGCATCGCATACAAAGCAGTTTCTACATTAATTAAGAGGGCAGAAATACTAAAAATAAAGACGTTGATGGCCATGATAATGTCACCAACGGTAAAGCCGGTTTTACGGCTTAGGTATAAGGCCAGAATCTCCGTACCGTCTAATACGCATCCCCCCCGAATAGAAAGCCCAATTCCAGCTCCGAGGAAAAAGCCTCCAAACACAGCAATGAGCAGTTTGTCGTGCGTGAAAACGGGTAATTCCAGAAAAGCCAGGCAAAGGGCCAGAGCAATAATCGCAAATAGGGTGCGAATAGCAAAACCTAGCGAAATCTGACGAAAGCCGAGGAAAATAAAAGGAATGTTAATAATAACTAGCAGGATGGAAAGATTCCAGTCGGTCAGGGCTCGTATCAGCAGGGAAATTCCCGTAACGCCACCATCCAGAAAGTGACTGGGTAATAAGAAGCCATTTAAGCCTACGGCCGCAGTAAAAATGCCAAAGATGATCAGTAAGGTATCTTTGGTAACCTGCTTTGGATTCAGTGTGCGAAAGTTTCGAACCTGATGATAAAAAAAGCGGCGGAAGGGCGAGCGATGGGTAATGGTAACGCCAGGAAGCCGCCTTGGCGGAGAAGTATTGTGTAGCATAGAGCGAATTGAGAAGGTAATTGACAAAAAATGAATGCCTATTCTGGTATGAATAGTATAGTAAATATATCGATTTTATCCTACTCTTTCTCGCTAAAACGCACTTATCCACAATAGATTAGAGAATTCTAATCTGTTTACTTTCAAAATAGCATAGGAGTTTTACGAAAAGCTCAGAAAAAAAATGTATAGTTTGGGTACGCTTTAAGCGTATATAACTAGCTGATTTTTCAGAAAGTAGCCCTGATTCTTAGTGTGAAGCTCCGCGTTGTAATAAAGCTTCCGCAAAGGCCAGATCTTCGGGCGTGGTGATTTTTATGTTTTCGTAGGATCCTTCCAGTAGGTGGATAGGATAGCCCGCGGCTTCTGCTACGCTGGCATCGTCCGTAAATAGGGGACTTTCCACTTGCTCAAACGCTTTTTTCAGCAGGGAAATCTGAAAGGTTTGAGGAGTCTGAACCAGACGTAATGCAGATCGATCCAGAGCCTCATTCGTTGAATCATTATGAACCAACCGGATAGAATCTTTAGCTGAGACAGCCGCAATAGCCGACCCTTTTTCCGCCGCTAACGTAAAGCTATTGGAGATAACCGATACAGGCACGAAGGGACGAACACCATCATGAACGGCTACGAGTCCGTCCGTAGTTATGTGCTGTAAGCCATTTCGAACGGATTGAAAGCGACTCGCTCCGCCCGGTGTTTCAATAATAGGCAACGAAAAGGGAAGGGGGTATTGCTGTCGAAGCTGATTCCAGTACGAAAACTGATCAGCAGGTAAACAGAGAATAACCTGTAGGTCGGGAGAATAGTCCAGGAAACGCTCCAGCGTATGAATCAGGATGGGTTTTCCGGCAAGAGATAGGAACTGTTTGGGCAACGAAACGCCCATGCGACTGCCGCTGCCACCGGCAACGAGTATAACGTATCGTTTCATAACTATGGGCTGTTAGCTATCAGCCAGCAGCCCATAGCTAACCAACCGATTACAGAATCAGCATTAAATCGCCGTAACTGAAGAACTTATATTTTTCCTTAATAGCGGTTTGATACGCTTCCATCATCAGGTCATACCCACCAAAGGCACAAACGCCCATCAGGAGCACAGACTCGGGTAAGTGGAAGTTCGTTAACAAAGCATTACTAATCTTGAAATCGTAAGGAGGAAATATGAAACGGTCGGTCCATCCTTCGCTTGGTTTCAGGCGAGAATTAGCCGAAACGGAAGATTCCAGCGTTTTCAAAACAGTATTACCCACCGAACAAACCCGTTTGCCAGCATCCAGAGAACCATTGACAATGTCGGCCGTTTGGGGAGGGATGAAATAGGGTTCTGAATCCGTTTTGTGTTTGGTAAGATCTTCTACGTCTACCTGACGGAACGTTCCTAGTCCTACATGAAGAGTAATCGGCGTAAAATCGGTGCCGTTGATCTCCATGCGTTTTTTTATGTTCTTCGTGAAATGCAAACCAGCAGTAGGGGCAGCAACGGCTCCTACTTTCGAATCATCCGCGAAGATGGTTTGGTACCGTTCGCGATCTTCTTCGGTGGCTTTCCGACGATTTTTAATTTCTTCGGGTAGTGGAGTTTCGCCCAGCTCGTGAATGGCTTTCATTAAAGCACTGTGGTCGCCATCGTATAAAAAACGAATGGTGCGGCCACGCGAAGTCGTATTGTCGATCACTTCTGCTACCAGATCGCTATCGCCAAAATACAGTTTATTGCCCACCCGAATTTTACGAGCTGGATCTACCAGCACGTCCCAGAGACGGTGTTCGCGGTTGAGCTCACGTAATAAAAAGACTTCAATCTGTGCTCCGGTTTTTTCCTTGCTACCGTATAAACGGGCTGGAAAAACCTTAGTGTCGTTGACAACCATCGTGTCGCCTTCGCCAAAATAATTCACGATATCACCGAATTTTCGATGTTCGAATTGCCGGGTTTGACGATTAACTACCATCAGTCGTGCTTCGCCGCGTTCGACTGGATGTAGAGCAATAAGATTTTGCGGCAAATCAAATTTAAATTCGGATAACTTCATGGAATTCAGCTAGATACCAGATAGTGTTGGCTAAATATGCACTTTATAGAGGTCGAATGTCAAGCTTTTTTGGAAATTTTATAAAAAATATTTAAAAAGCGGTATTCCGTTTAACCTTTAAAAAGTACAGTTGAACCTACTTTCGCTTGTAAAACATTTGGAATGATTTCTACTTTGAAACTTGCACCTCAGACAGACTCATAAACATGAAATTTTTACGGCAGGTTTTCGAAAGTCTTCGCTTTGCCTGGCAGGCCTTACGCTCTAATTTGTTACGAACCGTCTTGTCATTACTGGGCGTGAGCGTAGGTATATTTTCTATCATTGCCGTTTTTACCATGGTTGACTCACTGGAAAGCAGCATTCGGGAAAGCCTGAGTTTTACGGGCAGTAATACCATGTTCGTTTCCAAATGGTCCTGGGATTACAGCAGCCCGGATTATGCCTGGTGGAAATTTTTCCGACGGCCTGCTCCGAGTTATTCTGATTTTCAGTTTCTAGAACGTAACCTTGAAAATGCCCAATATGTTGCCATTTCGGACGGGCGGGGTGGCCAGACCATCAAAAACGGGAACAATTCCATGACGGCTGGCGTGCGGGGCATTAGTTATCAATACAACCAGATTTCAGATTTACCCGTTGAATCGGGTCGCTATTTTAGTCCAATGGAGGAAGAAGCTGCTCGAAATGTAGTGGTCATTGGAGCTGACGTAGCGGCTAACCTTTTTCCTTTTCAGGATCCCGTTGGCAAGTTTCTTCAGATTAAAGGGCTCCGGTTTCAGGTAATTGGAGTAATTGAACGCATTGGTACGGGGATGTTTGAAATCGGAGGGAAGCCGGATATTCGCTGTTACATTCCTTATAAAGCTTTTTCCAAGCTGTTTCATACCAAATATTCCGAACCTAATATTTCCATCAAAGGCTACGACCGGGACGAAAAGCTTCAGGAACTCGAAGGAGAATTAACGGGCCTCATGCGTAGCAAACGTGGCCTGAAGCCTTATCAGGAAGATAATTTTTCCCTTAATCGGCCCGAAGCCATTCAGAATCTCGTAGAAACCATATTCAGTGCTCTTCGCGGAGCCGGGATTATCATAGCCCTGTTTTCATTACTGATCGGGGGCTTTGGAATCGCCAATATTATGTTCGTTTCGGTGAAAGAGCGAACCAATCTTATTGGTATCCAGAAATCACTGGGAGCCAAAACCTACTTCATTTTATTTCAGTTTCTCTTCGAAGCCATCTTCCTGAGCCTGATTGGCGGCATGGTTGGTATTCTCTGGGTTTGGTTATTAACCTTTTATCCTCAGGACTTATTAATCATTCAGCTTTCGTTGCGAAACATTATTATTGGAATTGTAGTATCGAGTAGCATCGGGTTATTATCAGGGATTATTCCAGCCTGGATTGCCGCCCGTATGGATCCTGTGTTAGCCATACGATCCAAGTAAAAGGAGTTGGCAATATTTTTTAGGAAACTTCGCTGGATTTCCGTCGATGAATGGTTAATAATTCATTGAAGATATTTTTCTTTGAGCCGTAATGATTCCTTTTACTCATACCCTTGGGTGAGGTACCTAAACAATTCAACCTGAAATGAAAACATTTGGTAAAGTATTATTAATTCTGGCCGTTGTAACGCTGGTCGTTTTCTGGATTCTTACAAAAATCAATTACTCAGAAGGTGAACGAGCCGGAACGATTACCCGCTTTAGCAAACGCGGCTATGTCTTCAAAACCTGGGAAGGGGAGTTGTTACTGGGAGGGTTTTCAGAAGGTACAGGTCAAATGAATGCGGAAAAATGGCAATTCAGTGTAGATAATGGCCAAGACTCCACTATTAATACCATCAATGAAGCTCTGCGTTCTGGCAGAAGGGTAACGCTTTTTTACGAAGAAAAACTATTTCAGTTTGACTTTGATGGGGAAACCAAGTTTTTCGTTACCAAGGCCGAATTTGCTGATGGTCGTTAACCGCTGAAAGGGAAAAAGGGGGTCTGGTAAGCACGCGAAAACGGATGTTTAACGAATTGTTGATAGTTTTGGTACTTCAAGGCCTGCTCACTCTCCGAGTGAACCAGCCGTAACGAACCACCAGTAACCAATCCCTAGGCGTATGACCCCCGCTTTTCAATTTCGGCAGGAGGCATTTTTACTAACATCCGTTAGTTCATATATTCTTACTATTGCTCTCAATCCCAGAGATTTTCAGATCAGTATTATTGATCCGACTGAGAATCTTTGCCTGTGGCTGGACGAGTTTACTTTACCTGAGACTTCTTCTGAGAAAGAATACTTATCGCAAATTCAGGAGATTGTAGCTAAGCATCCCATCTCGGGAAAAACATTTTGGAAGTCCATCCGGCTTATTGTCAATAATCAGTCATTTACGCTGGTACCTACGGCGTTGTTCAAAAAAGAATACGCTGCTCGCACTCTATCGCTGGCTCGTGGACTGGTAACAAGCCAGGAAACTGTTCAGCATACTTTGCACCCCATGTGGGAGGCCACTACCTTATTTTCATTCCCGGTATTATTTTCCGACTGGATTCTTGAAATCTATCCGCTGGAGAAAATTCAGGTATTCCACCAATCTGATCTTTTGCTGGAGCTCAGTTCGAAGTTAAAAGATACGGGGCTGATGATTTATGTAGAAAAACAGGCGGCCACGCTGGTTTATATTAATGAGAAGCGACTTCATTATTGCAATCGGTTTGTGTTTCGGGCGGCTTCTGATTTCCTTTATTACGCCTTATTTGTCATTAATGAACTAAAAATCGACGCTTCAAAAATTCCAACCTGGGTGTTTGGAGCCGTGCAGACTGAAGATGACCTTTATCAGGGGCTATACGATTACGTTGAAAACCTGTCGCTGGGCTTACCCGATACCGTTTCAATACCTGGCGTACCTGATCATTTGCCACCTTCCTATCACATTGCTACCTTATTGAGCTAGTTAATTTCTCTGGACCCCAATTATTCTTCACTTTCTTCGCGTATGTCGAAAATTGCTTTTTTTCCCGGTTCATTTGACCCTTTCACCAAAGGGCACGAAGATATTGTACGACGGGGCCTGAAGCTCTTCGACGAAATCATCATTGGCATTGGGCATAATACCAGTAAGAAAAGATATTTTTCGGTAGAAGTAATGACGCGGGCCATCCAACGAACATTTATCAATGATCCGGTTCGGGTAGTGCCTTATCAGGATTTGACAGCTCGGGTAGCAAAAGAATATGATGCTTCCTTTTTATTAAGAGGACTGAGAAATACAACAGATTTTGAATACGAAAACAGTATTGCTCAGGTAAACCGGGATTTGTACGAAGGACTGGAAACAGTATTTTTAATCTGTTCGCCAGAGTTAGCTCCTATATCCAGCACGATTATTCGGGATCTCCACCGATACGGAGCTCGAGTAGATCAATACTTACCGTATTCCGTAAAGGATCTGTAATAAGCGGATAAGTGGTAATTAATTCGAACGGGAACGGAAGTTTAACCTAATGCATTTCATACACAGGTTTAAACATCTTTCCCTATATGTCTCTATTATTTTCTCCTTTGACCCTGAAGAAAATTACTTTTCGTAACCGGATCGTGATTTCTCCCATGTGTCAGTACTCGTCCGTTGATGGATTTGCCAACGACTGGCATCTGGTTCATTTAGGCTCACGGGCCGTAGGTGGAGCAGGAGTAATTATTCAGGAAGCCACAGCGATTTCTCCTGAAGGCCGCATTTCTCCCGAAGATCTGGGTATCTGGAAAGATGAGCACGTCGAAAAATTACAGCAGATTACATCGTTCATTCGCCAGCAGGGAGCCGTGGCTGGTATTCAGTTGGGCCATGCGGGACGCAAAGCCAGCGTCTATCGCCCCTGGGTGGGCGGTGGTCAAATACCGGAATCAGAGGGGGGCTGGAAGCCGGTAGCTCCGAGTGCTATTGCTTTTAATGAAAGTGATCCGCAACCTATTGCTTTGGATCAGGCAGGGATCCAGAAGGTAATCGCTGACTTTAAGGATGCCGCAGGCCGAGCTGTTCGGGCAGGTTATGAAGTGCTGGAAATCCACGCAGCTCATGGGTATCTGATTCACCAGTTTTTTTCTCCTTTGAGTAATAACCGCACCGATGAATACGGAGGAAGCTTTGAGAACCGTACCCGGATTCTACTGGAAATTCTGGAAGCAATTCAGGAAGTTTGGCCCGCCGAGTTACCTCTGTTTGTACGCGTGTCGGCAACCGACTGGGTAGAAAATGGCTGGGATGTAGACCAATCCGTTAAGCTGGCAAAAATCCTGAAAACCAAAGGCGTCGATATTATCGATACTTCGTCGGGCGGTCTGGCTTCTTATGCTAAGATTCAGGCAGGCCCCAGCTATCAGGTACCGTTCTCCGACCAGATTAAAAATGAAGCAGAGGTGCAAACAGGAGCGGTAGGCATCATTACCGAAGCTCATCAGGCCGAAGAAATTCTTCAGAAAGGGCAGGCCGATTTGATCTTTATAGCCCGCGAATCGCTACGGGATCCATATTTTCCCATGCACGCAGCAAAAGTATTGGGAGATGATATCAAGTGGCCTTCTCAGTACGAAAGAGCTAAACGATAAAAAAAACCTGAGAACAACTTCCCGAAAGGTAATCACTTTCGGGAAGTTCCAGAAGTTAGTTTTTCGCGGGTACAGTGCTCCAGAGCCGGTCAAACACGTAGCGAATAGAGCTATACGAATCGACCATGGCATTTTGGACTTCCTTCTTCGTCATCCAGCTAATCTTCTCAATATCTTCCTCCCACTGCGGAGTCATTTCTTCGTCGTTGAGGCAAGTCATCTGATACCATTTCGTTCGCTTCAGAATGCGATTCCCGTTATGGGTGTACGTATGCCAGGTTGTACAAATTTTTTCAGTGAGCTCAACGTCTACGCCCGTTTCTTCTTTTACCTCCCGCACGGATGCTTCCCGTGATTTTTCACCCGGATCAAGCTTGCCCTTGGGTAAGTCCCAGCGTTTCAAACGATAGATTAACAGAATTTTGTTATCCTTGAACACGACTCCGCCCGCTGCCTTTACAACTTTGAAGTAACTTTTCAATCGGGTTTCTGCCGCTTTCTGATCAGCTACCTGCACCATGATGCTTTGCAGAGCCGCCGGATGTTCATCATGTAGAATGTTCATCAGACGTTCCAGTGTTGCCAGAGAAGCATTCAGAATTAAAACATGACCGTGAAGCTGATCCGTTTTAATTCCTTCCAGACGGGTATCAATGACCACGTCAAAATCACTCTTTTCCCGTAATAAATTGGCTCGTTGAGCGTCGGTAATCTTTACGGGACGGTCATTGATAAACAGGACCATGAATCTTTTTCTAAATGGTTAGTAATACAAAGATAAAGCAAGTGACGGAAAGTCCAGAAGTAAGAAACTGTTAAAGAAGATAAGTAGCCAAATGGTTCATCAGCTTAGAGAAAGTTGAGAATGATTTGTCAAAGAAGTTTCCTGAAAAAGACGACGGAACTCGAATCAACCCCTCGACGGCTTGCAGAATTTCCTACCTTTGCGGCATGGAACTCGTACCCTCACAAATCGTAGCGGCTCGCGTGGCCGAAATGCTTTTAGAAGTAAAAGCAGTACGTTTAAGCCCCGAATCGCCTTTTACCTGGGCTTCTGGTTGGAAATCACCCATTTATTGTGATAACCGCGTCACACTTTCATCAGCTTCAGTCCGGACATACATTAAAGATTCACTGGCTGAAATGATTAAAAAAGAATTTGCTGATGTGGATGCCATCGCAGGAGTAGCCACGGCAGGTATTCCTCAGGGAGCGTTAGTGGCGGATGTATTAGGCCTGCCTTTTCTTTACGTTCGGCCTAAACCCAAAGATCATGGGATGGGTAATCAGATCGAAGGACGTTTGGAAGCCGGGCAAAAAGTAGTGGTTATTGAGGATTTGATCTCAACGGGTGGTAGTTCTTTAAAGGCTGTGGAAGCTTTACGCAAAGGCGGAGCCGAAATAGTCGGAATGGCGGCGATCTTCACCTATGGATTTCCTATTTCAGTACAGAATTTTGAACAGGCGGAAGTGAAGCTTCGTTGCCTGAGTGATTATAATGCCTTGGTTCAGGCAGCTTTACCTTTAGGTTATATTTCTGAAAATCAGGTAGCTACCTTGAAAGAATGGCGTCAGGCTCCTGAAACCTGGAAACAGTAAGTCAGTTTTCAGTTTTCAGTTTTCAGTTTTCAGTTTTCAGTTTTCAGTTTTCAGTTTTCAGTTTTCAGTTTGAAAGTGAAAACCTATAAAGGTAGAGAAGACTGTTAGATAACGATTGTTAACATAGATATATAAACCTCGCTGGGTGCTAATAAGGCAAAACCCCGGGTGATCACCCGGGGTTTTGCCTTATTAGGTATAGTTTTGGCCTTTCAGTTGTTGCAAATGAATAGCTATAGAGACGACTAAGGTTTCCGCAACTCACCGCTAACTATTGGCGTTATCGACAATACTTACTAATCAACCCCGCTGCTTCCTGCTCGCCTAGACGAACTGCCTGTTGCCAGTCTTCACAGGCCCTCAGGCTGTCTTTTTCTAGCCAGAAATCAGTTCCCCGCATCTGAAAAAGCTTTCCATTTTCAGGATTAGTCCGCAAAGCTTTAGTTAGATGACTTCTGCTTTGAGCGTATTTTTTCAGGTAATAACTACAGGTGGCTAACTCTGTTTCCAACCCTTCTTCGGGTAATGTTTGCTGCGAAACCATAGATAAGTCACTATACGCTTTTTCAAACTCTCTTAAATGCAGTAGTACCTGTCCACGAAGCCGGTAGGCAGCTAGAAGTTCTTCGTCATGAACAAGAGCCCTGTTTAATTTACCCAAAGCTACCAGCGTGTCCTCATCCACTAATAAACGGGTGGCTTCGGCAAGTTCCTGTTCGGCTTGTTTGTGATTATATTGCTGCAACCCGAAAAATCCGAACAGCAGAGCAAGCATCAGAATGAAAATTCCGGGTATAATCATTCTTCGGTAGGGTGATCGCGGTAAAGGAGGCGGTGGGGTAGTAGCCTTTGGCCTTGGTGGCGGATTTGGCGTTTGGGTTCTCTGAGCAGAATTTAGTTTGAAATCATAAGAAGCCCGCAACGCTGAGTCCGAAAGAATTCGATAGGCTTCATTAATAGCCTTAAATTTTTCTTCCGCCAGCGACTGATCCGGGTTTTTATCGGGATGCCAGCGAACGGCTAACTGGCGATAAGCTCGTTTGATTTCCTCCGCAGAAGCCGTTCTCGAAATGCCTAATAGTTCGTAATGTGTCAATAGTCTCTGATTTTTCTTAAAACGGCGGTTACGACTGAATCCTTGCTTATCAATCGAAACCGTGAGCCAAACTTAAGAAAGTCCATACACTTTTCCGGGCAGACTGCGGATAAGACCCTGAAATTCCAAATTTAATAATAGGGAAGCTAGTCGGGACATTGGCATCTGGGATTTCCAGGCTAAATCGTCGATGTGTTGCGAACCATTATCGCGTAATAAACTCATAATCTGGCTTTCTTCCTGTGAAAGCATACTTAAATCCAGTAAATGCTCTTTTTGCTGGCCAGATCGTTCACCCCAATTCAGACTATCCACCATTGAAGGAACGTCCAGAAAGAGCTGAGCTTTATTATGATAAATGAGAAAATTACATCCCTCAGATCCGGGATTTTTCAGATTACCCGGAATAGCAAAAACGTCCCGGTTATAATTATTAGCGTATTCAGCCGTTCCCATGGCTCCGCCCTTCCTCGCGGATTCAATGACGATTACTACGTCTGAAAGTCCGGCAATAATTCGGTTTCGATTCAGAAAAAAGCGTCGGTCAGGTTTGATACCTAAGGGCTGTTCGGAAAGGATCCCACCAGATTCCTGCATCTGGAAAGCAGTTTTCTGATGTTCTGCCGGGTAAATTGTATCCAGTCCATTTGCCATTACGCCAAAAGTGGGTAATCCATATTTTAAGGCAGCTTTATGAGCGGTTATGTCGATGCCGTAAGCCAGTCCACTCATAATGGCAGGCTGGTAAGAAGCCAGTTGTTCAACGATTTCTTCGGTCAGGCGTTTGCCGTAATCCGTAGCTCTGCGGGTACCTACGATCCCGACAGTTCGAGGGTGATTAAGGTTACCTTGGCCCTTGAAAAAAAGCACTGCCGGAGCATCGTAAAGTGATTTGAGTCGAGGTGGATATGCTTTGTCCGTAAAAAAGAGAAAAGTATAACCGCCCTGGTCCAATTGCTGGAACATTTGCTCTGCCTGAGCGAAGCTATTTTTAGCGGAAATGGTTCGGGATAGTAAGTCGCCGATACCTCTAATTTTCTGGAGTTTTCCCGGCGGTAATTTAAAAACGGCCTCGGCTGAGCCGCAGTGAGAAACCAGTAAACGCGTAAGCATATCACCTACGCCGGGGGTGAGCCATAAAGCCAGTTGGTAGAATCGTTCAGGATACATGAGGTTTTGAAAATATCCATAAAATTGATCTGAAATTGAGTATAAATAACCATATGTTGTCGATTACTACCTGAACGGTCACGTAATAAGCTTAACAATGATTTTCCTGAATGGAGACTTCTTCATTAAAAAAGAACGGTACTTTTGACTAAGAAACGAGCCCATTCTTCCCAAACCCAAGCTATGTATGCCCCGTTTATGGATTTGTTTACTGTTCATACTTGCCTTGCCTACTCTGCCCGCGTGGAGGTCGGAACACGGGCGGGCGGACGATCTGAAAGAACGTTTTCGGGAGCGTCTGGCAGAGTTTGACCGAGCTACTGAACGTCTCGAACTGAGTTACCCCCTTGATACCATTAATTCCCGAGAGTCCTTTCTGAAAGCCCGGCTGGCTTATAAGCGAATTGAATGGCTGGTGGAAGGCTACGATCCCATCATGGCCCGGCAGATAAATGGCCCGCCCGTGGAGGAGGTAGAAATGGAAGATCAGCTACTGATCGAGCCTACGGGTTTTCAGGTAATTGAAGAAATTATTTTTCCCCGACTGGATACTACCCGGCTGGACGAGTTACAGCAGGAGTGTCAGGAGCTACAGGCCAATGCCCGGTTATTAGCCAAGCACCCCTGGCTCAACGAACTTCAGACGGTTCATTTTTGGGATGCTCTCCGACTGGAATTGGCTCGCCTGGGTACGCTGGGGATTACGGGTTACGACTCTCCCGTAGTGCATTATTCCTTACCCGAAGCTCTGGCTTCGCTCGAGGGCTGCGAAGATTTGATTAATGCGTATGAAGTAAGCCCGGAAACCGAAGCTTACCTAAAAAAAACGAAAACTGCTTTAAAAGGCGATTTTGATACTTTTGATCGGGCTGAGTTTCTTACCCAGTGCCTGCGTCCCTTATCACAATCTTTGCATAAAGACCAGCAACGCTTTGGTATTCCGGCGTTGAGGGACAACGGTCGTTTTCTGGCAACGGATGCCTGGTGGATCTTTGATAAAGACGTTTTTCAACCTGAATTATACAGTCCGCAACCCGACTGGCCGGCTACGGAAGAGCGTATTACCCTAGGCGAAAAGCTCTTCAATGAACCTATGCTTTCAGGGAATGGAGAGCGGAGTTGTGCGACCTGTCACCAGCCCGGTCAGGCTTTTACGGATGGGTTACCCAAAAGTCAGGCGTTGAGCCATCAGGGAACGGTAGCTCGAAATGCTCCCACGCTTTGGAATGTAGCCTTGCAGGCGACCTTATTCCAGGATGCCCGTTCGGCTTCACTGGAAATGCAGATTGCGGATGTTATGCAAAACCCACTCGAAATGAATAGTTCGCTTTCGGTGGCAGTATCGAAGTTATCCCGTAATAAAAATTACAAGGAAGCTTTCAGAAAAACTTATGGTTCCGAACTAAAGTCGGATCAGGTAATGAATGCACTGGCAGCCTACTTACGCTCATTAATCCGTTTGGACTCACAATTTGATCAGTTCATGCGGGGAAATACAGAGGCTTTAACTGTCGAAGAAAAAAGGGGGTTAAACCTTTTTGCTGGCAAAGCTAAATGTGCTACTTGTCACTTCATGCCGTTAACCAATAGTATGTTACCCCCTTCGTACGAACATTCAGATGTAGAAGTGTTAGGCGTTCCAGCTCAATCGGATCTGGATCACCCTGCACTGGATGCGGACTGGGGAGCGGGGAAAATTGCCAATTTTAATGTCCTGCGTTATGCGTTTAAAACACCGACCCTGCGGAATGTAGCTCTCACCGCTCCGTATATGCATAATGGCGTTTTCAAAACCCTGGAGGAAGTCGTTGAGTTTTATGATCGGGGCGGCGGCCAGGGGATTGGACTGGACGTACCAAATCAGACTTTACCACCCGAGCCGTTGGGATTAACCGTTCAGGAAAAAGCCGATCTGGTGCAGTTTATGAAAACCCTGACTGATGTGTCTGATACCCAGAAATAGAAAATTTCAGAACGACTCTGGAATAATTAACCAAGAAATGCAGTTAGCCCTTCACAACATCCCATTCTCGAAAGGGAAGCGATAGTTGCGTTCGCTACAGACCTATGATCAATCGAAATCTTGTCGACGGGCTGAATTTTGTCTCCAAACTCAATGCCAAACGGGTTTGGAATGGCCTCAAAGTCGTCTCCAGCTATATAGAATCCAAAATTACTCAAAAGCCTGTTCACCGGGGTTTGCCCATTGCCTTATCGTTTGAACCGACGACTTCCTGTAACCTGCGTTGCCCGGAATGTCCGAGTGGGTTACGTTCCTTTACTCGTCCGACGGGAATGCTGGAAGGCGATTTATTCAAGCGAACGATGGATGAAATCGGGGATGAGTTACTCTACCTGATTTTCTATTTTCAGGGCGAACCTTACCTGCATCCGCAGTTTCTGGATATGGTGCAGTATGCCTCTCAAAAAGGAATTTACACGGCTACTTCCACCAACGCCCATTACCTGACGGATTCTTACGCGAAAAAAACGGTAGAAAGCGGTTTAGACCGGCTGATCATCTCCATCGATGGCACGACCCAGGAGGTATATCAGCAATACCGGGTAGGGGGCAAGCTGCATAAGGTCATTGAAGGAACGAAGAATATTCTGAAGTGGAAGAAGGAGTTGAAATCGCAAACGCCGCACGTTATCTTTCAGTTTCTCGTTGTTCAGCCCAATGAACATCAGATCGAGGAAGTTAAGAAACTGGCATCTGAGTTAGGCGTGGATGAGGTAGGCTTAAAAACGGCTCAGATTTACGATTACGAAGACGGTGACCCACTGATTCCAACGATTGAGAAATATTCCCGTTATGCCAAGGAAGCGGACGGGAAGTATCGCATTAAAAACAAGTTTGTCGATCACTGCTGGAAAATGTGGCATAGTTGTGTCATTACCTGGGATGGACTCGTTGTGCCCTGCTGCTTCGATAAAGATGCTGAGTATCGACTGGGTGATTTGAAGGAACAGTCTTTCAAAAGCCTCTGGAAGTCAAAAGCATACGAGCAGTTCAGAGCTTCTCTGATTCGTAGCCGCTCCGAAATTGAGATGTGCAAAAATTGTACAGAAGGAACGAAAGTTTGGGGTTAATGAGGTCTTTTTCAGGCTTTTAGCGGAGCTTCACAAATTAATAACATCAGTAATTTTAGGTATAAGTAACTGATTTTCAATAAGTAGACTGTTGATTAGTCTACTTATTTTTTTTTGCGTGAAACTTTCGTGGAACATTTCTAGGCAATCCGCATGAATGTTCGCATCTTTGAAATTCTAACGCACCGAGTTTAACGTATGGCCAAAGTAATTGCCATTGCCAACCAGAAAGGGGGCGTCGGGAAAACCACCACGACGATTAACCTGGCCGCTAGTTTGGCAACCCTGGAGTACCGGACTTTGATTGTAGATGCTGACCCACAGGCAAACTCTACGTCAGGGTTAGGCTTCAATCCGAAAGAAATTGAGAATTCCATCTACGAATGTATGGTCGATGGAATTAATGTCTCCGACATTATCATTCAAACCGATATTGATTACCTGGATCTGATTCCTTCACACATTGATCTGGTCGGTGCTGAAATCGAAATGATTAACCTGAAAACCAGGGAAGAGAAGATGAAGGAAGCCTTAGCTTCCGTTCGGGATAATTACGACTTCGTAATCATCGACTGCTCGCCTTCCCTGGGTTTGATCACGATTAACAGCCTTGTGGCGTCTGACTCGGTTATTATTCCGGTTCAGTGCGAATACTTTGCTTTGGAAGGGTTAGGCAAGCTGCTTAATACAATCAAGATTATTCAGAGTCGCCTGAATACTAACCTGAGCATTGAAGGAATCCTGTTAACCATGTACGATCTGCGGGTACGTTTATCCAATCAGGTGGTTAATGAGGTAACGGCTCACTTTCAGAATATGGTCTTTAATACCATCATTCCCCGTAACATTCGCTTGTCGGAGTCTCCGAGTTTTGGAGTTCCCGCCATTGCCCATGATGCAGACTCGAAGGGAGCCATTAGTTACCTGAATCTGGCTCGGGAAATTCTTACCAAAAACGGCTTAGTAACTATTGATTGAGAACGTGTTTAGGATTTAGAGCAACGAAAACTCGAACGACTAAGTCTGAACAGGG
Source organism: uncultured Siphonobacter sp. (assembly GCA_913774715.1). GTDB lineage: Bacteria > Bacteroidota > Bacteroidia > Cytophagales > Spirosomataceae > Siphonobacter. The sequence continues at coordinate 117,651 of CAJYHS010000065.1, read as the reverse complement.
AAGGAAGATATGAATAACACCAATAAAAAACGGGTTGGGTTAGGACGTGGTCTGGGAGCCTTATTACAGGATTCAGACTCGGTAAACACCCGGCCTAGTGCCACCCCACTATCGGCTCTGGAGCATATCAGCTCCATGAACGAGATTAATGTTAATTTTATTGAAACCAATCCTTTTCAGCCCCGTACTCACTTCGATGAGGACTCGTTGCAGGAATTGGCGGAATCAATTAAAATTCAGGGTATTATACAGCCCATTACGGTTCGCCAACTGGGTCGTGATCAGTATCAGCTTATCTCGGGCGAACGACGTTTGCAGGCTTCCAAACGAGCTGGCTTAACGCACATTCCCGCGTACGTTCGCACCGCCAATGACCAGCAGATGCTGGAAATGGCTCTTATTGAGAACATTCAACGCGAAAACCTTAACGCCATCGAAATCGCTCTGAGTTATCAGCGACTGATTTCGGAGTGTAACCTTCGTCAGGAAGAATTAGGTGACCGCGTAGGGAAAAACCGAACGACTGTTAATAACTACATTCGTTTGCTGAAACTTCCTCCCGTTATTCAGGCTTCATTGCGGGATAATAAAATCTCGATGGGCCACGCCCGGGCTATTATCAATATTGACGATGTGGATACACAGTTAAGCCTGTTCAAACGCATTGTCGATGAAGACTGGTCAGTACGTCGGGTAGAAGAGGAAGTGCGTAAAATTCAGAATCCGGAACTGGCCGATGCCAAGACTAAAAAGGTTCCCTTGAAGCAGGAAATCCGGAATATTCAATTCCGACTTTCGTCTTTCTTTGGTTCAAAAGTTTCGATTAAATCGGACGAAAAAGACAAAGGCGAAATTCGCATTCCCTTTACCAATCAGGAGGATCTGGAGCGAATCATTGGTGCTTTAGGTGAGTTATCATAAGAATATTTAACAGTTTTTAGAAGTGATACGAAGTAATTCAGAGCGTTCTTTGGTCTTTCATTTTCCGATAGCCATGAGATATCTGCTTTACTTCGTATTGTTTTTAGGATTAACCCAGTCGGCCTTTGCTCAAAAAGTGGATTCTCTGGAAATCGTCAAAGTGGGTGTAGACTCGCTGGTAAAGACGATTCCGGCTCCGAAGGGTAAGCTTAAAAAGCCTCTAAACATTGTTCCCCGTTACGCAACCTATCGGTCACTGATGTTGCCAGGATTGGGTCAGGCTTACATCCGTCAATATTGGACAATTCCGATCATTTATGCTGGTTTTGGTGGGTTAGCTTATGCCATTCATTGGAACCAGATACGGTATAAGGATGCTATCGGAGGGTGGCAAACCCTGATCAATGAGAAAGTTACAACGGTTCCGGTTCAAATTGGCGATACCTATTATCCGTCATTGACTGAAAATCAGCTACGACAAGCCACTGCACAATATCGCCGTCAACGCGATTTGTCCATTATTGGCTGCGTCGTTTTATACGCCTTTCAGTTAGTAGAAGCGAACGTTTCAGCTCACTTAAAAACGTTTGATAATACCGACGATATTTCCCTGAAATTTAAACCCGGCGTTCGAACGGACTACGCAAGTACGCCCATCGGCATTACTGCCGTTTATACATTTAAGTAACTGAGTTTGAATGTTGTTTGATAAAACAGGTTTGAAAACGTTTGATTAGTTTGAATAAAGTTTGAAGATTTTCACACGTTCTTAAACATTCAAACAGCCTCAAAATACATTCAAACTTTCCTCATACAAGAATTAATATGCGAATAGTACTCTTAGGTTACGGAAAAATGGGCAAAGTGATTGAACGCATTGCTCAGGAACGTGGCCATGAAATTGTAGGTCGGATCGACGAAACGAATCGGGAAAGCTTTGCTGAATTTTCGCCCGCAACAGCCGATGTCGTGATTGAATTCAGTCACCCTTCCGCAGCTCTTCAAAACCTGAAAGATTCCATTGGTCAGGGTTTGCCAACGGTTTGTGGCACTACGGGCTGGCTTGAACATCGCACCGAAATTGAAGAATTGACGGCGAAGACTAGCGGAGCGTTTTTCTATGCCTCCAACTACAGCATTGGTGTCAACCTATTTTTCCGCATCAACAAGCGACTGGCAAAGCTGATCGGTCCTTACCCACAATACAGCGTGGAAATGACGGAAATTCATCATATTCATAAACTGGATGCTCCCAGCGGTACGGCCATTACCTTAGCGGAAGGAATTCTGGAAACTAATAACCGTTTATCCCAATGGGTATTGGATGAAGGCGATGGACAAACTACCTTGCCCATTCATGCCGTTCGGGAAGGTGAAGTACCCGGGACGCACGTCGTGACGTATCAGTCAGAGGTAGATTCCATCGAGATTAAACACACTGCTCACAACCGTCAGGGCTTTGCTTTGGGTGCCGTAGTGGCCGCCGAATGGCTGGTGGGTAAAGTAGGGGTGTTCGGAATGGACGATTTATTAGGAGAAGAGTAATGTAGTTGCTGGTTACTGGTTGTTAGTTATTTGGAAAATGCACCTAACAATCAGTAACTAACAACCAACAACTAAAACAAAAGATAATGGAAGTAAAAACGGCTCAGCAGGGTCAGCCTAAAAAACAGAAATCGGCCTTTCGCGAGTGGATTGATTCGGTCACGTTTGCAGTGGTAGCGGCTACGCTCATTCGCTGGTTATTTCTGGAAGCTTATACCATTCCAACGCCTTCGATGGAAAACAGCCTGTTAGTGGGCGATTTCCTCTTCGTAAGTAAACTTCATTACGGGACTCGCACGCCCCAAACGCCTTTGCAGGTTCCCTTAACCCACCAGAAAATCTGGGGAACGAACATTGATTCGTACCTCGATTGGGTGAAGTTACCGATGTACCGTCTGCCCGGTTTTTCGAGTGTGAAAAACGGCGATGTTGTAGTGTTCAATTATCCCGATTCTCTACACTTACCCGCTGATTTACGTCCGAATTATATCAAGCGTTGCATTGGTATTCCCGGCGACGTTGTTGAAGTTCGTGATACCCAGGTATGGGTGAATGGAAAGGCTATGGAGAACCCTGAAAAGATGCTTCAGCCTTATTATGCTTCTACGACAGAACAGCTAGATCCTAAGTTTTTCCTCAAATACGATATCTGGAATCGCCAGACTGAATCTCCCAACTGGTCTGAACATTATGAACTTGACTCTGTACGTAAGGAAACGGTCGTAACGGGATATAATATAACCACTAGTGCGGCGGTAGTAAAGCAATTCCAGGAGATGGGTATTAAGGTGGAACCCCAGGTATATCCTAAAGGCGAACAAGACCTGAGCGTTTATCCAAACTCTCCTTTATTTAACTGGAATCGCGATAATTACGGTCCATTGAAGATTCCTAAAAAGGGCGAAACGATTCAGTTAACTACAGAAAATATTGCTTTATACCGTGACGTCATTGAGAACTTCGAATACAACGATAAGGTAGAAATTGATGGAACGACGGTAAAAGTGAATGGTCAGTTAATCTCTACCTATACGTTTAAACAGGATTATTACTTCATGATGGGGGATAATCGCAGTAACTCGGCCGACTCACGTTACTGGGGTTTCGTACCCGCTGATCACATTGTAGGTAAAGCCGTGTTCGTCTGGATGTCACTCGATCCGGAAGGCAGCTTCCTTAATAAAATTCGCTGGAAACGCTTATTCCGCCTGATCGACTAAATAATACTCTAGTATATCATTATTGAAAGCCCATGCTGAAAAACCAGTATGGGCTTTTTTATATACTTACATAAGATGGGGATAAATAATTAAATAAATAATCCTATTTTGTGAGCCAATAATTCTTTTTTCTCCCGAAGAATGAATCTCTAAACCTCCTAAAACTTCTACTACCAAAATGCAAGGCTTGCAAAGTATTGATTATGGTGTCTTTCTGATCTATTTCTTACTGGTTTCATTGTACGGATACTGGATTTATCGTCGTAAAAAATCCAGTGAAATCAATACTAAAGATTTCTTTCTAGCTGAAGGTTCTCTAACCTGGTGGGCCATCGGAGCTTCCCTGATTGCCTCTAATATTTCCGCTGAACACTTTATCGGAATGTCCGGCTCAGGTTTTGCAATGGGACTGGCCATTTCTTCCTACGAGTGGATGTCGGCGGCTACTTTGATTATCGTTGCCATTTTTTTCATTCCGATTTACCTGAAGAATAAGATTTATACCATGCCGCAGTTTCTGTCGCAGCGGTATAACGACACAGTAGCCACGATCATGGCGATTTTCTGGCTGTTGCTTTACGTCTTCGTTAACCTTACTTCCATCCTGTACCTAGGAGCTTTAGCGGTTGAAACCATTTCGGGGGTCCCTTTTGTCTATTGCATGTTTGGACTGGCTCTTTTTGCCATTTTCATTACCCTGGGTGGTATGAAAGTAATTGGATACACCGATCTGATTCAGGTGGTGGTGTTGGTTATGGGCGGCGTAGCCGTAACCTTTCTGGCCTTACAAATGGTGTCGGATCAATGGGGTGGAAGTGGCGTCATTGATGGATTAAGTTTACTCCGAACCCATGCTGACGGTCATTTTCACATGATTTTTTCGGAAGGTCACCAGTACTATTATGAATTACCGGGTATGGCCGTGCTGTTTGGCGGTATGTGGATTAATAATCTGAACTACTGGGGTTGTAATCAATACATCGTGCAACGGGCTTTAGGAGCTGATTTACCTACGGCCCGTAATGGAATTCTGTTTGCAGCTTTTCTGAAGTTAGTGATTCCGATGATCTGTGTGATTCCTGGCATTGCCGCGTATGTCTTGTATCAGAACGGAGCTTTCCAGCAGGAAATGGTTGATGCAGCGGGGAATGTCAAACCCGATCATGCCTATCCCACATTAATGAATTTGCTGCCGAACGGATTGAAAGGTCTGGCTTTCGCGGCTTTAACTGCCGCTATTGTAGCTTCCTTAGCGGGGAAGTGTAATAGTATTTCGACTATTTTCAGTCTGGATATTTACAAGAAATTCCTGAACAAAGATGCCTCCGAAAAACAGACAGTCTGGATTGGTCGCATTGCGGTTTGGGTCGCTTTTGCTATTGCCCTGATGATTACTCCACAATTACGACGGCTGGAACAGGCTTACCAATTCATTCAGGAATATTCCAACTACCTGACTCCTGGAGCGTTTGCTTTGTTTTTCCTGGGGCTATTCTGGAAACGCACGACTTCAACGGCGGCTCTCGTAGCGGCCAGCTTGTCCATTCCGCTGGCGTTGTTATTCAAATTTGTGCCGGAAACGCCCATTCCATTTCTTCACCGTACGGGTTGGTGCTTTCTGATTCTGGTAAGTATTATGATTGTGGTTTCCCTGCTGGATTCTGCCAGTAAGTTCAACCCTAAAGGCCTTACCCTAACCCGAAGTATGTTCCGCATTTCGCCCACTTTTGTAGTGTTTTCAGTATTAGTCTGGGGAATTATTGCGGCTTTGTATACCGTATTCTGGTAAAAGCTTAGTGTTTGAATTGTGCAAAATTATAGTGGTATCATTCAGTGAATATAAAATTCTGTTACCTTTGGATAGGAGATAAGTCTTTCAGTCTCAAGAGCAAAAAACAATTTCTTACCTTTAAAAACCGAATACAATGAAAACCGAATTCAGTGCTGAAGAAAAAAATCCGCTGGCCAGCCTGGACGTGTGGGAAGATGACTTACTCGAACGCTATCCTGAACCCCAGCAAACGGCCAAGGCTAAAGATGAATTCAGAAATTACGAAAACCCCGAGCGTGATACCGTTCGTGAATTTTATCGACTGAATCATACCTACCAGACCTATGATTTTGTTCAGCAGAAGAAAGCGGATTATCTGAAGTTTGACCGGAAAGAAATGCCCATTTGGGAAGCTTTTGATTTTTTAAATACCCTCGTAGATGACTCTGATCCGGACATTGAACTGGATCAGTTACAACACTTACTCCAAACCTCAGAAGCCATCCGGGCCGATGGTCATCCCGACTGGTTTGTATTAACCGGATTGCTTCACGATATGGGTAAAGTATTATGCCTCTTTGGCGAGCCTCAATGGGCCGTTGTGGGTGATACGTTCCCCGTAGGTTGTAAGCCGTCGGATAAGATTGTTTATCCAGAGTTTTTTGAAGCCAATCCTGATACGAAGGATGAGCGATATAATACAAAATACGGCGTTTACGAACCTAATTGTGGTTTACGTAACGTACACATGTCCTGGGGACATGATGAGTATCTGTACCACATGATGAAGGATTATCTGCCTGAATCAGCTCTGTACATGATGCGTTATCACTCGTTCTACGCTCAGCACCGCGAAGAAGCTTACGATCACCTTATGGACGATCATGACCGTGAGATGTTTAAATACGTTCGTTTATTCAATCCCTATGATCTGTATTCAAAAGCTCCGGTGCCACCGAATGTAAAGGAACTGAAGCCTTACTATCAGGATTTAATTGCGAAGTATTTACCTGCAACGATTAAATTCTAATCTTCGTAAAGATACGATTGACAGCTAGCTCAGTAGAAAAGAAAGAAGCCGAGTCATTTTTGACTTGGCTTCTTTGCTTTTACTCTACATATAAAACCAACCCCTTTAGGTAATGACCTTCGGGATGGAAGAAATTCACCGGATGATCGGGCCCCTGCGAAAGGTGATGTAATACCCGCACCTGACGACCGGCCTCAATAGCAGCCGCCACGATCGTATTATAAAACAATTCACGGTCAACTACCTGCGAGCAGGAGAACGTGAATAGAATGCCACCCGGAGCCAATCGTTTCAATCCTTCAATGTTAAGGCGTTTATACCCCTGCACGGCCCGGTGACGAGCGTCCATGCTTTTGGCATAGGCCGGAGGATCGAGAATAACGACGTCATATTGCTGGTCGTGCGTTTTCAGGTACTTCATTACGTCTTCCGCGTAGGCCTCGTGCGTGGGTTGACCACCTTCGTGATTCGCGGCTACGTTTTGCTCAACCAGACGAATGGCTTTTTCGGAAACATCCACCGAATGAACCAGCGAAGCCTGAGCAGAAAGAGCATAAATCGAGAAACCGCCGGAATAACAGAAGGCGTTAAGTACCCGCTTACCTTTCACGTACTTAGTTAACAGCTGACGGTTTTCCCGTTGGTCCAGAAAGAAGCCCGTTTTCTGACCTGTCTGCCAGTCAATCAGGAAGGTATGACCGTTTTCTAGCACGGGGTGAGGTAAGCTGATTGTCTCTTTTTGCCATAGATAACCGTTCTGAACCGATTGGGCATAACGATCGGGGAGGGTTTCATGACTTTTATCGTAAACGCCCAGCAATTGCTCGCCATAAAGCGTTTTCAGAGCCTGAGTAATGCTTTCGCGTTCGCGGTGCATGCCGACGCTGTGTCCCTGAAAAACGACTACGCCGTTATACCAGTCCAGAATCAAACCCGGAAAACCATCGCCTTCGCCGTGTACCAGTCGGTAGCAGGTCGTATTCGTAAACTGAAGAGCCTGCCGTACGCGTAAGGCCTTTTCCAAACGCTTGAACCAGAAATCAGCATCCGGGGTAATAGGTTCGAACGAAAAGAGCTTAACCGTGATCGAGCCTTCATGATAATGACCCGTAGCAAGGTAATTTTTTTGATGATCGATAACTTCAACTACTTCGCCATCCTGCGGCTTACCGAGGACTTTGGCAATGGCACCCGAAAACACCCAGGGGTGAAAACGACGAACGGGAGCATCCTTTCCGGGCTTTAATATGATCTGAACAACTGATTCCATTAGGCAAAGATACGGCGGACTTAGGGTTGTTCGTTGCTGGATGCTGGTTGTTGGGTAAAAGTTGTTCGTTAATGGTTGTTGATGAGTAGTCAGAACTATTCGTAAGAGAAAAATGAATAAGGAAAATTTCCCGAAAGCTCAAAGCTTTCGAGAAGTTGATAACGATAAAGGCCCTTGTCCTGAAGCGTGATATGAAGCGATAGTACTGCTCAATAATTACTCCTCAGCTCGGATGCCGAGCAGTCGCTGAAGCCAGGAGCGTTTTTCCTGATCTTCGGATTTTTTATCCTGTTCAGATAACTCTTTAAGAGCATTCAAATTGGGTTGCCCCGCGTCGATCCAGCAGGTATACCAGAAGTCTCCAATCATCTTGATGGAAGCCCGCATCTGTTTTTCAACCTGATGATTCAAAGCCTCATGGTAACGCTCGGAAAAGTCGCGGGAATAGGTTTTCTGAAGCGTAGCTCCGCGTTCTTCAATACTGTATTTACGCGATACCCCCAATTCCTGCGTTAGTTGTGTTTCCAGCGAAAACAAAGAATCCAAGCAGTGATAAGCATTTTTGACGGCAGTCCACGCTCGCTGGGCGGGGAAGCGAACGTATTCGGCAGGGCCAACAAAAAAGTCATATTGTTCTGCGTATAATTCTGGCAAACGACTTTCCCAGAACGCATGAATTCCCTCTTGCCCCGTCAGTTGTCCATTGTAATTTTTAGTGGTATGTAAAGGCACGTTACCATCGGCGATGTAATGGCCCAACTCCGCTGAAAGCTTGAGAATACGAGCTGTATTATGTTCCCGGAAAGCTTCCGTTAACTGATACTTCATTCGCTGAATTTGCCAGGGGACAATACCATGAGCATTCAACGTATCTTCACCCCAAAACGCTACCGCTTCTTTCCAGTAAGGTTTAGACCAGATGCTATCACCGTAGGCTTCGACATCCAGGTAATGACGGGCGGCCTCGCCGACTACCGCGTAGCGACGTTTATCGGGATTAACCGAATTTTCCATTAGATATACCAGATGCTTTTTGTAAAAACGGGCCATCTCGGGCGGCAGAGTGAAAATGGATAAACGGTTGATGCGTTGGTGAGCATAAAAGCCCCAGCTAAAGACCGAATGGCTGGCGAGTAGCCAAAAAATCAGGCAAGAGAATCGTTTCATGGGGAGAAGGGAATCTTTTGGGGTTGGAGAGAACGCCTGTTAATGGGGTTATAGAGAGCTAATTTGAAGTAATTCACCTAATTAGAAAAGAATTTTTGAGTGAACGGCTGGTGTTTTGAAAAGAAAGGCTTACTTTTGCATTCCTATTCCGAAAATCCATAGTTTCCAGTAATATAAAGACATGGCAAACCACAAATCAGCTCTGAAGCGGATCCGTGCTAACGAAACCAAACGCCTTCGTAACCGTTTCCAGCATAAAACGACTCGTACGTTCATCAAGAAACTGCGTAGCACTACTGATAAAGTAGAGGCTCAGGATCTGTACAAAAAAGTTTCTTCGATGTTGGATAAACTCGCGAAGAAAAACGTTATTCACAAAAACAAAGCAGCAAACAACAAGTCGAAGTTGGCAAGATTTGTCAACAAGCTTTCAGTTGCAGCTTAAGTAGCGGATCGCTCATTGATCGAACGGTAGAAAGCCGTTTGTTCCGAAGCCTTACTTTTGTGAGTAAGGCTTTTTTGCTATATCCACCCATGAAAACTACGTATGCCTCGGCTCTGACGATCAAAACCTGGGCTGAAGAAGATCGCCCCCGCGAGAAACTGATGTTAAAGGGCAAAGCGGCCCTAAGCGATGCAGAATTACTCGCTATTTTAATAAACTCGGGCATTCAGCAGTATACCGCAGTAGATCTGGCGAAGTTGATTCTGAGCAGTGTTAATCACGATTTGAATCAACTGGCCAAGCTTAGCATTAAAGAGTTATCCAAGTTCAAAGGAATTGGCGAAGCCCGGGCCATTACCATCGTGTCCGCTCTGGAGCTAGGCCGGCGACGCAAAGAAACGGAACCGCAAACCCGCATTTCCATTACTGGTTCTTACCCTGCTTATCAAGCTCTTCGTCCGCATTTGATGGATTTGCTTCACGAAGAATTCTGGGTTTTATTGCTCAACCGAGCTAACCATGTGATTCGTCCGGTACAAATTTCAACGGGTGGCGTAGCCGGAACGGTGGCTGATCCCAAGCTGATTTTCAAATATGCTCTGGAGTATTTAGCCAGCGGCCTCATTCTGGCTCATAACCATCCCTCAGGTAATCTTCAGCCTAGTCAGGCTGATAAGGACCTAACCCGTAAGCTGAAAGAAGCGGGTCGGTTACTCGATATTCCCGTGCTGGATCATCTTATCATTTCCGATCAGAAATACTTTAGCTTTATGGATGAGGGCCTTTTGTGAAGCTCTTTTCCGATAGATTAACAATCCCAGAAAAATCAGTAGAATACCGCCCGAAATTCCCACATACGCAGGAATGGCGGTAGCGTTTTGAATCGGAGCCGTTGAGCCGATTTGAATCAACGCCGCCCAATAATAAGGTAACTGATGGTCCTGACTATTCATCCACTGCATTTTAGCTTTTTGCAAAGCCACATCCTGAGGTAAACCTTCTGATAGTTGCTGGTAAAACAGCTCGACTATCCTATACGTCGCCTGATCCTGCACATTCCAGAGGGTAGTTACTGTACTTGGAATTCCCAGAGCGGCAAAGCCACGAGCCAGACTAGAAACGCCTTCTCCTTTCTGATCCATTCCCAAGCCCGTTTGACAAGCCGAGAGTACCAGTAACTGGGTTCGGAAAGGACGATTCACGTTTAATTCTGAAAGCTTCAATGCTGAATCAGCGAAGTAAAGTACGGGTTCTGTCTGATCGGATAAATGAGCATCCGCATGAGTAAACAGCTGTAAAATCCGGTAATCTGGTGCTTGTTTTAAAAAGGCAGCTTTAGTAGAGTTTTGATGCGTTAGGATTTGAGCGAAAGGAATAGGCTCGGCAATACTAGCCAGTGACTGAGCCGAACCGGGTAATTCGGTCCGTTTGAGTGAAGCTGAAAAATGTTCGGGAGCCATTCCTAAAAAAGGTTTTTGCCAGCCCGAAGGAAGTCGTTCGCGAAGTAGAAACCGAGCCGAATAGGTATAACTGAACGCCTGTTGACGTATCAGGTAAGCATTCGGCTGAGTTGGAGAGTAACGGAATGCTTCAAAAGGTAGAAAAGCTCCATCCAGCGAAATGATCATTCGGGAAGAATGCACATCCAGCGGCCTTACTAGGTGATTATACAGCAGATAACCCGTTTGCTGTAGTTGATGAACCTGCGTCTTAGTTAAAGTAGAGCTGGAACAAAGTTTCAGAAACTGGCGTACTTTGTTAGCGAATCCGGCTAAAGGTAACTTTCGTAAGACGCTTTTCCGGGACGTAATGCCAATGGCATAAAGGGCTTCATCTCCAACAAAGTAACTCACAAAAGCCTGATCTGTAGTTAATAGCTTCTGTTGAACAGTACGAATCGAAGGTACCTGGTTGTCGTACCGATACTGAAAATAAGCGGGGTTACTTTTACTTAATGATTCAATGAATTTCTGCTGGGCGTCGTGCTGGTTTAACCACTCATTAGATAACTGGGTATAGGCTACCGAGCCTGGTGTATGTTGCTGAAGTTGTGCCAGCAACTGTTCCTGATGAACTCGAAAACTCCGCTCTCTTTCAGCCAGTGGAGGCGAAAGTTTCTGGTTAGCGGTTAACTCATTAAGTCGGTCGTTTAGTAATACAGCCCGGCTTTTTTCCAGGTAATAAAAAGACAGAGCGGCGTTTTTCTGAAGAAAAGAAGCCTCGATGGCCTCTTCGTATAAATGATGTGTATCCTTCCGCCACAACAACTTGGATTGCGTTGCTTCGTGACTCATTCGCATATAATCCACCATCTGATCAGCAGTGGTAAAGGTAGCCAGAGCCAGAGCTAGTTGTTGATCCGTAGGCTTCTGCTTATAAACCGTCAGTTCCAGCGAAGCTTTTTGCTTGATTAACGTGAACAAATATTCCTTTCGATAGACACTTTGAATAGCTTTCGCAGTCGGATTGGCTGATTGCCTTTCGTTATAGGAAGGAATTAGGCTTTTAATACCTTTGTTAATGAACTGAAGAGCCCTTGCATACTCACGTTCATAGGAAGCAAGCTTGCCGAGGTGACTGTATAAGCGAGCTTTGGCATGACTATCCTGTGTTACGTTTAATGCCCTTTCATAATGTTGCCGGGCTTCATCAGGTTTATCCTCATTTTCTGCGAGTAATCCAGCCATAATGGCTACAGAAACCAGAGCTTCTGTTTGATCTGGAGCCATGAGTTGACGAGCTTGCTGTAGATACTTCCGAGCGGAAGGATACTCCTGACGCTGGCGACTGATTTCGGCCGCTAACTGGTAATATTCCCAGATCAGTAACTTCGGGTTTTTCCGGGTTATTTCCAGCAGGGAAGTTATTACTGACTGAGCTTCATCAAGTCGTTGTAATTCCACTAATGCCTGAGTCTGCTGATAGAGGCTTACCAGTTCACGATGCGGCTTCTGGGCCAGGCGAGCGAAGTGAACGCCTTCGGTAGCAGAGTTCAGAGCAGACTGATAATCACCAAAAGAATGTTGTAAATAGGACAATTGGTAAGAAGCGGCAGCGGCCCATTCTAGTTGGTGCGATTGCCGACCAACCCGGATGCTTTCCTGAAGAATTTGCTGGGCTCTCTGAACCTGATTCATTCCAATCAGATAGGCACCGTAACGGTATAAATGCTTGGCTTTTAAAGCGGTAGTAGTTCGAGTCGTACTTTGAATGGCTGCTTCAGCAAATTGCTTCGTGGCGGTGAAATTGTGCTCCTGCCAATACTGCCAGGCTAATTCACCCAGTAATTCGCTGTAAATGGAATCTTGCGGAAACTGACAGCGAAGCCAGTTTATCCGAAGTTTATCCAGCTCGATTCGTGAAGTATTCAGGGTAGAAATTCGGAACCATTCCTGATGCATAAAAGCGGGATCGGGGCACTGTCCGAAGGTCCCGATCCCGCTGAGGAGTAGTATAAACAGCGTTTTAATACGAAAGCATGTAGAACCCGCCTCTGACATAGGGCCGCAGGGATTGATCTTTCTTGATGACGCCTTTTTGTTGAAGAACCGAAAAATATACCCTTCTTAAGGGTTCATTCGGACTTTGCTGAATGGCCTTCTGAATGTCCAGAAAATAACGGGCGGCGATGCCTACAAAAATGGGCGTCGCATAAGAAGAACCTTGAATGGAGTTGGGTTCCTGATAGCCAGCTGCCTGAATGGGGTAAAGGTTTCGGAAACTACCATCGGTAGTCTGAACACCCAGATTCACAAAAGAAGACGAGTAGTTTTCAAAAGGAACCCGCTGGTGACCTTCGATATCAAGAGCCTTATCCAGGACTTTGGTAAGAGAGCTAAGAACCCGCTCCGATTTGCTCTCACGGCAGTCGCAGTCTTCCTTGGCTTCACAGGTAAGCGTTGTAATGGTTACTACATTATCCAACTCCAGACTGTAACAGGCGGGATATAAGCGTTGTACGGAAATATCATTCGGAAATCCGTCGTAATCGGTATGATTACCCGCAGCAGCGGCCACCAGAATTTTCCGTTCATTCATCTGTTCCAGTAAGTTTCGTAACAGCGGAATTTCCTCGCCGTAATACCCAAAGCTCGTATTCACGATTCGGGCTCCGTTATTCATGGCATACTTAAGGGCACACAACACCTTGTCCAGCGATCCAAAGCCGTAGTGATCGAAGACTTTGAGAACCATTAATGCGGCATTACCCGGAGCCAGATAATGAATAATATGGGCAATTTTACTGCCGTGCCGTAACGTATGATCGTCTGTAGGCTGGTTCCCTAAAGAAGAATCGAGGGTGGTGAAATTCCAGCCCACTTGCTCCAACTCGTTGGATCGCTGGCAGGGATCTTCGAATTTCTTATACCAGAAAGGCAGCGGATACCGGGGATTATCTTCAACGCCCGTATCCAGAATCGCCACCACTAGACCATCTGGTTTGGACTGAACTTGCTGCCAGTCCTGCTGGTATCGAATCCAGTCTTTCAAAGGCTCGACCGCCAGTGAATCTTCACTAGCCCAGGCGGCCGGAATGATGTAATTCAGTGAAGACTTAATGGGTGGTTGCGTGGTATGACGGCCCGGCGGCTCGCTTCCGGCCCCTTTAATTTCCAGACATTCGTGCAAACCCTCACCTGTCAGCAAAAACGTAGTGTCGTCCAGACAAAGGCATTCTTCTACGGATTGAAGGGTTATTTTTTTTCCAGAACTGTCGACTAAAAACGCCTGTGGGTCTGTTGAAAGTTTAGCTTTATTATTCAGAAACTTCAGGATCGCTTCCCTGCCTTTCAGGGTCTCCGTTTGCGAATCACCCACCGGAATTTCAAGGTAATCCAATTGAATCAGTAACTGATTTTTAACGGCAAAGCCCGTACCCGAATCTACTTCCGTAATGTGAGCGTACTCACGTTTGTCGCTAATAAATGCTCTTATTTTTTTTCGATTTCGAAACGTGGGCGAAGGAGCCAGTCGCTTGGGTGAATCTTCAGAACGGCCAGAAGACCGCTCCGTTCCATCGGGAGAATATTGTTTCATAGAGGCCATGAGGTATATAAAAGTGATTGTTTTGGGGTAGAACAGGTATTATTTCATCCACTCCGCTGCCTGTGTCTTTCCAGGTAAGTTCTCCTGAACAACCCGTTTTAGTAGTTCTTGTGCAGTAGCTTGATCGTCAGACCGATTGCGTTGGACGCGGGCCAGAGCTTCGTAAAAAGGTCCCGGATTTTCGTATATATCGGTTTGACTTAATTGCTGAAAATAGCGAATCGCCTCATCGTATTTTTTCAGTCGCATGGCCGCAATGCCAGCGAATTTAAGAGCTTCGGTATCCTTGGGAGCGTGCGTTAATCGGGCTTCAAAAACCTGCTCGGCCTGCTTGATCTTTCCCTGATTGTAAAGAGCAACGCCTTGCTGTAGTGCATCAGTATCATTACCCATCGTTTGGCTTAGCTGACGGAAATTGGCGTTGGTATAAGCCATGACGCCCTCCGTAAGACTGGGCTGACTACGATACCAGACTAACCAGAGTAGTGCCAGTAATGCCACGACGGCGATACCGGCAGCAATAGAGATCCCCGGTTTCCGTAAGGGTTTGATGGGCGTCGGTTTTTCCCATTGTTTTCGTTTTTCGGTTAGGACTTCCAGCCGGGCAGCCTGATGAGCCTGCCAGTAAAAGGCGGCGGCAGAGGCCAAGTCAGGATTTTGCTGAATTTGTTTTTCGAAGGAGGCCTGTTCGGCGGCTGACATTTGCCCCTGAAAAAAACGTTCAATTTGTTCCAGATCATTCATCGGGTGGTGGGTTTACTGCTTGCGGTACAGATTTCTTAATTTCTCCAGACACCGCAGTCGGCTGGTCTTAGCAACCGCCGGGCTTTGGTACGCCAGATTGCGGGCGATTTCCTCGTCAGAAAATCCTTCTCCCCAGGCCAGTAACATCTGTTGGCATTTCTCACCGAGCATGGTTAACTGTTGCCGGAGGTAACTCACATCACTGTCCGAGATTAGCTTTTGCAGTACCGTACGTGTTTCGTCCGCAATGCTCAGCTCTTCGAGTGAGTGGCCCTGGTGGACACTCTGGCGATTAGTCGAATTTCTGCGAACGAGGTCAACACACTTGTTGTAAAAAATCTGATAGAGGTACGTTTTCAGGCCCGAACGACCTTCATAACGCTGGGAAGAAATATGTTCAATAACGGTAAGAACAGCATCGGAATAAGCACTGGCACATTCGTCGGGAAGCAATTTGTGCTTAAACGTGGCTTCCCGAATCAGGTAACGAAACTGATCATACAGACCATTTTCACAGTTCCGCCGATTCATGCCTCCTGCCCGGATTCCCGCAATCAGGTCGGCGTCGGAAAGGGTACGTTTAAAAAAAATCATGTAACTGGGATTAAGCTTAGAGATTCTGAAAACTAAGGAGTTACCGATTAATTTTTTAAATGTGAGAATTTTTTTTGAAAAGTTGTTACCCAGGTTAACTGAATAATCGACTAAGAAAGCAGAACCCAAAAACTGCTTTACTATGTCAAGTCTTCCTCAGTCTCACCGTCTGTATCTCTCTCCTCGAGAATTGCAACCCGTTAATACCTCGCTGACGCTTCGCGAGCGTGAAATTCTGGGTTGCCTGGCCCAGGGTATGAGTTATAAAATGATTGCGGCCGAATGCGGCATTACCTTTAATACCGTACAAACCCACCTGAAACGAGTATATATGAAACTGAGCGTAAACTCCGCCACCGAAGCCATTCTGACGGGTTTACGTAAAGGAATTATTTCTCTGTAATAGCTATAGTTCAACCTTCAATTTATGAAAGTAAGGGCTGATTCCCTCAGGAAATCAGCCCTTTATTGGTTAAAAATAGGGATTGTGAATGTCACGAAAGCGATCTTTTCGAATGTAGATGCGTACCCCGTCAACTTTACTAAGAAATTGATACTTCCGGCGAATGTATTCCCGAATCATGGGAACCGTTTCGTGAAGAGCCGACGTATGTACGAGTGGAAAATTGTATTTTGAACCCACCGCATCCAGAAAAACGACGGGCTGGTTAGTTTGCAGATTGTCCAGGTAACGCTTCTGATAGTCTTCCATCAAAGGGCTATCCGTCGTACACCGAACCGAATGATTTTCGGCTACGGCCTGAGGCATTTGGGCCATTACGTAACCGCCCGTCCACCAGCCCCAGATGGCTAGTCCTTCGCCGGGAGAGGAATATCGGTGCACCGTAGTAATGACTCTATTCTCAGGAAGATCATACGCAAGCTCAGCCTTCGCCGCCGCTTTCGAATCGCGGCGTAACGCCAGCTGCCAGACGGAAGAGCCCAGAACGATTAACGAAAAAGCATAGGCGTACTGAAAGGATTGAATGGTGTATCTTCTTTGAATTTCCTGTATAGAGAACGTATTAATAAAGGTCAGGAAAGGAATGAAGTAGAGCAGGTAATGATGGAAAAACATGCCTGGTTTAATAATCACATAAGCTGTTGTGATTCCCCAGGTAATCAGAAAAAAGATCAAAGCTTTGGGTAAGCGAAGGTACGATTTGATGGAGAATAAAAGTAAGCTCAGACTGATCATGAATAACTCCCGAAAGGGAACTACCTTAAGTAGCATAGCAACGAAACTAAAGATCTTTTTATAATTCGATACCTCGTGTCCATACACCAGATTACCCTGAATATAATAGAGTAAAAAATCATCCAGAACCTGATAATAGGCAAGGCTGCCTAAAGCAAGGGCAGAAAAAGAAAGAACGCCACTAAGGATGGCCAGCATACCTGGGTAATTTTTTCGCTGGAAATACAAGTAAAGTCCATAGAGGCCCAGAATACCAGCAACGGGTAAGGTCTGTATTTTTGCCCAGGGGGTTAAGGATAATAACAGACCAAGGGCAAACCCAAATGCCACATTTCGGGAGCCTTTACGGATGAAAGATAGTACCCATAAACTGGCACTCACCAGAAAAACGGAAAGGATTTCGCTGGAGTAATGAATAAAGTCCGGCGTCTGGTTATAGGCGTAAAAAAGGAGTGTTAATATCAGCGAAAAACGGGCGGACTGGGTGTTGAAGTAGGACTGTGCCGCTTTATAAAGCATTACCAGAGTCAGAATGATTAATAACAGGCCAACCAGTCGTCCCGAAGTATAATCGAAACTTCCCGTTAATAGCTTCCCAAAAATGAGTACATAACTATTCAATGGGCCTGAAGTAGTGCCATCAACCGATTGCCAGAATACCGGATCTTTCCAGAGGGTCATGGCCTGGGTAATCATCTGACTTTCATCTACATTGATTTCTTTGTTGTACAGCAGAACGGGCAAACGCAGAGCCGTCAGGATGGAAATGATGATTCCTAGAAAGGTAGCGTCTGAATAGTTGTCATTCACTCTTAACTGACTTAATATCAGTAGAAAAAAAGCAGATAGAATGAAGAAATAAACAAAGTTTTTGTCAAATAACACTAAATCGTTCAGCATGTAAGCAAAGGACAAGTTTGACTGTTAGCTTCAAAAACGATACGCGAAAGGGCATAATCTACCGAGTTCTCAGGGCGGCCTAAGAAACGGACGTTTGCAGGGTGGAAGGTAAATGCGTACTACTACTGAACTGAATGGAGGGAAAACGGAAAGCGTACTGGAATGGCGGAAGCCTAGGGGCTTGTGAAACAAAGATGAGTAGTATAAGCCATAAAAAAAACCGAATCATGAATTAACTGATCCGGTTTTTATCATTAGTTATTTCTTTTTCTTCTTGACGGCCGCTTTCTTTTTGACGGGTGCTCGTCGGGAAACGGCTTTTTTCTTGACTGCTCCTTTGGCCCGGACATGGGAGCGATGCACCACTTTTTTCTTGACCACCGGAGGTGCGGGTAACATTTTGTAAAGGTCGGCGAGGGATAACTCGGGAGCATTGTCGCCGCCGCCCTGAAGTCCTTCCGTAATCATGGTATCATCGCCATTTTCGGGATCTACGTTTTCACCCCGCAGGAAAAATCGGGCTTTGTCTGGATATAGAATGGCCTGTACCATTTTTACCTGCGAAAGGTAGCTGTTCGCCACGTTCGAAAGTAGAATAATGGTGCTCTGATCGGGACGATTCCGCATGAAGTAATTCTTAAATCCATGCCACCAGCCCGTGTGAAAGGTTAACCACTGATTATTAGGAACTTTCTGTAGCCGCCAGCCAAAACCATAGTTTTTAGTTACCAGCCGGGTGTCGTTACTCGCAGGTAAAAAGGCTTCCTGCAACGCTTTCTGGCTAATCAGTTGTTCCGTATATAAGCCCCGATCCCACTTGAACATATCTTCTGCGGTGGAATATAAGCTCTTATCACCCGTGACACTGTCCAGATAATCAATGGCAAAAGACCGTCTGCTACCCGTATAGCCCGTTGCTGCCGTGAGGAGTCGATTGGTGTTGGTACCGTCAAAAACGAAGGTGTTCGTCATGCCCAGAGGCTTGAAGAGATTCTCTTCGGCGTACTTGCTAAAAGACTTGCCGCTCAGCTTTTCCACGATATAAGACAACAGAACGTAGTTCGTGTTGTTGTAATGAAAACGAACATCCGGGTGACCGTAAGGAACGGGCTTATACTGACATAATTTTTCAACTACCTCCTGATTACTCAGCGGCTGCGATTTGTCACAATACTTTTCCAGACCGTATTGATAACTCGGCAGTCCTGAGCGGTGAGTCAGCAGGAGCCGAATGGTAATCGAAGAATCATAGGGAAAATTAGGAATGTATTTATAAACGGGATCATCGTAGTGAAGCAAGCCCTTTTCTTTCAACTGCATGATTGAAATGGCCGTGAACTGCTTGGAAACTGAAGCCAGCTGAAAAGGAGTCGCGGTAGTAAGGGTATCCCGAAGGGTAAGGTTCTTATAGCCAAAAGCTCCTTTGTAAATGACCTGACCGTACTGAGCCACGAGTACGGTGCCATTGAAGCCGTATTTGCTATGTAAATTATGAAAAAAAGTATCGAGCTGACCCGCTTTTCGGGTAGCCTCAACGGGATTGAAGCGTTTAGCGATACTGTCGTTATAATGAGTTAGTGCCGGATTATCCACTACTGCTACTTCCGCAGCATCTTTGGGACTTTGAGAACATCCTAGCAAACAAAATAAACCCGAAATGATAGCAACAAAACAGAAACGAGCAACAGACACAGCAAATCGGAGTTTTAATATGGGAACTAAACAAAAATAACCTTTAATCTTTTTTATATCATACAAGGCAAGAACGAAAATGTTATAAACAGATTATGAATTAATTAGAAATTCAGCCTAGGCATATACGGATAGACGGGCCAACTGGCCTTACGTAAAGTAAAAGTTTATAAAGCTGATTTTGTGACAATAGAGGCCCAATACCATGATTTTTTAAAGCTTACCTTCAGAATTCCCACACGCTCACTATCCTTTTTCTGTAGATGTATGAAACACCTCTTTACTTGCGTTGCTTGCTTGATTACCAGTTCTTTTTTACAAGCCCAGATTACCTTTACCAAAGCTCCACTCGATTATCAGCTATTTCCCAGAAATGCTCAGTCAGAAGGCCAGATTCCAATTGAAGGAAGCGTTACGGATGCGGCTGCTACTAAAATTTCAGTTCAGATCTTGCGGGGTAATCAACCCTACCGCTATGTTTCACAGAACTTAACTTTTCAGTCTGGTCGGGCTGCATTTTCACTAAAGCCCTCCATAAAAGCCGAAGCCGTTGAGTACCTGGCTCGCATTTATCTGGTAAAAGGGCGGGACTCTGCTTTAATCATGACCCGGATTAATCTGGTAGCGGGCGATGTCTTTCTGATTGAAGGGCAGTCTAACGCCGTTGCCGGTGGAGAGGATGGGAGATACCAATCGTATAACCCGCAGCTGAATGAATTTTGCCGAACCTTTACTCCAAATTATCCCGGTGAAGGCCCTAAATGGGTCGTTGCCAATGGGAATAGTATCAACGTTGGGGTTTGGGGAACGGAAATTCAGCGGCTTATTCGCCAGAATCACCAGATTCCAACCTGCATTTTGAATAACGGAAATGGCGGGATGCCGATTCGTTATTTCAGTGATCGAAATGATGCCAATCCTACGGCAGGTAATACCGTGTATGGACAATCGCTCAACCGCAGTATTCAGGCGGGCGTTCGGGATTTTGTAAAAGCCATTTTCTGGCGACAAGGTGAGTTTGAGGTGGGAGGAACGGCTTTTGAAATTACGAGTTATCCTCAGAATTTTGATCGCCTTTACAAAGGCTGGCACCTGGATTATCCCGCTTTAAAGAAAGTTTACGTAGCTCAAACGGGTATTCAACCCCAGATGACGAGTGTTTTAGCCCCAGCGGTAAGGGAATTCCAGCGGCAAACATCCCGGATTTATCCAGACGTGGAAACTATTACCACGATGGGCCTGAAAGAATCCGATGGAATACATTACGGCAGTGGCGGCCATGTGCAGTTTGCTCAAAACGTATACCCCTTAGTCAATCGGGATTTTTACAACTCGACCGACACGCTTCAAATTCACTCGCCCGATCCCCGTCAGATTTATTATTCAAATGCCGAACGAACGCAGGTAACCCTGGAGTTTGATCTGGATCAGCAAATGATTTTCCAGAACAAAGTCGAGATTACTTCGAAGCTAAATGGCTGGCGGATTCCTTATTACATGCGGGAGTTTATGTATTTCGACGGTGTGAACAATCAGCTGGATTCGGGATGGGTGGATGGTCATAAAGTTCACCTGAAGCTGAAGCAACCTTCGTCGGCACAAAAGCTCACCTATTTGCCGGATCATTTTCTGGCGACCCATACGGACGCTTACCCGGGGCCTTACATGCTGAATCAGCGAAATCAGTACGCCTTCAGTTTTTACGAAGTTCCGATTGAGGCATATCGCCCAAGCCAGAGCCTGCAACTGGTTCAGGTGGAGTTATACGAGACGCAGTTAAAATGGAATACGCTGGGGAATACGAGTCAGGTAATGCTGGAACGACAGGATAATCAGGAGTCTTTTAAACCCATCGCTACGCTCACTTCCGGGGCTACGAGTTATACCGATAAAAGTGCTTTCCCGGGGCATCGCTATATCTACCGATTGCGGACGACCTTAACCACGGGGCAGGAAGTAGTTACGCGTTTACTCGTAATCATGCCTTTGCCTACTGCCGTGGAACCTTCGCAACCCTGGGCAGTTACGGTATTTCCCAATCCCGTTCGTCAGGACGCTTTACTGAAATTGGATAAGGCAATGACCTCGGAAGTAACGATTTACGACCTGAGCGGACGCCAGCACTGGCACCAGACCAGTGCGGAAAGTCAGATTCGCTTATCGCTCGGAAACCTTCCTAATGGGGTATACTTGTTGCGAGTACAAAGCTCCGAGGGGACGCATACGCAGCGTTTGCTGGTTCACCACTAGTAAATTACCAGAATTTTTGAAAAAAATCCATCGACCGTTCCGTTCGCTTGGTAGCTTTGCGGCGAAAATCAGGCCAGCTCTGATCGCATACCCGGACTGATCTGAAACGCTGAACCGTTAACATACAAATCATGGAATACCGTATTGAGAAAGACACCATGGGCGAAGTGCAAGTGCCCGCTCATGTGTACTGGGGAGCTCAAACCCAACGTTCAATCCTGAATTTTCCCATTGCTCAGGACATTAACAAAATGCCGAAAGAAATCATTGCGGCATTTGCTTACCTGAAGAAAGCGGCAGCTATTACCAACTTCGAATTAGGAGTTCTGGCTGAAGACAAGAAAAATCTCATTGCTCAGGTTTGTGACGAAATTCTGGATCGTAAACTCGACGATCAGTTCCCATTAGTCGTTTGGCAGACGGGTTCAGGTACGCAGTCGAACATGAACGTGAACGAGGTAGTTGCTTACCGGGCTCACGTGATTAACGGTGGCGATCTGGGAGATAAGCAGAAATTCGTGCATCCCAATGATGATGTGAACAAATCACAATCGTCGAACGATACGTTCCCAACGGCCATGCACATTGCGGCCTACAAAATCCTGATCGAAATCACGATTCCCGGTATCGAGAAACTGCGTGATACTTTACAGGCGAAAGCGGAAGCGTTCAAAAACGTAGTGAAAATTGGCCGTACCCACTTCATGGATGCGACACCACTGACCTTGGGTCAGGAATTTTCAGGCTATGTTTCTCAATTGAATCACGGTCTGAAAGCCATCAAAAATACACTGGAGCATTTATCTGAACTGGCCTTAGGCGGAACAGCGGTTGGTACGGGTATTAACACGCCCGAAGGATATTCGGAGCTGGTTGCCAAACACATCGCGAACCTGACGGGCTTACCTTTCGTAACGGCTGAAAACAAATTCGAGGCATTGGCCGCCCATGATGCCATCGTAGAAGCTCACGGAGCTTTGAAAACGGTAGCGGTTAGCCTGATGAAAATTGGTAATGACGTTCGGATGTTATCCTCAGGCCCTCGTGCGGGTATTGGTGAGATATATATTCCTGATAACGAACCCGGTAGCTCCATTATGCCCGGTAAGGTGAACCCCACGCAGTGCGAAGCAATGACAATGGTGGCGGCTCAGGTTTTAGGAAATGACGTGGCCATCAACATCGGTGGCTCAAACGGGCACTTCGAGCTGAACGTGTTCAAGCCCGTTATGATTTATAACTTCCTGCATTCAGCCCGTCTGATCGGTGACGTTTGCGTGGCCTTTAATGATAAATGTGCGGTAGGTATCGAGCCTCTGACGGAAAACATCAGAAAGCACGTCAATAACTCACTGATGCTGGTAACGGCTCTGAATCCGAAAATCGGTTACTACAAAGCTGCCGAAATCGCTCAGACTGCCCATAAAAACGGTTCCACGCTGAAAGAAACCGCTATTGCTTTAGGTTACCTGACTTCCGAAGAATTTGACGAGTGGGTAAAACCTGAAAACATGGTTGGAAAAATTGAAATCTAGTTTCCCAAGTAATAAAAAAGCGTCGGACGAAAGTCTGACGCTTTTTTGTGTCTTTTCGTAGAGACACGACTTCATCGCGTCTGGCTGGGGAATGGAAATGATTGAAAGGCACCCGACCGCCTATTACCCAGATGCCAGAAATGGACCTCTCTACGGGTTATGCCTCGATCCAGTGGCAGCCCGCTTCCTGATACTGCTGAATCAGTTGCTGATCCAGACCCGCATTGGTAATGATATGATGAATAGCCGTAAGCGGAGCAAATTTCAGATAGCTATCTTTCTCAAACTTACCGGAATCGACGAGTAAAAAACTTTCTTTCGCATGAGCTAATAAAGCGTTTGTAAACGAAGCTTCCGTCTCGCTTCGGGCGGTTAATCCATTTTTTAAAGAGATGCCGTCTACGCCAATAAACGCTTTTGTCGCGTGATACCGGGCGACGTGTTCCAACGCCACCGAGCCGTGCACGGCCTGGCGATGCAGATCAAGCTCCCCGCCGATGAGATTGATAGAGAGGTGAGGAGCTTCCCGTAACTCCCAAATCAGCGGTAGGGAATTGGTAATGATTTTAAGGTTTTGAAACGATTTAAGGTAGGGAGCCATGGCCAGTACGGTGCTTCCGCAATCCAGAAAAAGAATGTCATGCTCCTGGACTACCGATGCTGCCCGTTGTCCAATCCGTTTTTTGGCCTGAGTCTGGGTGGCGGCTTTCTGGACGAAAGGCACAAACGGAAGTTCATTGCGAATGGCTCCGCCGTGCGTGCGAACCAGCTTTCCCTGTTCCGCCAGAATAGTTAAATCTCTGCGGATGGTTATCTCGGAGGTATGTAATTGCTCGGCTAAAAAACTTACGCTTTGTTCCTGTCCTTCCATTAGGAATTCCAGAATTTGCCTATGTCTGGTAATGCTCATTTT
This sequence comes from uncultured Siphonobacter sp., assembly GCA_913774715.1. Lineage (GTDB taxonomy): Bacteria > Bacteroidota > Bacteroidia > Cytophagales > Spirosomataceae > Siphonobacter. Next base: position 93,410 of record CAJYHS010000065.1, on the reverse strand, counting down.
TGATTAGTAATGGTCAAATTTAAATATATTTGATCATTTTGTTTTATTATTGATCAAATTTGATCGAATATTGCAGGAGTTTAAAATTTTATCAACGAAAATGAGCATTTATGAACACGGTTCAAATTCTACAGACAGAAGTTCTTTCCGATAATTGGTACACCCTGCGTAAAGTCACCTTCGATTACCCGATGAAAGACGGTTCGTGGCAGCGGCAATCACGGGAATGCTATGATCGGGGAAACGGAGCCGTAATTCTCTTGTATAATTCTGAAAAAAATACAATCATCCTGACCAGACAGTTTCGGATGCCCACCTATGTGAATGGGAACGCGGACGGCATGCTGATAGAAGCCTGTGCGGGATTACTCGACGCCGATAGTCCTGAAGACTGCATCCGGCGGGAGACTGAAGAAGAAACCGGTTACCGTATTACGCAGCCTGAACGAGTATTTGAACTATACATGAGTCCAGGATCGGTTACTGAAATTTTATACTTTTTTATCGCTGAATATCAGGAAGTCCATAAGATTAATGAGGGAGGAGGGGTAACCGAAGAAGAAGATATTCAGGTGCTGGAACTCCCTTTCCCCCAGGCCTTGCAAATGATTGAAGCGGGTGAGATCAAAGACGCAAAGACGGTTTTATTACTTCAACATTTACAATTAAAGAAGCGGATGACAGCATAAGTTCACAATCCCTGGCATGGGGCGAATCCATTACTTGTTCATTAAATCCGAATACGAGACAATCGGCTTCATTAAAGCGTGGCAAAGCAGGAAGGTCCAATCCTGACCATGTTCAATGTATTCGTTCCGAAAATCTCTGGCCTGCTTCCCGTCATAATCGTTTTTATAGGCGAAGTTTCGCTGGATATAACTTTTCTGCGGTAATACATCGGCTCCGTAAAAATACTTTTTTCCGTTATGATTGATAGTGACTGTCTGGTGGTAAGGCGTGTGACCTCCCGTAACCTGAAAGGAAATTTCCGGAGATAATGCCCCTTTGTCTTCATTCAGAAAGTGAACATTGGGATGTTGAGCCAAGGCCTGAAGCGTGGCAGGGTAATAAGAAGGGTTATCCGTTTGAGCCAAAGCGAAGGTTAACTCCCGTTCCTGAACGTAATAAATAGCATTGGGAAAGTTAAACTGGAAAGTGCCGTTTGCCTGAATCGCTCCTACGCCACCAGTGTGATCTTTATGCAAATGAGACAGAAATACCTTGGTTACCTGCGTGGGTTCAATGCCTTCTCTGCGAAGGGAATGGTAGATATTAAATTCGTCATTTTCCTTAAAACCTAGTCCGGTATCCAATAGAATTACCTCACCGGAGGTAACTACCAGAAAAGGATGCACTGATAACAGCGTCGTTCCGGCGGGATGGTCTTCTGGCGAGAAGGTATCGAGATCCACGGGAGTAAACACTTTACTAAAATCGACCGAAAAAGGGCCTTCACTTAATGCAACAATTTTCACAGAATACAGAGGTTAATGAGTTAGTCGGGGTGCCATTTGCTGTTTAATGGCGACGGTAACACCAATATTTAAAAAGGCCAGAGCCGCTAATACCGCCAGTAAAGTTAAGGGACCACTGTGTTCCACAATATAACCTCCAGCCAATGGCGTAAGAGCCTGAGCAATGAGAGCCGGACGAGCCAGCCGGCCCAGTACAATGGCAAAGGAGTCCGAACCAAATAACTCCAGCGGCAAGGTTCCTCTCAGAATAGAGCGAATGCCGTTACCTAAACTATATAAAATCACGCCAATCGTCGCCAGACTAACGTCCAATCCTAATATTAATAATCCGGCTAACACCAGAATGGAAGAAATTAGAGCACTCCAGATGGGATGTTTTTTAGGTCCAATCAGATCCAGTAACCGAACGCCGACCTGACAGGGGCCAATCAATGCACCCAGTTGGATGGCTGATTTCAGCGTTAACCCTTTAGCCTGTAAAATGGATATAAGTTGAACGGAAATGGCCGTCATGAGCACAGCGGCAATCATGAAGTTGATCACTACCCAGCGAAACATCGTTTGATTTTCGGTTGGTAAACCCAAAGGCAACTCATTATCTCTGGCTTTTTCAGGTTGAAACTTATTTTGCCCACGACAACCGTAATGATACAATACAGGAATAATCACACTTAGAAAAACGGCATAACCCAGACAGGTAGATCTCCAGCCAAAATATTCAATTAGCCAGGCCAGGCTGGGCCAGACAATGGTAGTGGCAAAGCCGGAAATGAGGGTAATATGCGTAATGGCCTTTTTGGCTTCCAGTCCGTATTGTTGACCCAGCGTAGCGAAAAGAGCATCGTATAGTCCCATGGACATACCGACGCCAATCAGACACCAGCCCAGAATGAAAACAGGTAATACGGGAGCTAAGCCGACCATTACCAGTCCCGCACCAATAACCCAACCGCTGTGCATCAGAATTACCCTGCCGCGTTGACGGGCGATCTGTTTGCCAACGGTTGGAGCGAGTAAACCCGAAATAAAAATGCTTAGGGAAAGCGAACCATACACCCAGGAGGAAGGCCAGGCTGTTTCTCTGGTAACGGGCCCAATCAGAACAGCCATTAGGAAAAATGAACCTCCCCAGGCAAAAATCTGGCTCAGGCCCAGTAATAAACTACGCAGCCACGAAGGCGTATACGATACTTCAGAATCAGTCATCTCTCCAGTCACATCACAATGCGGATGCAAAGTTCGGCAAGTCTTATACATTTGTAAAGGACTATTTTCTATCCGTGTTCGCTAATGGCTAGTGGTTTGACTAGGAGTAAATTATGAAAACCTTACTGAACATTGTCTGTCTTTTGTTCACGCTTTCTGCCCAGGCTCAGGATTCGCTTCGACTGAATGGTTTCGGTCAGTGGCTAACCGGGCATAGCGAGCAAACGAGGCAGATCATCCCCGCTCGAGGGAGGCAAGCGTTAGTAAAGCAGAAAGGGCGAATAATCGCACACGTAAAATTCGATGTGAATGGTTACGGGGAATTATCGTTTCCGATCGACCCCACTACGCCTTGGGAAGCTGAGGCTCGAAAAGTAGACCTGAGTAAAAGTGCGTTTATCCGCATCCGTTATAAGTCTACTAGTCCCGTCATTCTGCAACTTCGGCAAAAGGGCGTTCATGGGGGAGTTCATCCGAAAGTAAGCTTACCAATCCATAAAAAATGGAAAACGCGAACGATCTATTTCAAAGAATTCAATGGTGGAAAAAAACCTCTAGATCTTTCGAATGTGGCGAAGTTTAATTTTGCTTTTCTGTCAAACGCCGAGCAGGAAAGTTTCACGGAAATGTGGATAAAGGAATGTGAAATAGATGGCTATTTTATTGAAAATAGCAAAGAACGATAATCGTTTAGTTCCCGCTATTGAATTCAATCCTAGTTTGCCATTGGGAAATCCGAAAGAGAGCGAAATGAAAATCAAACTTTTGATTTAATTTCGCTCCTGACGAACTAAAGTATTACAATCATAGAAACGTACCGAAAAAATAATTTTGACTTTCTTCGATTAATCTTTGCGATTGGAGTCATCATAACTCATGCCTATCCTTTGACGGGCTCTCAGGAATGTGACTGGCTTTGTCAGATGTCACACGGGCAATATTCCTTCTCCTGGATTGCCGTAAGAGGCTTTTTTGTCATCAGTGGGTATTTGATTTTTCAAAGTTTGCAGAGATCCAAAAATCTGCTTGATTATTACTGGAAACGAGTATTGCGATTATATCCAGCCCTGATTGTCGTACTTACTCTGACGATTGTATTAGGGCCGCTCGTGTACGTAGGAGATATTCCTTACTGGAAAAACGAAGCCGTTAAAACCTATTTTACGAATAATCTGGGCCTGTACCGGATTCAATACGCAATTCCCGGCATTTTCGAACACAATCCGCATGCCTTCGCCATTAACGGCTCTTTATGGACCATTGCGTTTGAGTTTACAATGTACATTGCGGTATCCCTTTTCTTCTTTATTAAAAATAAGCGTACGCTTCTTATTTCGATTCTGGCAGTTATTTATCTCATACTAGCCAAATTAGATACCGTAAATTTTGAAGAGATTCAGAAATGGAATTATCCCATACTTGACTGGTATTTAATCGAATTAGGCGTTTATTTCGCTGCCGGATCGTTACTGGCTGTACTGAATTTAGAACGTTTGCCGCTGGCTTATTTAAATGGAATCCTTATTGTTTCTTTAGGCGTATTTATATACATGACGAGTCGTCCAGGCTTTTTATATGCGAGCGTCAGTATGCTTCCTCTGATCGTTTTGTGTGCCAGTTTGAGCCCGGTGAAAGGACTGAGTACCATTACTAAATACATAGGCGATCTATCCTACGGGCTTTATATCTACGGTTTCCCGGTACAGCAAACCCTGGTTTATTTTTTCAGACCGGATGCCAATACGCTGATCATATCAAGTATTCTGGTGACGGCAGTATTTGCTTATATGTCCTGGCATCTGATTGAAAAACCAGCGTTGAAACTGAAAAACTTGAATAAGTTCTGGAATGTTAAAAAAGGAGTGGAAACGGTTTCTGAAAAAAGCTAATCAGGCTAATCTACTCCATCATTTTCAGCTTAGCGGTCAGTTGTATGTATACCGAATTGTAAAGTTTAAACTAATAAAACAGAAATTCATCAATAAAAGACCAGCTTTAGTCCAGTCCGGTTACCATCCATCTAGTAAAAGCCATTGATTGCTCCGGGGAACCAGTATCTTCGTCACCATTCTCAGCCAGTAAAGGGTGGAACGATCATTTTTAACACAAGTATTTTTACCAAAACAACCAACAAACAATGGCTTCGGGCCTTTTAGCTCTTTTAGATGACGTGGCAGCTCTGGTGAAAGCCAGTGCGGCAAGTTTGGACGACGTTCCTACTCAGGTTGCCAAAACGACCAGCAAAGTTTCGGGTGTAGTCATCGACGACACCGCTGTAACCCCCAAATACGTCGTTGGTCTTGATCCTTCGCGTGAGCTTTCCATCATCTTCAAGATTGCCAAGAAATCGCTGATTAATAAGATTTTCCTGTTAACACCCGTCGTGTTATTACTGGGCTTCTATCTCTCCTGGATCATTCCTTACATCCTGATGGTGGGGGGAGCCTACCTGTGTTATGAAGGGTATGAAAAAGTACACTCAATGTTCAGTAACCATGATGGTCACGATGATTCGGACGAGGAAATCAAAGCCATTACTCCCGAAGAACTGGAGAAAACCCGTGTGGACAGTGCCGTCCGAACGGACCTGATTCTGTCAGCCGAAATCATGGTTATTACCTTTGGTACGGTAACGGGCCAACCCCTGTTCAACCAGATTATTGTTATGTTAATCGTAGCCGTGGTTATAACGGTAGGGGTATATGGAGCCGTTGGAGTAATCGTGAAAATGGACGACGTGGGGGTTAACCTGGCCCGCCCGAACCGTCCGGCCGCCATTCAGAAATTTGGTCGTGGACTGGTGAAAGCCATGCCTAAGTTACTAACGGCTCTGGGGTACATCGGTACAGTAGCCATGTTATGGGTAGGTGCTGAGATTATCGTGCACGGCATTCCATTCCTGCATCATGCTTTGGAACAGTTTGAACATGCCATTCCCGGAGCTGCTCTGGCCTGGATTGCCAAGGCTCTCGTGTGTGCCGTAGGTGGCGTAATTCTGGGTTTTGTGATTGATAAAATTCTGAGCCTTTTTCGGAAGAAATAATACGATCTAATTCATAAATAGGTTACGGCTGGTGTCCTCACCAGCCATTTTTTGTTTCCCTAACTAACTTCCCGAAAGTTTAGAACTTTCGGGAAGTTGTGTTTTATGAATCTATCATATTGATAATGAATTCGTAAAAAAAATTAATAACTCCAATCTCTCAGTCGTCAGGGATTTGTATTTTTAGTTTTTGATTGACATTTCATACGTAACAACTATGCCTAAAAAATTAATAATCAGCCTGCTACTGGTTGGCCTGAGCCTGACTACGTTCGCTCAAAGTAAAAAATACGTGGTCATCGGTTACGTAACTGGCAGCGGCTGGACGAAGGAAGGTCTCGAAGCCGACGCCAAACGTATGACGCACATCAACTTCGCCTTTGCTGTTCCTAACGAGAAGGGCGTGTTGGCTCCTTTAAATGAGCGATCCATCCAGACGCTGAAAATGCTCACCGATCTGAAGAAGATTAATAAAGATCTGAAAATCCTGATTTCGATTGGGGGTTGGGGCGGTTGCAAATACTTTTCGGATGTTTCTCTGAACGAAGCCGCTCGCCAGAAATTCGCCAAAAGCTGTCTGGATTTACTTAATACGCACCACCTTGACGGCGTGGATATTGACTGGGAATATCCCGATCAGATTGGAGCAGGTAATATTTTCCGTCCCGAAGACAAACAGAATTATACGTTGTTACTGAAGACCTTACGCGAACAACTGGACGAGCAGGGCAAAAAAGATAAACGACTCAATGCCAATCATTACCTCTTAACCTCGGCCACGGGCGGCGATACGGCTTTTGTCAATCATACCGAACTGGCCAATGCCGCGAAGTATCTGGATTACGTCAACATCATGACTTATGATTTATACCACGGTAATGACGTAGTCACGGGTCATCACAGTCCCTTGTATCAGTCCAAATCAAGTGATCATTCACGAAATAGTTCGGATGATGCCGTGAAAGGTCACGTCAAAGCGGGCGTTCCAATCAATAAAATTGTATTGGGCGTTCCCTTCTACGGTCGCGGCTGGACGAATGTAAATCCGGCGAATCAGGGACTGTTTCAGAAGACCGAAAACACGAAACATTCCTTCATTAGTTATGCCGAACTGATGGATAAATACATCGATAAAAACGGTTGGAAACGGTATTGGGACGAAGCCGCGAAGGTGCCTTACCTCTGGAATGAAAAGGAAAAATCTTTTCTGTCCTATGGGGACGAAGAGTCGCTGAAGTACAAAACGCAATACATCAAAGATCAGGGCATGGCGGGAATTATGTTCTGGGAATATCATCACGATTTACCCGCCCGCAAGCTGATGACAAGCATCGAAAACGGTTTAAAGTAAGCAGTTGTACCCCGGGGCCCGCCTCGGGGTCTTTTTTTGCCAGAGCCAATTTTCGGGCGTAACTTGCTTCTTTTTTCAGCATCAACAACGCGTACGAATGAAACTCCTCTTACCGCTGATGGTTACTGCATCGCTGGCTTTTGGGCAGCCTCGCCCCGCCACAGACAATCCTTTTTTTGCCACCTATACGACTCCGTTTGGAGTACCCCCGTTTGATAAAATCCGGACGGAACATTTTGAACCTGCTTTCGAAGAAGGCATGCGTCAGCAGGCCGGGCAGATTCAGAATATGCTGCGTCGCCGGGATATGCCGACCTTTGAAAATACCATCGTGGCTCTGGATAACAGTGGCGATATTCTGGACCGAGTAAGCACCGTTTTCTATAATTTGAACTCGGCGAACACGAGCGATGAAATCCAGAAAATTGCTCAGCAACTGGCTCCAAAATTATCGAAACACCGCGATGACATTCAGTTGAATGCGGACTTGTTTAAACGCGTGAAAGGCGTTTATGATAATCGGAAGTCCCTGAAGTTAACGCCCGAGCAATTGACTTTACTCGAAAAAACATATAAAAATTTCGTTAGAAGTGGTGCTGCTTTATCGCCCGAAAAGCAGGCTCGTCTGCGGGAGATTAATCAGGAACAATCGCTGTTAACGCTCAAATACGGTCAGAATTTATTGGGTGAAAACAACGCTTTTACGCTGGTTATCGACAAAGAATCAGATCTGAGCGGGTTACCCGCTTCGCTGATTGCCTCCGCCGCTGACGAAGCTAAAAAGCGTAACATGGCCGGTAAATGGGTGTTTACCTTACAAAACCCCAGTGTGATGCCCTTCCTGCAATATGCTGATAACCGGGAGCTTCGCGAGAAAATCTTTAAGGCGTATATCGAACGGGCCAATCATGACGATGCTCGCGATAACAAAGAGAACATCAAGAAAATCGTAGCTCTGCGGGCCGAACGGGCGAAGTTATTAGGATATGACAACCACGCGGCCTACGTGCTTGAGGAAAGCATGGCGAAAACGCCCGCGAAGGTAAATGAGCTGCTGAGTCAGTTATGGTCAGCAACGGTTCCGGTAACCAAGAAAGAAGCCGCCGATTTACAGGCGATGATGGATAAAGAGGGTAAAAACGAAAAACTCGCGGGCTGGGACTGGCGGTATTACGCCGAGAAACTCCGCAAGGAAAAGTATAACCTCGACGAGGAAGAACTACGGCCGTATTTCTCACTGGAAAACGTGAAGCAGGGCATTTTTACGCTTTCGGAGCGTCTGTACGGATTGAAATTCGAAGCTCGTCCCGAAATTCCGGTATACCATCCCGAAGCAATGGCTTATGAAGTGAAAGAAGCCAATGGCAAACACGTGGGAATTATCTACATGGATTTCTTCCCAAGAGCCAGCAAACGAGGCGGTGCCTGGATGACGAGTTACCGCAAGCAGGAAGTGAAAAATGGTAAGTTTATCGCTCCCGTCGTTTCCATCGTTTGTAACTTCTCAAAACCCGTAGGTAACGCTCCGGCCTTACTGAATCTGGACGAAACAACGACTTTCTTCCACGAGTTCGGTCACGCTCTGCACGGGCTGCTTTCAAATGTAAACTATGGTAGCTTGTCAGGAACATCAGTACCCCGTGATTTTGTGGAGTTACCCTCTCAAATTATGGAAAACTGGGCGACGGAACCCGAAATGCTGAAACTCTATGCAAAGCATTACCAGACGGGCGAAGTCATCCCTGAAGCATTAGTAGAAAAGCTCAAGAAAAGCGGTTTGTTCAATCAGGGCTTCCTGACTTCCGAATACCTTGCAGCTTCGATCCTGGATATGGCGTATCACACGCTGGCTCCCGGTCAGACGCCAAATGACGTATTAACGTTCGAGAAAGATGCGATGAATAAAATCGGCCTGATCGAGCAGATTCCTCCCCGGTATCGGAGTACATACTTCCAGCACTCGTTCTCGGGTGGCTATTCGGCGGGTTACTATAGCTACATCTGGTCGGCGGTATTGGATGCCGATGCGTTTGAAGTATTCAAACAAAAGGGATTATTCGATAAAAAATCGGCGGAATCGTTCCGTAAAAATGTTCTCGAACGCGGCGGTACTGACGAACCCATGAAGCTTTACAAAAACTTCCGGGGGGCCGAGCCGGACATCAAACCGCTCCTGCGTCGCCGGGGTTTATTAACCGACATGTAAGCGATTTATAACGTATGAATTCTGGAAAGCAGAATGTGTTTCAAACGCATTCTGCTTTTTATTTTTTCAGATTTATCGAATAAAAATTGTTACCTACCGGTTTATTTGGTGTCTTATTCCTGACAATCCGATGGATTGAACCCTGATCAGGTACGATCTTATGAGAAAAGACCGGATCCTGAAATTCTCCCACTAACCGCTTTATTATGTCTGATACAGCTTCGTCTTCCCAATCATTTACTCCTTTGAAATTACTTAGTAAAATCGGTCTGGATGGCTTCATTCTAGCATTGCTGGGCATGATCGTTCTGGCGTATCTCTGGCCCGAAGGTGGGCTGGGAGAGGGGCCGTTTTCTCTGTCTACACTGGCTAATTACGGCGTTTCGCTGATCTTCTTTTTTTACGGCTTACGCCTGAGTAAAGAGAAACTCAAAGCGGGTTTGACCAACTGGCGGTTACATCTGGTCGTGCATTTGAGTACGTTCGTTTTGTTTCCGGTGCTGGTATTAATCGCTAAGACTTTTTTCGAAAATGCCGATACCCAGATGGTCTGGCTGGGGGTATTTTTTCTATCTACCCTGCCTTCTACTGTATCATCGTCAGTAGTAATGGTTTCTATTGCAGAAGGGAATATTCCGGCAGCCATTTTCAATGCGAGTATTTCCAGTATTATGGGTGTATTTATTACGCCAATCTGGATGCAGGTGGTAAATACTTCAGCCGAAGGTGGGGAAAGTCACCTGAGTGATATCATGGGTAAACTGGTGTTACAGGTATTACTGCCCGTGGTGGTAGGAGTTTTACTGAACAAATACGGCGGAGCCTGGGCGGAAAGCAAAAAGAAATTTCTTCGCTATTTCGACCAGACGACCATTCTTATTATTGTTTATACCGCTTTTAGCGAGTCCTTCGATCAGCATTTGTTCAGTAACCTGAGCTGGGGTGATTTACTGATTCTGGGTGCCGGAATGCTGGTGATGTTTTTTGTGGGATTTTTTATTATTACGGGTGTCTGTAACCTGCTCGGATTCAACCGGGAAGACCGAATTACGGCTGTATTCTGTGGCTCTAAAAAATCACTGGTTCACGGGACCGTAATGTCCAAAGTGCTTTTCACGAATAGTGCTGCTTTAGGGATTATCTTATTACCCTTAATGCTCTATCACGCTCTCCAACTGATTGTGGTAAGTGTGATCGCTCAACGTCTGGCGGCCGCTCATCGATCCTCGGCGGGAACTACTTTAACCCATTGAGAATTATTTGATTTTGAAAGTATTGGACTTTCGGTTATCCCCCATGAGAAAAGTAAAAAAAGGCATGATTATTCTGCTGAGTATTTTAGTGATTTTAGGCCTGACTACGGTGCTGGTCCTGCAGTTACCGACCTTCGGCGGAACGGCTTCAGGTGCTCGGCTGGAACGAATTAAACACTCTCCCCAATACAAAGACGGCACGTTTGCGTATCCCCTGGAGACGCCGATGATGAACCCGGAATCTTCCTGGTTCAAATTGCTTCAGGCTTACCTCAAACCATCCGAAGGCCGCGAACCGGAACGACCTTTACCTTCTGTAAAAACCAATCTGAAAGTTTTAACGGGTAATAATCCCGTGTTAGTCTGGTTTGGACACTCGTCTTACTTTCTTCGGGTAAATGGTAAAAACCTGTTGGTAGATCCAGTCTTCAGTGGGCGTACGTCGCCTTTTCAGTTCGTTGGTTCCAAGGCTTATCCCTGTACGGAAATGTATTCAGCGGATGATTTTCCGGAGCTGGACGCGATCATTATTTCCCATGATCACTATGATCATTTGGATTATGACACTATTCTGAAACTGGCTTCCCGAACTAAACAATTTCACGTAGCTCTGGGGGTAGGTTCGCACCTGGAACGCTGGGGTGTAAAACCCGAAGCCATTACTGAATACGACTGGTATGAAGAAGGAAAGATTGCGGACGATCTTCAGTTAACCGCAACACCCGGAAGACACTTCTCGGGTCGGGGCCTCAAACGCGGCCAGACGCTCTGGAATTCCTACGTACTGAAAACGCCCACGCAGACTATTTTTCTGGGGGGTGATTCAGGATATGGCCCTCACTTTAAAGAAATTGGTGAAAAATATGGTCCCTTTAATCTGGCTTTACTAGAATGTGGACAGTATAACACCATGTGGCACCTGATTCACATGATGCCTGAAGAAACGGCTCAAGCCGCGAAAGACTTAAAGACGGAAGTATTAATGCCTGTGCACTGGGGTAAGTTCACGCTGGCCCTGCATCCTTGGAAAGAACCCATTGAACGGGTAACGAAGAAAGCTCAGGAACTTCAGCAGCCGATTACCACGCCGCGTATCGGTGAATTGGTTACCATAGGTAGCCATTATCCCACCGACCACTGGTGGGATGGATACTAGCCGTTCTGGTTTGTAGAGATGTTGGTTTATAGCGTTTCTTCTGGTAATATTTTGGGTTTTTTTGTTAATAGTCTAGAGTTATCAAAAGTATTTCTTCTATCGTTTTGGGCTTAATGAAAGACGTTGCTTGGGTAACGTCTTTTTTATACTTTGCCAAATTTCCTTTTTTATAAAAGATCATTAGCGAAATGAATCTGTATCAGAAGGTTAACTAAAGAAACGAGTGCTTCTATAAATAACTCGAAACCTAAATACGAAACATAAAACTCTTGCTTAAAAACTGAAAACAGTCAACCGAAAACTGTAAACTGTTAACTCAATTTCGTACCTTTGCCCACCCAAAATAAGTTCTTTGACTAATCGCTTTTACCGAATATGCTGAATCGGAGGACGTTGCGAATCAAAGCCATGCAAACGCTTTATGCGATTCATCAGGCTGAACGTTCCAACTACCAACTAGCCCAGGATTTCATCGTTGAAACCCTGCAACCCGACCTCAACTCCATGGAACGCCAGGACCCCGAACGCTTTGAAGGCCTTCGGAAGCTGGCTTTGATGCAGTTGGAGGAAACGGTCAATAAGAAAGAAACCCAAGAGGAACTTCCTTTAATGGCCCGTCAGGTGGCTACGGAAGCTCTGAATTATTACCGCCAGAAAACCCAGCAGGATCGCTTACGCTTTGTGCGGGATGCGACGAGTTCTATCGAACACATTTATGATCAGTATCTGACCATTTTGTTGCTATTGCTGGAGTTGGCCGATGAAGCTCAGTTGTTTCAGGAACGTCGTTACCTTGACGATGGTCTGAACACGAAAGTATTAGCCGGAAATCAATTTATTCAGGCTCTTCGCGAGAATACTACCTTTGAAAATGAGGTGATTCGCCGAAATCTGAAATGGACCGAAGAGGATCGCGTTCAGTACATTCGTCCGTTCTTTAAAGATGTTCGTCAGGACGAAACCTTCCAGAAGTATTGTGAAAAAAATCAGCATACGTCCGAAGAAGATGCCGAGCTGATCATGCATTTACTGAAGCAGGTTATTTTCAAAAACGAAATGATCAAAACGGTCTTCGATGAGCAAAACCTGCAATGGTCAGAGGACAAAGATATTCTTCGGAGCCTTAGTACGAAAACCGTAAAGTCGTATCAGGACGGCGATCTTCGTTTGCAGACTTTGTTACCCGGCGGTGAGGACGATATTACCTTCTTCAAAGATTTACTTCGTCATACCTTAGATAACGAAGAGCGTTTCATGCAGTTTATTGTGGATCAGGTTACGAACTGGGATTCTGAACGGATCGCCCTGACGGACCGTATTCTGCTGATGATGGCTTTGGCTGAAATGATTTATTTCTCGGGAATTCCGGTGAAAGTAACCATCAATGAATTTATTGAGGTAGCTAAAGATTACTCTACTCCCCGAAGCGGTCAGTTTTTGAACGGTGTACTGGATACACTGTCCGCCAAACTGCGTGAAGATGGAACGATTCGGAAGAGTGGCCGGGGGCTGATTGATAACCGATAATTGGATTTTGGCTAATCTATTTTTAGATTTCAGGTGCCTTAGATTCAGTAGTAAGAATAGAGGCATTGATTATCAATTAGTAAAAGCCAATCTGAGTACCCGGAATGCCTACTTGTGCTCTGGTCTATTAGTTTTTGAAAACAAAAATGGACCGGATTCACTTTTAAAGGCATCTGAATTTTACAGCGAATATTATGAAAAAATCAACCCTTGCTTTAATTGGCTTTATTGCCGGAACCGCAGTTGGGGCCTCTATAGGAATTTTATACGCACCCGATTCTGGTGAAAATACACGTGACCGTTTGGGCTACCGCCTTTCAAAATACCGGGAACAATTGCAACGTCTGATTGCTGATCTGGTTGTTCAGGGCGATTTACCTGAAAGTTTAGCAAAAACGGAAGGTAAAAAAGTAGTAGATGACGCCCGCGAAAAAGCCGAACGCCTATTAGCCGACGTTGAATTGCTGATGGGTCAAATCAAAGGAAACTAAGATTATAAAGGACTTATGTTGGGCTTTAAGGATAACTTAAAGCTCAACGTAAGACTACTTACGAAGGATGAAAAGCAAATTATTACTAGGGCTGACTTTTATAGGTCTTCTGGGACTTAGTTCTTGCGGCGATGGCAAAAAGGACGGTTCTGCTTCAGAAGACCCTACTAAGTTTCCGATTTTAAAATTTAATCAGCCCGAAGTAGATCTAGGGAAAGTAACGGAAGGCGATACGCTTCTGCATCGGTTTGCTTTTAAAAATACAGGTAACGCTCCTCTGGTAATCCAGTCGGCTTCAGCCTCCTGTGGTTGTACCGTTCCCATTATTCCTACGGCGGCGATTGCTCCCGGTGATACCGCCAGTTTGCTGGTAAAATTCAACAGCAAAAACAAAGTAGGAGCTAATACCAAAACGGTGACTGTAATGGCCAATACCAAGCCAGAAACAACTACAGTGGCGTTCAAAGTAGAAGTACTGGAAGTTAAATAAGACTTTTCTCGAATAAAACCATTAATCCTAACTTAAGTAAAGATATGTTATTGCAGGCACCCGCTGGCGGAACTAACTGGTACAGCCTCGTTCTGATGGGCGGTATTTTTGTAGTTATGTACTTTTTCATGATCCGTCCGCAACAGAAAAAGGCGAAGGATCAGCAGAAATTTGTTGACGATCTGAAAGAAGGCGATCAAGTCGTAACGATTGGTGGCTTACACGGTAAAATCGTTGAAACAACGGATAAAACCGTTACGTTGGATGTAGGGCGTGGCATGCGTCTGGTTTTTGAAAAAACGGCTATTTCTCGTGAAAGCAGCCAACGTCTGGCTCAATAATTACAAAGATCAGCGGAAGAATGTCAACGGAGGAATGGGTTTTTATCCTATTCCCGCCGAAATGAATTGTTCACTGATAATTGATCACTGATCATTGAAATGATGAAACCTGACTGGAAAGTCGCGGGTCTCTGTTTTTTAGGGGCTCTGCTTTTCTGGTTGATGAATGCTTTGAATAAACAGGGCTATTCAACCCGATTGGCGTATCCATTACAAGTAGCTTACGATGACTCATTGTATGTGCCTACTTCTCCGCTTCCGCGTCAAATTCAAGCTAGTATTACAGGTAGTGGCTGGGATTTATTATGGCGTATGATTTCTCTGGGAAATGAACCGATTCATTATTCTATTATAAATCCTTTACAGACGAAATTTATAAATACGACGTCACTGACGGATTTACTCTCCAATCGCTTGAAGGAAACGCATGTGAATTATATCATTGCGGATTCACTGAACATTAGTTTTGAACGAAGAGTAGTAAAGCCGGTAAAGCTGGTAGCTGATACCAGCGGCGTGAAATTTCCGAATCGGTTTGTAATCTCGACGGTCATTAACGTTATTCCTCAAACGATTACTGTTGAAGGACCGGAATCGACCATGAAGGAAATCCCAAATGAGATTAAGATTCCAATGCCCAAAAAAGTATCGGGTGATTTTGACGAAAAAATTCCGATTCCTCTGGTGAACCAGCCGAATGTGAATGCTACGTCTCAACAGGTGAATATTAGTTTTGAAATTGCTGAGTTACTCAGTCCACCGTTACCGATAAAGAAATAATAACGCAAAACGCGAATCTGTACGGTTCGCGTTTTTTTATGACTAAAGCAATGAATCCTAAAGTAATTGGTATTACGGGTGGAATTGGATCTGGCAAAAGCTTGATCGCCAGGGTTTTTGCAACGTTAGGGATTCCCATTTATGAAGCGGATGATCGGGCTAAAAAACTAATTAAAAACGATAGTCTTCTGAAGAATCAGTTACTCGAATTACTGGGGCCAGAGGCGTATTTACCTTCAGGAGAGTATAATCGGGCTTGGGTAGCCAGTCAGATTTTTGATAAACCCGAATTATTGAAGCAGGTGAATGAGCGGGTACATCCCCGAGTGCGTAAGGATGGGGAAGAGTGGGCAGTACAACATGCTTTGGCTCCTTATCTATTATACGAAGCAGCGATTATGAAAGCCGCAGGAGAAGGTAATAGTTTCCAGAAGGTAATTGTTGTAGAAGCTCCGCTGGAGTTAAGGATTCAGCGGGTAAAACAACGTGATAATCGAACGGAACAGGCCATTCGGGATATTATGGAACGTCAGGCCACCGAAGAAGAACGTCAGCGAATCGCAGATTATACCATTTGGAACGACGAAAAAACATCCGTCATTGAGCAGGTACTGAACATTGATAAAGAGTTACGCAAGTAAGCGGTTAAGCAAAGAGTTACCTAAAGTGAAAGAGGAGATAACTCAAAACGCCTAGATCATTCCCCGGGCTTTTACTTCCAGATATTTATTAATCGTATTTACCGTTAGTTTTTCGGGAGGAGTTAATACGGACTGAATGCCGTATTGCTGTAACTCCCGCATGATTTGCTGTTTTTCGTAAAAGAACTTTTCAGCAATGGTTTTCAGGTAGATTTCTTCAGTAGTTTGAGCGGGAGTGTTCAGTAAAGAGCGTAACTCTGTATTTTCAAAGAAAATAACAACTACCAGGTGATCTTTCGCTAAACGCCGGAGGTAAGGAAGCACCCGCCGCATGGCATTCACCGTCTCAAAATTGGTGAATAACAAGAGTAAACTTCGCTGTCGAATTTGCGTCTTCAGGGTTACGTATAGGGATTCATAGTCTGTTTCCAAAAAACGGGTTTTCTGCCGATACAATAACTCCATAATCCGCTGTAACTGGCCAGGCTTTCGTTCCGCAGGAAGAATTGGTCCTTTCTTATCAGAGAAAGTAAATACACCTACTTTGTCCTGTTTGATTAAAGCAATGTTACTCATGACCAGCGTAGAATTAATGGCATAATCCAGCAGACTCAAGCCATTGAAAGGACTTTGCATGACACGGCCTTTATCAATCAAACAATAAATGGCCTGTGACTTTTCTTCCTGAAAAGCATTCACCATCAACTCATTACGTCGGGCCGTGGCTCGCCAGTTGACCGTCCGTACTTCATCGCCGGGTACGTAAGGGCGAATCTGCTCAAATTCCTGACTCATGCCTACCCGCCGGATCTTCTTGATACCGAGTTCGGTTAAGCGGCTGGAGATAGCCATGAACTCGTATTGCTTCATTTGCAGGAAAGAAGGATACACCGCCACCTGCTGATCCTGTGAAAAGCGATGCCTCCGCTTGATTAATTGAATGGGACTTTGGACATAAATATTTACTGCTCCAAACTCATAAACGCCACGCTCCACGGGTCGTAATTCGTAACGAATGATCTGCTGACTTTCAGTAGCTAATTCGGTTTTAAAGAGCACATCCCGTTTTTGAAACTGAAAGGGTATTTCATCAATGATCTCCAGCTTTACTGAAAAATTATAGTGATTTTCCAGAAAAATGGAAACCGGATTGGCATCACCGTTCGAAAACCGCTCTCCCACATCCCGTCGGGCCATTAGAGTTCTTCGAGGGAGATATAACAGCGTGATATCCATAACAATCAGAATACCGAATACCAGTAGTACTACCTGTATAATACCGAATAACCAGGGTACCATAAAGGCTAGTAAAAACAGAAAAACGATACTGATCAGCACCGTGAAGAATATGCGGGAAAGATAAAGCGAGCGGAAAAAGGCCAAGAGGGTTTTGAGTTTTGAGTTGTCAGTTAGGTAACTGAAAATTCGTAAAGGTAGGGAGGGTTGTTTGAGCTACCAGGTCTTAATATCTGGTAGCTCAAACAACTCCCAACAGATAGCTACTTTAGTTTTTCGATTTCTGCTCTCACAAAATCCATTAAACTGGCAATGTGTTCTTTGGAGAAGTCGAAGGGAACGTCGGCCGCTGCGTAAATTTCACCCATGGGGCGAGTATATCCTAACTTCAGAGCCTTTAGGTAACCTTCCAGTCCTTTTTGCGGATTTTCCTTATAATTCTTCCAAACGCCAATGGCTCCTAGCTGAGCAATGCCGTATTCAATGTAATAAAAGGGTACTTCGTAAATATGTAACTGCCGCTGCCACTGATATGCTTTGAAACGCTCCAGACCACTCCAGTCGGTAATGCTATCGCTGAATCGGCCAAAGATCTGTAACCAGGCTTCGTTACGTTCTTCTACGGAATGCGTAGGATTTTCGTATAGCCAGTGCTGGAAGGCATCAACCGTGGCTACCCAGGGTAAAGTTTCAATGATGTCCTCCAAATGATCGAGCTTCGCCCGACGCAGGTCTTCTGGATTCGGGAAAAAAACATCCCAGTGATCCATCGTGATTAACTCCATACTCATCGAAGCCAGCTCCGCTACTTCGCTAGGTACGTTACGGAAGCTATTCAGAGCTAAATCCCGCGTAACAATGCTATGAACGGCGTGACCTCCTTCATGTAAAATCGTGACCATATCCCGGAGATTAGACGTTGCATTCATGAAAATGAACGGCACGCCCGATTCTTCCAATGGATAGTTATACCCACCCGGAGCCTTACCCTTACGGGACTCCAGATCAAAACGGCCCATCGTTCGCATGACCCGCAGGTAACTACCTAATTCGGGATCAAGTCGATCAAAGACTTCAATAGTTTTGGTTAATAAATCCTCGCCGCCCGCGAAGGGTTTAAGCGGAGCTTTTCCAGTGGGATCAACCAGTTTGTCCCAGGGCCGTAAGTCAGCCGTTTGCAGAGCTTGTTTCCGTTCGGCCGAAATTTCGTTCAAGACAGGTACCACCGTCTGAGCAATGGCATCGTGGAAGTTGAAACAATCTTCCACGGTATAGTCAAAGCGGCCCATCGCAGCGAACATATAGTCCCGGAAGTTAGCAAAACCTGCATTCTGAGCTACTTGATGCCGGAGGTCACGAAGCTGATTCAGTAATTCATCCAGAGCTTCATGATCCTGATACCGACGTTCCCAGATGGCTTTCCAGGCTTCTTCCCGTACTTCCCGATTGGGTTGCATCAGAAAGTCCCCGGCTTTCTGAAGTGTCATTTCTTCGCCGTTCAACGTAACCGTCATGGCTCCGGCGATATTTCCGTACTGACTTTGTAATTGCTGAATCTGGGTAAAAAGAGGGACGTTTTCTGTCCGGAAAATCTCAATCTGACGACGCATCGCCCGAAGGGTAATGAAATATCCTTCGTCTTTTAATTCGTCTACGTAAGGGCTGGCAATGGCTTTCTGATCCAGGGTATTGGAGATTTCAGCCCAGTGCGGTTGAATGTTTTCGTTAAACTCATTAAAGGCCGCTACATACGCTTCGTTACTCGTATCGGTCGTCATGCGGATGTATCGCCAGGCGAAATTTTCGGAAAGGTAACTTTCCAGTTCCGAGCGATCCTGAAACCAGGCTCGCAACTCATCAGCATTTAGGATGATACGATTTTTCAGTTCATCAAAATAAGACTGAACGCTCGTCCAGTCGGTTAATTCGTAGGCCGCAGGCAAAAAAGCCCGCTCTCGCTGAGGCAGTGACTCGATCATAAAAATTCAAATTGGCTGGGATAAAGGTACTGTAGAAATAGAATTTAGAAGGACTGAATGATAGAATGAGTGAATTTAGCTACTAACTGAAAACAGAAAACAGTCAACTGAAAACTCGAATGCCTTCAATCTAAGGCATTCGGGAGGAATTTAGAACAAAAAATTCTTTTCTTTGAGATTCTTAAACCTCTAGCTATCTATCAAATGCCTCTTATTCTGACCTTTCTGGCCATCTCGCTACTCATATTTTTTATTGCTTACGTCCGGTTGGACACTTTCCTGTCTTTTCTCATCATCTGTATTGGCCTCGGTCTGGCGAGTGGAATGGAAGTGACTGCGGTAGGGCAGGCCATTAAAAAAGGTATCGGCGATACGCTGGGTGATCTGGTATTAATCGTTGGTTTTGGGGCTATGTTGGGAAAATTAGTTGCTGAAAGTGGTGCTGCTCAGCGAATTACAGATGCTATTGTTCTGGTCTTTGGGAAAAAGAATCTGCCTTGGGGCATGGCTCTGGCGGGTTTCGTAATTGGTATTCCGCTGTTCTATAACGCCGGTTTCGTGATCGTTTTTCCTTTGATCGTGGCCGTTTCCGTTTCAGCCCGGGTACCGATTTTGACGGTTGGTATTCCCATGTTGTCGGCTTTATCAGTAGCTCACGGGTACTTGCCTCCGCACCCGTCGCCAGCGGCTATCGCTGGTCGGTTCAATGCGGATTTGGGAAAGGTGCTGTTATACGGAATTGCGATTGCCATTCCAGCGATTGCCATTGCCGGCCCCATTTTCGGACGAACCTTAAAAAAATATAATCCGGTACTTGATCCCGATTTACTATCGGTTAAAAAGATGTCAGCCGAAGAGTTACCAGGGTTGGGTATTAGCTTGTTCACGGCTTTATTACCCGTTATTCTTCTGGCATTGACAACTATTTTTCGTCCTTACTTACCCCCTAATCCGGCTATTCAACTGATCAGTGAGCCTTATTTTGGCATGTTTCTTTCAGTATTGGTAGCCATGTATGCTCTGGGCATTGCTCGCGGCAAAAGTATGAAACAGGTAACCGTCCAACTCGAAGAAGCTTTCAAAGGTTGCTCTGTTATTTTATTGGTAGTTGCCGGATCTTCGGCTTTAAAGGAAATCATGCAGGCCGCCGGCATCAGTAATTATCTCGGCGAGCAGCTTCGAATGTTACCGATTTCTCCGCTGGTATTGGGTTGGCTCATCGCCGGATTAATTCGCATCTGCGTGGGTTCAGCGACGGTCGCCGGATTAACTGCCGTAGGTTTAGTAGCTCCGATATTAGTCGCTCGTCCCGACGTTTCGCCGGAATTAATGGTGTTATCCATCGGAGCGGGTAGTTTGATGTGTTCGCATTTCAACGATGGCGGGTTCTGGTTATATAAAGAGTATTTCAATCTTAGTATTAAAGAAACGCTCAAAACCTGGACGGTCATGGAAACGCTGGTATCCATTATTGGCCTTTTCGGCGTATTAGTTCTGGATGCGTTTATTTAAGATGTTTGTTGCTGGTTATTAGTTTATTCATATCCATAAGAGGCGGGGTGATGAGCTCTCAACCGCTTTGTCGGACTTTTTTATTATTCCCATATCGTTCATGGAAGATTGGTTTTCCCTGCAAAATCCCGATGCTGTAGCGTCACCCGCAATCGTATTTTATCGCGATCGCATTCGTAGAAATATTGCCATTATGGTAGCCATTGCGGGAAGTCCCGAGCGATTGATACCACATACCAAAACCCACAAAACCGTCGAAGTGCTAAAGATGCAGCTGGAAGTGGGTATTACTAAATTCAAAGTTTCTACTCTGGCTGAAGCTGAAATGGCTGCTCTGGCCGGTGCACCCTGGGTATTATTGGCTTACCCACTGGTAGGGCCAAATATTGCTCGTTTGTACGAGTTGATGCAGAAATACCCCGAAACGCAGTTCTCCGCTTTGGTGGACAGCATTGCCGCTGCAGATACGATTAATGCGTTTTTTGAGCATCAGAAGGCTTTGCTTTTTATTGATGTAAACAACGGGATGAATCGAACAGGAGCGGAAGTAGAAACCTTATCGAGGCTGATTGATCACATTGAAACCTTACCGAATCTCGAACTAAAAGGCCTGCATATTTACGACGGACACCTGCGTAATCCAGATTTCGAAGAGCGTAAAACGGAAGTGAATGAAGCCTACGAACGAGTGGTTTCCGCTATTGAACCTCGTGAAGACTGGATGATTATTACTGGCGGTACTCCTTCGTTTACGGTTCATGCTTTGCGGGAAGGTAACTATTTAAGTCCGGGGACATGCCTGCTCTGGGATTGGGGATACGATGACTTACTCGAAGAACAGCCGTTCGAATGGGCCGCTGTGATTCTTACCCGAGTAGTATCCAAACCAACCGAAGGCATCATTACCATTGACCTGGGTCATAAAGCCGTAGCTGCTGAAAATCCGGTGGATCGTCGGGTGAAGTTCCTGAATCTGGTGGATTACGAGTTAACCGGACAAAGCGAAGAACACGGCGTATTAAAAGTTTCCAGCTGGGAATCGATTCAAATCGGGGACGTATTGTACGCCATCCCTTACCACGTTTGCCCGACCGTTGCTCTGCATGAAACGGCCACTGTAGTGGAAAATGGACAGGTTGTTGACGAATGGAATATCCTGTCGAGAAAACGAAAAATTACGGTTTAATCGTAGGTAATAAGGTTCGGCTGCACAAGGGGTCGAACCTTATTATTTTATGTGGTAGAGACGCGACTTTATCGCGTCTGGGTAAGAGGCGGTTTTGCTACCAATGATTTGACCCCATCTCCCGGTCAGACGCGATGAAGTCGCGTCTCTACAAAAAGAATAATCTTTCCGGATGCCGTTTCAAAATACTCTATTAATTACTACACAACTTGGTAGAGACGCAACTTCATCGCGTTTGGGTAAGAGGCGGTTTTTGTTACCAATGATTTGTTCCCATCTCCCGGTCAGACGCGATGAAGTCGCGTCTCTACAGCAATTGCGATGAACGGAAATTTCCTTTTTCCTCGTTTATAAACAGGATGGGTTCATTCCAGGCTGGAATTAATTTTTCAGCGAATCTTATTTTGTAAAATTGAAAACCTATGCAAAAGAGACAATTAGGGAAATCGGCGGTGGAAATTGCACCCCTGATTTTTGGAGGTAACGTGTTTGGCTGGACGATTGATGAGGCAAAATCATTTCAATTGTTGGACGCTTTTGTGGCCGCTGGATTTAATTGCATTGATACGGCAGACGTATATTCCCGCTGGGTGCCGGGTAACATTGGTGGGGAATCGGAAACAATTATTGGGAAATGGCAGCAGGCTCGGGGTAATCGGGACAAGCTGGTTATCGCGACTAAAATCGGAGCTGATAATGGCAAAGGGCAGCCGGACGTAAGTAAAGCGTATATTTTAAAAGGCGTGGAAGATTCGCTTCGCCGTTTGCAAACCGATTATATCGATTTATATCAGACCCATTATGACAATGAAGCCACGCCCGTGGAAGAAACGCTGGAAGCTTACGATCAGTTAGTTCGCGATGGAAAAGTACGGATTATCGGTACGTCAAATATGAGTCCAGAACGCCTGAAGGCTTCGCTGGAGGCAAGCGAGAAATACGGCTATCCGCGTTACGAAACCTTACAGCCGCATTATAATCTGGTAGAACGGCAAGAATACGAAAAAGCCTACGAGCCGATTGTTCTGGAACATCAACTCAGTACCATCAACTATTATGCTCTGGCGAGCGGGTTCCTGACCGGGAAATACCGCTCCGAGGCTGATCTGAATAAAAGCCAGCGGGGGCAGGGGGTAAAGAAATATCTGAACGAACAAGGCCTAAGTGTATTAAGCGTACTGGATGAGTTAGCAAAAGAATATAACGTAAGTCCGGCGGCTATTTCGCTGGCCTGGCTCATCGCCCGTCCATCGGTAGCTGCCCCGATTGCCAGTGCGACGAGTGACAATCAGTTGAAATCATTCAAAGAAGCCGTAAGTATTTCGTTGAGTACAGAAGCGATTGGAAAGTTAGATCAGGCGAGTAACTGGAAGTAGATCATCTCAGTACTCCAATGAACGCAGATGGGCCAGACCTGTCTGCGTTTATTTTTTAGTAAAGGTATACGCCCAGTAAATCAGAACTAACTGAAGCGGAAGCCGGGCCCACAGGATCCAGGAAGGGGTATGAGAGAATTGGCCAGAAACGGCCATATACCAGTTCGCTGGAAAAACGGCAATCAACAGGAGAATGATTCCCCAGGCTGTCCAAGTTCTGAGAGCCGGAATTAATACCGCCAATCCTAAAACGATTTCAGCTACACCACTCAGATACACCATTGTTAAGGGTATCGGAATAGAGGGCGGCATGATCCGCACGTACGTTTCCGGACGAACAAAATGCAGAATTCCAGCCACAACGTAGACCAGGGACATCAGGTAAAGACTCATCAGCAGATTTTTATCGATAAAGTCTTTAAGCTGGAATGTTGTTTACCAATTAACGGGATTTTCGCCGGAATACCTGATAGTTATAGCCTGCGAGAATCGCCTGATTTCGCAGATGCGTTACGGAAAGCTGGACGGCATTTACTACGGACTGATACTGAAGTCCGGTATTTTCCGAAATTTCTTCTATGGATTGCCCATCGCGGTAGCGTAACTCCATCACCTGCCGCTTGCGACG
Source organism: uncultured Siphonobacter sp. (assembly GCA_913774715.1). GTDB lineage: Bacteria > Bacteroidota > Bacteroidia > Cytophagales > Spirosomataceae > Siphonobacter. The sequence continues at coordinate 69,533 of CAJYHS010000065.1, read as the reverse complement.
AGGTAAGGTGTTAAGTGATTTTGTAGCAAAATTTTGCCAGGAGAAATCCATTTCCTTTTCGATTAAACGACTTTCCGGGCAATCTTCCACGGGTAAATCGATTCCGTCCATTTCCTGATTCAGGGAAATATGATTAGCGGGCAAGAGCTTCAGAATCTGGTTTCGAAGCGAGAATTTCAGGTACGGGGTTAAGGGAGCATTCCGATTTAGATTTTGCCGATGCTGCCAGATCCAGAGAAACAAATCCTGAATAGCATCATCAATCATGGCGGCATCCGCAAAGCGTCTCAATGCCCAGGAACGCAGGGGACGATAATGCCGACGGTATAAAACACCCCAGGCTTCAATATCGCCGTCCAGCAAAGCATTCCATAAAATTTGGTCAGAGTAAGTAGACACGGTACTGTAGTAGGTTAGATAGCTCGTTTAACCTAACAAAATTGGGTAATCTCCTAATGCTAAACTTACCAGAGCTTGTCTTGAATTGATACTATATTTGCATGATTTCTGTAATTGTCGGATAAGATTTGAAAACTACGCATCATGAAGCCCGTTTATCATCGGTTTAATTTTGAAGGAAGCTCGTCTTTCGGACTACGTCAAGTCGTAGAACCTTACTTCTATAATCGCTGGCATTACCATCCCGAATTTGAGATTACCTGGGTTCAGAAGGGCACCGGTACACGGCTCGTTGGTGATCAGGTAGAAGCCTTTGAAAGTGGTGAATTAATCCTGCTGGGAGCAAACGTACCCCACCTCTGGCGGTCGGATGAAGCCTATTTTCATCCTGATAATAATGAACTTTGTAGTTCATTATCCATTCATTTCGCGGAAGATTTTGCGGGGAAAGAATTCATAGAGTTACCCGAAACGAAACCTCTTCGGGCCTTGTTTCAGAAAGCTCAATATGGTTTAAAGGTAACCGGAGCGACCAGAGATCTCGTTCAGCAACGGATGTTGGAGTTTACGGGACAGGATGACCTGTACCGCCTGTTGGGACTAATGGATATTCTGCGAATACTGGCTCTGTCAAAGGAACTGATCCCCCTAGCCAGCGTGGGTTATGCTGTTCCGGTGGATGGCAGCGATACGGAGCGTCTGGCTAAAATATATCATTATACGTTTACACATTTTGCCCGAAAAATCACCCTCGAAGAAATTGCGGAGGAAGTAGCCCTGAATCCGCACTCATTCTGTCGGTACTTCAAAAGTCGAGTTCGAAAAACGTATACGCAGTTCCTGTCAGAAGTACGCATCGGTCAGGCCTGTAAAATTCTGATCTCCGCCGATTTATCTATTGCTCAGGTCTGTTACGAAAGTGGGTATGCCAATTTCTCGCATTTCAACCGTCACTTTAAACGCATCACAGGATTAACTCCAGTGGAGTACCGCCGGGCTTATCAGAAGGGGTAAGTTATGAAAAGGCTTTGAATCGTTTGAAAGACTTAGGGAGGATTCTTTTGATTTTCTATTCAAAAGCCTTCACCGTTGTTGGTGGGTTACCAGCAACTTAATACAACCCTAATGTTGATCTATCTTACAAACTAGGATTTCTCCGGCTTATTTCTTCCTGAAGATTCTTTAGATTTTGGGCACTTCTGGATCCAATCAGAGCCGCAAAAAATAGCAAAGCAATAGTCAGGAAAAAGCTTTTTTTGATAGCCGCTGCGTAAATAGCAATGCCTACTAAAAAGCCTATGCATACCGCAGTGATAATCTTTTGCGATTTCATTCTTTTTTCTTCCGAAGCTAATTCTTCAGTAGTCATTTGAGAGTAATCTTTGCTTGCGAGCATAGGGATGTTACAGGTTAGGAAAAATGATAAAAGGGGTAGGTGTCTTAATAAGATCCTATGATTTACGTGTGCCAAGGCGTTGTTGACGCTAGGCTAACTACCAATTAGGGCTTGGGAATAGGTAAAATAGGATGGCTTAATGTTTCTGTTCACTAGCCGGTTCCCAAAGTTCGATTTTATTACCTTCGGGATCGAGAATCCAGGCAAATTTGCCATAGTCATGTACTTCCATGTCACCCACCAGTTTCACGCCTTCTTCCTTAAGAGCTGCTACTAATTCTTCCAGATTAGCTACCCGGAAATTAAGCAAGAAGTCTTTCTCAGATGGATCAAAATAAGCAGTTGTTTCAGGAAAAGGACTCCAGGTAATGTCACTTTTCTGATGATCCTGTCCTTCAAAAGTGGCTCCGTAGTCATGGGTATTAAAGCCTAGATGCTCTTTATACCAGTTACGCATTGCCTGTGGATCTTTCGTTTTGAAGAAGATGCCGCCAAAACCCGTTACTCGTTTCATAGAATTTGATAAATGTTATCAAGTGTAACTGAGCTTGAATTCAAGAGTTACGAAGATAATAATTACAGGCATTACCAAAGTTTAGAAGCCACAAAACATTACAAGAGGTCAGAGTAATCACCACTGAAAACAGAAACAAAAAAAGCCGCACTTCTTTCGAAGCACGGCTTTACGGCAATAAACCGATCATCGGTTTAATTTCTACTTCCTCGGGAACGGGCTCCACCGCCACCACCCGGATTACCGGGAGCACTTTGCGGAGCTGAATTTCCACCACTGTTGCGGGGAGAAAATCCACCGCTACGGTTTTCGGCAGGCTGTCTCATTCCACCGCCGGAAGGCATACCTCCATTTCGCTCAATCCGACTGCCGCCCATTGCAGGGGCAGAAGGCTGGCTCATAGGAGACTGACTTTGCTGACGATTTGAGCGGAAATCAGGCGAACCACCGGAAGAACGGTCCGGACGACTCATGCCGCCACCAAAAGGACTGCTGCTTTCCCGGCTGGGTTGATTGCTGGGTGAATCGCTACGACCTGAATTCCATTGCCGGCTGGGCTGGCTGTTCCCAAAGTCCCGATTTGGAGTGGTGGACTCACCCGAGCTCTGGTTCCAGCCACGATTTGCCCGGTTAGCTGCGTCACCAAAGGGATTGCTATTATCTCGGTTGGGAGAGGACGGCTGTCCCGAGTTCTGATTCCAGCCGCGACTGGCCCGGTTACCCGCATCACCAAAGGGGTTATTAGATTCTTGTCCGGGTTGATTACTTGGCGTATTGTCGTTCCGGTTACGTCCCGAAGTCCAGGGACTATTAGTATTGCCATTGCGGTCAGGGCGGTTGGTACCGTCAAAGCCATTAGTTCCGTTATTCCGACGGTTACCCTGATAATCAGGAGTGGATCCATTACGGTCGGGGCGGCCAGGCGAGTTATCCCGGTTACCAGGACGATTCCAGTTTCCGCCATTATTGTTGTTATCACGACCGCCATTGCGATCGCCTCGGTTAGAAGCGTAATCGCGGTTGTAAAAACCAGCCCGGCGACCAAAATCATCGGCACGACGCACATCTACGGGACGTCCCGTTGCCCGTTGAATGTCCCGGCGATTCGGACCACTAACGTACGTGCGGTTATTCGACCGATAGACGTTGTTAATAATCGTGGTATTGTTGTAAATATTAACTACGAGGGTTCGAGGAACGCAATACGAATAAATCCGGGGACTTAACAGGTATTGACGGGGAACAAACACCCAGTAATTCCAGGGCAGATTGATATTAACATTAATGCTCATGCCCGGTCCCAACGGAGCCCAGCCGTAATAGCCGCCGCCGTTCCGCCAGTTTACCCAGGCTGGTCCCCATTCGTAATCGGGTACCCAAACCCAGCGATTATAGGACATCACCCAACGCCCATAGTGAAAAGGAGCCCAGCCCCAGGGATAATCCGAGACCCAGGTATTACCGTATTCGGTCATTTCCCAGTGCCCCGCCGTTCCGTAAGGCTGAAAGTCGGGGTCGACATTAGGTGACCATACCTGCCCGTATTCAGGATTCTGAACCCATTCTCCGTACGGGGAAAGCTCATTATAAAAGGTAGCAAAAGATATATTCACGCCCGGCTGTGCCTGGAGAGAGCTGAGACCCAGTCCAGTGGTTAGTATACAGACCAAAGCGATGATGCGGGATGTTTTCATGGCTATTGTGAACCAGTGACGATTCATTTAAAGCTTTAAAATTGAGTATTTTATGGTGGATTTGCTACCTAAAAAATGTTAAATCTACATTTGGTGAGTTAACGGTCATTGGATACTTTACATACGTAGAAGTTTATACCACCAGTAGTAAAAATCCCATATTTTAACATTTATTAGGGTTGTGGTTATTCTGGAAATAGTTCTGATATTTAACCATTATTTACTATACCTCTGGATTCAATGAAAAAAGCCTTATTTATTCTTTGTGCCGTATTACTGACGGGAAATCTTCTGGCTCAGAAAACACCCGAGTCTAAGTCGGGCTGGATGTTGGGAGCTCAATCTTACTCCTTTCGATTATTTCCATTTACCGAAGCCTTACGAAAAATTGATAGCTGCGGTCTGAAATATGTCGAAGCTTTCCCTACTCAGCAAATTGGCGGCGGCATTGCCGGGAACATGAATTTCACGATGAATGCCGAGACACGTCAGGCCGTGAAAAAGCTACTGAAAGACCGAGGGCTTACCCTGGTGGCTTATGGCGTAGTGCGGGCGAAGGACGAAGCAGAGTGGAAAACCCTTTTTGAGTTTGCCAAAGAGATGGGAATTCGTAATATCAACACCGAGCCCGATGTAAAGCAGATCCCCTATATTGGCGAACTGGCCAAACAGTATAAAATTAACGTAGCCTTGCATAATCACCCGAAACCATCGCATTACTGGCACCCGGATTCGGTTCTATCCGTTATTGGCAACAATCCTTACCTTGGTTCCTGCTCGGATATTGGACATTGGGTTCGTTCCGGACTCGATCCCGTGGAATGTCTGAAAAAGCTGGATGGACACGTACTCGGGATGCACTTTAAAGATCTGGAAGAAAAAGCTCCCAAAACGCACGATGTCGTATGGGGTACGGGCGTATGTGATATTCCGGCAGTAATCGCAGAACTGAAACGTCAGAAATTCAAAGGCCCGATTTCCGCCGAATACGAATACAAGTGGGAGAATAACGGGCCTGAAATTGCGGAAAGTGTGAAGAATTTCCGAGCTATTTATTTGAAAGAGAAGTAATCGTTTGGTGCTTAACTTCCCGAAAGCTTTAAGCTTTCGGGAAGTTGGAAACAAGAGAAAACGAAACAACCTGTCGCTTAAGCTTTCGGGAAGTTAAGAAGAAACAAAAAGGGATTCGGTATCATTACCGAATCCCTTTTTTATATCTGTAAGCCCAAATTTAATCCGCTTGCTGCTTATGCATGAAGACTTCCGTAGCCTTATCACCCTTCCGAATAAACGGACGGATAATCAGACGAGTACCGCGTTCGTAGGTAAAGAAGCGATACAGCCAGTTACTCAATACTACCAGTTTGTTACGGAAACCGATCAGGTAATAGATGTGAACGAATAACCACGCAAACCAGGCGATGATACCACCCAAAGTAATTTTGCCGGGTAAATCCGCCACGGCACGAGCCCGGCCAATAATGGCTAAGGAACCTTTGTCGAAGTAATCGAAAGCCGTCATCTCCTGTCCGGCCAGCATACGCTTCAGGTTTTTCGCTAAGTGTACGCCTTGTTGCATCGCAGGCTGAGCTACGCCGGGGTGACCGTTGGGATATTTCTCCGATTTCATCATGGCGATGTCGCCAATGGCGAAAATGTCCGTATATCCTTCGATCTGATTAAACAGGTTTACTGGGTAACGACCACCGCGTTGGATGATATTTTCGGGAATACCTTTGATGGTAGCTCCAGAAACACCCGCTGCCCAAACTAGCGTCTGGGTTTTGATTTGCTCGCCACCTTTGAAGGTTACGGTTTCGCCGTCGTAAGATTCCACCAGCGTTTTCGTCTTCACGACAACGCCCATTTTCTCCAGATAAGTCTGGGTCTTTTTGCTGGCTTCTGGCGACATCGGAGGTAATACCCGATCGAGTCCTTCTACCAGATAAATGTTCATTTTAGTGAAATCCATGCCGGGATAATCGCCGGGTAATACGTGTTTACGCATTTCGGCTAAGGCACCTGCCGTTTCAACGCCCGTTGGGCCACCGCCTACAATCACGATGTTCAGCAAGCTCTGACGTAACTCGGCGTTAGTCGTCATGTTTGCTTTCTCAAAGCTTTGCAGAATCTGGCTACGCAGGTTCAGAGCATCCGTAATTTTCTTCAGCGGGAAAGAATTCTGCTTGATCTGATCATTACCGAAGAAGTTAGACTTCGTACCAGTGGCGATAACCAGATAATCGTATTTCAAATCACCAATTAAGGTCGTAATGGTTTTTGTTTCGGGGCTAATGCTCGTTACGCGAACCGGACGGAAGTGAAAGTCCTCGTACTCTTCATCAAACATTTTCCGAAGAGGCTCTGCAATCGCGTCGGCTTCCAAACCTGCCGTGGCAACCTGATAGAGGAGAGGCCAGAACCCATGATAGTTCTGTTTATCGAGCATAACTACCTGAAAAGACTTCCCGGGAAGTTTTTGAGCCAGGTTAATTCCTCCAAATCCACCTCCAATGATGACAACACGCGGCTTGGTGGTTTCAGGAATATTTAGCGAAAGATCATTTAAATCAAGCATTTGACAAAGCGATGGACAACGCTCGAAGCCTAAAAAACTGAACCACTTCCTTCGGAAAAACTCCGAAGAGGAACGAATGGCTTTCGAAAACGTTTAATGGTTAATTGTTTAAAAATGGGAAAAAGAGCACTTACATGCTTGATTTCGTATTTCTACTCATTGTAAATATCAAAACGGGCGAATCGAATTTTTGTACAAAAATCAACTTCTCTTTTCTAAAGAACAAAATTTTTTATACTCTGTTCATAATCAGCCTCATTTATATTCATTATTTGTGTTTAAGGTATTGAAAATATGTACTTAAAACACCGATTAATACAAATTGTATGAGCAAGCCTCTTCGACTGAGCATATTGGATCAATCCCCTGTTCGCAAAGGTGGTTCCGCCCGCGACGCATTGCAGCAAACCATAACCGTAGCCAAAAATGCGGATCAGTGGGGATACACCCGTTTCTGGGTTTCTGAACACCATAATGCCGCGGCTATTGCCGGTTCTGCTCCTGAAGTGTTAATGGTGAAGCTGGCTGACGAGACCGAACGTATTCGGGTGGGTTCCGGTGGGATCATGTTACCCAATCATAGTGCTTTGAAAGTGGCGGAAAACTTCCGGTTACTCGAATCACTTTTTCCCGGTCGCATTGACCTCGGGATGGGGCGTGCTCCCGGTGGAGACCGCATTTCGTCGGCTTTACTTAATCCTTCCAACGACTTCAGTGAGCAAAGTTACCGTCAACAGCTCGATTATCTGCAAACTTTCTTCACAGATTCCGCCGGTACTCAATACGGTCCCGTCCTGGCCGTGCCGCAGGCGGACACCATTCCGGCTCAGTGGATTTTGAGTTCGAGTGGCGGCAGTAGTCAGTTAGCGGCGGAGTATGGCATGGGGCTGGCCGTGGCCCGTTTCATTAACGGGCAGGTTTCGCCGCGAATTGTTGAGCAGTATAAACGCTCCTTCCGACCTTCCGAAACCATGCCTGAACCTTCGGTTCTACTGGCTCTGTTTGTAATCTGTGCTGATACGGAAGAAAAGGCTCAGCAGTTGCGTAAGGTTCTGGACTATAGGTTAGTGCAGATGGATAAGGGACGTTTCGAAGGCGTCGATGATTACGAAACCATCCGGGATTACGAGTTTACAATGGCCGAAGAAGATCGCCTTCGGTTCTTTCACGCCGACCGGGTGGTATCGGGTACGCCGGATCAGGTTAAGGAAGAATTAACGCGTCTGGCCAATGAATATGACGTTGATGAAATCATGGCTTCGACCATGACCTATCACTTTGAAGACCGTTTGCGAACCTTCGAATTGTTAGCGGAAACCTTCGGAACAGCGGTTCCAATTCACAATTAATTAACGTAAAACCGGAGTTATTTTTTTGCTAAAAAGAAATAGCCCCGGTTTTTTCAGTCTTTCATGACTCCTTTCTAGCAGCGATTAATCCATATTCCAACTGAGTAGGAATGGTATCGGATAAGGAAGTCAGTCCGACAGATTTAAACCAGTCCCAGTGTTCCTGCCGACTATAAATCCGGCCTTTGGTGGCCCAGAATAAAGCCGCCGAGTAGTCGGTTGCCGGTTTGGGACCGTCGAGGGTATCATACAGAAAAGTGTCATGGACCCAGATTTCGCCATTGGGTCTCAGGGCTGCTGCAAAACGTTCCGCCAGCTTTACACAGGTTTCCGTAGGCCAGTCGTGGAAAAGGCTGGCAGCCAGTAATAAATCCGTTTCGGGTAAATCATCCGTTAACATGTCTCCGGGGTAGAAGCTAACGCGTTCTTTCACCGAATCGGCTCCTTCTTTTCCATTTTTACTGAATTCTTTGAGTAACTCTTTCGCCACTTCCAGCACCTGCGGGCGGTCAAACAAAGTAGCCGTTGCCCCCGGATTCAGGCGTAACCATTCAAAAGTGTAATAACCCGAGCCACCTGCTACATCGAGCAGATGCCCCTGACTTTGAGGCAGGCTGGCCGCTACTAAAGGCGAAAGCTTTCGGGCTCTTCCGGCCAGTCCCAGGGTAAAAAAACGAGCTGCTTCGGCATCATCCATGGGTGAGGGGCTTTCGCCTTCTTTTACGTAAGAGAAACCTTCGGATGTATCCAGAGGGCCGTCATTTTTCAGACGGGTTACCATTTCCAAAACGCCGGAATCGTCTTTTTCAAGTCCGATGTAACCCATGAGATTATCGGAATTAGATTCGCTCAGGTAGGTGCCTAGCTCTGTGAGATCCAGCTTACCTTCGGGCGTGTAACCCAGTAACTCCATGGCACATAAACTGGGAATAAGCACATAGGCTGGACGATCTTTGAGCTTTAATTTCCGCTGTAATTCGGTAAAGGAAAGCGGCCCATTTTTAAATAATTCGAAAACCTGAAAATGGTTAACCGCCGCTACCAGCAGCCGGGAGCCGTACATGGCCCGGAGGTGTCGGGTAATGGGAGCCAGGTCAATAGACATAGGAATAGAGTATAAGATCAGAAAGCTACAAACCTACGGATTCCGGTCGTTTACCGTACAGATTTTTGCTTTGGAATTAGCTTTTGTAGTTTCAGCAGCAGAAATACGATCCAAAAGAAAGGCATGAGAAAAAATAGCTATCGGACGATAGGACTGGTGGTTGCGGGCGTGGCATTTTTCATTTTGCCTTACGTTTTTTCGCCCTATGGATTTCCTGACTTGTTACAGTTGAAAACCAATCCACACGAGCGGAGTAATCTGATTTCAACGGCATTAATCGTTGCTTTTTTTTACCTGAGTTATTTCATACTGATTCCCCGTTTTTTCTTTCCCCAAAAATACATTGCGTTTGCAGTGATTTCATTACTCGCCTTTGTATGCATCGTCGCGGCTTTTCCGAATGAAGATTTTAGGCGAATGCCGCCCCGCGGACAGGGTAGTTTTCGCCCTCAGATGAGGCCGCCTGAAACGGAAGATTTTTCATCCCGCCGGCAGGAATTTCATGAAAAACCGCCCGTGGATTTTGCTCTGAGCCAGAAGTTATTCATATTCCTGCTGGCTTTATTTCTGTCTCTGTCGCTTCGGATCAATGATCGCTGGCAGCAATCCGAGCAGGATCGTTTGCAGACGGAGTTATCCTACCTGAAAGCTCAGATCAACCCTCATTTTCTTTTCAATACGCTTAACAGTATCTATTCACTGGCCATTGAGAAATCCGATGCTACCGCCGATGCTATTGTCCAGTTATCGTCTTTTATGCGATACGTGATCCGCGATGCTCAGAACGATCTGGTTCCGCTGAACAAAGAGTTGGATTACATCGGGCAGTATGTAGCTCTTCAGAAAATACGACTGGATGATACCGTGCGGGTGCAGTATCAAAGTTCAAGCTTAGCTTCCCAGCAAACGATTGCCCCGCTATTGCTGATTTCATTCATTGAAAATGCGTTTAAATACGGAGTGAACCCGGAAGGACAATCCACAATAGTCATTCGGGTAACGGTGAAGGGAAACCAATTACAGTTATTCGTCTATAACCAGAAAGTACGAACGTCCCCGTCCGACGAAAACGCAGGCGGTATCGGTTTACGAAATACGAAAGCCCGACTGGAGTTACTCTATCCGAATCGGTATAAACTAGATATTCAGGATTCAGAAGATACCTTTACCATTAACCTGACCTTAATGCTATGAAAGCCATTGCCATCGACGACGAACCGCCCGCTCTTCGCATCATTACTCATTTTTGTAGTAAAGGGGAAGGAGTGGAGCTTTTGAAAACCTTTACCAGCACCGTCGAAGCTTCGAGGTTCTTACAGGAAAATCCGGTTGATTTACTCTTTCTGGACATTAATATGCCCGCCATTTCCGGAATTGATTTCTACCGATCCTTACCCGAGAAATGTATGGTTATTTTCACAACGGCTTACGCGGAATACGCTGTGGAAGGTTTCAATCTTCAGGCCGTTGATTACCTGCTAAAGCCCTTTACCTTCGAACGGTTTCAACAGGCGGTTACCAAAGCCCGCGAGTATCATCGGTTTCTGAATCAGTCGGAACCTTCACGTTACATTTACATTCGGGCGGATTACAGCGTGTATAAAATTGATGTAGCCGATATTATGTTTGTTGAAGGACTCGACGATTATCTGAAAATTCACTTGCACCAAAGTAAGCCCATCGTCGCCCGGCTGACGATGAAAAGTCTCATGCAGCAGTTACCAGCTGAGGATTTTATTCGGGTCCATCGTTCCTTCATTGTACCCTTTTCCAGAATTGAATCCGTACGCAATAAGATCATTCAGCTGGCTGATGAGGAGATTCCAATTGGGGCAAGTTATGAAGCTGACTTTCAGAAACGCTTCCGCAACTGATCATTTACCGAGACATTTCGGGCGTTTACCTCAAAGCTTTGAAAGGCTGCAACGTTAAGGGGGAGTTCAACGTATTGTTTACAGAACTACCACAATACGTAAAACGATGGAACGTAAAGATTTTTTAAAGAGAGGTTTTACCGCTTTGGGCCTGATGGCCGTTGCTCCCCTGGCAGGCTCCTGTAAGAAAGACACTGAAAGCACGACGCCTGAGACCGATTCTGGCTCAGGAACTGAAACGACTACAGGGAGCTGTACTTCTACCCCTTCGGAAACGGAAGGACCTTTCCCCACGAAATCTCCCAGTTCATTGGTTACGAATGACATTCGTTCAGATCGGACGGGTTTGGATTTTACGATTAAGATCACTATTCAAGATAAAAATAACAGTTGTGCCGCTCTGGCTGGAGCTTTGGTAGACATCTGGCACTGCGATGCCGACGGTAACTATTCCGAATACGGCGGAACGCAAATGCAGTCCACCAATTATTCGTCGGTACACTTCTTACGTGGTCGCCAGACGACGGACTCGGCGGGTTTAGTAACCTTCACATCCATCTTTCCGGGATGGTATTCCGGTCGGGCCACCCACATTCACGTACACATTTATAATTCCAGCGGGAAGTCATTATTAGTAACCCAGATAGCCTTTCCTGAAGACGTTACCAACACGATTTACACTACTGCCACCAATTACTATAAAAAAGGGAAACAAGATACAACCAATGCAAAGGATAACATATTCTCTGATTCGGTTTCGCTGGAAATGGGCACTTTAACGGGTAGTATTTCTGCGGGTTACGTTATCACCCATACGATTGTCGTCAGTGCTTAAATTATTATTGAAGGTCTGGATCATTCATATCCAGACTTTCTCTTTCTCTTTATGGTGATGGTAAAGCGTATGATTCGATTGGGGTACCGGAAAGTAATTAATGCGGCTTCGGCTCAGGCCTGGGATCGGCAGGTTTTTGAAGATACCCAGCGGGAATTCTTCATGCAGGCTCAGTTTTACGATCAGGAAGGCCGGTATCAGACCTTCGCAGAGTTACTGACTCATGTGCCGCAGGCGGACCGTTTGCATTACCTGGTGAGCACAGCGGCAATCGGCTATATTCGACAATTGAACGATCTGATTCCGGACGTGAGTAATGCCTATGGAAAGCGGTGTCTGCCTTTTAAAAATTTCCGTTTTGAAATCATTCACTCGCACATGGAGCGGAAAGAAGAGCACGCCGTTGCGATTTACTTTTATACCGAACCATTGACGTGGATTGATACCGTTGGACCTAACCTGCTGATTGCCTACGGGGATCAGCGGAAAGAAATACAAGACGGTAAGGAAGTCGAAACAGATCTGATTCCACTACAACCCTTTTTAAACATTCATTCGATTCAGGCTCATGAGTGCTAAAGTAATGACTGATTCAGCTGAGGCTAGAATTTACTTATCCAGTCAGCGGGGATATACCGGACTGGAGTGGTTCAGAAGTCTGCATACTTTCAATTTCGGTGCCTATCAGGCCGAAGGGCGTACGCCATTTGGAGCCTTGCAGGTGCTGAATGATGATACTCTGGCGGCGGAAGCAAGCCTCGGCATGAGTATTGAACAGGGAACGGAAGTAATGATCATACCCCTTTCCGGCGGGTTACAATATCGTTTGACCAAAGGGAAGACAGGATTCGTCTCGCCGGGAGAAATTTTACACCTGTCTGCTCAGACGGGAGGTTATGAACTTACTAATCCTTACCCGGATACCTTAATTAACTTCCTGCAAATCTGGGTAACTAATCCAGGAGCTGAAGAGCAGATGTCGATTCAGGATATTGATCTGACGGAAATGAATACGTTTTTGGCTCTGCAAAAACCAGAGATTACTAGTAGAGTTCGGGCCTTCATCGGAAAATACGACGGACGTACGCAATCCGAGTATCAGGTTTCTAAACCCGAGCATGGCGTTTATATCTTCGTTATCGAAGGAGCTTTCGAAGTGCAGGATCGTCTGCTCGAAAGCCGGGATGGTTTGTCGTTAAAAAACTGCGGGAAAATAGAGTTTGAAGCCCTTTCCAATAATGCTCTTTTATTGGTTCTAGAGATAGCAGATTAAATCCGCACGAAGATCTTTTTGCGATACATGGCATATAAGATGAGCCAGTAACCCGCTAGAACAAAAACTCCCTTCGTTAAAGGCTCATAGGCCTCGCCAAAAATCAAAAAGATTGACGGACCCAAATGCGTCTGGAAGGTTTCGGCAATGAAGGGTTCAAACAGGTGAGCTATCACATAAGCGGCAATGGAATTCATGCCAATGACGATGAAAAACGTAGCCCAGCTTCGAAACTTCAGTATATCTACCACATAATAGAATCCAGCCAGTAATAGGAAACACCAGCCTCCACTGAATAAAACCCAGGAGGGGGTCCAGATGCGTTTGACGGAGGGGCAAATACCAGTAATGGTAAACAGCCATCCCAGCCCTAATCCCGCAATGCCCATGAAGATAAACCGCCGCATCAGTAACTCTCCCGGTAAGCCCGCTTTTAGCCATTTTCCCGCCTGTAAGCCCAGGATCATAGTAGCTAAAGTAGGTATGAAGCTCAGAGTAGCATAGCCGCCTCCGTTAAACAGAAAGGGCTTTTCACGCGGGAACAGGTTCAAAAACCAGGTGTCGAAAGCCCAGGCCAGATTAGTGTTTTTATTGAAATGAGCGGCCCAACCTGTAAAATGGTAAGGCCAGTCTGTCGGAACGCCTACGGTTTGGGGATCAATAGCCGGAACGGGATAGAGCATGAAAGCCAGCCAATACAAAAAAGGGATTAGGAACAGAGCTCTCCAGGCTCGTCGCTTGGTTTGGTGGGCTAAGATGAAAAGGAAAGGGTAACCTAACCCGATTTGAGTGAGCGTATCTTCAAAAGTAAAATTCGTCTGATGGTGCCCAACCGAGCGTAGAAAGATACCCAGTAAAACCAGAATTAACGAACGTTGAAGCGTGTGTCGAAGCTGAACCCGATAGGGTTGCTCTTTTGCTTGCCGACTGGCCAGCGAATAAGGTAGAGCTACACCTACCAGAAACGAAAAAGAAGGCTGGATCAGATCGTGTAGGGTACATCCCAGCCAGTCAGCGTGACTTTGGTGATGAGCTAAAAAAGCCCAGAACGTACTTTGAGGAAAGGCTTCATGAATCTGGAAAAACTGTAATACTTCGGCCATCATCAGGAACATCACGAAGCCCCGATACACGTCCATAGAAATCAGTCGCTGCGACTGAAAATCAGCAGTAGTTCGCACTGGTAAAATAGATTAATGGTAGAGGTAGAAAGCAAGGTACTAGGAATGAGTGAAAATTACTAGAGTTATAATTTGTAAAGATAAAATTATATCCGTTCGGTAGCAGAACGTAGAATGCTCAGGAAAAACCGTAAACTTTTTATTAAACGATAAAAAAATGAAGAATGGATAGTTTCTGGAATTCACTAATACAGGAGAAAACCATTACTCATATGAATAATGGTTTGTCAGATAACCGCCAGTAATGAACATCGTTTTACCTGCACGACGCATCGTTACAGATAGGGTTGGAAGAAACGATGTTAAGACGTTTTACTATATATGAAAGCTCAGAGAGCTTTAGTAATAGGTGAGCTTGGTATGAGGCCGCAAAGATCATAAATTAAATTTAAGTATGTGTTAGTTACAACCGGTTTTTCTTAATGGAAACTTCTGAAACCAGTAACGTAGCTAACAGAAAGGCTAATTGTATAAAAAAAGAAAGACTAAAGTACTCTGATTAACAAGGTTTTGACAAGTGTTTTTTTGATTCTATTTGCTGACTATCTGGTACATTTTGAACTTAAAAATTTACAGAAATCTGGTTATTATCTTTAGATAATATCAAGTATAAATCAGGTTTTTTAATAATTGAAAATGATAAGTAATCAGGCTGTAATTACCTTAAAAAGGTTTTAATAAAAAGTCGAGACTCCTGTATTAATTAATAGCATTAAGTAATACAGGAGTCTCGACTTTTTATTAGGAAAATTAATTAATTATTCGCTCGCGTATCGGGTTGAGGAGCTGTTTCCAAACGCTTTACAGGGTTCTTCTTCAGCTGATCCAGAATGGTTTCAATAGCCTTATCTAACTGGGGGTCTTTTCCATTTTGAGTATCCTTGGGGGCCATTTCTACTTCAATATCAGGAGCCACACCAATGTTCTCTACTTCCCATTTGCCATCAGGCGTAAAGATACCGAAGCTAGGAGAAGTAACGGATCCTCCGTCAATCAGCGAAGGATAACCAGAGATTCCCACTAATCCGCCCCAGGTTCGCTTACCGATGATGGTCCCTAAATTCCGGCGACGGAAGAAGTTTGGCAGAGCATCGCCACCCGAACCGGCGTATTCATTCACCAGCATTACCTTAGGCCCGTAAATAGAAGCCGCAGGAGAGGAGAACGGACGACCTTCACGACTCCCCCAGTAGCTCAACAACGGACGGTTAAGCATGTCAATGATATAGTCAGCTACAAATCCACCACCGTTGAAACGTTCGTCAATGATTACGGCTTCTTTGTCAAGCTGGCTGTAGTAATACCGATTGAAAAATTCGTAACCGTCTCCGCCCGTATTAGGTAGGTATACGTAAGCTACCTTTCCGTTCGTGGCTGCGTCTACTTTCTTACGATTCTCTTCTACCCAGTTCATCTGACGAAGACCCGTTTCGCTAGCAATGGGAACGACAGTTACCTTGCGGGCACCAGATTCAGAAGGTTTGCTATTAACCGTTAAGGTAACCTGTTTGCCCACCAGATTTTCGAAGAAACTGTACACGTTATCCGTCGCTTTTACTGGACGACCATTAACGGCAATTAAGTATTCTCCTGTCTTAACGTTTACACCCGGCTGAGTTAGAGGTGCTTTCAGATTCGGATTCCAGTTTTCGCCGTTGTATACCTTTTTGAAGCGGTAATAGCCATTGTCGATTTCGTAGTCAGCTCCTAACAAGCCTACCTGAATGGGTTTTACTTCTGGAAAATCTCCTCCGGAAACGTAGTTGTGACCAACTACCATTTCACCCATCATTTCTGCAATGACGTAATTCAGATCAGATCGATGTGAAACGTGAGGCAGGAATCTGGCGTACTTTTCTTTGACACCTTTCCAGTCGGCTCCGTGCATATTGGGCACGTAGAAGTAATCCCGCTCAATCCGCCAGAATTCATCGATCATCTGCTTCCACTCGTGCTTGGGATCAATCTGAGCCTGGAGGTTACTTACTTCAATTTTACCATCGCCGGGATTTACTTTCCCTCCGACGTCAACAATACCGATGTTTGAACTGCCGCCAAAGTATAACAGCTTTTTGCCATCCGCACTGAGGGTATAACTGCCGATACCGGGTAAGAAAGGTTCCGTTTTACGTTCCTTCAGGTCAAAGCGATGCAGAGCCGGACGAGTAATGGCATCACCATAATTGACGTAGAATAACTTTCCACCATCGGCTACGGCCAGATTACCGAGAGCAGCCGACGGAACAGGGAGTGCCAGAATGCGTTGGCTAAGGCCCTCCAGATCCACGATGACCTTCGGCGTCGTGTCATCCTTTTTGGGCTCGTCTTTCTTGTCTTCGGACTTCTTGCTGTCTTTTTTGTCGTCTTTCTTATCGGACTTTTTCTCGTCTGCTTTCTTCTCATCATTCGCTTTCTCCGAGTCAGAAACCTTCTCTTCGTCCGACTCCGGAGCGAATGGGGAAGGATCCTTCGCATTCAGTACTGCTACGTATATGCTATTTGTTACCCGACGGTCGTACGCACTCATATCGAGGCCGCTGACGGTCGTAGCTGTGTTGGTGCTGGCCGTGAAGAACAGGTACTTGCCATCGCGGCTAAAGGCAGGATTGTTCGCGTCACTTTTTCCGTCGGTAACGGCAGTCCGTTTACCCGTTGCCACTTCGTAGAGGAAGATGGTATTGAGGTAATTTTTCTGTTTTTCGGAAAATACAATCCACTTACTATCGGGCGAGAAATGACCTTCCAGATTCGTACTTGGGCCGTACGTGTCCGTTGCAATCTTCACGGGTTTCTTAGCCGACAAATCCATGTACCAGAGGTTCAGTTTTTTATCCTGATACAGAATCTTTTTACCATCGGGTGAGAATTCATCAAGCCGGTAAAAGGAAGGATCACCGAGCGAAATAGCTTCGGGTTCTTTCTCCCCCTTCTGATCGATCAGATACAATTGATATTCGCCGGAAGCGTCAGAAACGTAAGCAATTTTATCGCCCTTAGGAGACCAGACTGGATTACGGTCGTGCGACCCGTCCGTCTGCGTCAGGTTACGCCAGTCGCCTTTTTTGGCGGGAACGGTATAGATATCACCGCGAGCTTCCAGGGCAACCCGCACGCCGCTGGGCGACAGGCTGGCACTGCGAATCATATTGGAAACGTTCTTCCAGGTAGGGCGTAAAGCCAGAATTTCGGGAGAAATGCTCACCGGAACAGCCGTCGCTTTACCCGAAGCAGGGTCCAGCGTATGAATGCGGCCTGCGTATTCAAAAACTAACTCCGAACCATTGCCCGTGAGCGTTTTTACGTCGTAATCGGTATACTTGGTAACCTGCCGAACCTGTTTGGTAGAACGGTCAAATTCAAAGACGTTCATGATCCGGTTCCGGTCCGAGAGGAAATAGATTTTCGAACCAATCCAGACGGGCTGTACATCCGAAGCATTTACGTGAGGAATCACTTCCGATTCCAGCGTTTTCAGATCCACCAGCCGAATGGGTGTTGTCATCCCACCGCGATACCGCTTCCAGGTATTAAACGCATCGGAAATGGTGGTATACGCCAACGTTTTGCCATCAGGCGAATAACTTCCCCAGTTACCCGTCATGATGAAAGGTAACTCCTGAGGTAACTCGCCGTTCAGAGAAACCGTAAATAACTTGGCATAACGCGGGGTCATGGATTCGCCCGTAGAGGTGAATAACAGCCGCTTTCCATCGGGAGACCAGCCCCGAACGATGTCCGCACTGGGGTGCCAGGTCATGCGTTTGGGTTCACCCCCGTTAATCGAAATGGTATATACGTCGACGTTACCATCGTAATTCGCCGTAAAAGCAATAGTCTGTCCGTCAGGTGAAAACAGCGGTCCGGTTTCTGTTCCGGGAGCAATGGTTAATCGGCGGGGTTGTGATCCATCCCGATTGGCCACCCAAAGGTCACCGCCGTACGTAAAGGCAATGTGCGTTTTCGATAAAGTGGGCTGCCGCACCAGTAAGGTTTCAGGGGGAGTCTGAGCAAGCAGGGCCGGGCTTTGAGCCAGCAGCAAAGCTCCCAGAGCAGTCAGTAATAAATGCCGCATGTATAGAGGAGTTGATGTCGTAATATAATAAGGAAGATGCAAGTTATAGCCGAAAGCCTGGATTTGGTGATGGCTTATGCCTTTTTGGTTGCAGCACTTTATGAACGGTTTGCAAAAGGAATAGGCTAATCATTCCAAGCATTTTTTATACTTGAATGATTTTTTATAGCGATTACCCTATCCCCTTTTACAAACAATAACTAACAACCAACTACCCAAACGAAAATCATGGTTGAGTATAATTCAAAAGACTGGTTTAAAGCCGTTTTCCGGATTCATAAAGCCGAAACGATTAACCGGCTCGCTCCGCTGTTATGCGGCATGGCAGTATATACCACGATTGTGGCGGTCGTCGTCCTGGAGTTCTGGAAACCCGGCCCTAATTATCACCTGCAAAGCATCGCCACCGTGCAGTCTTTACTGGGTTTTGTGATGTCTTTATTACTCGTTTTTCGAACCAACTCGGCTTATGACCGATGGTGGGAGGGACGGAAACTCTGGGGTTCGCTGGTTAATAACTCCCGAAATCTGGCGATCAAACTGGCTCATATTATTCCCGTTGTCGATGAAGAAGACCGGGCTTTTTTCCGATATATGATTCCTAATTATGCCTTTACTCTGAAGAATCATTTGAAAGGTGATTTTGTACCGAACGACCTGAGAGAAACACCTGGCTTTCAGATAAAAGACCTTAAGCTGGAAAACCATGTGCCTAACCAGATGGCCATGCGGATTTTCGGTAAAATGGATGAACTCTACCAGAAAGGAATCATTCGGCCCGAACACTTGCTGGTATTAAATCCCGAATTTCAATCCTTTACCGACATTTGCGGAGCCTGCGAGCGAATCAAGAAAACCCCGATTCCTTTTTCGTACAGCCTGTTTCTCAAGAAATTTATTTCGATTTACTGTCTTTCCTTACCCTTTGGTTACGTAATGGCCCTGCATTATTCAGTTATTCCGATGGTACTGTTCATTTTTTATGTACTGGCCAGTCTGGAAGAAATTGCGGAGGAGATCGAAGACCCTTTTGGTAATGATTATAATGATTTACCAACCGACACTATTTCAACGGGCATTCGGAAAGCCGTCGAAGAATTATTATAAAGCAGTTACCATAAATCAGAGCTTTAAAAGGCTCTGATTTTTTCCATATCTTCAAGAAAGCCAACCTTTTATTATCGCTTTGATAAATAATTGATTTCTTTATTAAAAATCAGCTAGTCCCTGGTTTAATCTTGTTTTGAAAACACGTACCTTTGCCGCCGATTTAGCCTGATGGCAAGTATCGATCAATTAATCACAAATTCAATTATTCAAATGGCAGTGGCAGAACAGGAAGTGAGACTAGCCGACCGTATCAACGCGTTGGAAGAGTCGTCGACGTTGGGCATGACGAAAAAAGCCCGCGAACTGGCCGCCCAAGGACATAAGGTGATTAGCCTTTCCGTTGGGGAGCCCGATTTTAAAACCCCGCAACACATTTGCGAAGCCGCCAAGAAAGCCATCGACGATGGTTTCCACGGTTATTCACCCGTTGCTGGCTATCCCGACTTACGGAAGGCCATTGCCGATAAGTTGAAACGTGATAATAATATTGATTGGAAACCTGAAAATATCGTCGTTTCAACGGGGGCTAAACACTCGCTGGCAAACGTATTACAGGTACTGGTAAATCCCGGTGACGAAGTAGTGATTTTCGCTCCTTACTGGGTTAGTTACTCTGAAATGGTGAAGCTCGCCGAAGGAACATCCGTAATCCTTGATGGTGCTTTTGATAATAACTTTAAAGTTACGGCAGAACAATTCGAAGCGGCAATTACTCCTAAAACCAAGGTAGTAATGTTTGCCTCTCCCAATAACCCTACGGGTTCTGTGTATTCAGAAGCGGAATTACGGGCAATTGGCGACGTAGTGGCTCGCCACGAAAACGTGTTCGTAGTAGCGGATGAAATCTACGAATACATCAACTTTACGGCTGAAGGTCACTTCAGTATCGGTTCGATTCCTGAAATTAAAGATCGCGTGATTACCGTAAATGGGGTGGCCAAAGGTCACGCCATGACTGGCTGGCGGATTGGCTTCATCGGAGCCGCTAAATGGATTGCGGATGGGGTTGAGAAATTACAGGGTCAGGTTACTTCGGGTACGAATTCTATCGCCCAGAAGGCAGCCGTCGCGGCTTTCAATGGTCCTCTGGATGATGCCAAGAAAATGAAAGAAGCTTACCAGCGTCGCCGTGAACTGGTGGTAGGTAAACTGAAAGAAATTCCTGGTTTTAAAGTAAACGTACCCGACGGAGCATTCTATGCGTTCCCGGACATCAGTGCCCTTTTCGGCAAGTCTGACGGGACTACGACGATCCATAACTCAGACGATTTCTGCAACTGGTTACTTGATCAGGCTCACGTAGCTACAGTAGCGGGGTCTGGTTTTGGAGCTCCCAACTGTATGCGGATTTCTACTGCCGCCGCTGATGAGCAACTGGCTGAAGCCTGCGAGCGTATCAAGGCAGCCGTAGCCACACTGAGCTAAGACTTTTGGATTTTATTGCCTGTTTGTTCAGACCTGTAGGGGAAACCTTACAGGTCTTTTTTATTGATTTTTTAAAAGGATGAATTGGAAGTGCAATCTGTTTCGTATCATGTAGCCGTAAATACCTTTAAAACCTCCTTGTATGAATACTGCTAAATACTCTTCTTTTTTTAATTACAACGAATTCTTTATCGATGAAAAAGTAGGTCTTTTTAAGTTCTCAAATGCCTATAAAGTCTTCAATAGCCAGGGTGAAGAAATCGGTTTAATTCAGCAGAAAGTTTCTACGTTCCATAAAGTATTAAGAGTCATCGGAGACATAAAAAAGATGATGCCTTTTACGCTTGAAATTCTGGATAATAACGGCGTAGTTCAGGCCACCATTAATCGAGGCTGGACCATGTTTATGTCAAAGATTATAATCACGGATTCCAATGGAGTAGAGATCGGTAAGATTCAGCAGAAATTCAAACTATTCAAGCCCCGATTTATTATTATGGACCAATATGAGCAGACCATTGCCGAAATCAACGGCGACTGGAAAGCCTGGGATTTTACCATTACTGACCCAAATGCAATGTCAATTGGTACGATCTCCAAAAAATGGAACGGAGCCATGAAAGAGATCTTTACTTCGGCGGATAAGTACGTAGTTTCTATCGCAGAGGCCGTTGCTGAAGATACCCGCAAAATGGCGATTGTTTCTACCGCCATTACTATTGATATGGTTTTGAAAGAACGTTAAAGGATAAGTTAGTGATCAGACCAGATCCATTCATGCGTAGAAGCGGTGAATGGATCTTATTATATACGCTTACCCAATGATAAATAGGCTTGTATGAAAGTCGAGACATCTTACCATCTAATAGAGATTGAATTTAAGAAGGTCTGGCGGTAGCGATCATGATCCCTCCAATAGTCATCAGCACAGCCCCGACAATGACTACCCAGTTGATTTTTTCTTTCAGAAAAATGATTCCGAAAATCAAGGCCAGGAGAAAGGACAAATTAGTAATCGGAGAAACCTGACCCGCATCTCCTAATTTCAAGGCTCGAAAGCTAAATAAGGAAGAAAAACAGGTAAGAATTCCTGCTGCAATGAGGAACAGCCAGCTCTTACGCTCAATTCGAGTTACTTCAATAAGATTCCCCTGCCAGGCGACCACGCTCCAGGACACCGTAATGATCAGGACGGACTGAATGGCAAAAGCCACGCTGGAGTCAACATTTTTAATGCCAGCTTTAGAGAGAACGACAACGCAAGCCGCTGATAATGCAGCCAGAAGGGCAAAAATGATCCACATAGATTTAGAGAAAAGCTAATGAGGCTTTTCTCTAAAACGGTGTTCCAATCAAACTTAAGGAAGTAAACCTTCGGGCTTATTCGTCTCCAGCATAATCCGGGTTCTGGATAAACTCTCAGGATAATTATTCTGAATAAAAGTGATCAGGTGTTCCCGAATGTAACAGCGTAGATCAAAGGCATCCCCCGAATTACGGCAACTCATCAGGCAGCGAATCTGCATGCTGTGTTCAGTAAAATCAGTTACCTGAACTACGTCGACTTTCCCATCCCAGAGGGCATTGGTGCGTAACAAACGGCTGTGCTCTTTCCGAACTTCGGCTACGGGCAGCGTATAATCCGTATAAATGAAAACAGTACCCAAAATTTCAGCGGTGGTACGGGTCCAGTTTTGAAAAGGTTTTTCAATAAAGTAAGTAATCGGCAGGATCAATCGACGTTTATCCCAGATGTTAACCACCACGTAAGTCAGGGTAATATCCTCCACTTTTCCCCATTCCCCTTCTACAATAACTACGTCGTCAATCCGAATGGGTTGGGTAAAGGCAATCTGAAAACCGGCCAGTAAATTCCCCAGTGATTTCTGGGCCGCAAAGCCGATAATAATACCCCCAATCCCAACGCCCGTGAGTAATCCGGCTCCGATTTTACGCATACTTTCGAAGTTGAGCAAAATGGCTGATCCGGCCAGAATGATGATTAGAGAAATGACGAATTTTCGGATAAACTGTATCTGCGTCCGGAGTTTTCGCTCCTTTAAATTGTCAATTTTGTTGTAGTCGAATAAATGGTATAAATAATCTTCAACGACCCGAACTACCTTGATTAATATAATGGTAAAGCACACAATGATACTGATTTCCAATATTCGATTAATGACGAATCGGGTTCCTTTTTCCAGGTGCATTAATGGAAATAGGGTATTGAAAACCAGAATGGGAATAAAGAAAATCAGGATGGATTTAAAGTGCCGGATTGAAGAGCGAAAGACCGAATAGGGTAACTCCTTCGCCGTTAGCTTTTTAATAACGGGAACGACTAAATACTTTACCACAACGCCGATTAAAATGGAAAATGCAATCACGCATAAGTTCCAGGCATAATCGGGCATTTGATGGGATAAATTCTGTAAGAAGCTATTCATGAATAGATCTTTAAGTAAAAGATTTTCAGGGAATGGGAATACTAAACCTGGCTTACCTTACCGATTCTGATTTTCGGGGGATCGTAAAAATTTCTCGCTGGCGACCATCGATATACCGGAACCCGTCCTCGTTATAATATCCGTCTTCTTCCAGCATAATCCGAACGGATTTATTCCATTCCTGCACGGGTACTGATACATTTAACTCGATGGAATAGGCGGTTTGTTTAAAAAGTGGGTAATCACCCGTACCTTTTACTGCCTTCTGGTTATCCCACATACCGATCGCAGGACCCGCCGCATGGCCGTGAAAACCGATGGGGTGGGAATAAATACTGGCGGTTATACCTTCCTGAGTGGCCTGTTGCAGAGCTTCTGCCAAAATTTCGTTCCCGGTTTTGCCCGTTTTAAACCGCTCCGTTAAAATATCCTGCAAACGGTTTCCTTGCTGAAAGGCTTTTTTGAGGTAGTCCGGCACTTCCCTTTCACCGGGTTTAAGAATATACGCGTGCTGTTGCTGGTCGGTATTGAGGCGTAAATAAGTAATGCCAAAATCGACATGAAGTAAATCGCCGGGCAGGATTATCTGCGTACCTGGCCGTTTAGAGAAGGTGCGGAGGTGATCAAATTTCGCGTTATCAGCCCGCTGGATGTCTACGGTGGGGTGGAACCAGGTATCAAGTCCCAGATCGGTCACTCGCTGACGTAAATACCAGACTACGTCTTCAGTCGTCGTGACGCCGGGTTGAATCACTTTTTCTGAAAAAGCCTCGTCAATAATCTGATGGGAGAGACGGCAAATCATGGGATACATCACCATTTCCTTTTCAGAACGCGTTTCCAGCCAGCGAACCGCCAGCCGCTCAGCGGACTGGATGCGGGAGTGAAACGGTTTGGGTAACTTCTTCATAAACTCCCCCTGTTCGGTATAGGTCAGTCCGTCGGCGTGACCGTAAGTGGTCGAATAGTTCAGGGCTATTTTCTTCGGATTCTTTTCCTGAATAACCTTGACCAACGCTTCCCACTGGTCAGGGTTCGCACTGAGATCCCATTCACCTTTGAGTAAAGTTCCAACGTCGTAACGGGCAATGGCGAGCTTATCGAGTGTTTTGTCTTTTCCCGGATCGTAGAAAACCATGATGGTGCGGCGACGGGCGGCAATCCAGGTGCTGGGTAACATCGTTCGCATGACGGGATCTTCGTTGTATTCCCGCGAGATAATCACCCACATATCCACGCCTTCTTCCCGCATGAGTCGCGGTAACAGATTTTCGAAACGGTCTTCCAGAATTTCATCAACGGTAGCCGCTCGTGCTCGTTCATTAAGGACAACAGGAAGCATTTGAGCACAAACAGTAACAAATCCCCCGAAGAAAAAAAGGATAGAGAATAGCGTTTTAATCATGAGTGGTAGGAAGAAAAGGGTAGTAGTTAAGGGTTTTTAGTTGATCAGGTTTCTGTCAGGAATAACAGATCCGACACAAGGATAGGGTTACTATAGAGACGTGATTCATTGCGTATGGGTAGAGGTGTTTGGGAGTTTAGTCAACGGATGTTCATTTGAAAACCAATGGCTAGGAATCTTCCTTCAGTTTCGAAGTATCCCGAGTATCTTTCATGAATACATACACCAGCAACGAAATGAAAATGGCTCCGGTAACATACCAGTAAAAATAAGGCTCATGTCCTGCTTTTTTCAGGTCCAGAGCAATGTACTCCGCCGTGCCGCCAAAAATGGCAACGGCTAAGGCATACGGTAAGCCCACACCCAACGCACGGACTTCAGCGGGAAACAACTCGGCTTTCACAACGGCATTAATACTGGTATAACCGCTCACAATGAGTAAAGCAATAAGTAAGAGAAAAAACGCTTCCCATTGATTGTTGGCTTTACTCAGGGCCGTTAGTAAGGGAACCGTCGCCAGCGTGCCTGATATCCCGAAACCGAGTAATAAAGGCCGTCTGCCAATGCGGTCGGATAATAGCCCGAATAGCGGTTGCAACAGAGCGAAAAGCAGTAAGGACAAAAAGGAAATCAGGGTAGACTGGCCCTTGGTGAGGTGAACGGTATTCACCAGAAACTTCTGCATATAAGTTGTATAAGTATAGAAAGCCAGCGTGCCACCCATGGTTAAGCCGACCACGGTAAAAACGGCTTTCGGATGCCGCATTAATTCCTTCATACTACCTTTTTCTTTCTTCATTGCCGTTTTTTCGAACGCTTGTGTTTCGTTCAAGTGCTGTCGCAGGTATAAGGCTACTAGGGAAAGAAGAGCCCCAATCACAAAGGGAATTCGCCAGCCCCAGTCGTGCAGTTGCTCTTCGGTTAATATTAGTTTCTGTAAAATCAGCTGAATGCCCAGAGCTAGCAACTGCCCTCCAATGAGCGTGACATACTGAAAGCTGGAGTAGAACCCCCGTCGATCAGCAGTAGCCATTTCGCTGAGGTAAGTAGCTGAAACACCGTATTCGCCCCCTACACTAAGGCCCTGTAATAAGCGGGCCATCAGTAAAATTGCGGGAGCTGCTAACCCGATGGATCGATAGGTAGGCGTAGCGGCAATGAGTAAGGAACCCAGTGACATGAGTAATACTGAAAACGTCATGGATTTTTTCCGACCTATTTTATCCGCAATGGTGCCAAAAAGCCAGCCGCCGAGGGGTCTCATGAGAAAGCCGATGGCGAAAATTCCGGCGGTGTTGAGTAACTGAGCAGTGGGATCGTCGGAGGGAAAAAAGGCTGAAGAAAAGTATAAAGCAAAAGCCGAGTAGGTATACCAGTCGTACCATTCCACCAAATTTCCAACAGATCCCCCGATGATAGCTTTAAGCCTTTTGGTCGAAATAGAGGTTGATTCCAAGAGAAAAGTCAGGATTAGTAAAACGATACTTAAATAAACTGATTTCTATTCAAAGAACACGAAAAGGAAACCATAAAAACAGCTTTAAATCTTGAAATGAAAAGCGTATTTCTGGCCTGGGGAATGAAATGGAAACTTTTAAAATCCTGCGAACCAGATAGAATTTAAAATCTGGCATAGAATATTTATTTTCGCTTATTTCTTAGTTCTTTGCAACGCACAATTCACCACCGTTTAAAAAACTTATCATGGTAAACGTAGCATTATTGGTTCGCCTGGAAGCGAAACCAGGAAAAGAGCAGGAAGTAGCAGATTTCATTCAGGCCGCCTTACACTTAGCCGAAGAAGAAACCGAAACCATCAGCTGGTACGCCATTCAGATTTCTCCAACGACGTTTGGTATTTTTGACACGTTTCCGCACGAAAAAGGCCGTCAGGCACACCTTTCGGGTGAAATTGCTGAAGCTCTTTTAGCGAATGCTCCTCATTTACTGGCGGGTCCTCCGATTATTGAGCAGGTAAATGTTTTAGCATCGAAAATGCCTCACGCCTAAGGACTCAATGCCGTCATTTGCTTCTTTACTTCGGGGAATTAATGTCAGTGGGCATAAGAAAATCCCAATGGCTGGTTTGAAGACCTTGTATGAAGAATTAGGCTTCACGAAGGTAAAAACATACATTCAGAGTGGGAATGTAGTCTTCGAAACTGACCAGCAGGATGTGTCGCTTATTCGACAACTGATTGAAAGTAAAATTGAAGCTACCTATGGTTTTGATGTAACCGTTTTGATTCGAACGGCTGATGAGCTGCGGCAAGTCGCAAGTACTAATCCGTTTGAAACAATCGAAGATGTATACGTTACATTTTTGGCGGAAGAACCGTCTCCCGAAAAATGGGCTAATCTGAAATCATTGGACCCAGGAACGGAACGCATGGAGTTGAAGAATAAAGAACTATATCTTCAGTTTCCCGACGGCTATGGCAAAGCTAAACTGAGTAATCCTTTCGTAGAAAGTAAGCTCAAAGTAAGAGGCACTACCCGAAACTGGCGAACGATTAATGAAATTTTACGCCTGTTATAGAGCATAAACATTCGATAATGGCTGGCATCCTCGCCAGCCATTATTAGTTTAGGGGTAGGGATAAATATGTACCCTTAAATCATCTGCCTGCCATGAACCGTATTGACCGAGTCACTGCTATTTTGATACAATTGCAATCCCGCAGAGTAGTAAAAGCTCAGGACATTGCAGATCGTTTTGAGATTAGCCTGCGAACGGTTTATCGGGATATGAATACGCTTTGCGAAGCGGGTGTGCCAATCATTGGCGAGGCGGGAGTAGGATATTCCATTATGGATGGGTATCGATTGCCGCCAGTTATGTTTACCCGCGAGGAAGCAACAGCATTTTTGACGGCTGAAAAACTAATTGAAAAGCTAACGGATACATCCATTCGGGAAAGCTACCAGTCGGCGATGTTCAAGGTGCGGTCGGTACTGCGAAGTTCAGAGAAGAATCTCCTGGAACACATTGAGAATCACATCGAAATCCGGCAGAAACCCTTACCACCCGGTCTGGCTGATGCAAAACATGCGTTTCTGCATCCCATTCTCCAGAGTATTTCAGACAAGCAAAGTCTTCAGATTCAATATAAAGCTTTTAATAGAGAGCAGTCTACGGAACGTCTCATTGAACCCATTGGCATTTTCTATGCGTATGATTGCTGGCACGTAGTGGCCTACTGTCATTTGCGTTTGGAATACCGCGATTTTCGGGTTGATCGCATCCGTAATCTGCATCATACCTCTATTCCCTTTAGTAGGGAACATCCTTTACTGAAAGAATATCTTCAGCAAAATGCCCCCAGCCGGAAGCTTCAGACCGTCGTTATTCAGGTAGAAAAGAAGATGATGAGTTACCTGGAAATGCAGAAATACGAACACGGTTTCGTGGAGCAAACTGATCTGGGAAAGTACGTGGAAATGACGTTCTTCACTTCCTGGCCTGATGCGATCTTACGCTGGTTTTTACTCTATGCTGAACACGGACGGATCATCAGTCCTGAAACGTTGGTTGACGAGTTCCGGGATAAAATTATGCGTTTGTATCAAAGCGTAGTTTCGCCGGTTCCCGCTTAACTGTAAACAGTTTTGGGTAATATTATACACATATTTTAAAGAATCGTGTTATGTAAGGGTCTGATAATCAATTATCGTTGGTTGCTTTAATTTTAGCATAACTATTTCATAAGAAAGTGTTATAACCTTTGTTGAAGAGCCATGAAGACACCATTGAAATACCTGATTCCTATACTTCTCTGCATTAGCGTAGTTACTTCCTGTAAAAAGAAATACGAACAGGCTTCGGAGCGAACCGATGAAGCTTTGAAACAGGAATTGAACGAAGAAGAAGTTCATACCAAACTGATGCAGTACGCTCAAAAAAACGGCGTCAATACTGAAAACTTCACGGATCCCGAAACTTCTGGCTTTGCTTTACTTTCCGAAATCGGATTTGGGCATAAGCCTAAGTATATGAAATACGTCGAGAAGGTACAGCCCATCGACTCAGCTGCCATACGGATGGTAGGTTGGAGCATTGTGCAGGGGGTTGCTGTAGAAGATGCGATTAAACAATTAGAACCTCAGTATCCAACTTACGGTCGTTTGAAGCAGGAATATGCCCGTCTGATGACTGAGAATAAAGCGGATAGTGCTCAACTGGTAGCAGAATCGCTGAACGCGTATCGCTGGGTACATCGGCAGGCACAACAATCGCCTCGCTTCGTTTTGGTTAATATTCGGGGAGCCTACCTTGTTGGTATGGATTCTTCCGGGAAAGAAGGAATCAAAATGAGAGTCGTAGCAGGGAAAAAGGATAAGGCAACGCCCGGCATGGATACTTACGCCACTCAAATCATTACCCATCCCTACTGGAACGTTCCACGTAGCATTGCGGTAAAGGAAATGTTACCTAAAATTCAGAATAATACCGGTTTTCTGGAAGCAAACAATATTGAAGTAATTGATTCGAAAGGGAATCGGGTTGACCCTGAAGACGTAGATTGGTCGGCTCTCTCAGTGAACAAATTTCCGTATCGATTGAGACAGGATACGGGTGCCGATAACTCGCTGGGTTTATTAAAAGTAGAACTTAAAAATCCGCTGGCTATTTACTTGCATGATACCAATGCCCGCTACCTGTTTGCAAAAGATGAACGTTGGCGGAGTCACGGTTGCGTACGGGTACAGCGACCTACGGATTTAGCGAACTTCATGGCAGGAGAGAAACTGCTCGAAAATGATTCTCTGGAAGAAAATGGAGCCTATTCTCTCCCACCAGAGTCGCATGCTTTGCCTAAAAAAGTACCCGTATTTCTGCTGTATTTAGGAGCAGATATTGACGAGAATGGCAAGCTGGTCTACTATAAAGATGTATACGGCTGGGATGCCTGATTTGCTAACTGATCGGGCTTGTGAGCGGGATTATCCGAAACCCCGGCTAACAAGCCCGATTTTTTTAGATACGTTTCGTCAGGTGAGTACAAAAACATGCCTGAACCGCCTTTCAGAAGATTAATCAGGATTTTGTGATCGGCATAAGAAACGGCCGGGCAACCCTGGCTACGTCCTAAACGACCCGTTTGTTTGATAAACGATTCACTCACGTAATCCGCTCCATGCATGACAATGGCCCGGTTGTAAACCTGATCATTGATACCTTTCTCCAGTCCTTCCAGTTTTAGCGAAAGGCCGTGCTTTCCCTGATAGGTACCTAAAGTCCGGTAAAAACCAAGACTGGATTGATAGGAAGAATTGGCATTGGAAAAATGAGTTGCAAATTCCTGACCTGAATTTCTTCCGTGGGCTACGTAAGTATTATAAACAACTTGTTTCTTCAATAAGTCAATCACATACAAGCGTTTGTTACGCGATGATTGACTGAAATCAGCAATGGCAATAATGGGCTGTTGTAGTTTCATTCGCTGGAAACCATACCAGGCATAATGAAAAGCTTCAGGTGACAATCCAAGAGTTTCTAATTGCAAACTATCGTACAAACTCACCCATTCCTGATCCGGGCTGACGACGATGGTTTTTGAGAGGGGAATTTCCTTTTTCTCGTTAAAAGCGAATCGATTTATAAATCCAAGTGAGAAGACAAAAACCAGGGTCGAGGCGACCAGAATCGCTAGTGACTTGTTCATTTAGTGTTCGTTTGGGTTAGTGAAAAAACGGACTAATCGAATAAAAGCTCTATGGGCGAAGGCAGTCGAAAAATACTGACATTACTTAAAAACGGCAAATCTTTTGCTTAAGTTCCCCGATAATGGATTGTTTCAATGGGGCCGGACTCATTAATCAGTCTACAAATATCCATGTCTAACAGACTTTCGATCTCGTTGAATTGAAGTATATCCTGATCAGATAAAAGGTCCTTCATATACGATGTCACTGATCAAATTAGTTTGTACAAACTTGGAAATATTTTCATCTTTCAGGCTTACAGGTGGCGTATGTTGAGGGTAAGAATTTCATGAAATAATTAACTCAGTACTCACTAACGAAGTTTTTGAGAATCATTCGGAGTATAACCGAACAGAAATTTACTATTACCTTATAACGGTGATTACCTTTCAATACCTCTAAATTCAGCACATGTTACGTCGTACGTTCGTTAAAAATCTTTCTGCGGCCGCTGGCGTCGCCATGCTTGGGGGCTTACAGGCTTCTGCTGCAACGCCTCCTGCTCATACATTTAAGCTTAAATATGCCCCGCACTTTGGTATGTTTGAGAACCTGGCTGGCAAAGACATTTTCAAGCAACTGCAGTTTATGGCCGATCAGGGCTTCAGAGCTCTGGAAGATAACGGAATGACGGGCCGCCCTGAAGCCGAGCAAACCAAAATCGGTGATATGTTAACAAAGCTGGGCATGGAAATGGGCGTGTTTGTACTGCACAAAGGCGGTAATGGAGCTAATACGCTGGCTGCTGGAAAAAAAGAACATCTGGACATTTTTCTGAAAGGCTGTCAGAACGCCATTGAAGTTTCCAAGCGTTGCAAAACCAAGTATACAACGGTTGTTCCTGGTAACTTTCAGCGGAACTTACCCATTGGCGTTCAGACGGGTAACGT
Organism: uncultured Siphonobacter sp.; assembly: GCA_913774715.1. Classification (GTDB taxonomy): domain Bacteria; phylum Bacteroidota; class Bacteroidia; order Cytophagales; family Spirosomataceae; genus Siphonobacter. The sequence goes on along the minus strand of CAJYHS010000065.1, from coordinate 38,280 downwards.
CATTGATGCCTTGCGTCGCGGAGCCGAAATGCTGGAACCGCACGGTCTGATCATGGTGCTGGAGCCTCTAAGCGATTCGCCTGATTTATACCTGCAAACGTCCGATCAGACATATGAAATCTGTCGGGCGGTGAATAGTCCCTCCTGCAAAATTCTGTTTGATGTCTATCACATGCAGAAAACGGAAGGGCATATCATCCCGCACATCGACTGGACCTGGAACGAAATTGCGTATTTCCAGATGGGTGATAATCCCGGTCGGAACGAACCCGGTACGGGAGAGATCAACTACCAGAATGTCTTTAAGCACATTTATAAGAAAATGAAAGAAACCAACCGCGATTTCATTTTTGGAATGGAACACGGCATCTCCATTCCCGGAGCAGAAGGTGAAAGAAAGTTGATCGAGGCCTACAAACAAGCCGATAACTTTCAGGTATAGATAAAGAAGTTATTTATTGAAGAAAAGACGTTGCCGTTGGGCAACGTCTTTTTGTTTTATAATCTGTTACCAATGAAAAAGTGGGCAGACCTAGGTATCAACTGAAAATCCATTACTCGGATTATGGTCCAGGCCAATTCTATTGCAGCTACCAGCTTTTTCACTGGTAGCTTAACTCATCAACAGACATGCGGACCAGCGAAAGAGATTTAGTAGAAATCGTTCAATAAAACAAGACAAAACATACAAAATGAATATAAATTTTATCCAAAAGATATTTAAATCGGTAAATTTGTCTTTAAAATGTAGTCAAAAGATTTGTTTTTTTGCCCGGAAAGTAGTGTTTTTGAATCATGAAAGAATTCAGAGTTCCTCCGGGAGCCGCAGTACTTTTCGTGGACATGAACAGCTTCTTTGCCAGTTGCGAGCAGCAGGATAACTATTACTTACGCGGCCGACCCGTAGCGGTATGTGTGTATCCAAGTCAGTTTGGCTGTGTCATTGCTCCGTCGATTGAAGCGAAAAAGAAAGGTATTAAACTCGGAATGCGTCTGAATGAAGCCATGCGATTATGTCCGGATCTGGTTCCGCTTCCGACTAATCCGGAAAAATACCGGGAGTATCATACCAAGATTATGGGAATCCTCAAGCGATTTTCGGATCAGGTCATTCCACGAAGCATTGATGAAGCCGTCGTTGTTCTTACCAATCATCGGCTGATTTATCATGATCTTGAAAAAGTAGCGGCTGAAATCAAAAAAGCTATTAAGCAGGAAGTGGGCGATTACCTGCAATGTTCAATTGGAATTGCCCCAAACGCTTTTCTGGCTAAGCTCGGTTCTGATCTCATCAAACCCAACGGATTGACGGTCATTACCCCCGATAATATTGACCTGATCCTGAGCCAGTTAGAGTTAGTGGATTTGCCCGGCATTGCCTCCGGTATGGCTCGTCGGCTGCATCATTCGGGTATAGATTCGCCGCTGAAATTGCGTTATGCTGATCCTGAATTTTTGCGGGCAGCCTGTCGCAGCATTATCGGCTGGCATTGGCATTTGCGACTCAACTTTTACGAAATAGATACGGAATATACGCCTGCTTATAAGAGTATGCAGGCCATGCGGCATCTGTCGCGAAGTCAGCGGCAATCACCGGAAGTATTGGAAGAAATTCTGTTCATGCTCTGCCAGACCCTGGAACGACGCATGGTACAACAGAGTGTGTTTTGTAAAACAGCTTTTTTCTGGGCGAAATACGAAGAGGGAAGGACGTATAGTGACGAAATGCAGTTTCAAACGCCCGTTCAGGATGGAGTGGCTTTATTCAATCTGATTTTAAAACGAGCTGCTGCCAAAGTACAGTGGCAGCATTCGTCCGAATCTTTGCTCAATCCGGGCCTGATCTTGTTAGGCGTAGGAATTCGGCATTTTATTCCTGATCAACTGGTGCAGTATCAGATTTTTGAAGATAATGTCAGAAAGGACAAGCTACGGAAAGTATATTACGAATTACGGGATAAACACGGTAGCCGAAGAATCATGCGGGCGGCGGAAGTGAGCGACGATCCGCCGGTAAAGGATGTCATCGGCTTTGGTTCAGTAAAGGATATGTATAGTCAGAATTCATAAAATACAGAGTTCTACTCCTGAGTAATCAGATCGTGTAGGTATGTCGCTAGTATAGATTTAGTACAGGAATCTGAAATTTGGAGAAAGCGGGTAATACCTGAAAATCCTGTATACCTTTGAAAAAAGTAAAAGGCCGTTCAAACGGCTGACGGACTATTAATACCTCTCGACAATTATGAACTATCGTAGATTTGGCCGAACCGACTGGAAAGTTTCCGAAATGGGATACGGCATGTGGGGACTGGCTGGCTGGACTGGCTCCGATATTGAAGAAATCAATAAATCACTGGATCGCTCGGTAGAGTTAGGCTGTAATTTCTTTGATACCGCCTGGGGATATGGTGCTGGCAAAAGTGAAGAAATTTTAGGCGATTTGCTCAAACGCCATTCGGAACACCGGTTATACTCCGCTACCAAAATTCCGCCCCAAAACTTCAAATGGCCTTCTAAGCCAGACTATACTCTGGAAGAATGTTTCCCAGCTTCACACATCATTGAATACACGGAGAAAAGCCTGAAAAACCTGAAAGTCGAGCAAATTGACCTGCAACAATTTCACGTTTGGGAAGACGCCTGGGCTACTAACGATGAGTGGAAAGAAGCCGTTCAGAAGTTAACTCAGGAAGGAAAGGTAGCTCACTGGGGCATTTCGGTAAATCGCTGGGAACCCGAGAACGTCCTCGAAACGCTTCGTACCGGCCTGATTTCATCGGTACAAGTCATCTACAATATTTTTGATCAGGCTCCGGAAGATCATTTATTCCCCTTATGTAAGGAACTGGATGTGGCAGTCATTGCCCGTGTGCCTTTCGATGAAGGAACGTTGACCGGAACCCTAACCGAAGAAACCACTTTCCCCGCTGACGACTGGCGATCTACTTATTTCGTTCCCGAAAATCTGAAAGATAGCGTTCATCACGCCGAAGCCTTACGCCCGATGATTCCGGCGGGAATGACGATGCCTGAAATGGCTCTTCGTTTCATCTTGAGTAACCCTGACGTCGGAACGATTATTCCGGGTATGCGGAAAATCAAAAATGTGGAGGCTAATATGGCCACTTCCGACGGAGAAGGCTTAACTCCAGCTTTATTACAAGATTTGAAAAATCATCGTTGGGACCGTACCCCAACCGAATGGAGCCAATAGAGCGATTACCCGGAGGCTTGTACGGGTATTTATTTCTTATTTGCGTCTCTTTACTATGTACCGGTCTGGCGTTTGAGTAAATTGCTGAACGCCAGACCACTTCTACACTACCTCAGAAGGATTACTACCCTGCATGAAAAAAGTTGTCACCTTTGGCGAGATTATGTTGCGGCTGAGTACGCCCGGCTTCGCCCGATTTGTTCAAACGACGAGTCTTAATGTAAACTTTGGTGGCGGTGAGGCAAACGTAGCCGCAGCTCTGGCCTATCTCGATATTCCCGCGAGTCACGTAACCCGGTTTCCTGATAATGACTGGGGATATGCTGCTACGGCGATGTTACGTCGGTACGGCGTGCAGACTGAAGATATTGTTCGAGGTGGTGATCGGATTGGAACGTATTTCCTGGAAACGGGAGCCATGATGCGGGCCAGTCGAATCATTTATGACCGTACCAATTCTTCTTTCGCTCAGATGGATCCCAGTGAATTCAATTGGGAGGAAATTCTGGCGGATGCTCAGTGGTTTCACTTTACGGGTATTTCTCCCGCTATTTCGGAAGGAGCTTATCTGGCTTGTAAAGCAGCCGTAGAGACCGCTAATCATCTAGGGATCAAAGTTTCAGCGGATGTAAACTCCCGGAAAAATCTCTGGAAATGGGGTCGCCCGGCTGGGGAGGTAATGACGGAACTTACCGCGGGCTGTGACGTTATTGTTTGTGCAGAAGGAGATGCCGAAGAGTTATTCGATATTAAGCCACAGGGCGAAGGAGATCGATTTATTTCGGTTGCTCAGCAGCTTCAGGCAAAATTCCCCCGCGTGAAAAAGATTATTAATACCAAACGCGGTTCCGTCTCCGCTTCTCACAACACCTTATCCGGTCGTTGCTGGAATGGAGAGTTATTAGAGACGATTACGCACGAAATGGTGCCGATGGTAGATCGGATTGGCGGCGGTGACGCGTTCCTGGCGGGTTTTATTTACGGTCAGATCAAGAACTATAGCGATCAGAAGTCCATTGATTTTGCTACCGCAGCTTCCGCTCTCAAGCACAGCATCGAAGGGGATTTCAATCTCGCCTCCGTAGCCGAAATCGAAACAGTAATGAGCGGAGACACCAGCGGACGGTTGAGTAGGTAGGTTAGTAGTCAGTTTTCTGTTTGCAGTTTTCAGTTTGGGCTGAAAGGGAAGCTAGTGTTCCACAAACAGAAACTGTCAGAGTCTATAATTGAGAATTAGTTATCAGTTTCCTGATCAAGTTGCGTAGACCAACTGAAAACAGAAAACTGCCAACAGAAAACTAATAAAATGGCTAGTTTCACGCGATTGCAGGTTTATCAAACCTTACTGGAAAATCCGATCATGCCGATTTTCCACCATAATGATTTAGAAGTTGCTAAAAAAATCCTGACGGCCTGTTACGAAGGCGGTATCCGGATTTGTGAGTTTACGAACCGGGGCGATTATGCTCACGAAACCTATTCAGAGTTACGGAAATTTGGTAAGAAAAACTTTCCTGATCTAGTTATAGGAGCCGGAACGATTGTAGATGCTGCTTCAGCAACGCTATACATTCAGTTAGGAGCCGATTTTATTGTAGCTCCTGTGTTACATCAGGACGTAGCTATTACCTGTAACCGCCGTAAAATTGGCTGGATGCCGGGCTGCTTTACCCTCTCCGAAATCTCCAAAGCGGAAGAATGGGGAGCGGAAATCGTAAAGTTATTCCCCGGTCAGGCTTCTTCGCCTGAATTTGTAAAAGCTATTAAAGGTCCCATGCCCTGGACCGACATTGTCGTAACGGGTGGGGTAGAACCTACACAGGCAAGTCTGAAAACCTGGTTTGATGCCGGGGTTCGCGGGGTAGGAATCGGCTCTCAGTTATTCCCGAAAAATTTGGTGGAAGCTAACGACTGGCAGACGATTGCCGAAAAAATTACGGAAGCCGTTCGAGTAGCCAAATGGGTGAAAGAACAATAAAGGCTTCTGGCCACAAAAATAAAAAGATCGCTTTCGAAAGCGATCTTTTTATTTTTGTGGCTGATCTATCGATGCCTTGAAAACGATTTTCATTTTTTCAGTAACCTTTTTTATCAGCTTTGCGGGTTCCGTTCACCCCGGTCCGGTTAACCTATCCGTAATTCAATCCGTACTGAGGAAAAATTTTCCCGCAGCTCTGTGGATTGGTCTGGGCGGGGCTTTGGTAGAAATTCCCTATGGCTATCTGGCTTTGCAGGGAATTCACTTTGTGGAGCGGTATCCTGCCGGATTAAAACTGTTACAGTTAATCGTTATCCCCATTCTTATTTTATTGGGTGTACTAGCCTTTCTTCGCAAACCTCAGGTAAATCCCGAAATCCCGCAAACAAATACCTCTCATCTCTCTTTCTTAAAGGGCGTTTTTCTTTCCCTGATTAACGGACAGTTGCCTATTTACTGGTTCGCTATTCTGCTCAATTATCAGGGCTATAACTGGTTGCGGGTAGAGAACGGCTGGCATCAGGCAGGATTTGTCATGGGAGCGAGTATGGGGTCCTTTGCCCTGCAATGTACGTACGCAACATTAGCCCGCAAGTATCAGGACCGGCTGATGAAGTATTTAAAAATCGAATGGATGGAGCGAATGATAGGGCTATTGTTCATTGCCGTTGGGATTTGGCAGGCTATTCTTTTCTTCTACAAGAGCTGAAAGATGGAATAGCTTTTTCAAGTAGGAGTGAACCAGACTGGCGATTTTACCCACGCACGAGTCGGTCCTTCATGAAAGTTTTATCCATTTTTATTGTTGCCTTGACCGTTGGATTTTTGGGTTCAGCTTATCCCGGTCCGGTGAAGTTAAGCGTTGTTCAATCCGTCATTCAGAAAAATCTTCGCGTCGGATTCTGGGCTTCGGTAGGAGCTTCATTACCGGAAGTCATCGGCAGTATTTTAGCAATTCGGAGTATGCGTTGGCTAGAAGAAGTGCCCGACGTATTAATCTGGTTTCAATGGTCCATTATCCCTATTTTACTACTGGTTGGTTTCTTTACTTTACGTAATAAAAAAGCTCCGGATTCGCCAGAGGTAGATACTGCAACTGCAAAAACCGACGATCAGCCCGCCAGTCGAAAAGCCTTTGTAAAGGCAATGGTATTAAATATCTGTAATCCGCAGTTAATTCCCTTCTGGCTGGTAGCGGCGGTCTGGTTTAATCGAAACGCTGAGCTTTCCATCGATTCCTTTTTTGACGAAGCAGCGTTTACCCTCGGAGCTACGGCGGGATCGTTCGCTATGAATTACCTCTACGCGAAACTCACGTTTATTAACCGTGAACGTATTCTGGAAAAAATAAAACCCCAAACCATTCGCTTAGTAACGGGCTGGGGTTTCATTTTACTAGGCTTATGGCAAGCCGTTCAGGCGTTTAATTAATGATAGAATAATAGAAGTATAGAAGGAGGGAATTATAGTATAGGGTTTATATAAAATGTCCCCTTCCAGTGGAATCGTAAAATATCCACTCATTAACGTAAAGACGCGATTAATCGCGTCTTTACGTTTTAATCATCAACTAGTAACGAACAACCAGCAACCGAAAGAAACTACGCTTCCTCGCCCTGCAACTGCTTTTCGTATAATTCCCGATAAGCTCCATGTTTCTTCATCAACTCTTCGTGCGTGCCCTGCTCCACAATTTCACCCTCATCAAGTAATACAATCTGATCGGCCAGTTTAGCAGAGGATACCCGGTGACTGATAATCAGAGAAGTACGGTTCTGCATAATGCCTTTCAGGTTCGTAAGAATCGTCGATTCTGTTTTGGTATCAACCGCCGATAAACAGTCGTCCAGAATCAGAATTTTAGGTTCACGAGCAATGGCTCGGGCAATACTCAGGCGTTGCTTCTGACCGCCGGAAAGGGTAATGCCACGTTCCCCAATTTTAGTTTCATAACCTTCCGGAAAGTCAACAATGTTATTATATAAATCCGCGTCTTTGGTGGCCTGAATTACCTTGTCCTGAGATAATTCAGGTAATCCAAATCGCACGTTATTCGAAATATTATCCGAGAACAGGAATACATCCTGCGGAACATATCCCATCTGACGACGCAGGCTTGGGATGTCATAGGCCTGAATAGCTTCCTGATCAATCAGAATTTCACCCGAAGTCGCATCGTACATCCGAATCAGCAGGTTCGCCAGCGTACTCTTACCTGACCCCGTTCCTCCGAGAATCGCCACGGTTTCTCCAGCTTTGATTCGCAGGTTGAAATTCTTCAGAGCAATAATACCGGAGTCGGGGTAAATGAAGGTAACGTGCTTGAACTCTACATCACCGGAAATATCTTTTTGCAGGTTTTCGGTAGAAACGATATCCGTTTTCTGTTCCAGAAATTCATTAATCCGGGTTTGTGAGGCCGCTGCCCGCTGGATTTGCGAAGTCGTCCAGCCCAGAGCCGTGACGGGCCAGGTTAGCATGTTTACATAAATGAGAAATTCGGCGATGTTACCAGGCGTTAATCGCCCGGCCATTACTTCCTGACCACCAATGTACACGCAAAGGATGTTAGAAAGTCCCACCAGCAGAAAAATCAACGGCGTAAATAATGAATCGACCTTGATCAGATTCAATGATTTATTTCGATAGTTTTCCGACTGGTTCTCAAACTGTTTCGTTGAAAAAGATTCCTGAACGTAAGCTTTTAACACCCGAATACCAGAAAAAGCTTCCTGAGCATTCGTGGAAAGCATAGAAAGGTTCCGCTGAATCTCTTCCGAACGCTTATTGATGATATTCGAAACGAAGAAAATACTTACCGAAAGAATCGGAAGTGGTAATAGGACATAAAAAGTCAGGTGCGGACTTACCGAAAGCATATAACTGATTACCATGATGAAAAGGGTAATCAGGTTGAGCCCGTACATAATGCTCGGCCCTACGTACATCCGAACTTTCGAAACGTCTTCGGAGATACGAGCCATTAAGTCTCCCGTGTTATGTCGACGATAAAAACTCAGCGGTAAGGTCTGATAATGCTGGTAAATTTCGTTTTTCAGATCATACTCAATGTGTCTTGACATGACAATAAGCGTCTGGCGGACGAGAAACAGAAACACCCCTTTCAGCAAGGCCATGGCGAGGATTAATACGCCATAAATCAGAATGTTATAGGCAAAATCTTCGTAAATGGTAGCCTGAACTTTTGAGCCGTTAAAAAGAAAATAAAGATCAAGTGTTTCTTTGACCAGATCCAGTGCATGCCGGACAATCTGAGCCGGAATAATCCCGAAAAGATTGGAAACGATGGTGAATAAAGTACCCAGCAAGAGGGTGCCTTTATACTTCCACAAGTATTTGTTAAGATAAGCGAGGGATTTCAAGAGTATAAATGTTCGATGTATGGATGCAATCAGAGCTCGTCGTAAGGCTAGCCTTTCAGTCAATTACCGTAAAAATGAAAGACTGTAGACTGAAAACAAAGATACATCGGAATGGTTCGCTTCTTTTGTAATTGAAGGGTATTCGGCACGGAAGTCGTCTATTTCTTAGCTGTAGCAACTATTCACACTCCTATGCAGACTCGTTATGCACATCATCCCGACGACGTTCGGCACTATGACACCGACCGTTTACGGGATCAGTTTCTGATTGAAGACGTTATTGCCGACGATCAGTTTCAATTTACCTATTCCCATTACGACCGTTTCATTGTGGGCGGTGTAAAACCCGTTAACGAAGTATTAAGCTTACCCACGTATGACGAGTTACGTTCCGGGTTCTTTCTTGAACGCCGCGAGCTAGGGATCATTAATGTAGGCGGCCCCGGTGTGGTAACTGCCGATGGCGAGACCTACGAATTAAGTAAACTGGAAGCCCTTTACCTGGGTAAAGGTACGGTTGAAGTAACTTTTGCCAGTGCCGATGCGGCCAGTCCGGCGGTATTTTACCTGGCTTCTACGCCCGCTCACCGGGTATGCCCGAACGCCAAACTGACGAAAGAAGGAGCTTCTCCCGTTCAGGCTGGTGCCAAAGAAACGGCTAACGAACGTACCATTTATAAATACATTCACGCCGAAGGGCTGGAGTCCTGCCAACTGGTAATGGGTCTGACTATTTTGAGTACGGGTAGTATCTGGAATACGATTCCAGCTCACGTACATGATCGTCGGATGGAAGCTTATTTCTATTTTGACGTTCCTGAAAATCAGCGGGTATTCCACTTCATGGGCGAGCCTCAGCAAACCCGTCACTTGCTGGTAAATAACTATCAGGCGATTCTGTCGCCACCTTGGTCCATTCACTCGGGTGCCGGAACCGCTGCCTATTCTTTCATCTGGGCGATGGCTGGTGAAAATTATACGTATACCGACATGGATCTGGTGGATCTGAAAGAATTAAAGTAATACAGATTGTTTGGAAAGTAATAAGCCCGAAATCATACCGATTTCGGGCTTATTACTTTTCAAAAGGCTACCAGCTTTTCTGTTGGTAGCCCCTCTCGTCTTTAGATTATTTATATTAAATCCTGCCAGGTTATGGTAAATAATCAATTACCAAATAGAGCTGCCAACTACTTGATAATTACTTCAGCGGGATTAAATTTACAATAGCCCGGATTATACCACTCGGGCAGAATCCGACTTAACCATAACTCCTCATTTCCCATCCTGATGAAACGACTTTTAGTAGGCCTGGTTTTCCTAAGCACGCTAGTAAATGCTCAATCTTCAAAACCGTACTTACTGATTCCTGATCGGGTTTTTGATGGGAAAGAGGTGCATACGAACTGGCAGGTATTAGTCATTAATACTAAAATCGAAGCCGTCGGGGCTAACCTCAAAAAGCCGGAAGGAACGGAGGAAATCATTCTCAGGAATCAGACTTTGTTACCCGGTTTAGTAGAAGGGCATTCCCACCTGTTTTTACATCCGTATAACGAAACGTCCTGGGACGATCAGGTCTTGAAGGAATCACCGATGGAACGGGCCGCCCGGGCGATTGTCCACGCGGAAAAGACCTTATTAGCTGGGTTTACCACCGTTCGGGATTTGGGAACGGAAGGAGCCGATTTCGACGATGTCGGTCTGAAACAGGCCATTGAAAAAGGCATCATTCCCGGCCCCCGGATGATTACAGTCGGACGGGCCTTGATTGCTACGGGAAGTTACGGCCCGAAAGGATATAATACCCGCTCGAATGTGCCGCAGGGAGCCGAGGAGGCCGATGGTAACGACCGGTTAATACAGGCTGTTCGTGGACAAATTGGGCGTGGTATTGACGTCGTGAAAATTTATGCCGACTACCGTTGGGGCTTAATGGGCGAAGCGAAGGCGACGTTTCTTCAGGAAGAAATTGAGTTAATGGTAAAAGTGGCCGCCTCGTCGGGACGTTCGGTAGTAGCCCATGCTTCCACCGAAGAGGGCATTCGCCGAGCGATTTTGGGCGGATGCAAAACCATTGAGCACGGTGATGCCGCTACCGCAGAATTATTTCAGTTAATGAAAGCTAAAGGCGTCGCCTATTGCCCAACCTTAGCGGCCAGTGATGCCATTTCGCAGTATCGCGGCTGGAAAAAAGGGCAGGAAGCAGAACCCGAACGGGTTCAGCAAAAACGGAAAAGCTTCAAAGCCGCTCTGGAATCGGGCGTGGCGATTGTGATGGGGGGCGATGTGGGTGTCTTTACCCACGGTGATAATGTTCGGGAAATGGAATTAATGAACACCTATGGCATGAAACCACTGGACGTGTTACGCTCGGCGACTTCCGTTCCCGCGAAAATATTTGAAATGAAGCAGTTGGGGGAAATAAAATCGGGTTACCTCGCCGACTTGATTGCCGTAGAAGGTAACCCGACTGAAACTATTTCTGCCTTAAGAAAGGTAACGATGGTGATGAAAAATGGCCAATGGTATAAGAAACCCTAACTAAATCGTTTGAATCAGCAGGTAGGAATTCAGTAACAGGATAATACCTGCAATAACCCAGCTTACGATTTTTAATACTGAGGAGTTCACGAATGCTCCCATTAGTTTCGAGTTCGAAGTGAACATTACCAGAGGAATCACCGCAAAGCTCAGTTGTATGGAAAGAACAACCTGACTGAAAACCAGTAGCTCGGAAGTGCCTTTTTCGCCGTACCAGGCTGTAGCCACGAAAGCGGGGATAATGGCAATCGAACGGGTTAACAGGCGACGCACCCAAGGCTTCAGTCGCAGGTTTAAAAAACCTTCCATGACGATTTGCCCCGCTAGCGTACCAGTAACGGTAGAGTTTTGTCCGGCGGCTAATAGAGCTACTGCAAATGAAATGCTTGCCAGTTTTACACCCAGCACAGGATCAAGTAGGCGATGGGCATCGGTAATATCAGCCACATTCTGATTACCGGTAGAGTGGAAAGCCGCCGCTGCTACGATCAGAATAGCCGCATTGATAAAGAAAGCCAGAAACAGCGAGATGGTAGAATCGAGCGTGGCAAACTTAATGGCTTCGCGTTTCCCCGTATCGTCGCGATTGAAGTTACGAGTCTGAACAATACTGCTGTGCAGGTATAAGTTATGTGGCATTACCGTAGCCCCTAAAATCCCGATGGCCACGTATAGCATAGGACCATTGGTAATGATTTCAGGCTTAGGAATCAGATTCTGGACAATGGCTGGAAGGCTTGGATTTGAGGCAATCATCTGATACACAAAGCAGCAGAGAATGACGAAGATTAATCCGCCCACAATACTTTCCAATGCCCGGAAGCCCCGATTCTGAAAATAGAGAATGACCAGAACGTCCAGAATGGTAATGATTACGCCAACGGTTAGGGGCAAGCCGAAAAGCAGATTTAAGGCAATCGCGGAACCTAATACTTCAGCTACGTCGGTAGCCGCGATGGCGATTTCGGCTAATACCCAAAGAACGAAGCCCACGGGTCTTGAAAAATGATCGCGACAAGCCTGAGCCAGATCGCGTCCGGTGGCAATGCCCAGCTTTAGGGCCAAATGCTGGAGAACCATCGCGAAAAGATTGGAGATAAGCACTACGGAAAGGAGCGTATATCCAAACCGCGACCCGCCTTCAATATCCGTAGCCCAGTTACCCGGGTCCATATAGCCTACCGCTACCATCAGTCCGGGTCCTACAAAAGCCATAAACTTTTTCCAGTTACTGGCATTTTGTGGAATCTGGATGGAAGCGTGAGCCTCGGGTAAGGACTGTTCCTGTAAATTATATTTATGAGTAGGGTTTGATATAGGCGTATTCATGGGTATTCCTCTACTTATCTGATTGTGTGCGTAATGCCTTTATTAGTAAAGCAAATGTAAGGAAGGTTTTGTTAAATCAAAATAAAAATTTAGGCTCGCCTAAATTTTTATTTTGCCCGGTGAGAATCTACCTTTGCAGCCAACTTCTAAAAATTTGAATGGCTTCATTAGCAGAAGAAAACTATCTGAAACTGATCTATCACCTGTCTGGCTCCGGTGCAGAGGAGGTGAGTACCAACGCCCTGGCGGAACAAACGCAGACGCGGGCGGCTTCGGTGACGGATATGTTACGTAAGCTGGCTGATAAAAATCTAGTCCACTACAAAAAGTATCAGGGAGTTCGATTAACCCAGGATGGACAGGAGGTAGCTTTACAGGTGATTCGTCGGCACCGGCTTTGGGAAGTATTCATGGTGGAAAAACTGGGTTTTCGCTGGGACGAGGTACATCCTATTGCGGAAGAACTCGAACATATTGCTTCGGAAGAACTTATTAATCGCTTGGATGCGTTTCTGGGTTTCCCCGTTTCTGACCCACATGGTGATCCTATTCCAACGGCGGCGGGGGCTATGCCTTCCGCTGAATACGAGAAACTTTGCGAGGTAACCGCCGGTCAGCAGGTAACGATGATGGGAGTTCTGGAGCACGCTGCCTCTTTTTTACAATTTTTAAGTAAAGCAGGGTTAATTCCCGGAAGTGTAGTTTCGGTACTGGAAATCAACGATTTTGACCGATCCATGATTTTAAAAATAAACGAATCCGCCCCTTCTTTTGTCAGCTACGAAGTGGCCAGAAATATTTTGATTAAGTTTTCAGTTTAAGTTCAATGAGGGAATGAGTGAAGGATAGAATTAGGAATGTTCAGAAGGCTGGGTTGACATTGATAAATCAGGGCTGAAGGATTCCATTTTTTACAAGTCATCCCTGAAAACCACAAACTGGCAACAGACAACTCATAGGCAGTGAAAATACTCGACTGGTATATTTTTAAACGATTTCTGACGACGTATGTCTTCGTCGTTTCGCTCGTAACCCTGATTATTTTAGTAATCGACTATACCGAAAAAGTCGAAAACTTTATTCGTTACAAACCTTCTACGTACGAACTGCTGGTTACCTATTACATGAACCTGGCCATTTTCTGGGCGAATTATGTAAGTCCGTTGATGGTATTTATTACAGTGGTTTTCTTTACGGCCAATCTCGCGGCCAAGACCGAGATCATTGCCATTTTCAGTACCGGCGTTAGCTTCATTCGCTTCATGCGGCCCTATATGCTGGCCTCTTCGCTGATTGCCGGAATTATTTTCTGTCTGGTAGCCTACGTGATTCCCGCTGCGGATAAAAAGCGGCTGGCCTTTGAACAGAAATACGTCGAAGGCGGTACGTATTACTTCGACAAACGCGACGTGCACATTCAGGTTGGGCCTAGTGTCTACGCTTATCTTTCCAGTTATAACAATACGACGCAACAGGGCGACAAATTCACGCTTGAAAAGTTCGACGGGAACAAGCTGGTACAGAAACTTTCAGCGGCTTATATCGTCTGGAAACCGGATATCAAAAAGTGGTCAGCAGTAGATTATACCATTCGAACTATTACGGAAACGGGGGAAAGCATGACCTATGGAAAACTAATGGACACCACGCTGGCCCTGGAACCCAAGGATTTCGAAAGTACCCACGATTTGGAAAAAACCTTTACTCTTTCCGAACTGAACGAGCACATTGCAAAATTACAAAGTCGCGGAGCGGAGGGCGTAGTACTCTACCAGATCGAACGCTATACCCGTATTGCGAATCCTTTTGGAATTATCATTCTGACCGCCATTGGCGTTATTGTTTCGGCCCGAAAATCACGCGGGGGCGTAGGTTTTCAGATTGCCCTTGGTTTCGGTCTGGCCTTTATTTATATCCTCTTCTTCATGATGAGTAGCGGGATTGCCAAGAAAGGAGCTTTCGATCCTTTTCTGGCCGTCTGGCTGCCCAATATTATATTCTCTTTCATTGGTCTGGTCTTATACCGAACCGTCCCTAAATAGTGGTCAGTTGTCGGTTTACCGTTTTCAGTGGGTTGCTCAACGTGGCCTGAGTTATGGTCAGGACAATGAATCAAAATTCGATCATTCAAAATTCACTGAAAACTGTCAACCGAAAACGGCAAACTGAATCCCATGAAACCATCGTTACAATCGTATGTACAGCTACACTTTGTGGTGCTGATTTTTGGCTTTACGGCCATTTTAGGTCAATTGATAAGTATCCCGCCGCTGGCGTTGGTATTCTGGCGAACCGGTTTGGCAAGTGTCGGTATGTGGGCTTTTTTGAAAACCCAGAAAAGCAGCGATAAAGCTCCGACTGGCTTAATCATTCGTTTGTTGCTAACGGGTGGCCTGGTTGCTCTGCACTGGATATTGTTCTTCGGATCGGCCCGAGTTTCTAACGTTTCCGTTTGTCTGGCAGGCTTATCTACGGGCTCCTTGTGGACGGCTTTGCTCGAACCGCTCTTTATGCGTCGCCGATTGAGTATCGTTGAAATTTTCCTTGGCCTATTAGTAATTGCAGGCTTATATCTGATTTTCCTTTTTGAATTCAATCATGCTCTGGGATTGACGATGTCCATCACGGCGGCCTTATTATCGGCTTTATTTTCCATCTTCAATTCCCTCTTCGCCCGAACGCTGGAACCTCGTCGTATTACTGCGTACGAAATGACGGGAGCCTGGATCAGCACGACGATTTTCCTGCCCATCTATTACTTTTTAATTGCTCCAGAGGAAAAAATGAATCTGATTCCGCAGGGCTGGGACTGGCTGTGGGTGTTAGTGCTGGCGGGCGTTTGTACGGTGTATGCTTATTCAGCGTTTGTACGATTATTCCAAACGTTTTCGGCTTTTGTGATGAATCTAACGATTAATCTGGAGCCGATTTACGGGATTATCCTTGCCTTTTTCATTTTTGGAAGTGCTGAAAAAATGACGACGGGCTTCTACGCGGGAGCTTCTTTGATCTTGGGAGCGGTGCTGTTGTATCCGATTTTAAACCGTTGGTCGAATCGACAGGCAAAGGCTTCGGTAATCTCTTAACTTGTTCATCCAAATTAGAGCATTGGATTACCGAAGTATTGGACTTCATCTCCTAACAAATTCTTGCATGAAAAAACAACTCCTTGTGCTGGTTCTGGCCCTGGGTATGGCTTCGTTTGTACAGGCTCAGGACGCCACGTATCAGACACCGCCGAAGGCTCTGGCCGATTTAGTGAACACGCCGCCAACGCCCGGTTTCAGTGTAGACTCGAAAGGGCAGTGGGTTATCATTACCGAACGGGCTGCGAACCCTTCCATCGCCGAATTATCACAACCAGAGTTACGCATCGCTGGTCTGCGGATTAACCCCGCCAATACTGGACCTAGCCGTGGCTTCCCACTCATCAATCTGAAGTTGCGTAAGCTGAACAGCAAGGAAGAAATTCAAGTGAAAGGCTTACCCGCCAAAGCCGCGATTTCCAACCTGAGCTGGTCACCCGACGACGCAAAAATTGCCTTCACGAACTCGACGGATACGAAAATCGAGTTATATGTAATCGATGTGGCTACGGCTACGGCTCGTAAAGTTACCGATCTGGCTCTGAATGCCGCTTTGGGTTCTCCCGTGAGCTGGGTTTCTGATGCACAGTCTCTGATTGTTACTACTGTACCTGCTTCTCGAGGAGCGGCTCCTGAAATAAGTCGCGTACCCGTAGGTCCAACGATTCAGGAAAATCTGGGTAAAAAAGGCCAGGCTCCCACGTATCAGGATTTACTGAAAAATCCATCGGACGAAAAGCAGTTTGAGTATTATGCTACCGCTCAGGTCGTGAAATTAGGATTGGATGGTTCGGTAAAGAACATCGGACAGCCCATGCTGGTACGCGATGCGACGCCTTCGCCCGATGGTAAATACGTGTTGGTAGAAAGCGTACACCGCCCTTTCTCTTACATCGTTCCGTTGCGGTATTTCCCTTCAAAAGTCGAAATTTTTGACGTTAATGGATCGGCAGTTAAAATGCTGACGGATAATCCATTGGTTGAAAATGCTCCCTGGGGTTCGGATGCAACGATTCCGTTTCCTCGTAACTACAACTGGCGTGCTGATGTGCCCGCAACAGTAACTTGGGTAGAGCCTAAAGACGGCGGCGATTCGCGTAAAAAAGTAGCTATTCGGGATGTACTGAAAGCTCTGGAAGCTCCCTTCTCTGGCGAAGCAAAAGATCTGTATTCCAGTGCTCTTCGCTTCGGTGGTGTAATCTGGGGTAATGCAACAACGGCCCTGGTATCCGAACGCTGGTGGCAAAACCGGAAGCTGGTGACAAAGATCCTGAATCCTTCCAATCCTGCTAATCCCGTTGTGCTGGTAGAACGTTCATTCGAAGACAAATATTCCGATCCGGGTCAGCCCGAAACGAAGAAAAATCAATTTGGCCGTCAGGTATTGGATATCAACTCGAAAGACGAAATCTATTACCTGAACGCCACTGGAGCTTCTCCCGAAGGTGACCGTCCGTTTGTAAGCGTAATGAACCTGAAAACGAAGGAGAATAAAATCATCTGGCGTTCAGAAGCTCCTTATTTTGAGGTGCCCTTAAGCATTCTTAATGCTGAAAAGGGAGAAATATTAACCCGTCGCGAGGCGATTGACCAAAACCCGAATTACTTCGTTCGTAACCTGAATTTCAACGCGAAAAAGAAGAAGAAAAACGAAACGGCGGTAACCCAGGTAAGCTTCTTCCCCGATCCTTATCCCCAACTGAAAGGCATTCAGAAGCAGGTACTTCGCTATAAACGTAACGACGGTGTAGACCTGACGGCTACCTTATATCTGCCTGCGGGTTATAAGAAAGAAGACGGTCCGCTACCTACATTTTTATGGGCGTATCCAGCTGAATTCAAGAGTAAAGATGCCGCTGGCCAAGTGAGTGGTTCGCCTTACAAATTCAACGCGATTAGCTTCTGGGGAGCAGCGGCTTTCGTAACGATGGGTTATGCCGTTCTCGATAACGCTTCTATTCCCATCATCGGGGAAGGCGACAAAGAGCCAAATGATACGTACGTAGAGCAGTTAGTAGCTTCGGCGAAAGCAGCCATTGAAACAGGCGTAAAAATGGGTGTGGTAGATTCCAGCCGCGTAGGCGTAGGAGGTCACTCGTACGGTGCTTTTATGACCGCTAATTTATTAACGCACAGTAAGCTGTTTAAAGCAGGTATTGCCCGGAGTGGAGCGTATAACCGGACGTTAACTCCGTTTGGTTTTCAGAATGAACAGCGTACGTACTGGCAGGCACCAGATGTCTATAATACAATGTCTCCGTTTATGAACGCTGATAAAATGAAAACGCCTTTATTATTAATCCACGGTGAAGCGGACAATAATACGGGTACTTTTCCTGTACAATCAGAGCGGTATTATAATGCATTGAAAGGAATGGGAGCTACCGCGAAATTGGTGTTCCTTCCCTACGAAAGCCATCATTATGATTCACAAGAGTCCCTCATGCATATGCTGAGTGAAATGAATAACTGGCTGGATAAGTACGTTAAAAATGCCGGAAAAACTACGGGAACTTCGGGTTCGGTAGGTGGTAAAGGTGAGAAGTAGTAAATACTAAATTTGATTAAAAAATGCCCGATGTGTATTCGTCGGGCATTTTTTGATATATATAGGTAGTGAATGAACTAAGTAAAGTATTATTTTGAAAAAATAAACATAGGCGGTAGTATTGATGGGAATTGTAGGTTAGTACTTCATTGTTATGAAAATATGCACCGCTTCTGTAAAATTTTTGTAATCCTTACGCTCTTCTTTATTTATTCTTCCATTCAAGCTCAGCAACTCGCTTATACGGTTCGGATGGATAACCCTCAGAACCATACGTATCAGGTAAGTCTTCAATATACCGGTTTAAAATTACCCATGCTGGAGTTGAAAATGCCGGTCTGGACGCCGGGATATTACCAGCTGATGAATTATGCGAAATCGGTGGAAGGTTTTCAGGCCACGGATGAATCGGGAAAGGTCTTAGCTTTCGAGAAAATTACGCCGAGCACGTGGCGAATTCAGACGGGTGGGAGTAAGGCTCTGACAGTGAATTATCAGGTGCGAACGGGGATGTCTTTTGTGGCCAGTAATTACCTGGATGAAAACCGGGCGTATATCTCTCCGGCGGGTTTATTCCTTCACCCGAAAGGTCAGTTGAAGCAACCTGTCAAAGTTACGTTTGTACCTGATCCCTCCTGGAATCCACGCATTGCGACGGGGCTGGACTCTGTAGCAGGTTCACCGAAAACCTATATAGCTCCTGACTTTGATGTGTTATACGACAGTCCTGTTTTGATGGGAAGACAGAGGAGTTAAATCCCTTCGAGGTGAAGGGGATTCCGCATTATTTTGTGGGGTATCGCATGGGTGAATTTGATCGGGTCACCTTCATGAATGACCTGAAAAAAATTGTGGAAGAAGCTTCTCGAATCATTGGAGACATTCCTTACCAGCATTATACCTTCATTGCCATTGGTCCCGGAGGGGGCGGTATTGAGCATCTGAACTCGACATCCATCAGTTTCAGTGGAAAGCAAATGGACACGCGAGCCGGAAAACTGAAAATGTACAACTTCCTGGCTCACGAATATTTTCACCATTATAACGTCAAACGTATTCGCCCCATTGAGCTGGGGCCGTTTAACTACGATCGGGAAAATAAAACTAAGATGCTCTGGGTATCAGAAGGATTTACCGTCTATTACGAATACCTGGCAGTAAAGCGGGCGGGCTTAATGACGGATGAGGAATTAATCAATGCCTTCCAGAAAGAAATTCAGACTTACGAGAATAAGCCCGGACATTTGTTTCAGTCGGCTACGCAATCGAGTTATGAAACCTGGTCAGATGGGCCGTTTGGTCGGACGGGCGACGAAGTCAACAAGACCATTTCGTATTACAATAAAGGTCCCGTGCTGGGTGCCATGCTTGACTTCAACATCCGTCACGTCACCCAAAATAAAAAATCGCTGGATGATGTCATGCGTTTTCTTTATCAGGAATATTATCAGAAAAAGCAACGAGGTTTTACCGAAGATGAATTCAGAAAAACCTGCGAAAAGATGGCAGGTACTTCTTTAAAAGAGATTTTCGATTACGCTTCAACTACCAGGCAAATCAATTATCCGAAATACTTTGGCTATGCGGGCTTAGCGATTGATACCATTACCAAAGCCATTCCTGGGGGCTGGTTGGGCATTAATACTTCAACGAAAGGAGATTCCTTGCTTATTTCCAATGTGGAATACGAATCCCCTGCCTGGAAAGCAGGCTTACGAAGTAAAGCTGCCATAATGAGTGTGGAGGGGCAGCGACCAGCAACATTGACGGCCATTTTAAAAGAACGAAAAGCAGGAGAGACGGTAACGTTGCAAGTGATTCAGGCAGGGCAGTCTAAAGAACTAACGGTGACGCTCGGACAGAAAGGGACGAAGGATTTTACCATTTCCCGTTTGCCGCAGGCATCACCGTTACAAAAAGAAATACTAGCGAGCTGGCTGGGCCATTAGCCTAACCCAGTCGGATTAATGAAACCGGAGTCAGTAGTGTGACACTATCGTCTATCGGAACCTGAGCAGGAGCCAGAGCCTGGTCCAGAATGGCTCCCGCTACCGCTACACCCAGAGCAATAACCAGTGCCGGCCAGAATCCCTGAATGGTGAGACTACTCATGAATGAATCGACGAGTTTCAATAACAGAGCCGTTACGACCAGTCGAATGACGAATGAAAGGGCGAAAAAGGTAACCAAATTGCCAATGCCTCTTAAAATCCAGCCCAGGGTGGCATTTAACAGGCCCAGAAAAATGGCTACCAGAAGGGCTTTTCCAAAACTTTTGACGTCCACCTGAGGCATGACATAGGCCAGACCAAAAATAACTGCTGCGTCTACTAACAAATGAAGAATTAGATTCATGAGTGAAATAATTAAGGTTGAAAAAATACTTACTTAAACATAAAAAAATGAGTACTAATATAAAGCATTAGTACTCATTTTTTTATGTTAATACTAGGTTTGTCAGCTGGCTGGCTGATTCTGTTTTCACTACTTCCAGATCTTCTGACATGAATGAATAGGCATTCTCCCGGTGATGGATAGAACACCAGGCTGCCCGAGTAAGCTTGGGCTTGTCAAGGTAATTATTAGTAGTTGTATCGGAAAAGGCCACGTCTCTGTAGATCCGCTCGCCTTCTTCAGGGTTAACGTTGGTACGCATGGCTTGATAGCGTTTGTTCAGGATTACCTGTTGCAAAATGCTGTACCAGCCACCGTCTTTTCAGGATTGGGGATAAAGGCTATCCACAACTATCAGTTATAAGAGTTACTGTCAAACAGTACTTTTTCATCTGTCAATTGCTGATAGACTTTGCAGGAGTCGGTAAGCCCCGCTGGAAACTGACAGAGCAGGTCGCCATCGCAGCTGTAGAGGTGAATAGTTCCTATGGTTGTACATCGGCTGCAACTGGCCGTCATGTACACCGTCTGATCCTGGTAACGGGCCTGAACTACCTGTTCAATGGTTGTAGTCTGCATTTTGGTTTTCAGCCATTCAAGATCCTGAAGTGGACGTTTAACACCACAGGTGTTGGGGACTACGTCGTTCTGGTTGCAGCTAAGTGCCCAAAAGCATAAGGTAATAAGGTAGAGGTAACGCATAAAACAGGAGAGGTTTTTAATAGGCAGAATACTGGGTTTTAGCCAAAGGTTGAAAGCAAAGGATCGTAACTTTTTATAGCAGTCATCGCACCGTCAACTACCAGTTATAGGGATTGTGTTCAAAAAGTACTTTCTCATCTGTCAACTGCGAATAGATTTCGCACAGATCAGGCTTTTGCTCAATTTGTAGTAAAGGGAAACTGCAAAGTTTGCTACCGTCACAGCTATAAATCATTACGGATGCCCCGGCGAAGCCCCGGCTAGAGGCTGTGGTTATGTAAACCGTTTGATCCTGATAACGGGCTTGACTGATCGTCTCAATAAAAGAGTCTTTTGTTTTACTCTTTAGCCATTCCAAATCTTTAAGGGGTCGTTTAACGCCACAAGTATTAGGAACAACGTCTTTTCGGTTACAACCAAGAACAACACAGAGTAAAATAATCAGAGATAGATAACGCATAAAAGGCGAGGTTTTAGAGGTCAGACCCAAAAATGAACCCGAAGGTTGGATGTCTAAGTGCTGTTAACTTTTTTTAACTCAAGAAGTTAGTCGCTATCAGTTTCGTAGTCATCAAAGAACACCTGAGCCATTGTTACTAGCTCTCAAACCTTACGGCAAGCGATTCACCGCCAGCACGAAGCTTTGCAAATCCTGATTGAGCGAACGAATGCTGGATTGTAGCTGATTGAGTAAATCAGCCCGGGAGTGCAGATCATTGGCTTTATATTTTCCTCCTTTACCAAAGAGTAATTCTTGTTTGTTACCCTTTTCCTCTCCATCAAATTCCAGGGTTAACCAGCGGTCGTGGATCGAGTGGATAATACCCTGCTTGTGCTCATTACTAAAACTTTTCTCGTTGAGCATATACCAGATAAAAGGAGTATAAATGTCAGACTTCTGAGGCATGTGCCACACGTCGGTCAGCACGTTTCTGGGATGATCAAAATGAACTTTTCTACCTTTCAGTAAACTACTTCCACCTAAACCCCCACTCAATAATCCCCCTACTAACCCTACCGTTTTCTGCGTTGCGTCAGAAGGAATGGCTACACTTAAAATCGTCGTCAGGGCTCCAACCGTGATGGAAGCTACCGTCAACAGATCGTTTCGATTATCGGCTCTTTCATCCAGATACGACGCCAGCTGGTCGGCTCGTTCCCCTTCGCAGTCGAGCTCTGCTGAGAAAGAATTAAGTTCCGTACTCACAAGTAAAAGGCGATTCTGAAGCTCATTCTTCAGATGAAGCCGATTTACTTTTCCCAGCAGTGAAGAATCCGCCTGATTACGAATTAGATTTTTAAGAAAAGACAAGGTTCCTGTGGCATTAGCCATGAGAATATCATGGTTAGAAAAATAAGGACGTAACTCAGCGGAATGATTCAGCAGGGAGTCAGTGCTGGTCAGAGGAATGTAAGGATCTTCAATGTGAAAAGCAGGCTGACAGTAACTGGTTCGTACCGAAGAGTGGAGTCGGGTACAGCCCGAAAGCAAACAGCCTGAAACTAGGAATAGTGCAACAAGTAAATGCTTGGTATACATGCCATTAATGAGTTGGAATAGATGCTACAAATAGGCTTACAAATAAGATGATTAAGTGGATTGATTCTACCAAAGTAGCATTACGTACGACATCAATACAAAAAAAAGGAACAACTAAAAAATCAGATAAATTAAAATTGATATTAAAATAATTTAATTCTTATTAATGCATACGTACAGAATAATCAGTTGAAAAACCGTATACTTTTGTTTCAATAGTTACTCACCCCATTGCATGAAAAATAGTAAAACCTTCTTCGCAAAAGAAGGAACGGTACTCGTCAGTTTTCTGCTGATGGGACTGATTGTTGGCATCCAGCATTATTTCATGGGGCCAATGCATTATAATAATTATGTCATCTTCCGGCAGTCATTTATTCACTTGCTGGCGGGTACCAATCCCTATGTAGAATATCCGGCCGAGTACTTTGACATTTTTCTATATCACCCCAGCTTTTGCCTATTCTTTAGTGTCTTTTCTTACCTGCCTGACTGGTTAGGCTTGCCCCTTTGGACGGCCGGTAGTGCTCTGGTTCTTTTCTACGCCATTCGACAATTACCTGTAACGTATTCGCAAAAGCTATTTTGCTGGTGGTTTGTTTTTCTGGAAGTATTATTCGCGTTGCATTACCAGCAAACCAATCCACTCATTGCTGCATTAGGTATACTAACCTTCACTTTTCTTGAAAAAGGAAAAATTGGCTGGGCGGCACTATTTCCACTTTTAGCCTTCTGTATCAAGGGTTACGGACTGATTTTCGCCGCCATGTTTCTGTTTTATCCCCGGCCTTGGCGGTATATCTTCAGTTCACTGGGATGGCTAATGATCCTGACATTTCTGCCCTTACCCTTGCTGGGCTGGAGTCGTTTTGTAGAGGTCTATCAGCAGTGGGCCGCCTGTTTACAAGCCGATTACAAAGTCAATTATGGCTTCTCGATCATGGGTTTAATCAAACTGGTATGGCCTGCGTTCGATTCAGTTAGTAAAGTACAGGGGGTCGGGTTATTGCTACTGGCGTTAACCTGGAGTATCTACTTTTTGAAATCGCTGTATAAACCCCTAAGTCTGGTAACGAAGCTGAGCTTACTGGCTTACTTATTCCTGTGGGTAATTCTGTTTAATCACGCGGCAGAATCTCAAACGTATATAATAGCCGTTCAAGGAGCTGCTTTTTATATTTTACCTGAAAAAGAATGGCGACCTCACTGGGCGTATACCTGTGCGTTACTGGTATTGGTCTTCACTATTTTACCCGCTACGGACCTATGTCCGCCCCTCTGGCGTAGGGAGTTTTTCTATCCTTACCTCATGAAAGTCATCCCCTGCACCCTGGTTTGGTTTGTTTTACAATTTGAATTGATTAATCGTGGGCTTCACCAACGCAAGTACCGAACCCCTGAGAATCAGCCTGGTTATTCCGTGTTATAATCCTTCGGAAGGCTGGAGTAGTCTGATTCTGAAACGTATGCAGGAACTCAAGGCAGTTTTGCCCGCATGCGAACTGGAATGCATCATTTCAAACGACGGTTCTACGCGTTTGCAAATGGAAGAAGTCGAACGACTGAGTCGGGAGACGGGTGTTATTTTTTTAAATCACTCTGAAAATCAGGGTAAAGGAGCTTCCATTCGCAAAGGAGCCGCCTCTTCACACGGCGAGTTCATTGTGTATACGGACATTGATTTTCCCTTTGGGATTGAACCCGTGGTGGAAATGATTGAGTTACTGCATACCAACCCTCAATGTCAGTTTGTATACGGTGCCCGTAGTAGGATGTATTTCCGGCAGTTACCCTTCAAACGGAAGGTGATTTCGCAGTGTCTGAAACTGATGAATATCATCTTACTTTCACCCAAAATCAAAGATACGCAGGCGGGTATTAAAGCCTTAAGGCGTGAGGTATTGAGTGAAATGCTGGCCACGCAAACCAATTCTTTTGTCTTTGAAATTGAGTTTATTCGTAAACTGATGCAACGAAAGGCGGAGATTCGCTCCGTGCTGGTTAATCCCGAGCCCAGTCTGGTGTTTAGTAACTTTGGCACGCAGACCCTTTGGCGGGAACTGATCAATCTGGTTCGAATTTTTACCAGAAAAGCTCCCATTCCGGCGACCGTAGAAATGCCCCTTTTAGAACTCCAACCCGAACCTTATGCAGGCGGTTACGCTGACTTTTGATCTGGAAGAATTCGATATTCCCGAGGAATACGGCCAACGGGTGTCCGAGCGTGAACAAATGGAAGTTACGCGGCGGGGTACGGAAGCATTAGTAACCCTGCTGGATCGATACAACATCCGGGCGACGTTTTTTACTACAGGTCATTACGCCCGGATGAATCCCGACCTGATCAAAGCCGTAGCCGAACGCCACGAAATAGCCTCGCACGCTCTGTATCATTCGCCAAGGCATGAGTTTCAGATCGAAGATGTTCGGGAATCCAAACAAATTCTGGAAGCCTTAACCGGGCAGGAGGTAACGGGATTTCGAATGCCTCGACTGAAGCCTTTTGCCATGGAAAAGCTACTGGACTACGGTATTACGTATGACGCTTCCATTAATCCGGCTTACCTGCCCGGACGTTATAACTTACTGCACGAAAATCCGCAGCCACACCTTCGCAAGGGTCTGATTGAGTTACCCAGCTCAACAACCCCTTTCCTTCGATTACCCTTATTCTGGTTGTCGTTCAAGAATCTGCCTGCGGCTTTATTCCGCTACTGGGCGGCTCGAACGCTGAAAAAACGGCAGGTTTTAATGCTGTATTTTCATCCTTGGGAGTTTACTGGTATTCAGTCCTATAACTTACCCTCTTATGTCAAAAAAGTGGATGGGGAAAAGTTACTGAAAAGGCTTGAAAAGTTGATTGTCTCGCTTCAAAAACAGCAAGCAACGTTCCTGACCTGCCAGGAATACATCCGGGAAATGACTAAGAATTAATAAATCCTTCTTCCGTAGAGACGCGATTTTATCGCGTCTGGGTAGAGGCGGTTTCCCGTTCGCCACGGTCTAAGTTACCTTTCAAATGAGTTGCATTCCCCGGCTAGACGCAATGAAGTCGCGTCTCTACATTTTTCAGTGCCCTAGGTCTGTCTCTTAAATAGAGAATGATTTTGTTTTTCGCAGAGAAAACAGTACAAAAAGAATGACTATGGGTCATCGTCGCAACTTTTCTTTTACTCGTCGTTGGGTTAACTGAAGTTTCTTCTGACTTGTCTATAGGAAGGTTATCTTTGATTTTCACTTCCTATATTTTCCACATTGATACTTCATCTCTTCATGAAGAAACGATTACTCTTCTGGCTGTGCCTCGTTCTATCAGGAATGCAGGCCATGGCCCAAACGCCGACGTTCCCCACGAACGGCGTGCAGGATGAGCGGCCCGGTCGGGTAGCTTTTACTAATGCCACTATTGTTACCGACGCCCAAACCATGCTCGAAGGAGCCACGCTATTAATTCAGGGTGGTCTGATTGAGGCGGTTGGAAAAAGCGTAAAAATTCCTGCGGGAACGCAGGTAATCGACCTGAAAGGCAAGCGGATTTATCCTTCGTTTGTGGAAGTTTACGCCGCTTATGGTATGCCCGAAGTAAAGAGGGAAGCTCGCATGGGTCGCGGAACGCCGCAGATGGAATCCAAGAAAAAGGGGGCTTACGGCTGGAACCAGGCTGTGTTACCCGAAGTGAAAGCCGCTGAAATGTTCAGTGGTAATGCGAAAGAAGCAGCGGAGTTACGGAACATCGGCTTCGGCTCAGCGGTAACCCACTCGCAGGATGGGATTGTTCGTGGAACTTCGGCTCTGGTAGCTCTTCTGGATGGGAAAGATCAGGAAGCTCTCCTGAAGTCGAATGTTTCGGCTCATTATTCCTATTCCAAAGGCAGCTCTACTCAGGATTATCCTAATTCACTCATGGGTTCGGTAGCTCTGGTTCGTCAGACGTATTACGATGCTCAGTGGTATAAAGGCGTGAAAGGTCGCACGGAAACCAACCTTTCGCTGGAAGCTTTCAATCAGAATCAGTCCTTACCTCAGGTGTTTGAAGTAACCGACAAGTTGGGCGTATTACGTACGGCTAAGATTGGTAAGGAATTTGGTGTCAACTATATCATCAAAGGTAGCGGCGATGAGTATCAGCGTTTACCTGAAATTAAGGCTACGGGTTTATCCCTGATTCTGCCTTTAACGTACCCCACCGCTCTGGATGTGGAAGATCCTTTCGATGCCAGCGTAGTTTCACTTTCCGATATGAAACACTGGGAAATGGCTCCGGCCAATGCTGGGTTACTGGCGAAACAATCCATTCCGTTTAGCTTCACCACGAGTGGTCTTCGCAGCAAAGCCGATTTCATGGCGAACCTTCGTAAAGCCATCGCAGCAGGCCTGGACGAAAAAGCAGCTCTGGCCGCTTTGACGACGGTTCCGGCTCAGTTGATGAAAATTGAAGACATGGTAGGAAGTCTGAAGCCTGGCATGCTAGCCAACTTCCTGATTTCTTCGGAAAGTATTTTCAGCGAATCGAATACCTTATTTGAAAACTGGGTCAAAGGAACGCGTTACATCGTGACGGATATGAATGCCAGTGATTTCCGGGGCTCGTATGATCTGGCGGTAGGTTCTCGCTCTAATCTGAAACTGGATATTACCGGAAAGGCGGATAAACCCACGTATCAGATTCAGGTGGATACCATGAAAATCACGCCGAAAGTTACCCGTCAGGGCGATTTATTAACGCTTTCATTCAAACTGAATAAAGCGGATAAAGGCGAAAACCGGATTTCGGCTTATTACGACGGAAAGAACATCAAAGGCGACGGTTTTGACGCGGCGGGAGCTCCACTAACACTCCTGGCTACGTATAAATCGGCTCCACAAGCGGGTCGTGCCCGGACAGATTCTAGCAAAAAAGCGGCTCCTTACGAAATGGGTAAGTTGATCTTCCCATTCGCTGGTTACGGCACCGAAGAAAAAGCTAAAGCCGAAACCATTCTGATTAAAAATGCGACGGTCTGGACGAACGAAAAAGACGGGATCGTACCGAACACGGATGTATTATTGCAAAACGGTAAAATCGCGAAAGTAGGTAAAAGCCTTTCCACGCCTTCAGGGGCAAAAGTGATCGACGGAACCGGCAAACACCTGACTACTGGCATCTTCGATGAGCACTCGCATATTGGCTTATATTCGGTAAACGAAGGTACGCAATCGGTTACTTCCGAGGTTCGGATGGGTGATGTAGTGAATTCGGAAGACGTAAATATTTACCGTCAGCTGGCGGGAGGGGTTACTTCTTCGCAATTGTTACACGGTTCGGCGAACTGTATCGGTGGTCAGTCGGCGGTTATTAAACTCAAATGGGGGGAAACGCCGGATAACTTACTGATTCCCGAGGCTCAGTTTATCAAATTTGCTTTGGGCGAAAACGTAAAACAGGCCAACTGGGGGGACATCGCCCGCGTGCGTTTTCCACAAACCCGGATGGGCGTGGAGCAGGTAATGATGGATGCCTTCATCCGTGCGAAAGCTTACGAGAAAGAGTGGAAAGACTATAACGGTTCTTCGAAGAAAGCTTCGATGGTAGCTCCCCGCCGGGATCTGGAGCTGGACGCTCTGGTGGAAATCCTGAACAAAAAACGCTTCATTACCTGTCACTCCTACGTGCAGTCGGAGATCAATATGTTAATGAAAGTGGCGGATTCTTTAGGCTTCACGATTAACACCTTTACGCACATTCTGGAGGGGTACAAAGTAGCCGACAAAATGAAACAGCACGGAGCCAACGGCTCGACGTTCTCGGATTGGTGGGCGTACAAAATGGAAGTAAAAGACGCGATCCCTTACAATGCGGCGATGTTATCGAAAGTAGGCGTAAACACGGCTATTAACTCCGATGACGCGGAAATGGCTCGTCGTCTGAATCAGGAAGCGGCGAAGACGGTATTATACGGGGGTGTTTCGGAAGAAGATGCCTGGAAAATGGTAACCCTGAACCCCGCAAAAATGATGCACCTGGATAACCGTATGGGAAGTATCAAAGTAGGGAAAGATGCCGACGTGGTGCTTTGGAATAATAACCCCTTGTCGGTGTACGCCAAGCCTGAAAAAACCATCATTGAAGGAGCGATTTACTTCGATCTGGAAAAAGACAAAGTATTACGTAAGGAAATTGATACCGAACGTAATCGTCTGATTCAGAAGTTACTGACGGCCAAAGCTTCCGGTGCGACGACGCAACGACCAGCCATGCAGCGTCCCCGTCACTTCCACTGTAATACCCTCGGTGGTTTGTCGGAAGAAGAAGGCCACATGCGTTTCTTCGGTCAGTTCAACTGCGACGGTTCCTGCGGATTTTAACTGGTTTGACGAAGTTTGAGAGTGTCTGAGACAGTTTGATAAGATTTGAAAGTTTGAAATGGTTTGATTAGGTACGAGGAATTTACATCAAACGTTCTCAAAATCTTTCAAAACTCCTCAAACCTGTTTTTCAAACCCATTCAAACTAAATGATCCTAAAGATATTTCAATGAAAAAAATACTATTCACCATACTGGCACTCAGCTCGATGCTGAAGACGGCTCAGGCTCAGAACGAAGCTGCGGCCCAGCCACAAACGGCTCCCATTGCCCTGACGGGAGGCACCATTCACGTGGGAACGGGCGAAGTCATTCAGAATGGAACGGTCGTTTTTGATAAAGGAAAAATTACCTACGTAGGCAGCGGAACGCCAACTTTACCCGCCGGAACGCAAAGCATTTCGGTCACTGGAAAGCACGTCTATCCGGGATTAATCTCTCCTTCCAATCAATTAGGTCTCGTAGAAATTGCCTCCGTTCGGGCCACGAATGATCAGGAAGAAGTGGGCGATTACACCCCCAACGTGCGGGCACTGATTGCTTATAACACAGATTCTGAAGTAATTCCGACCGTGCGGGGTAACGGGATTTTATTGACGCAAGCTACGCCCGTAGGTGGAGTAGTGTCGGGGATGTCATCCGTCATGCAACTGGACGGCTGGAACTGGGAAGATGCCGCTCTGAAGAAAGACGACGGCGTACACGTAAACTGGCCGGGTTACTTCCGCCGGGGATATAATTTCGAAACGGGATCCTTTAGTGTCGGCAAAAATGATCGTCGAGAGGAACAGTTCCGCGAATTGGACAAGCTGTTTAGCGATGCGATTGCTTACGCTCAAACGCCAGCGTCTTCTCCCGTGAATATGAAGCTGGAAGCCATGCGTGGATTGTTCAATGGGACGAAAAATCTGTACGTAGCGGCTGATTATGGCAAGGAAATCATTGAAGCGGTACGTTTTGCGAAAGCCAAAGGTGTAAAGAAAGTTGTTATCATTGGTGGGGAAGAGTCCTTAATGGCAGCGGATTTCCTGAAAGAAAATAACGTTTCAATCATTGTGAATACCACGCACCGGCTGCCAAACCGCACGGACGATGACACGGATTTACCTTACAAGTTACCTTACCTGCTTTCCCAAAAAGGACTGACGGTAGGTTTAGGGTATGTGGGTCTGAACTGGCGGACGCGTAACCTGCCTTTTTTAGCGGGAACCGTAGGAGGTCATGGCATGACGACGGAAGAAGCTTTGAAGCTGGTGACGCTTAACAATGCTAAAATTCTAGGTATTGACAACGTTGTAGGATCGCTCGAAAAAGGGAAGCATGCCACCTTAATCGTATCCTCCGGAGACATTCTGGACATGCGGACGGCGAAAGTAGAACAAGCTTATATTCAGGGAAAATCACTGAACCTGGACGATAAGCAGAAGAAACTCTATCGCACGTTTTCTAGTAAGTACGCGAAGTAATTACTTGCTAGTGGTATAAAAATGGCCCTGATTCTTTGGATTCAGGGCCATTTTAGTTTGAACTGTTCTCCGTACAACTCCTATATTAACTTCCTGAAAGTTTTAAACTTCCCGAAAGTTGTTGGTTAAATCAATTATCACGTCTGGTTTCGAATCTCAACTTTTGAAATGACTTTTCGTGAAGTTTCATTAGGACCGAAGAGCAATAGTCCCTGTTAACTTTCGGGAAGTTAGGTTCAATGAACAGTTAAATCGTCACCGCTACTTTGCCCACAAAATGCCCGGCTTCGAGCTTTTGATGGGCCTGAGTAATATTTTCAAGCGGAAAAGCTTCGGCTACGTAAGGTTTTAAATGGCCATCTTCCACCAGAATCTTGATCTTTTCCAGATCCTCCCCATTCGGTTTTGCCATGAAAGGCCTAACCTGTTTACGGAAAATAACGTCAATCGCCGTACCTACATCCTTGATATCAGGGCGGGTAGTAACGTAATAAGCTTCTTCGGTTAAATGGCCCTTGATGTCATCGAAAGAGAATTTTCCCGAAGCATCAAAAATCAGATCATACCGTTTATTGGCGGGAATGGATTGCGTTTTATAGTCGATGACTTCATCGCAGCCCAGTTCGCGGGCGGTTTGTACGTTTTCCGTAC
This sequence comes from uncultured Siphonobacter sp., assembly GCA_913774715.1. Classification (GTDB taxonomy): domain Bacteria; phylum Bacteroidota; class Bacteroidia; order Cytophagales; family Spirosomataceae; genus Siphonobacter. The sequence continues at coordinate 7,098 of CAJYHS010000065.1, read as the reverse complement.
TGCACAAGCCCGTCACAATCGCTCCCCAGCTTTTGGCTACCTGCACGGCAATGCTTCCTACGCCGCCCGTGCAACCGTTGATTAATACTTCATCGCCCGCTTCGATTTGTCCCTGATCTACCAGACCTTGCCAAGCCGTAGTCGCTACCAGCGAAAGACTGCCTGCTTCTTCAAAACTGATGTTTTTAGGCTTGATGGCCGCCACGTCTTCGTCAACAGCCAGGTACTCGGCGTAGGCTCCGCCTTTTACCGGACTAACGTGTCCAAACACTTCATCCCCAATATTAAATTTCTCGGATTTAGTAGCGATGACAGTACCACTGAAATCGCTGCCAATGATCTGATCTCCAAAAAGTCCGGAGGCAAGCTTCATGGCTCCAGAACGAACAATCGTATCAACGGGATTAACCGATGAGGCCTCATTCCGAATTAGAATCTGGCCTTCTTTAATCTCTGGGGTGGATGTTTCTCTAACAATAAATTGCTCCGCAGAGCCATATGATTCTAACACAGCTGCTTTCATGAGGTTGGTTATTAAGTAATTATATCAAAGCTTGAACTTGTACTAAAGCCGTTCCATCTGGACTTTAATAGCGTTTTAATGTGGCTTTAAATTCACCTTAACTCAGTTGCGGGACTTTTGGGTCAGAAATCGCCACAGTCTTAATCCTGTTAAAGCCATGCAAACGGTCACTTTCCAACCTGAAAATCGCTTCGGCACGTTTAATGCCATCGTTAAAGTGTACGAACGTAAACTGAATTATCACATTCGTCGCTACGTACGTGATCCCGAAGATGCCCGGGATGTCACGCAGGATGCCTTGCTGAAGATCTGGCAGGGACTTCCCAATTTCAGAGGAGATTCACAGTTGTTCAGCTGGATGTACCGGATTGCTACGCATGAAGCCCTGAATTTTCTCCGTAAGCAGAAACACCACGTAGGCACGCAGATGGATACGGAAGCACTGGAAAATCGTCCCGTTTTTGCGGATGTGGATACTACCTGGAACGGCGAAGAAGTAACCGTTTGGTTGACGCAGGCCATTGATCACTTACCTGAAAAACAGCGTCAGGTATTTCGGCTGCGTTACTTCAAAGAATTACCCTACGAAGAAATTGCGACTCAAACCGGTACCTCAGTAGGGGCTTTGAAAGCCAATTATCACTTGGCAGTACAGAAAGTTGAAAAGTATATTCTGAGCCGTCGGAATGATTTTTAATTCGGCTATAATGTTGATTTTATACGGATTTTAGGTCGTGTTTATACGTTTAGGATGCTCAAACGAAGCTGAAGCAATCGGTCAGAAATCGATGAAAATAGAGGGTGTTGAGTAAAACTTAAACGACATAGTGCCATGAAAAAAATCCTGCTTCTGACAATACTATTGCTGGGATTGGTAACGCTCAATAGCTCCGCTCAGGTGACCATAGATCAAGACAAAAATGTCAATTTCGGTCAGTACCATACGTTTAATTGGGCTAATGCCGATGTGCGGACAGGAGCTAACCCAGTGTATCAGAGTGATCTGATTCTACGCAATATCGAGGAAAATCTAGGCACTGAACTCAATGCCAGAGGCCTGTCAGAAAGTGACCAGCCTGATTTAAAGGTCATCGTTCATACGTATACTGAAAATAAAACGCAGCGAGTAATGAACGGAGGCTATGGCTACCCTTCCTACGGCTTTGGCCGTCGGTTTTATAGTCCTTTCATATACAGTTATGGCCCTGGTTACCAAAACTATCATTATACGGAAGGAACAATGGTCGTAGATATGGTAGATACCCATACGAACCATCTGGTCTGGAGAGGAATCGCTCAGGGAGCTTTGAACGGTCCTCGTGGACTGGAACGCGAAATAGCCAAAGGCATTCATAAAATGATGAAACGTTATCCTGTAGGGGTAGCATAATGCCTGAAAAAAATAAAACCGGTGCCTGATTCAGATTTATGCTGATAATCAGGCACCGATTATTGCAACAAAACCAACCGATTATCAATATTAAAGACGAAAGAGATGATGCTCTATCAAAATATTGCTACTTTCCGGGAAGAAAATGTACCGACAACTCCTATGAAAGTATTAATTGTAGAGGATGAACCGAAGCTGGCCGCTTTTGTGAAGCGTGGACTGGAAGCGGAAGCATTTGAAGCAAAGGTAGCCTATGACGGAATGATTGGTCAGAAAATGGCCCTGAGTGAGTCTTTTGATGTGATTATTCTGGATGTGAACTTACCGCATATTAATGGCTTTGATTTAGTGAAGAAACTTCGGGCCGAAGGCATCAATACACCTGTGTTGATGTTGACAGCGTTGGGGGAACTGGAAGATAAAGTCACCGGGCTGGATTCCGGAGCGGACGATTATCTGGTCAAACCTTTCGAGTTCCGGGAATTACTGGCTCGCCTGCGTTCTTTATATCGCCGCAGTCAGTCGGGGCCCGTAAGTCAGCATATTTTGCAGGTGGCCGATCTGGAACTTGATCTTGAAGAAAAGGTAGCCCGGCGGGGTGGCCGCCGAATTGATTTGACGGCCAAGGAGTTCAGTTTATTGGAATACCTCCTCAGAAATCGCGGACGGGTAGTTTCTCGGGTGGATATTGCCGAAAAGGTTTGGGATTTGCACTTTGATACCGGTACCAACACGATTGAAGTATACATTAACTTCCTGCGTAAGAAAGTAGATAAAGACTTTCCCAAGAAACTTATTCATACCGTTATTGGAATGGGATATGTGCTACGGGAAGAAAATTGAGTTAGTTGTCTGTTGAACATTTACTGTTTTCAGTGATGGTGAAATAACGTTATGGCTGATGTCTTCATCAGCCATTTTTGCTATTGCAAAAGGGAGTGATTTTCTCATTGAACCCAATAAATCACTTTCTTTTCTTTGTAAAATTCCGTGACTTGGGGCCTTTGCGGCGACTACCCAAACCTAGGTTAACCTCGTACCTGGCATGCTTATACGCAATAAACTCATTTTACTCTTTACGCTTCTTACAATGGGCGTATTGATTCTATTCTCTACGTTTCTTTACTCCACGTTTTCTCTGTACCGTCAGGTTATTTTTCGGACCAGGTTAACGGAAAAAGCCCAGACTGCCGCGGGGTTATTAATCAACCGACGGCATCAGTTTGATGATTTCTTCGACCAACTCATGGAAAGTGATATGTTGACAATTGTTGACGAGCACATCATGATTTTTGACGAGCGGGATACGCTGGTGTATACGAACCGCCGGGGCGAGGCATCACCGAATGTGATCAAGTTTATTCATACGCTCAATACGCCCAAGCCCATCTTTGCCCAGCTGGACGAGAATGAAGCAGTAGGTATGGCTCATCAGGATTCTTCCCAGACTTTTCGAGTCATAGCCATGGGGTATGACCGGGTGGGCTTCACGCGGCTCATCATGCTGAAGCACCTGATGATCTGGGGAAACCTGGGCAGTATAATCTTACTGGTTGCGGTGGGTTACTTCTTTGTGAAACGGATGTTAAAACCGATTTCCCGGGCCATGGACGAGGTGGATACCATCACAGCCCAGCATCTGGATAAGCGATTGGATGAAGGAAACCGAAGGGATGAAATTGCCCGTCTGTCCATGACGTTTAACGAAATGTTAAACCGTCTGCAAAAATCCTTCGAATCGCAGCGGAGTTTTGTTTCTCATGCTTCTCATGAGCTTCGAACGCCCCTTACCAATATGCTGGGGACACTTCAGATTTCCCATGATTATGATCAGGACGCAGAAGAACTCAGAACGTCCATCCTTTCGGCGATGGAAGAAATTCGACAATTGATTTCCTTAACCAATAGTCTGCTGTCACTGGCTCGCACGGGCGAAGGGCTGGTTGGACTGGAAGTAATCTCTGTGGATGATTGCGTAACGAATGCTCTCGCTCACATTCATAACAAGTATCCTGAGCGGCAGATTCATTACGATTTCGGACTATTACCCGAAGATGACTCAGGTACATTTTTCGAAACCCAGGGAAACGGCTCTTTATTAACTACCTGTATTTTAAATGTCATTGATAATGCCTGTAAGTATTCACAAGGTTCGGTCGAGATTGTCTTAAGTCAGGAAAAGATGATTACGCTGACCATAAAAGATCATGGGAATGGAATTAATCCCAGTGATTTACCGCATTTAATGGAGCCATTTTTCAGAAGTAATGAAGTATCTAATGTAAACGGATTCGGTATCGGGCTGGCGGTTGTTCAGAAGATTGTCGGTCTGCACGGAGGTACGATCCACTTTCAGTCGGAAGTAGGAAAGGGTACTACGGTACTAATTAAGCTACCTATCATGCCGTCTAAAAAATAAATGAACCATAAAAAAACCTGTAGGTGTAAATTGGATAGCAATCTATTTAAAAGCCTATGATGGTTATTTACTTATTATACCTCCCGATCACTCTCTTCTTTTGGGTATTTACTTACTTTCTTTTAAAACGATTGTTCCCAAACAGGAAATACGTGATGGGATACTATTGGACTATATTCATAATGAGTGTATCTTCTATAATTTTCTGTACCTGGTATTTTGATTTATAGTAAAAAAGCCTTCTCAGTTATTCTGAGAAGGCTTTTTATTAGGCTAGCATTTTTTTCAGATGGGCCATCTGTCCACTGTGATAAGCTTCGTGATGAAGCATGCCGTGTAAAAGCGTATAGTAGTTATACCGCCGACCCGGAACCTGATCATTAAGTTTATGGCTGCTGATCCGGCCCAGCGTTTCGATCAACTCATCCTGCGTTTCCTGAAGATTCGCTAAGATTTCCTGCCATTTTTCACTCGTTACTTCGTTTATAACGGACCAGTCAGCTTCAGAATTCAGAATAATATCGAAGCTGACCGAGTCGGTTAGTTTTTCCAGAACAAAAATTCGCCAGTTAGTCAGGTGAACGGCAAGTTCGGCGATGTTATGAACCGCTGGTGACGGACGGAATACCGCCATTTCGGGAGTAATATCCGTGAGGATTTCCTGTGTACTGGGGCCGTGCCAGGCTTCTCCATCATAAATGGCCGTTAGCAAGGAGGTAATCCGATCAACTTCAACTCGCATATGATTAGGTATGTGTTAGGAATAACAAGCCAATGAAATGCCGTTACTATTAAATTTATATCGGAAAAATTTATTTCTTCCTGTAAAAGGTACTTTTTTTGAAAACCTGTTTCAATTACTCAGAGATAGGGTCTACGAGTGTTCTTCAACCAAAGATAGGAGCTTGGCTGATAAAAATGGCAGGCTCTTGGGAGGAAACCCATCGAAAAGGATCATCTACCAGGGAGAGGCTGCACAACAGTCCAGCCGTTTTCGGAAAGTAGATCAGTAAGCCATTATAAAACTTCTAAATCAATGCGTGAAAACGATCGGCGGAGATTTATCAAACAATCCGTTTTAGGAACACTGGGTACTTTGCTTGGTACCGAAGTAGTATTTGCTATTCCAGAGGGATATACGCCTCTTTTGTTTGATAACGACCGGGATGCTTTAAAGGGAAAAAGTACGGAGATGGTGGTGCTGAACGACCGGCCCTGGAATGTAGAAGCTCCCGCTCATCTACTGGATGATGCCGTGACCCCGGCCGAGAAAATGTTCATTCGCAATAATGGAATCGTTCCCGAAACGATTGATGTAAAAGGCTGGACATTAACGATTAATGGAGAGTCGGCAGAAACTAAAAAAGTATATACGCTGGATGATTTGAAGAAAAAATTTAAACCTTATACCTATCAGTTAACGCTGGAATGCGGTGGGAATGGTCGGGCGGGCTACTTCCCCAGCACTGCTGGAAATCAGTGGACAAATGGTGGAATAAGCTGTGCAGAATGGACGGGTGTACGCTTGCGGGATATCTTAGAAGACGCCGGAATCAAGGACGATGCCGTATACATCGGGTATTACGGAAAAGATATTCACCCCAGCCGCGAACCGGGTAAGGTAGTGATCTCACGTGGAGTACCCATTAAAAAAGCGTTAGAGGATGAATCGCTCATTGCCTGGGCGATGAATGGAAAAGATATTCCGGTGGTACACGGGTATCCCTTAAGATTAGTACTGGGTGGTTGGCCTGCCTCGGTTTCAGGCAAATGGTTACACACGATTTCCATTCGCAATAAGGTTCATGATGGACCTAAGATGACGGGTAAGAGTTATAAAGTGCCCATTCATCCCGTAGAGCCGGGTGTGGATCCGCCGGAAGATCAGTTTCGGATTATTGAGTCGATGCCCGTAAAATCGCTCATTACTTATCCGCAAACCGGAGCTACGCTGGACTTAGGGAAAACCCTGAATCTGCGTGGGCATGCCTGGGCGGGAGATCTGGAAGTAAAGCAGCTGGAAATCTCGATTGATTTTGGAGCTACCTGGCAGAAAGCCAGTCTGAAGGCTCCCAAAAATCGCCTGGCCTGGCAACACTGGACGGCAGAGGTGAAATTTCCCAAGCAGGGCTATTACGAAGTGTGGGCCCGGGCTACGGATTCACAAGGCGTTAGTCAGCCAATGGTTATGCCGCAATGGAATCCCGAAGGTTACATCAACAATTCCTGTCATCGCATTGCGGTGAAGGTAGTTTAAGGACGGAAAGCTCTTATGAAATACCTATTCATGTGTTCGGCCCTGCTGCTGCTGGGAAGTGTGGCCTGGACTTCGCAGTACGATAACACGCCCGCGAAAACACCTGGACAAATCTGGGCTGATTCCGTAAAAAAAGACCCGGAAACGGGCCTGGCCTTAGATACTAATCTGCCTTTAATCAAGGCTCATTGTACGGCTTGCCATTCCAGTAAGTTAATTACACAAAATCATTTTAGTCGAACGGGCTGGGTGGATAAAATTCGCTGGATGCAGAAATATCACAAACTATGGGACTTAGGCCCATCGGAAGTGACGGTACTGGATTATCTGGAAAAGTACTACGGGCCCTCCAAACAAACCTTCGACGGACGCAGAAAACCCTTGGAAAAACCAAGCTGGTACAAGTTGTAGGGGAGTTTTCCGTTTTCAGTTTTCAGTTTTCAGTTTTCAGTTTTCAGTTTTCAGTTTTCAGTTTTCAGTTTTCAGTTTTCAGTTTTCAGTTTTCAGTT
>CAJYHS010000064.1 GCA_913774715.1 uncultured Siphonobacter sp. | reverse complement strand
ATCCAGGCATTCAGAAAAGCCAGATTCCGTCCGATTTAGTCACCGCTTCGGGTTCAGGCCTTGATCCCGATATCAGCGTGCAGGGAGCTTTAATTCAGATTCCCCGCGTGGCCCGTTTACGTAAGATTTCTGAAGATAAGCTTCAGCAATTAGTGAAAGCTCATACCGAAACCTCTCCCATTGGAGGCATTGAAACCGTTAATGTGCTGGCTTTAAACGCAGCCCTTTGAGTTAAAAGTTAGGCGTTTTGCGTGATACCCTTTACTCAGCATTTCAGAGGTAAAACATTATACGCAAAACCTCTGGGCTGAACTGAAAGCGTCCCTCAGTAGCTGCCAGCTTTTTTGCTGGCAGCACCGCCAATAAAACCTGTTGATTCCTAACTCTGATTTGTTCGGTGATAGACCGAACACACCATACATTCCCATCTTCATTCATGAAAACCATTATTACCGCCTTCGTATTAAGTGCCTTTGCCAGTACAGTATACGCTCAGACTGATTCTACCAAAGCCCTGACCATCAGTGGTTACGCCGAAGTTTATTACGCGTATGATTTCAATCGCCCGGCTAATCACACCATGGATGGTTTCCTCTCTAATCATAACCGTCACAATGAATTCAATCTGAATCTGGGTTTTGTGAAAGCCGCCTACCAAACGGACCGGGTTCGGGGAAATATGGCTTTGATGGCGGGTACGTATGCCCAGTACAACCTGGCCGCCGAGCCGGAGTTACTTCGCCACGTGTACGAAGCAAACATCGGAGTAAAGCTGGCGAAGGATTTCTGGCTGGATGCTGGAATTATGCCTTCCCACATCGGTTTTGAAAGTGCCGTCGGCAAAGATAACTGGACACTAAGCCGAAGCTTACTGGCCGAGAATTCGCCTTACTATGAAACCGGAGCCAAACTTTCGTACGCGACCGGGAAATGGTTCTTCTCAGGGTTAGTTCTGAATGGCTGGCAACGCATCCGTCGGGTAGAGGGTAACCAGACTCCTGCGTTTGGCTGGCAGGTACAATACAAGCCTTCAGAACGGATTACGCTGAATTCCAGCAGTTTTGTTGGTAACGATAAACCCGATTCCACCCGCCAGATGCGTTACTTCCATAATCTGTACGGCATTTTCCAGCTCAGTTCCAAATGGGGTTTAATAGCAGGCTTTGACAGCGGCTGGGAACAGGTAAGCCAAGGCTCCAGCACTTTGAAAGCCTGGTATTCGCCCGTGGCTATTCTTCGTTACTCGGTTACCGATGCCTTTTCGATGGCCGTTCGTGGCGAATATTATCAGGATAAGGAAGGCGTTATTATTTCTTCGCCTGCTCCCTTCAAGGTCTATGGGTTTTCCATCAACGCTGATTACCGGGTCAGTTCGGCAGTACTGGTACGTTTCGAGGCTCGTCAGCTAAGCAGTCCGGATAATGTATTTCAGAAAAATGGTTCTTACACGAATACCAACACTAGTGTGAAAACCGCTCTTTGCCTAGCTTTATAATCCATTTCCAACTCGTAGAGACGCATTGAATAGGGCGTCTCTATCCTTTCTATCATGGAATCGAACACTAGCCATTTCCTGGAACTCATTCAGAAATCCCGAAGAGGTAAATTCAAAATTTATATCGGGATGAGTGCCGGTGTTGGGAAAACCTTCCGAATGCTTCAGGAAGCTCATGCTTTGCATCGAAATGGTCTGGATGTTCGCATTGCCTTTGTTGAAACCCACCGTCGGGCTGAAACCGAAGCTTTGATAGAAGGCTTACCACTTTTGCCGCGACGAAAGGTTTTCTATAAAGGAAAAGAGCTGGACGAAATGGATTTGCCCGCCGTGCTGGCCGCCCAACCCGAGCTGGTACTGGTGGATGAACTGGCTCACACCAATATTCCCGGAAGTAAAAACGAAAAACGCTGGCAGGATGTACTGGAGATTCTGGATCAGGGCATTAGCGTCATTTCAGCCGTCAACATCCAGCATCTGGAAAGCCTGAACGAAGCCGTCGAACGTATCTCCGGCGTACCCATTACCGAACGGATTCCCGACCATCTATTACGCCTGGCCGATGAGGTAGTAAATATTGACCTTACCGCCGACGAACTCATAACCCGCCTGCGGGAAGGGAAAATTTATCAGCCCGAGAAAGTTGAACAAGCCCTTCGAAACTTCTTTCAACCTGAAAAAATTCTGCAACTTCGGGAGTTAGCCCTCCGTGAAGTAGCTACCCAGGTCGAGCGAAAAATTGAAAAAGAGTTACCCGGCACCTTCGAAGCCGAACGTCTGCTGGCCTGTATTAGCTCTTCCGACCAAACGGCCCGTAAAATTATTCGCAAAACGGCCCGGTTGGCTTCCTATTACAATGCGAAATGGTATCTTCTCTATGTACATACGCCCGGCGAAAACCAGAATAATATTTCGCTGGCGTTGCAACGGCATCTGATTAATAACTTCAAATTAGCAACGGAATTAGGAGCCGAAATCATTCAGGTACACGATCCAGACATTGCCCAAACCATCACCGTTACTGCCGAAAAATATAAAGTAACAACCGTCTGCATCGGTAAGCCCCACCTGAATCTGTTTCAGGTTATCTTGCGTACCAATGTTTTCAATCGGCTGCTGAAACAACTTAGTGCGTCGGATATAGATTTGATCATTTTATCATGAAACTCAAGCTTAAACTTTCGCTCGGCTTATGGTTTCTGTTTCTGGTGAGCGGTGCCCTGGGTTTTCTGGGCGTTTACTTTTTACGGGAATTGGCCCAGGATTCGCAGGACATTATCCGGGCTAATTATGAATCGCTGACGTACGTCGAGGAACTTACTTCTTTCATTGACGCTCAGGAAACGAAATCTTCCGTCCCGGATTTCGAGCAGTTTGAATCTATTTTATCGAAACAGGAAAAGAACGTTACCGAGTCAGGCGAGCGGGATTTGACCCGCCAGATCCGGCTCGGGTATGGGCAATGGAAACGCGATACTTCGCAATTTCAGTACCTTAAAAATCTTCGGCAACCCCTGCACCGCATTTCTGATTTGAACCGGGAAGCCATTTTCCGTAAAAGTGAAACGGCTCGTGAAACGGCCGACTCTGCTCTATTATTATTAACCTGCATTTCCACCTTATGCCTGCTGGTAACTTTTTCATTTGCCGTCAACTTTCCTTCATTCATTGCCAATCCACTTCGGGAGCTGACTCAGAAAATAAAGGACGTTGCTGCCCGTAATTACGCTACGCGACTGGGTTTTCGCTCCGATGATGAGTTTGGTGAGCTGGCGGAAGCCTTCAATACGATGGCCATTAAACTCGATCAGTGGGAGAATAGTAACCTGGCGAAAGTTCAGTTTGAAAAACGTCGCATCGAAACCGTCATTGCCTCCATGCCCGAAGCCATTATTGGTATGGATGACAAGCGAATTATTCTCTTTGTGAATGAATTGGCTTTAGGATTACTGGGAATGAAGGAGTCTGATCTGGTTGGTAAATATGCTCCCGATGTGGCTGTACGTAATGATTTGTTGCGAACACTTTTGCAGGAAAAAACGGAAGATTTACCCATTGTTCTAGAGGGTCAAGAACAATACTTCAGCCGTGAGAAACAGTCGGTTTTGAATGGTTCTCAGATCATTGGAGAAGTTATTGTTTTGAAAAACGTTACCAGATTTCACCAGCTCGACCAGGCTAAAACGCACTTTATTGCGACGGTTTCTCACGAATTAAAAACGCCCATCTCAGCCATAAAAATGAGCTTGCAACTGTTGAATGATCCTCGCATTGGTTCTCTTTCGGGAGATCAGCAACAGTTAATATCCAGTATTCAGGCTGATACGCAGCGATTGTTAAGAATTACGGGGGAATTACTGGAACTTTCACAGGTAGAAACGGGAAATATTCAGCTTCAGATAACGCCTGTAGATGCCCGGCGAATTGTACAAATTGCCCAGGATAGCATTCTAAGTACGGCCCAGCAACGTCACATCGAAATCAAAACTATTTTACCTGATCAGCCGCTTTCCATTCATGCGGATGCTGAGAAAACGGCCTGGGTACTGATCAACTTTCTCACCAACGCCATTCGTTATAGCCCCGAGTATAGTGAAGTTACCATTCAGGTTTCCCAGCAAACCACGGGTGTGGAATTTCTGGTAATGGATCAGGGTAAGGGCATCGAGTCTGCTTACCTGACCAAAATCTTCGATCGGTATTTTCAGATTCCTAATGGACAGGGCAAAGTAGGCACTGGCTTAGGACTGGCCATTTCCAAGGATTTTATTGAAGCTCAGCATGGTTCGATTTGGGCCGTAAGTCAGGGCCTGGGATATGGTAGTACGTTCGCATTCCGTTTACCTCAAAACCATAGTTAAAATCCTGTAAACAGGGACTGCCAGAATCTGTTGAAAAGGGGCACCAGAATATAGACAAAAAATAGGATAGCCAGCAGCATTATGCCCCCCCAGGTATACACGTTATACCATTTGATACGGGTTTTTCTGTTACGCATGGATAGAATTATTCTTGGGTTAATTAAGACTAATCCATGGCGGTGGGGGATTTAAAGTTATAAAGTTTTTTATAGATAATACAATTTTAATCCATTAATCATCCATATTTTACAAGATGTACTAATACTCAACTAGCTTTGAGCCCATTGATTACTTTTTATTAAGTAAAGGAATAAGCTTTTCTGCGAGGCGTTCATATCCTTTTTCGTTCGGATGTAGCCCATCCGTAAAAAGCGATTCATCAATTTTTTGAGTGTCCATTAGTAGTGTTGTTCCCGGTTGAGTAAACAGAACCTCTTCCTCTCCCGCCACTTTCGCTAGTAACTGATTCAGCTGCTTTACCCGACTTTCCTGGTCCCGTCGGGGTAAAATTCCAATCATTACGATACGGGCTGATGGTTGTTTTTGTTGAATGGCCTTGACCAGGAAGCGTATTCCCTCTGCAATTTCCTCGTTCGTGTTCCATTCCAGATTATTCGTACCAATCATTAATGCCACCGTACGAACCTGATAACCATCCAGTTCCCCGTGGTAAACCCGCCAAAGGACGTTTTCAATCCGGTCCCAGCCATACCCCAGATTCTGAACCCCTAGAGGCTCCATGTATTTTTTCCAGGTCTTAGGCCCGTTTGAACGCTCACTTACAGGTTCCCCACCCCAAAAGTGAGTAATGGAATTACCCATAAATACGATGGAAGGTTTGTTTTTTCTCAGTCGTTCCTTTACCGCTCGCAGACGGGTTTCATACGTATAAAAATCGCGATTCTGAGGCACCGGCCGAGTCGTTGAACTGGTACCCTGGGGTTCCTTAAGAATCGTTCGGATGGTCCGCTGATACGCATCGGCATAAGCCTGCATGCCCAGATCGGAGGGGTGCGTGCCATCTACCAGGGCATCATTACTCAGGTTAATATCAGCTTTCGTCATTAGAAACAGCCCATCCTCCATCGTTGTTTTTAACTCCTGATACGCTTCCTGCAAGATTGAGTTCACCTGAATGACGTATTCATTTCGAAGCGGATTTGTAGCGGCATCGGTGTAACCGGCATGCTCAACCAGCAAAACGGGCACGTTCGGGTGTTGCTGCTTCAGTGACTTCACCGATTCCAGAATTCTTCGCTTGATTTCTTCAGGAGCAATCCCGACCGTTGCTATCAGATTAGGTAAACAATCCAATATAAACAGACGAGCATCCAGCTGATTTATGTACTGGATTACTTCCTTCTCCAACCGACCATTTCCCGAGAAACCGAGATTAATCAGAGGATGATCAAGCTGCCGCTCCAGAATCGCCGTCCAAGCCATGCCGGGGCGAGAGGCACAGGCTCCCTGAGCAATAGAAGTGCCGTACACCACAATGGGTTTGTCTTCACGCAAAGCCAGCGGCGTTAACTTTTCTGTTTCCGGGATTCCAATTTCAAGCCATTCCACTGCATTGTACAAGGGCAGATACAATCGAAACTCCTGCCCCTTGGCAACAGTCTTTAGATTAGAAAACTGATACGTAATGGTATCTCCAAAGGCATATTTCCCGCCACACCAGGCAAAGGCTCCGTGCGGATCACGCATGTATAAATCCACACCGCTCACGCCCGTGGCGGGCATATGAGGTAGTGCGGTCTGTTTTTTCCCAACTGTATATCTTACCGTAATTTGACTGGCATTACTAGTAAAGCGGATAAACAACCCCGCCGATTGCCGCGATAAATCCCAAACGGCACCCCTGACTTCTTTTTCAGCCGAAGCGGGCAGACGATCGTAGGGTTTCTGCATTTCTTTAAACCATCCCTGCCCTTCGATAACGGGAAATTCGTGTTTAACGGGATTCCACCAGACTAACTTAGATTGAGCAGAGGCCGTACTACTAAGGATTACTAATAAAAACAGAGTAAGGGCATTTTTCATAAGAACAGTTCACACAGAAGCGAAACGTAAAGGTAAATGAATGGATTTCTGACCGATGAAAAACCTTACGCTTTTCGGGACTTATTACATAAACTATTGCAAATTCCAGCCCAAACGCTAATTTTATACGCTTAGCCACTGTGTATATTCCTATTCATTTGTCGCTTCCCAATCCTTAACCGCATCTATATGTCTTCAGTAATCCAGGAAAAACCCAGCCTTAAAACCCAGCTTAAGTCTATCGTAGGCGGGTCCATTGGGAACATGATTGAATGGTACGACTGGTATGCCTACTCCGTGTTTTCTCTGTATTTCGCTGGCTCTTTTTTCCCCAAAGAAAATGAAACAGCTCAGTTACTGAATACCGCCGGGATCTTTGCCATTGGTTTTCTGATGCGACCCGTGGGTGGCTGGATTATGGGAGCGTATTCAGACCGTAAAGGGCGAAAAGCAGCCTTAACGCTCTCGGTATTACTCATGAGTGCCGGATCGTTAATGATCACTTTTGTGCCTAGTTACGATACCATTGGCCTTGCCGCTCCCCTCATTCTCGTTCTGGCCCGAATGATTCAGGGTATTAGTATTGGCGGAGAATATGGTACGGCTGCAACGTATCTCAGCGAAATGGCCCCTCCGCACCAGCGGGGGTTTTATTCCAGTTTTCAGTACGTCTCCACTACCCTGGGGCAGTTAATTGCCCTGGCAATTTTGCTGGTTTTACAGCGATTTCTGCTAAGCGAACAACAACTCAGCGACTGGGGCTGGCGAATTCCCTTTGGCATTGGAGCCATTCTGGCCGTATCAGCCATTTACCTGAGAAAGGAAATTGCTGAAACTGATTCGTTTCAGCAAACCCACGTCAAGGAAGACCAGCGGGGTACATTTAAGGAGCTATTACGGTATCGTCGGGAGTCTTTATTAGTCGTTGGTTTTACCATTGGCTTAACCGTAGCTTATTATACGTTTACTACCTATATGCAGAAATTCCTTGTTAACACTGCGGGTTTCAGCAAGAATGAATCAACCTCTATTACCGTCATTACTCTTATCTTATTCATGATTGCCCAGCCTTTTTTTGGGGCCTTAGGGGACAGAATTGGCCGCAAACGACAAATGATCATCTACGGGGTAATAGGCATTTGTACCAGTATACCGATTCTGACCTGGCTCGGCGAAACGCAAAGCTTCTGGATGGCTACGGGTTTAATAACCGTTGCTTTACTGATTACCAGCTTATGCACTTCTATTTCGGCCATTATCAAAGCCGAAATGTTCCCAGCGAATGTTCGTTCGCTGGGAGTTAGCTTTCCATATGCCTTAGCCGTAGCCCTGTTTGGAGGCACTGCGGAATACATGGCTTTACTCTTCAAAAATGCGGGTCATGCCCACTGGTTTTACTGGTATTTAACGGGCTGCCTAGCCCTTTCACTCGTCGTGAGTATCAACATGCGGGATACTGAAAAACATTCGCAGATGCAAGACAACTAGCGGGCTGCATCTTTTTTGAGAACAAAATAATATACCGGAATGCCCAGCAGAATCAATCCCAGACCGGGCAAGGTATATTCTGCTTCGAAAATCAGTAATAGTACGGCTAAAGTCGTGGCCACTACTACATACACAGCGGGTAAGAAGGGATAACCGAACGCTTTATAGGGACGAGGCATGTCAGGTCTTTTAACCCGCAGAATATAGATTCCGAGAATGGTAAGGATGTAGAAAATCAACACCCCAAAAATAACCAGTGCCAATAAGCGGTTGTACTCGCCGGTCAGACACAATATACTTGCCCAGGCACATTGAAGCCAAAGGCTGTACGCGGGTACCTGTTTTGCATTCAGAGTACCAGCTTTCCTGAAAAACAGTCCGTCTTTGGCCATGGTGTAATACACCCGTGCTCCTGAAAGAATCAATCCATTATTACAGCCAAAAGTCGAAATCATGATCATGATGGCAATCGCAATGGTACCCCCGGAACCGAAGATGTAATCGGCGGCCACTACGCCGACCCGGTCATTGGGAGCGAATGCAATCTCTTGTAAAGGCACCACCGCCAGGTACATAATGTTCGTTGACATGTACACAACCGTTACGATGATGGTTCCTAGCAACAAGCTTAACCCAATATTCCGTTGAGGATTTTTCACTTCTCCGGCAATGGAAGTAATCGAATTCCAGGCATCGCTGGAAAAAAGCGTCCCCTTCATGGCAATGGCAATGGCTCCCCAAAATGCAAGACCCGTCAGAGCCGTTTGCTCAAGGTTACCATTGGTTGAACTAAGACTGGAAAGCGTCCAGGCCTGTTGCCAGTTTTGCTCCCAGATTTCTGCTTTTGCTCCCCAGATAAATCCGGCAATGGTTAATCCAATGAGAGAAATGATCTTGACACTCGTTAGAAACGTCTGAATAAACACGCCATTTTCAACGCCACGGCTATTAATATACGTTAATAGAATAATCGTAATAATCGCGACGAGCTGAGCCGCTGAGAACTGGAAACTTCCCAGAGCAAACAAGATTTGTTTTTCACTGAAGGCCGGAATTAAGTAGGCGGTAAATTTCGCGAAAGCTACGCCAACCGCCGCGATGGTGCCCGTTTGAATAACCGTAAAAAACGACCAGCCATACAGAAAACCAATTAGTGAGTTATAGGCTTCCCGCAGGTATACGTACTGCCCGCCCGCTCCGGGAAACATCGCGGCCAGTTCTCCGTAACTAACCGCAGCGATGACGGTAACTACGCCCGCCAGTAACCACATCGTAAGCATCCATCCGGCCCCCCCGACACTTCGGGTAATTTCGGCACTCACAATAAAAATTCCCGAACCGATCATCGATCCGGCCACGACCATCGTCGCATCCAATAAATTAACCCGGGGCTTGAAGCCACTTTCGTTTGTTTCTGAAGTCATTCGTAAAATAAAGGCTCAATGGTTAAGCAGATCTTTTTAGCAAAGTCTTTGTGTAAAGAAAACAGGTTCATTCGGTTTTTAAAGTAATTAGCGATGAAATGGCTAATGTTCGAGGAATTTGAGCAACCCTTGTCGAGTTATTTGTCTAATGAATGGTTACTGAGGGACTTCTTCTAATGAATGATATACCTTGTTTTTTTCCGTAGAATCGCCAGTAAATCCCTGCCGTATCTCCCCCAAATATGGGATAGGTCATTTACCTTCACTGTCTATATTTGTTAACCTTTAATCCTTTCCATTATGTCCATCCGGGTGTTAGCCTATGAAGATAATCTGGCCCTTCGGGAAGCCTTAACGGTGCTGATCTCGGATGCCGAAGACTGCACCCTGGTCGGATCTTTCGGGGATTGCCTTCGGGCCAATGAACAAGTATACCGGCTTCAACCCGACGTGGTGCTAATGGATATTGATTTGCCGGGTCGCGATGGCATTCAGGCGGTATCGAGCATTCGTCGGGAATTTCCAGGCGTGGAAGTATTAATGCTGACTGTCTTTGATGATGACGACCGGGTGTTTCGAGCCCTCTGTGCTGGAGCTTCGGGTTATCTGCTGAAG
>CAJYHS010000063.1 GCA_913774715.1 uncultured Siphonobacter sp. | reverse complement strand
GAGTACAACCTCTATACGTTTACCAATGGTAAAAAAACGGCTCTGACTTCTTTCAAGGAATCGATCAAGCGTCCGCAGGTAAGTGCGAATGGGCAGAAAATCATTTTTGAGAAAGATTATCAGCTTTGGTCGTATGACATTACCAGTAAGAAATCAGAAAAGGTTAAGCTGAATATTTTCCGAAACTTTACTTTACCCAAAGCTCAGGATTTCGTCGTTCAGGGTAACATTAACTTTTTCGACGTTTCGCCCGACGGAAAGAAAATGGCTTTCTCTTCGCGTGGAAAGTTATTTGTTTCGGATCTGGAAGGAAAGTATGTGAAGCAACTTAGCACCCGTGCCGACGGTCGTGTACTAGAAGTAAAATGGCTCTCGGACAACCGCACGTTAGTTTTTAATCAGACCGTGAATGGCTACCAGAATTACTTCAGCATTCCCGCTGATGGTAATGGAGATGAAAAAGCTCTCACCAACGACCTTCGTAGTAACCGTAACCTTTCCATTAACAAAGACCGGACGAAAGCCGTTTACCTGAGCGGTCGCGACGAGGTTCGCTTGCTGGATTTAAAGACGTTTACGTCCAAAACTCTGGTGTCCAAGGAAGAAATCTGGGCTTTCCAGGATTCTTCACCCATGTTCTCTCCTAATGACGAATACGTGGTTTTCACCTCCCACCGAAATTTCGAGCAGGACATTTTCATCTACAAATTTGCGGATAATAAGACGTATAACTTGACCAATACCGGCGTTACCGAGGCTTCTCCTTACTGGTCACCAGACGGAAAATACATCTATTTTGCCAGCAACCGCCTGAAGCCTTCCTATCCTTTCGGGATGGAAGATGCTCATATATACCGAATGGCTCTGAGCAAAATTGAGGCTCCTTACCGTTCCGATAAGTTTGACGAACTTTTCAAAAAGGACGATAAAAAGGAAACGAAAACGGATTCTTCGAAAACCATGGATAAGAACACGAAAGAAGCCGCCAAGCCTAAAGAAGAGCCGAAGAAAAAGGAAGAACCGAAAAAAACGGAACCGATTGTTATTGATTTTGATGGATTAATGGATCGTCTGGAACAGATCAGCCCGAATTTTGGCACGGCTTACGATCCCATTGTCATTCAGAAAGATACAAAGACTTTCGTTCTCTACAGTTCCAACCACGATCAGGGTCGGTCAAGTTGGTGGAAAACGACTATTGAGCCATTCGTCCCTAATAAAACCGAGAAAATTGAAGGTACCATGCGGGCTTCTGATTTTCTGGAAGCATCCGGTAAGTATTATCTGATTGTTAGTGGTAATATCCATAAGCTCAATCTGGACGCCAATAAAGTCGAGAAGATTGACATGCAGTATACTTTCCGGAAAAACTTCGCTGATGAATTCAAGCAGATGTTTGAAGAAACCTGGGCAAACGTAGAGGAAAATTTCTACAACGAAACGTTCCATGGCGTGGACTGGAAAAACCTTCGTTCCAAATACGAAGCCTTCGTGCCAAGAGCCAATAACCGTACGGATTTCCGTATGCTTATGAATGACATGCTAGGCGAGCTAAATTCCTCTCACACGGGTTTTAGTAGTTTTGGACCGGAAGAAACCAATTTTTATTCCACCCGTACCTTAACTCCAGGTTTGATTTTTGAAGATGAAAATCCATACAAGGTTAAAGCCATTGCCAAGGATTCTCCCTTAGATAAACAGGGTAAGGATGTAAAACCCGGCGATATTCTGGTGAAAGTCAATGGCGATAAAGTAGATCCAAAGCAAAACCGGGATTTCTACTTCCAGCAGCCATCCATGGATCAGGAAATGACATTGACTCTGGATCGAAACGGCAAGACTATCGACGTAAAAGTTCACCCCGAAAGTTCTGGTGCTTTGGTTGGACAACTCTACGACGAATGGATTGATCAGAACCAGAAATATGTAAATGCCAAATCGAAAAACCGCATTGCCTACGTTCACATGAAAAATATGGGCATGGATGAATACGAGAAATTCGTTATCGACATGACCCGCGACTGGAATCAAAAGGACGCACTAATTGTGGATTTACGCTATAATACGGGTGGTAACGTTCACGACCTGGTTCTGAATTTCCTGAGTCAGCGTCCTTACCTACAGTGGCAATACCGGGGCGGTGCCCGTTCGCCACAACCGAACTTTAGCCCTTCTGGCAAGCCTATCGTTATGCTGATCAATGAGCAGTCTCTGAGCGATGCCGAAATGACTTCAGCTGGATTCAAAGCTCTGAAATTGGGTAAATTAATCGGAACAGAAACGTACCGCTGGATTATCTTCACCTCGGGTAAAGGTCTTGTGGATGGCTCGTTTTATCGTTTACCTTCCTGGGGTTGTTATACGCTTGATGGCAAAAACCTCGAACGTGAAGGTGTTCAACCAGATATTACCGTGAAGCAAACCTTCACGGATCGTCTGGAGGGTAAAGAACCCCAACTGGACAAAGCCATCGAGGAAATTATGAAAGAGTTGAAATAGAGTTTTGAGTTTAGGGGAGTTACGGAACCATCTTTACCTGAGAATTATTACTTCAAGGCAGGAAACGTAGTATGTGAATTAAAATACACTCACAACCCTAAACTCAAAACAGTTCTTATGCAATCATTACAAGGAAAGAAGGCTCTGGTTACCGGAGCCGGCAAAGGAATCGGAAAGGCCATTGCGTTGGCTTTAGCAGCCGAAGGCGTTGACGTAGCTCTGCTGGGACGGAATACGGCTAATCTGGAAGCAGTAGCGGTACAGGTAAAAGCACAGGGCGTTCAGGCCGCTGTAGTTTCGGCTGATATCAGCGATCGCACTTCGGTAGAAATGGCGATCCATCAAATTCAAGGCAGCTTCGGAGCGATTGATATTTTGATTAATAATGCCGGGATAGCCGCTTTCGGTAAATTCCTGGAACTCGAACCTGAAACTTGGGAAAACATCATTCAGGTAAACCTGATGGGCGTTTATTACGCGACGCGTGCCGTATTACCCGGTATGATTGAGCGTAAATCGGGTGATATTATCAACATTTCTTCCACCGCAGGTCAACGCGGAGCGGCCGCCACTAGTGCGTACAGTGCTTCAAAATTTGCCGTTTTAGGCTTGACAGAATCGCTGATGCAGGAAGTTCGCAAGCATAACATTCGTGTAACGGCATTGACGCCAAGCACGATTGCTACTGATATGGCTATTGAATTGAATTTGACGGATGGGAATCCTGAAAAGGTAATGCAGGCCGAAGATCTCGCAGAACTAGTCATTGCTAACCTGAAACTCAATCGACGGACGTTCGTGAAAGAAGCAGGTCTGTGGTCGACTAATCCTTAACGATGCTTCTCTAAAATCCCTTCGTTTTATAAAACGAAGGGATTTTTGTTTGCTAACACCCCAGAGATGTAGAGACGCGACTTCATCGCGTCTGGGCAAGAGGCGATTTTTAATACGATTAATTTGCTAGCATCTCCAGCTAGACGCGATGAAGTCGCGTCTCTACGTGATAACTACATTTATCCTATTCCTAATCGCTCTTATTTAAACGCAAATTCCTTCAGAAACTTCCAGGGCCCCTGATGATATTCCCATAAGGTTAACCCCTGAGCAGTAATCACAGAAGGTTCAAAGGCCTCTTTCAATTGAGCGGCCAGTTGCTTCGCTTCTTCCGGGCTTACTTTATTCTGTACGGTAATATGGGGCCACAACCCTTGCTGATCCTGTGGAATCAGATATTCCCACCAGCTTTTCTGAAGCTGTTTATGTAAGGTTTTCAACGTATTGCTTTCCACTCGAAAGGCCACTCCTTTGCCAATCATTTTTACTTCACTCACCTGCATTTCAAAGGCTTCTCTTTGGGTTACCTCAAGTAAAGTATCCTCTATACCAGGTTCATCGTTCGGTAATTGATGAAACAAGGATAAATGAGCATTTAAATAGTTCTTTTCTACTGGAAAATATCTTTTCCGTAGGGTATCAAAATACATCTGTGACGTTGCGTCTAGCTTGACCGTCAGGATTAACGGAATGGATTCATTCATCTTTTAATAATTACTGGAATGATTTATTAGTACTTAGGTTTTAAACA
>CAJYHS010000062.1 GCA_913774715.1 uncultured Siphonobacter sp. | reverse complement strand
CTCCAGAAAGACGCAGGGCCCGTAATGCCATATAAATCCCAGCAGGGAAGGTGGTGCTCATTTGAATAGTCGAGAATCGTTTGCCTGACCTCCCCCATTTTTACATTGGCTTGCGTGCGGCGTTTATACGAATCGGCGGGTGTGGTTAATAGCACAACCGCTTCTGGATTATTACGTTGGATGGATTGAACCAGCGAATCGATTTGCATGGTTAACTCTGACATGGTTAATCGTCCGCTATGCGATTCATTCGTACCTAAAGAAACAATGACCAACTGCGGTTCAAGCCCTTTGGTCTGTTCCGCAAAATACTGGGAATCATTATAATGCGAATACTGAGCTCCATTCACCCCAACGGTATGATATAAAACGCCCGGCTGGCCATTTTCCAGGCTAAACCCAAAAATGGTAGCGTGTTTCTGTTCAGGGTGACTTTGAACGGATTCAATCGTAAATCCATCGTTCAGCTCATGCAGATCAATCTGATAAGGCTGCTGCCCAGCGAGACTATCCGCGTATTCCGCAGAAGCCATAATAGCCCCGCTGGCATCCAGAATATTATAGTCAAAACTGCCGCTATCTCTCAGACAAAATAACTTTAAACGATCAAACTGGTACCCTAAGGCCGAATCCGAGCGAATTTCCACGTTAATTCGTTTTCCTGCCGAAGCAGTACGCACCGTTACACCACCAATCCCAATAGGAATCTGATCGTTAGGCATCACACATCGTCGGGATTCCCAGATCGCATCACTGGTGGTTTTATAGCTGTATGGTTCATTCGTACGGGCTACGTGTAAAGGCACAACTAGTCCCCGACCCGCATTGCCAAACTCGTACTGGAGTCTTTTTCGAATGACGTTCGTCAGAAAATCAGCCTGTAAATGAGAATCGCCAATGTGCAGAATACTTACTACGCCGGTATGTTGGGATTTTAATGCTGCTAGTTTATCGAAAAACGGATTCAGGCTTTCGACCTGAGAGATCCCGTTTGTTAGCTGAGTTTCGTACGGTAAGGCTAGCGTCGTGGTTGCGAGAGCCTTCTGTGCCTGGGCGTTTCCGCAAAGTCCCAGGATCAGCCCCAGCAGTGCGATTCTGATCATATTTTTTCTTTTCAAATAAAAATGCTTTGGTAAGAAGGCGGGCAATTTTGCGGCCTCCGGCATATTTCATGTGGGTATAATCTTTATTGGCCAGCCCCGCATTCACGTATTTCACCATGGAACCTTCGCCTCCCATGGCTTGCCATAAATTCCAGAAAGTAACTCCGGTTTTCTGGGACATTTTTCGCTGAGCTTCGATCAAATAAGGGATACTGGGAAAAGACACGTAGCTCTCTTCCTGCTTCATACTCCGATCCGATACCCCAATAATAAGAATGCTGGCTTCAGGAAAACCTCGCTTGATACGATCGATAGCCGCCATCATTTTAGGAACATACCAACCCAGCTGAGTGGTATTGGGCTGAATCACATTCAAGCCATATTGTAAAATCACGAGCTTGTAATGTTGCAGCTTATTAAACTGCTGGTACATGGACTCCGAGACGCCTAGCAACCCCCACCCCGAGTTACCCCGCACACTGAAGTTATCGACGTATACCCCGTGGTCTGATTCAAAACTTAATCCGTATAAGGCTAAGCTTCCTCCAAAAGACAGGCTTACCTGATTAACCGAGGTGTGCAGATCGTGTTCGGTCAGATAACCTTGACCAGTCAGCGTATCCGACTGTTCGGGATTGGCTCCAAGGGTGTACGTTACGCGGCCGTTTTGATTAGCCCGGTAAAATAAACGAACTCGCTCAAAATGACTGGGACCGTAAGGGCGGCCCGTCTTGAAGTTCACTACGTTATTTCCTTCCGGAACGAAACTATAACCTGAGACTCCTAAAGGTGGTCCCCCGGCTACCTTTTCCTGAACGGAATACGTTTTAAAGTTTCTGAACTGATGGCGGATAGTAGTCCGGAAATTAGCAACGGGAGAAGTAAGCGGTACAAATCCTACTCCACTGCCTCCAAATAGTGATTGCAGCGTATCCCGGAAATCCCCACACAACATGTCCCCTTCAATAAAGGAATCCCCAAAAAATGCAATTCGAACGGGTTTACTTTGAGCTTCTTCCGCCAATGCCTTCATGATTTGCTTGAGACCCTGGCCCGTTGAATCGTAATCTTCAATACAGGTTTGGCCTTTGGGACAGGGCACAGGAGTCATCAGCCCAGACTCTTTCGTAATTACCTTGGCGGCAACCGTTACTGAATCTGGTATGCTTTCTTCTTTTTCCTCAGCGATTAATGCGGGTATTTCAACTGAATCTACACTCGGTTTTTTCTCAATCGAAGAAAATAATCGAATAGGTTTCAGCTCATACTCGCTCCAAAACTCTTCTGGAACAAACGAAAAACCCACTAAACAAGCCACCAGCAACAGTGTCAGTAAAGGCACCTGCCGAACAGAATTGGAGGCCATTTTTAAGCAAAAATTATATGAAGTCGGTTGGCAATAAACAAATAGCCGGAATATCCCTAATGGGCGTATTCCGGCCATCCATACGTATTACTTTTTATAAATCTCGCCCTTGGCAGCCAAAAGCGTATTCTGCATTAAAGAGATAATCGTCATCTGACCTACTCCACCCGGAACAGGCGTGATGAAGCTGGCTTTAGGGGCTACCTCGTCAAACTTTACGTCACCTTTTAGAGCGAAACCGGATTTTTTGGTTGCGTCAGCGACCCGTTCCAGACCCACGTCTAATACAACGGCTCCATCTTTTACCATGTCTGCCGTGATAAATTCGGGACGGCCTAAAGCTCCAACCAAGATGTCCGCCTGACGACAAATTTCGGCCAGATTTTTAGTTTTCGAGTGCGTAATGGTTACTGTACAGTTACCTGGATACGAATTACGCTGCATTAGAATACTCATGGGTAAGCCTACAATCTGGCTACGACCTACCACTACGCAATGCTTACCAGCCGTTTCGATTCCATAATGCTCCAGTAGCATCAAACAGCCCTGGGGAGTAGCTGAAATGTAAGCAGGCAGGCCTTTTGCCATGCGGCCAATGTTGATGGGATGAAAACCGTCTACATCTTTCGCCGGATGAATGGTTTCCATCACCCGGTCTGGGTTAATATGAGCGGGTAATGGCAACTGAACGATCAGTCCGTCCATGTCGTCATTCTCATTGATTTCCCGAACTTTATCCAGCAATTCTGCTTCCGATACGGTTTCATCAAAACGCACCAGCGTTGACTTAAAACCCAGTTCAGCACAAGCTTTCACTTTATGGGCTACGTACGTTTCGGAGGCTCCATTGGTACCAACCAGAATAGCTACCAGGTGAGGCGTTTTGCCATTACTGGCTTTTAATTCTTGTACTTCAGCGGCGATCTGATCCTTATAACGGGCAGCAACGGCCTTGCCGTCAATTAATTGCATACTCTCTTGCTCTAAAATGATAAAACAAAAATCAGCTTCAAAGATACGTATTCCTGAGGTCTGGTTGGCTTGCCTTTGGAATATTCCGTCTGTAAAATTAAGTCACCAACTTTCCATTCCTACGAACATACTCCAGCCAAAGGCTTGATTTCAGGAGAGTTATGCATTAATTTCGTCTTTCTGTTACCGACTTACTTCATGCAACTCTCTTTACTCCCCAGTGACGAACAACGTTACTTTCTTGACCTTTTCGCTCAGGTAATTTTTGATACCCGTCGAAATCGTCCAAGACTGAAAACCATTTGTAATCAGATGGTTCCGGGAGATCTTTCGGTAAGTTGTCCTGCCCGTTTACTAAATCGTTTTCCTGAAGGCACGATTTACAAACTGGATGCCAAACTCGTGCAGGTACCGGGAAAGCAACCTTATCTGGTAGCCGTCAATCAACGGAATATGCAACGGGCCTTGGAGTATTATGATCACAACCGACAATTGCAAAGCGGCACAACCAAACCCAGAAACTCTTCAAAAAGCAAACGTTCGACGTTTTTTAATAACTGAACCTTATTAAAATTATCCCTATCTACTGCCAATTATTTTTTAGAATTTCTTTCTTATCCTGAGCCAATCCGTATTTCCTTACACTATTCCTTCCTTTTCTTTCCCATTTCCTGCTAAACAATCCCTATTTTTGGGCGTTTTTCAAACAAACAAAACCTCGGTACGATGCCGGAAAATACGGAAGCAGGGGCGTTCGAAAACCCCATTAGACCAGATCAGGTGGCTGAAAATCCCGGCCTCCTTCCCTATGCTCATAATGCAGGCAGTGCGGTTATCCGTCCTGAAGATGAGGGAAAAATTAAAGCAAAAGCTCTGACGGCCATGCGTCAGCAAACGGGTAAACAGTATGATCAGCTGGCAGGTCAGATGAAAACTCTACTCGATCAGGCAAAGGAGATTCAGCGAAGAGTTGAGATATCTGAACGGGTATACACCGCCACTGTTAATTTTGAACCTTTTATTGGTCAAACGATGTATCTCTACGAAAAAGCGGATGGCAAAGATTTGCTTTCGCTGGTAGCTCCACACGAGTGGGGTCGTTCGTTTAAATACAATCGTTTCGTGGCTCAGGTAACGATGTTATATGATCACACCTGGGATGTACTCTTCTATAATGAAGAAGGCGAAGAAGACCGTATTAATCTATAATCTTTAGTCCAAGACGAAGAGATTGAAAACTGAAAATCCGAAAGTAATGAGTGCGAATCCAAAAACTGCTCCTATTCTTTCCTGGAAATTGCCCTGGGAAACAATTAAAGAATACCGTGAAATCCGTTACCTCTATTATGAAGGAATTGCGATGATTTCCATTAACCGTCCCGAAGTGCATAATGCTTTCACTCCACTGACGGTAAGCGAAATGATTGAAGCCATGGAACTGGCTCGTCAGGATACCCGTGTAGGAGTTATCATCCTAACGGGTGAAGGCGGCCGTGCCTTCTGCTCGGGTGGTGACCAATCCGTTCGGGGTCATGGCGGTTATGTGGGTGAAGATGCCGTACCCCGCCTGAACGTATTAGATCTGCAACGCCAGATTCGTTCAATTCCCAAACCAGTTATCGCGATGGTAGCGGGCTGGTCTATCGGTGGTGGTCACGTACTACACGTTATTTGCGACCTGAGCATTGCGGCTGAAAACGCCCGTTTTGGTCAGACGGGGCCTAAAGTAGGAAGCTTCGATGGCGGCTTTGGAGCAAGTTACCTGGCCCGTGTGGTGGGTCAGAAGAAAGCCCGCGAAATCTGGTACCTCTGTGATCAGTACGACGCTCAGGATGCTTTATCCATGGGTTTGGTTAATAAAGTGGTTCCCCTGGAAGAACTCGAAGAAACAACCGTAAGCTGGTGCCGTAAGATCCTGGCTAATAGCCCCATTGCTCTTCGTATGCTGAAGTCATCTTTCAATGCCGATCTGGATGGACAGGCAGGTATTCAGGAATTGGCCGGCAATGCAACGCTACTTTATTACCTGAGTGACGAAGCGAAGGAAGGTCAACGCTCATTCCTGGAGAAAAGGAAGCCTGATTTCCGGAAGTTTCCTCAATTCCCCTAGGTCTTTACGTCCGCCCGAAGTAATACATACTTTGGGCGGATTTTCTCACTTTGGAATCAAAACGATGAGCACCGATTTCCATTATTTGAATCTGTTGCATGGAAAACATCGTATTATTTATCCAACCATTTCTCTTGAACTATGCATTACCTTAAATCTCTTTTCGTAATTGTAGCCCTGATCGGTCTGTTTTCAAGTTGTACCAAGGATACTCCACAAGATACGGATGAGTTGAATTACCTCTATCAAACCTGGAAGCACTCTTCAGAAGAAGATGTAGCCAATGAACGCACCGTCTACCGAAATGCTGGCTATGCGTACCCGAATACCGATCTCCGTCAGACTTTTACGTTTAGCGAAAGTGATGTTCAGGTTTCTGTTATTAAAAACAATAAATTAACCACTTATAAAGGGCTTTACACGGTAGTTATGGACGGTAATTCTGTAAAAGAAATTACCATTAATTATACCGAAACTGGCCAGCGAGTGCCTACCGTATTGCGGTATCAGGTACTAATTCTGGCTAACGATGCCCTCATTTTAAAACAGTTATAAAAAACCGATGAATTTTTGGCTCGTCAAATCCGAACCTTTTAAATATTCCTGGGATGATTTCGTTAAAGAAAAGCGAGGCGTCTGGGACGGAGTGAGAAACTTTCAGGCTCGTAATAACCTGAAAGCTATGGCAGTCGGAGATTTAGTGTTATTTTATCATTCCAACGAAGGAAAAGATATTGTAGGCATTGCGAAGGTAGTGCGGGAAGCGTACCCCGACCCTACTACCGACGACGATCGCTGGGTGGTAGTTGATTTGGAACCCGTTGAAAAACTCCCTAAATCGGTAACGCTCGAAACGATTAAAACGGATGAACGCTTACAGAACATTGCTCTGATTCGCCAATCTCGATTATCGGTTTCCCCCGTCCGGCCCGAAGAATTTGATATCATCATTGGATTAGGCCATGAACATTCGTAACCCCCTCTTTGTCATTACCCTGTTGCTGCTGGGTAGTTTGAATGTATTTGCACAGCAAAAGCGGCTGGAAATTCCGATTCCCAGCTCAACCGCCAACATCTTCACCATTCCTGTAGGTCAGGAAGGAGTGATGCTCTTAACCCAAACCGGAAGAAATTCGTATCACATTGACCGTTTCGATACTAATCTGGATCGAAGCTGGTCGGTAGATGGAACCATTACGGACGGCCTGGAATACGTGACGTATTCGTATGACGGGAAGAACATCTACCTGCTTTTTAGCCGAAACAAGAGTAATGTTTACGAGATCATCAAGGTTTACGTAGGCCCCGGTTTCACCGAAAAATTTGAAATCCATTCGGTGGATAAAATGGAAATCTCGCAGTTTAAAGCTTTTCACGATGGCATCTATATCGCCGGAGTCGTTCGCGAACAGCCCATTCTTTCGTACACGAATTTGCAAACGCGTCAGAATCGTTTGCTGAATGCTTCTTTCAAAGGAAAAGCTGAGGTTCAAGCTATTGACGTAGATTCGGTAACGAATCGGGTGAACGTAACGTATGCCGTTCAACAGAAAAGCCGTGAATATTCCATTGTCGTAAAATCTTTTGACGATGAAGGAAAGCAGCTCTCCGAAATCGTGGTTACCCCCGATGAGGATTATGCCTTATTGGACGGTCGACTCTCGCCCCTTCCCGACGGCACGCAGCTGATGATTGGAACGTACGGATACCGCAACATGCAGTCGCAGACGAAAGGCCGTATGGTTCAGGGTATCTACTTATGTAAAGTGACAGATAAGGAAATTTTACCGCTGAAGTATTACAGTTTTACTGATTTCAAGAATTTCTTCTCGTATCTGAGTCCCCGTGATCAGGAACGTCGGGAGCGTCAGGTTCAACGGAAAAAAGAAAAAGGTAGCGATCTGAAACTGAATACCCAGTTGTTATTACATGATCTGATTCAAAAAGATGGTCAGCTGATTCTGGTAGCCGAAGCATTTCAGGCTACGTTCCGTAACAATAATAATGCCTGGGGTTACGGTGGCGGTCCCTGGGGCAGCCCGATGGGCGGATTCTATCCCGGCTGGGGTTGGGGCATGTATAGCCTGAATCCCTTCTATTTTGGAAACCGGGGTCTGTATAATAACGGTTCACAAATGTTTGATGGCTGGCAATATACCCATGCAGTGGTCGCTGGTATTGATCCTGAAAAAGCCGCTTTGATTTGGGATAACAGCTTCGAAATTGACAAAGTGAAAACGATGTCATTAAAGGAGAAAGTAAAAGCTAACGTTCAGAATAACCAGGTAACGCTGGTGTATAGCGATAGAGGAAGCCTTCGTTCGAAGACAATCAAAAACAATATGGTTGTGGAAGACGGAACGGCTCAGGCCATTGCTACCACCAACATGGGTGACCGCGTTCGTCGGAATAGTACCGAAAACGTTGATTACTGGTACGGTAACTATTTCCTGGCCTGGGGTTTTCAACGCATCACCAACGATGCGGAAGGCCGCCGGAATGTCTTTTACCTGAACAAAGTAGCCTACTAATCTTAGTTTTTATAAAAAAAGGGCAGGTGATGATGAATCATCTGTCCTTTTTTATCTTTTATATTGAATCATGAAATTACTTACCCCTACTCCCTGGCCGGATTACGAGCTCATCGATTGCGGCAATTTTGAAAAACTCGAACGTTTCTGTGCCTATACGCTGGCTCGTCCCGAACCTCAGGCCATCTGGGATAAAACCCTTACCAATGCCGAATGGGAAGAAAAAGCTCAGGCCTATTTCAAACGGGAAAAGGGAAATACTGAAAAGGGGGAATGGCTTACCAAGAAAGGAATGCCTGAACGCTGGACGGGTACGTATCAGTTAGCTAATCAGAAATTAACGTATAAACTCGCGTTATCTTCTTTTAAACACGTAGGACTATTTCCCGAACAGGCGGCTAACTGGGATTTCATTTACCAGAAAACCAAATCGTTAGGTGTTACAACCCCTAAGGTTCTTAATCTGTTTGCCTATACCGGAGTGGCTTCCCTGGCTGCCAAAGCTGCGGGTGCGGATGTTACGCACGTGGACTCGATCAAGCAGGTTATTAGCTGGTCGAGGGAAAATATGGAACTCAGTGAACTCACTAATATCCGCTGGGTAGTGGAAGATGCCATGAAGTTTGTCAAGCGGGAAGTTCGTCGCGGTAATAAATACCACGGTATCATTCTTGACCCCCCTGCGTATGGCCGTGGCCCCGATGGTGAAAAATGGGTATTAGAAGAGCAGATCAATGAGTTATTAAAGCTCTGCAAGGAGTTACTTGAACCCGAAAATCATTTCTTTTTGATTAATCTTTATTCTTTAAGTTTCTCGGCTCTGATCGCTGAGAGTTTGATTCTGCGTATTTTTGGTCAGACCAGCAATCCTGAATTTGGGGAGTTATACCTACCTGATTCATTCCATAAGAAATTACCCCTGGGCATCTTCTACCGGTTTTCAACGGTGTAAGCATGAACCCAGAATTGAGTTGATTTAGCGTAGCAGTTCCGAAAAGATCTTTCGACTTGCTTAAACCATAGGAATTATGAAGCTATTAATCATTGAAGACGAACCTAAAACCGTGCAGTCTGTCCGACAGGGTTTGGAGGAAAATGGATTCGAAGTAGACATTGCCTACGATGGCCTGATTGGCAAACATCTGGCGAAAAAAAATCCCTATGATTTAATAGTATCGGACATCATCATGCCCGGTCTCAATGGTGTAGAATTAACTCGTGAGCTTCGCAGCGAAGGGGTTGAAACGCCCATTTTACTATTGACGGCACTAGGCGGCATTGATGAAAAACTGATGGGTTTTGACGCAGGAGCCGATGATTACCTGACCAAACCTTTCGAATTTGCTGAGTTACTGGCCCGCATTCGCGTGTTGGCCCGTCGCTGGAATGGTTCCATGCCCATTGCATCCAATATCCTTCGGTATACAGATCTGGAAATGAATCTGGACTCGAAAACGGTCATTCGCGGAGATAAGAAAATTGACCTGACTGCCCGTGAATTTGCCCTCCTGGAATTTATGCTTCGCAATCAGGGAAAAGTACTTTCCAAGGCTGAAATCGCTGAAAAAGTCTGGGATGTTAACTTTGACACCGGGACAAATGTAATTGAAGTTTATATTAATCTTCTGCGAAAAAAAGTAGACAAGGACTTTACTACGCGACTCATTCATACCCAATATGGGATGGGTTATGTCCTAAAAGTAGAAGATTAAAATATGACCATTAAAGAAGGTTCGAACTCTTCTTCGAGCCTTCTCTTTAGTTTAAAATTCAACCTTATCATTTCGTAGTTTTCTAAATCCCCATGCAAATCAGGACCCGGCTAACAATTCAATTTACACTGCTGGTATCAGTGATTGTATTAGTAGCTTTCGCGGCCATTTATTATTTCAGAAAGTACAACCTGGAAGAACAGTTTTATTACCGACTTCGGCAAAAAGCATTGAGTACCGTTGAATTATTAGTGAATCAAAATGAAGTTAATTCTGAAACTTTAAAGTTGATTGATCAGTCAAATCGTGATTTATTATTCAAGGAAAACGTAATATTATATACTTATAGAAATGAGATTTATCATCGATCCAATGATACTATTAATTTCAATTTGGATCGAAATCTACTGAATCAGATTCGCCTGAATAAAGAACTTAAAATTGACAAGGGCGAATACAAGATTTATGGATTATACTATACCAATGAAGGAGAGCGTATGGTAAGCGTAGCCGGAGCTGTAGATGTAGCCGATCAGCTTAGCATGCGGGCACTCCTACGCATTATGATTTACGCCTTTACCCTATCCATCGTTTTAGTGGCTGTAGTGGGATGGTTTTTTGCCGGACGAGCGTTAGTGCCTATTTCTACCGTTATCAATGAAGTCCAGCGAATTTATCCTCAGAATTTGAGTAAACGCGTAAATACCCAAAATGAGAAGGATGAAATCGGTCGATTGACCTTCACATTTAATGCTCTTCTGGATCGGGTTGAACAGGCTTTCCGTTTACAGAATATGTTCATTTCGAACGTCTCTCACGAATTGAAAAATCCCTTAACCAAGATTATTTCCCAACTTGAAGTTACGCTTCTCCGCGAACGCTCTTCCGAAGAATACCGCTATACCATGGCTTCAGTATTAGCGGATAGCCGTGATTTAAGTCAGCTTTCCAATACCTTGCTGGAGTTGGCTAAAGTGTCTGATCAGAATCAGCCTTTTTTGACTTCCGCCGTTCGCATGGACGAAATTGTCTGGGATGCCCGTGATTTACTAAGAACTACACACGAAACGTATACCATCAAAGTTGAATTTCCCGCTGACATTGAAGATGACTCTATACTGACCTTGAACGGAAATGCTTATCTACTAAAAGTGGCCGTTATTAATCTCATGGAAAATGGCTGTAAATTTTCCGTTGATCACATTGTTCACGTAGCAGTAGAGCCTTCGGAAAGTGAGTTAAAATTGATATTTAACAACCGATCTAATATTGCCGAAGAAGAGATTGGCTTGATCTTTCAACCGTTTTATCGCAGCCAAAAATCAGTACGAACTTCAGGCTATGGCATTGGATTATCCCTTGTAGACCGAATCATTAAACTTCACAACGGAACAATTGAGGTACAGTCTAAAGACGGAAATGTGCAATTTATCGTTTCATTCCCTCAAAAAAAGCAAAATTTTCAGTAGTTTTTAAGGATTGCTTCACATGAACTTAAGCATTGACCCTTTCATTTGTCTTTGCAAAGCAAACCAGTTTTCTCATCCGGTTAGATGGTTTGTAATGGGGGAAATGCAGACACGCTGGGGTCCATAAAGTCGGCCCCAGCGTAGTCTTTTTTAACGTAATAAACTACGTCAAAAATGGAGAAGCTGCTCATCCTACCCTGAATGATTTTATACCATGCATTCAGCTGGTTTACCCAAAGGATTGGTGTTTTGTATAGACATTCAACATTTGAGATTAAGATACTATTCTTAACACTTACCTGCTTCAGTATTCCTCCGGTATCCTAATTGTTTTTTGTCTGATCATTTACATTCATGTATATGCCTTTCTATTTAAACGGATTACGATATCGTCCTCGTCAACACAAACGCTCTTATTCGGGGCTAATTATACTCCTGTTAGTAGTATCTATTGCTGGAAATATAATGCAGTGGACTTTTCAAAAAGATATGCGGGTACAATTAAATAATGCCTTGATTAGTACGGATTCCACTCTTGCCGCTCGCCATGAAGCCGAGCAAAAATTAAATAAAATCTCTGAAGAATTAGAACAGAACCGGCAAACACGACGCTCGCGTTAATCCAACATTAAAAATACATCGTTTCTGCTAACCGAAACGTGTTACAGTGAGCTTCTACAATATCAGCCAGTCGTTTTGAATAGCCCCCACCCATGACTACCACGATGGGTAGCTGACGCTTTTTTGCCTCCTCGAAAACCAGCATATCCCGTTTTTTACAACCCTCAATGGATAAGTTCAACTTTCCTAGTTTATCAGTACCCAGTACATCAACGCCCGAAATAAAGAACAAGAAATCAGGTCTTTGTTCTTCTAATAGCCGGGGTAGTTGTTCAGACAACACCGATAAATAGGCATCATCACCGGTTTGAGTGGCGATTTCAATATCCAGATCGGATTTCTCTTTGTGCAGGGGATAATTATCTTTTCCGTGCATAGAAAATGTAAACACGCGAGGTTCTCTTTCAAAAATGCAGGCGGTTCCATTTCCCTGATGAACATCCAGATCAATCACCATAATCTTTTTACTTAACTCTTTCTTTAAGAGGTAATTCGCTGCTATGCCAACATCGTTTAACAGACAGAAGCCCTCGCCTTTGTCTGCGTACGCATGGTGGGTTCCCCCGGCTACATTCATGGCTATTCCATACTCCTGAGCGTAAGCACAACAGTCGATGGTACCCTGGGCAATGATGATTTCCCGCTCAACAAGCTCCTTCGTTAATGGGAAGCCAATCCGCCGAATCATTTTATCGGAGACCTGAAGCGTGCGTAAATCATCCCAGTATTGGGAAGTATGCGTGGTAAGAATCCACTTTTCAGCAATCGGGTGCGGAGCAAAAAAAGATTCTTCCCTAACAGTTCCTTCTCTCAGTAACTGCTGCGGAATCAACTCATATTTCTCCATTGGAAAACGGTGGCCTTCGGGTAAGGGATGGAAGTATTGCGGAGCGTAAGCAATCTTTAACATACAAAAACGCGTAAATAAGTTAGCCTTAAGGGCCTTATTATCAAACGCACAGGTATTCAAATTGTTCCTTTGCTGCCTGGCTTCATTTTTTTAAGATGTATTACTTACCAATCTTCGAAACCATGAAAAAGCTGTTAATCTTATTAATGTTTAGTGCTTCAGTAACTTATGCTCAAACTTCGGTGGATGATTCCCGAAAAGACCTGGTCAGTAACCTGAGTAGCACAGGAGATTACTCCATGTTCACAAACGCACTAAACGTAACGGGCTTATCGCAGACTATTAAAAGTAACGGTCCTTTTACGCTCTTCGCTCCCACAGATAAAGCATTTGAAAAAACGCAGGCCTCTGAAGAATTGATGAAATCAGAAAATAAAGAACAACTCACAAAATTGCTTTCCAATCATATTCTTACGGGGAAATATACTTCGAAGTCAATCAAAGAAGCTATTGAGCAAGGAAAAGGAAAAGCAGAATTTAAAACGCTGTCGGGCGGTACTATTGTTGCTTCCCTTTCCGATAATTCCATTTTATTAACGGATGAAAGCGGCACCACTTCACGGGTGAGTATGCCTGATCAAAATTCTGAAAATGGAATTATTCACGTAGTAGACACGGCAGGAACTTCTAAATAATCAAAAAAACTAAAGATGTGGCCCGGTGATTTTTTCTTTCATCGGGCCTTTTTCTATGTCTCCTATCTAGTAAATTGCCTTCTGTTATTATCCAACAGTTTAACAATTTTACATGGCTACGTGGTTTTTAGGTAAGATTCGATTTACGAAAGAAATTGATGCAGGGAAGTTTCAAACCGTTACAGAAGCATATTTATTAGATGCCGTTTCATTCACAGATGCAGAAGCCCGTTTGTATGATTTATTAGGTGACAATGCCCCTGATTTCCGGGTTTCGAGCCTTTCTCCGATGAAAGTTCAGGAAGTTTTTCATATTGAAGGTCCTGAATTAAAGTGGTTTAAAGCTAAAATTGTCATTACTACTTTCGACGAAAAAGCAAAAAAAGAGAAAAAATCATCTGCTACATTCCTCGTGAACGCCGACTCGATTAAACAGGCGTATGATCGCGTAGAAGAAGCTTTAGGTCGGGTGGATGACTACGAGATTACTGACGTTTCTCTAACGCCTATTCTTGAAGTAGTTCCTTACGAAGCAGATAATCAGCGACTTGATCAATTCAGACCTTTGCAGGAAGCAGTAGCCGCTTTTGAAAGCGAACCTAAATCCGATAAGAAAGAAGACGCTGAAGAAGAAAGCATTACAGCTTTTGAAAAAGCACAATCCGCCGAGTAATAATTAATTATTACTTTATTGCCCATTCATTTATAATCAGCCTCTGATTTAAATGAATGGGCATTTTTATAATACCCCCTTATTAATTAGTACTGTTGTTAAACCTTTGAATGATTATTTTGTTCTAACCCTCAGCCGTTTACCCCTTAATAATCATGAAGAAACTTTGGATATTGGCTTTGCTAGTCTGGGGTTGTGCACCTACGCAAAGTCCAAGTCGTTCTACTCCTCCTTCTACTCCTAAACCTGAAACTCCTTCCATAGCAGCGGGTGGACGAACGAATATAGGAGAACAAACCAGTCAATCCTCTTCGCATTCTATTTTGGCAAAATCACTGAAAGAAACGGGTTTTGTCAATACATTAAAAGGGGCCGGTCCTTTTACTTTCTTTGCTCCTACGGACTCTGCCTTTTATAAGTCAGATGAAATGCCCGCTTTAACACAGCCCCCGCAAGTCAATAAGCTACGGAAGATTCTTGCTTATCACATTGTTCCGGGGCGGTGGTATACTGAAAATTTCCAGCACATGATGGAGGATAAAGGTATTAGCCGGGTAGAGTTAAAAACCATGGCGGCTCAGGTTTTAACCATTACCAGACAGGACACTTTGTGGATCGTGACGGACGCTAATGGAAATCGGGCTACTATCATTGAAGCCAACCTTAAACGCACGAATGGGGTTGTACACAGTATCAATGCCCTGATGGAGCCGAAATAACTATTGATTATTTAACAATCCTTAACTCTGTTCCTCAGCCGCTGGCTTTTATTTTTGCGTATATATTAATAGTTCACTACCCATTTTTCAACCCAATTTCATTCTATCCCCAAATCACTCTAATCATGAAAAAGGTCATTCTCTCAGCTATGCTATTGGCTTCATTTTCTGCGGCTCAGGCTCAGATGGGTTCTTTTGCCAAAGCAGCTCAAAATATCAAAACTGCTCCTAACTTTCAGAGTAAAGATTCAGTTAATCAGGGCGAGCCAAAGAAATTGGCAGTCGTTATGACTGCTCAGAAAAATATTTCGGAGAACGCTATTGCTTCGCCAGACCTCAGTGACTTCACGAAAGCTCTTACTCAAACAGGAGTTAAAAATACATTATCGACGGCGGGCCCATTTACCGTTTTTGCTCCAACGAATACTGCGTTTGAAGCGGTTCCAAACTCAGAGCAATTTTTATCGACAGATAATACGAATCCCCTTCGTAAAACGCTTTTTCACCATGTCGTAACGGGAAAATGGACGGCTGCCAATCTGGAAGATGCAATTAATAAAGGGAAGGGTAAAACGGTTTTAAAAACCATGACTGCTCAAAACCTTACGGTTTCCAAAAAAGATGATCAATTTGTCATCTCTGACGAACAGGGCCATCAGGCAGTAATTGTATTACCAGACCAACAGCAAAAAAATGGGATTGTACACGTAATTTCAGCAGTGTTAATGCCCAAATAAGGTATATCGTTCCCATAAAGAAGGCCCGCAATAAAGTTATTGCGGGCCTTCTTTATAGGATAAATTTTTTATCTTCTTCGGCATAAGCCAATAATAAAAAGACCGATACTTTTACAAGCATCGGTCTTTTTATTACCTCATTCAGGATACATTACTTCACTTCTTCGAAGTTTACGTCCTGAACATCTTTATCATTTGCTGAGCCATCGCCTTGAGCCTGACTAGCATCACCTGTAGGTTGACCTTCAGCAGCACCGCCAGCATTAGCCGCATTGTACATTTCTGTAGAAGCAGCCGTCCAGGCATTATTCAACTGCTCTGAAGCAGCGTCAATGGCTGCTACGTCCTGACTCTGGTGAGCGGTACGTAAACCAGCTAAAGCTGTTTCGATAGCAGATTTGTTACCTTCAGAAAGCTTATCACCGTACTCTTTCAATTGACGCTCCGTCTGGAAAATCAGTGAATCAGCCGCATTCAGTTTTTCAATTTTTTCGCGTTCTGCTTTATCAGAAGCTTCGTTTGCTACTGCTTCGTCACGCATCCGCTGAATCTCAGCATCGCTCAGGCCGCTAGAGGCTTCAATACGAATCTTCTGTTCTTTACCGGTTGCTTTATCTTTAGCAGATACGTTAAGAATACCGTTGGCATCTACGTCGAAGGTTACTTCTACTTGTGGAACACCACGAGGAGCTGGTGGGATATCACTCAAGTGGAAACGGCCCAGCGTACGGTTCTGACCCGCCATTGGACGCTCACCTTGCAATACGTGGATTTCAACCGAAGGTTGGTTATCCGACGCCGTAGAGAACGTTTCTGATTTCTTAGTAGGAATCGTGGTGTTGGCATCGATCAATTTCGTGAAGACACCACCCATGGTTTCAATACCTAATGATAAAGGAATAACGTCTAACAGAAGCACGTCTTTCACTTCACCCGTTAATACACCACCTTGAACCGCAGCACCAATCGCTACTGCTTCATCAGGGTTAATGTTTTTAGAAGGCTTCTTACCGAAGAATTTCTCTACTTCTTCCTGTACTTTAGGAATACGGGTAGAACCACCCACCAGAATTACTTCGTCAATTTGAGAAGTGCTCAGGTTAGAGTTCTTCATTGCCTTACGAACGGGTTCCATCATACGTACAAACAGGCCGTCTGCCAGTTGTTCGAACTTCGCCCGAGTCAGCGTACGCACCAAGTGCTTAGGCATACCGTTTACGGGGAAGATATAAGGAAGGTTAATTTCCGTCTGGCTTGAAGAAGAAAGTTCAACTTTAGCTTTTTCAGCAGCTTCTTTCAAACGCTGAAGAGCCATAGCATCCTGACGGAGATCTACGCCCTCATCATTTTTAAATTCAGAAGCTAACCAGTCAATGATTACCTGATCGAAGTCATCACCACCTAAGTGCGTGTCACCATCGGTTGATTTTACTTCGAATACACCATCACCTAATTCAAGGATTGAAATATCAAACGTACCACCACCTAAGTCAAACACAGCAATTTTCATGTCGTGCTTTTTGTCCAGTCCAAAGGCCAAAGCAGCAGCCGTAGGCTCATTGATGATCCGCTTTACATCCAGACCAGCAATTTGTCCAGCTTCTTTCGTAGCCTGACGTTCTGCATCGTTGAAGTAAGCAGGTACCGTAATAACGGCTTCCGTAACCGTTTGTCCCAGATAATCTTCAGCCGTCTGCTTCATTTTCGTCAGAATCTGAGCTGAGATTTCCTGTGGTGTGTACAGGCGATCGCCAATGCGAACGCGAGGAGTATTGTTAGGGCCTTGCTCGACTTTGTACGAAATGGTTTTCATTTCATTTTGTACTTCAGAGAAACTCTTACCCATGAAACGCTTAATCGACTGAATCGTATTCGTAGGGTTAGTAATAGCCTGACGTTTCGCAGGATCACCTACTTTACGCTCGCCATTACCATTATCCATAAAGGCGACGACAGAAGGGGTAGTCCGACGTCCTTCGCTATTTGGAATTACAACGGGCTCGTTGCCTTCCATTACTGCAACGCAGGAGTTCGTTGTACCTAAGTCAATGCCAATGATTTTTCCCATGATAATTATATTGTTTTTATTTTCTCGGTTATCGGTAGATATGCCTCTATTATCTAAATCCCCGTGCCTATCGTCATATTTTGTTGCATTTATGACAGATTGACAGTAAAAAACAATGTCCGCAGAAATAATTCTGCGGACATTACAAATTTGATCTGAAATCAGACCTTCCCATTTTACCTTACTTTCCTCCGAATAATCCACCCAGCATGTCCCCTAGGCCGCCTTCCTTGTGTTCTTTTTTATTACCCCCAAACAGGCTTCCTCCAATGTTTTTCAAATCATTCATGTCCAGCTTTCCGTCGGCCAGAGCACTGGTGACTTGACTAAAGTCAAAGCCACCGGTATTGGCACCAGAACCCGCTAATAGTGAACCAAGTACTGAATTAGCATCCATAGAACTATCGCCGGAGTTATTCATTTTACTGATTACGGTCTTCAGTACGATGGGTAATACAGCCCCAACAATACTTTGAGCCGTTGCCCCACTAATGCCAAATTTGTCCATTAAACTTCCTATGGCATTTTGGGAAATTCCTGAAACAACGGGACTTTGATTAACATCCTGTTTACCAGAAAGCAATTCCATAATTCCACTAATATTACCCTTGGCAGCTTCGCCCTGAAAACCTTGTACGATGGACGTCAAAAGTGTACTTTGTACAGCTTCATTATCCTGATTCGGTACGGCAGGGTTATTGACTACCGCATCCTGTGAGTGATTCTTAATAATGTCTAGCAGCTGATCTAACATGGTTTGTAAATTTTGGTATTATATCAATATGTACGAACTAACTCCTAGTAAGTACTTTTTGATTTGAAAAATTTAATTTGACTTCTGCATAACTAATTAGAAATTTACCCAAAAACAATACCGGAAAATCACTTATAAAATCCAGTATAAACCTTCAACGTTACATGACAACCAGACTGGCATCCAACCAATTAATTGAAAATTTAAAAAAGGAAGTAGAAGGTCTTCTCTACACTAGTGAATCAGATGCCCCTTTTGATGTAACACCTTTGCAGTGGGAAGGTGAGCACCAGCCTGAGAAAGAGGATTTTATAAAACTATTAAGCCTGCACGCAGATACACCCATTCAAACGCAGCGACTTGATACCTTCTTTAAACCCTTATTGAAAAGCTACGATTGGTTTGGAGAGGAAGAAATCGCTACGCTTGAACGATTCCAGAAACTTAAATCGTATGTAACGACTCAATTAACACACACCCAGGTTTACCGTGTAGGTGAAGTAGAAATTCAGGTTTACATTGTAGGAGAAACCGTTGACAATCAATGGGTGGCCTTAAAAACCGAAGCTACCGAAACGGAATAAAACTGAAATGTCTTTTCGTCAGTTATA
Organism: uncultured Siphonobacter sp.; assembly: GCA_913774715.1. Classification (GTDB taxonomy): domain Bacteria; phylum Bacteroidota; class Bacteroidia; order Cytophagales; family Spirosomataceae; genus Siphonobacter. Next base: position 6,072 of record CAJYHS010000062.1, on the reverse strand, counting down.
ATTTATCTCCTGTTTCTATTTCTGTCATTCTGACGCCATATAAAAGCAAAAGACCTCCGATTACTCGGAGGTCTTTTTTATAGGTAGATACGAATATCTATTCTACAAATCATTTCACATGATCAACTACGGCTTTGAACGCATCAGGATGGTTCATAGCTAAGTCAGCAAGTACTTTACGATTCAGTTCGATACCTGAGTTATGCAATTTGCCAATGAATTGAGAGTAGCTCAAACCGTGTTGACGAACACCGGCGTTGATACGAGCAATCCATAAAGCACGGAAATTCCGTTTTTTCTGCTTACGATCGCGGTAAGCATAATTTAAACCACGTTCAACGGCATTTTTAGCTACCGTCCAAACGTTTTTACGACGACCATAATAACCTTTGGCCAGTTTGAGCACTTTTTTGCGACGTGCCCGAGACGCTACGTGATTGACACTACGTGGCATAATGTGTTAGTTTTTTGACGTTGGCGGAGCTATTAGTTTTCAGTTGTTGGTTTACCGTTGTCAGTTCATTGAAAACTGTAAACAGAAAACTTTTTAACTCACTTTAGGCCATTAGTCGGGTTAAACAAGGAAACCTAGTAATAAGTCTTGTGACAAACTACTTAGCAAGCAGAGCGATTACGCGAGCGTGATCTGACTCATGTACCAGCGTGGTTTTAACGAGGTTAGCCTTACGCTTGTTAGACTTTTTCGTCAAAATGTGGCTGTGGAAGGCATGCTTCCGCTTGATTTGTCCGGTTCCAGTCAGCTTAAAACGCTTTTTGGAGCCCGAGTTTGATTTTTGCTTAGGCATAAAACTGAACCTGTTAACGTTATAAAAAAGGTACTATTTGTGAAATGAACCGCAAAGGTAAGAAAAAATGCTAATATATTATCTATGATTACGCATTCAATTTTTATTTCCTATCGCTATTTATTTCGTCTTTATAGTCAAAGAACCATCCAAATTAGCTGGCATAAAGAAAAACCCTTCGCAAACGTTGCGAAGGGTTCTGATCTATGAAATAATCTTTATTTCTTCACTTTAGGTGCAATGATGATGTTCATCCGGCGACCTTCCAGACGAGCTTCTGATTCAAGCTTTCCGTGTTCTTCGAGATCCGACATAAAGCGTTTCAGAAGGTTGAAGCCCTGATCTTTAAATACAATTTCACGACCGGAGAATTGTACATAAGCTTTTACTTTCGAACCTTCTTTCAGGAAGTTAATCGCGTGCTTGAGCTTAAAGTCGTAATCATGATCATCCGTTGTAGGACTGAAACGGATTTCTTTGATCACTACCTTAATTTGCTTGGACTTGAGTTCCTTCTGCTTTTTCTTCTGCTCGTACTTGAACTTGGAGTAATCAACAATCCGGCAAACTGGGGGATCTGCGTTGGGCGAGATTTCCACCAGATCCAGTTCTTGTTGCTGAGCTAGCTCCAGGGCCTGACGAATATCAAGGATTCCCTGTTCAACGTTCTCTCCAACTAGTCGTACTTGCTGTACTCCGCGAATCAATTGATTAATGCGGTAGGGTTCTTCTTTCCTTACAGGAGGTCTGCGGTTCATACCGCCGGGGCGTAATGCCATACTTCTTAATTTGGTGTTTTTTGAGTTTTACAGTTAGCGAGTTTTCAGTGGGATACAGATCATACCGAAACCTCCTTATCCTGACTGAAAACTGAGAAGAAGCCGCTAAACGAGCTTCCTCATTTAACGGCTTCAAAAATTATGTGCCTAAGATCAGCTATTTCTGAAATTTAAGCAAATTTTTATTGATTTCCTCTTTAGCAAGGGCAATAAACTGACCGATTGGCATACTGCCCAGGTCGCCTTCGCCTTTCTTACGAATAGAAACCGTTCCCTCGGCCTGTTCTTTTTCTCCGACGATGAGCATAAAAGGCGTTTTTGACACCTCTGCATCACGGATTTTCTTACCGATTTTTTCATCGCGGTGATCTACGTAACCACGAAGGTCATCTTCCTGCAATAACAGGAAAATTTCATTCGCGTAATCGGTGTATTTTTCCGAGATCGGTAATACAGCCAGCTGATCGGGAGAAAGCCACAGTGGGAAATTACCAGCCGTACTTTCAATCAGGATAGCAACGAAACGCTCCAGCGAGCCAAATGGTGCCCGGTGAATCATAACCGGACGGTATTTCTTGTTGTCTGAACCGGTATATTCCAGATCAAAACGCTCAGGGAGGTTATAATCTACCTGAATGGTACCTAACTGCCATTTCCGACCCAAAGCATCTTTGACCATAAAGTCCAGCTTAGGGCCGTAAAATGCTGCTTCTCCGTATTCAATAACCGTATTTAATCCTTTAGCTTCAGCAGAACGAATAATGGCCTGCTCGGCACGATCCCAGTTTTCATCAGTTCCAATGTATTTCGCCCGATCTTCCTGATCACGCAGGGAAATCTGAGCACTATATTCACTGAAACCTAGAGCTTTGAATACATATTGAACCAGGTCAATTACCTTCATAAACTCCTCTTCCACCTGATCTGGGCGGCAGAAAATGTGAGCATCATCCTGGGTAAAGCCACGTACGCGAGTTAAACCATGTAACTCACCTGACTGCTCGTAACGATATACGGTTCCGAATTCAGCAAAGCGAACGGGTAAATCCCGGTAACTCCGTGGTTTCGAACGGTAGATCTCACAGTGGTGAGGACAGTTCATGGGCTTGAGCAGGAACTCTTCGTCTTCATCAGGTGTATGAATCGGCTGGAATGAATCCTTGCCGTATTTCTCATAGTGACCTGAGGTTACGTACAATTGCTTTGAACCGATGTGAGGCGTTACTACTGGTAAATAACCCGCCCGAACCTGAGCCCGACGCAGGAAATTCTCCAGACGCTCCCGTAGGGCCGCACCTTTGGGTAACCACAGAGGCAAGCCCTGTCCTACCCGCTCAGAGAAAGTAAATAGCTCTAGCTCTTTACCCAGCTTGCGGTGATCCCGTTTCTTGGCTTCTTCCAGCAAATGAAGATACTCTTCGAGTTCTTTCTGCTTGGGGAAGGTAACCGCGTAAATACGGGTTAGCATTTTATTATTTTCGTTCCCTCTCCAGTAAGCACCAGCTACGTTCAGAATTTTCGCAGCTTTGATGAATCCGGTATCTGGAATGTGAGGTCCACGACATAAGTCCGTGAAGTTGCCCTGATTGTAAAAAGTGATCTTTCCATCTTCCAGATCTTTTAGCAGATCCAGTTTGTACTCATCCCCTTTTTCTTCAAAATAAGCAATAGCCTCTGCTTTAGAAATGGGCGTCCGAGTGAAAATCTCTTTCGTACGAGCCAGTTCCAGCATTTTGTCTTCTACTTTCTTGAAGTCCTCCTGGGAAAATTTGTGATCACCCAGGTCTACATCGTAATAAAATCCGGTTTCAATGGCAGGGCCAATACCGAATTTTACGCCAGGATATAAAGCTTCCAGAGCTTCCGCCAGCAAGTGAGCAGACGAATGCCAGAAGGTTGACTTTCCATCCGTGTCATTCCAGGTCAGCAATTTTACGTGAGCGTCCGAGTCGATTGATCGACTGGCGTCCCACACCTGACCGTCAACAACGGCGGCTAATACATTACGGGCAAGGCCTTCGCTGATGCTACGGGCAATGTCCAGACCGGAGACACCCTTCGGAAACGTACGGATGCTTCCGTCCGGCAGGGTAATTTGGATTTGGTTTTCCATTTGTATTTAGTAAATAGAACAATTAAAAAATCACGGAGATACGAAGTCCGTGAGGGCCTCACGAGTTGTCCGTTTTTAGTTTTCTGTTGTCCGTTACAAACAGCAGATATGACCAGCCAACTAGTTTATATTATAAATTACTTCAAATAACTATTGCCTCAAAACTGACAACCAACAACAGCAAACTGACAACTGCTCAAATAGAGTCGCTTTCGGTGGTACCGTTGGTTTTGTCGGGAACGGCCAGTCCGGGCCGGTACCTTTCATCCTGGCGTAAATACGGATAATTGGTCAACTGCCTTCTCCTTGTTCGCCAATACCCTCCGACTGCCTTACGATTGGCTGGATTTTCTCTGGCTTCCGTCAGATAATAATCCATTGCTTTGTCATCGTCTCCCGTATATTCAAGGCACTGAGCCATGAGAAAGTTCAATCCAGGGTAATTCGGGTTTGTTTTCTCAACGATTCGTAAATGCTTGAGTGCTGGAGCAGCCTTTTCCACGCCAAATAAAATAGATGCCGCGTACATATTCGCTCCCGGGTGCTCAGGTTCTACCTTTAAGGTTTTGTTAAATTCCGCGTAAGCACTATCTATCTGAGCCGTATGCGTGAAAGCTAAGCCCCGCCGATAGTGCAAATCAGCATCTTTGGGGTAATAATTCAAGCCTTCACGAGCAAACCACAGAGCTTTCGGATAATCTTTTAATTGATAATGAATCGAAGAAAGCTGCTGATACGCACCTAAAAATCCGGGCACCAATGTCCGTGTTCGCATGAATAACACCATTGCTGCCGTGGTATCTCCCAACTTAGCCGCAATCATTCCCCGGTAGAAATAAGCCTCTCCGTAGTACGGATTAATCTGTAAAGTTCGGGCCAAATACTGCCGGGATTTTCCCAGCTGATTCACCCGCTGATATAAGTCCGCCAGCAAAACGTATAAATCCGGGTTCCGTTCATTGAGAATTTCCGCCCGTTGGGCTGCCTGTAAAGCCTCATCAATCTGCTTCTTTTCTCGTAAAATCCGAGCTTTGGTTACATAATATCGACCCGTATTTCGCTTCAGGTTGATAGCCGTGTTAATATCTTCCAAAGCCGCATCCAGTTCAGATAGCTGAAGATAAATCTCTGCTCTTTTCTGATAATTTTCCGCTAAATCAGGATACTGTCGGATGGCCTGACTTAAAAAATCCAGAGCTTTAGGAGTAGAAAAACCTTCATTCATGTTTGGAAGCGGTGGTATACGCACGCCTGCCTGCTCCTCTGAAGAACAGCTACTGAGTATCCAACCTAACAGTCCTGCAAACCAAAAAATCTTACCCAAACGAATCATTCCTAAAACTATAAAAACGCCGCAAAATTAGTCGGTTTTACATGAAATCCAGAATTTTCGGTTTAGAGTTTTAAGGTTAGTTCCTGAGTTTCCGCTCCCCTATTCCGACGTTAACCTTATTTAACCTTAAAGAAAGGTTTGTTAACCCTTTACTTTTTCAGGGTCGGGTACTTTCGTGCTGAGAAATGATTTTTCCCATGAACAACCGATACCTACTCCTCTTTTTTCTAATGCTGATTTCAGGCTGGTCTGCCGCTCAGACGACAACCCGCTGGAATATGAAAGGCAAGCTGGCCGACTCCTCCGGCACAGCCATCCCCAATGCTTCAGTTCTATTACTTGACGCGAAAGATTCAACGCTGCTTGAATTTTCGAACAGTGCCAGCAATGGTGAATTTGCCTTTAAAAGCCTGACGCTTCCCTCTTACATCCTTCGGGTAACTCATTTGAGCTATTCGGTCTATGAAGCCTTAGTTGATAAACCCGAGATGGGTACGATTCGACTGAAAGCTAAAGGCAAAGATTTGAATGAGGTAATCGTGAAAGGCGAAAAAGCTCCGGTTACGATGCGTCATGATACCGTAGAATTCAACGCTGACAGCTTCAAAACCCGCCCAAACGCGACCGTCGAAGAGTTGCTGAAGCGATTGCCGGGTGTGGAAGTGGAAAGTGACGGAACCGTCAAGGCTCACGGCAAAGAAGTGCAACGAATTCTGGTGGATGGAAAAGAATTCTTCGGCACGGATCCGAAAATGGCTACGAAAAACCTGTCCGCTGAAGCCATTAAGGCCGTACAGTTATTCGACCGAAAATCGGAACAGTCTCGGTTTTCGGGTGTAGATGATGGCACACGGGAAAAGACGATTAATCTGGAATTGAAGGAAGATTTCAAGAAAGGTATCTTCGGCACGGGCTCGGCAGGATATGGTTCTGAACATCGGTATGCAGGGCGTCTGAATCTGAATCGCTTCGCAAAAGATCAGCAATTTTCGCTCATTGGAACGTTGAATAATATCAACCAACAGGGGTTTACAATGAATG
>CAJYHS010000061.1 GCA_913774715.1 uncultured Siphonobacter sp. | reverse complement strand
AACCCGCCCAGTGGGTAGGATTGATCTTATGCCGCTCCTCGCCATTTTCATTATCTAACAACTGCATTTCCAGACCCGTCATGTAAGCTGTAGGATTTTTCTCACTCTCCTGGACGTTAATAAATACGCCCCCATTACCTCCTTTGGCAATTTTCCAGTCGTAGGTCATTTCAAAGTTCTGGTAGGTGGCATCGCTGACGAGATCTCCAAAATCACCGGCCTGGGATTTAGGATTACACCAAAGCTCCCCGTTTTCTACGGACCATTTCGAAGTCGTATCACCGTGGTTATACACGTGCCAGCCCTGGGTAGTTTTCCCATCAAAAAGGAGTTTCCAGCCTTCTTTGACTTCGGCTTCACTTAAGGAATTGAGAGCCGACTCCGGCTGATGCGGACTCTCCTTGGAAGCGTTCGAATCGCACGACACTAGGCTTACAATGCAGAGGCCCATCATAACGTATAAAGGCTTAAACCACTGGCTCATGGGAATTTAAATTAGGTAGTTAACGAGAAAAAATCTCATTGTATTTCTCTCTTCTAAAGAAGTAATAGAACCATTTACGATACCAAACCGAGTAATACTTCCGGCGGTATTTTACAAAATCCTGATAGATGGACTTATTATGGCGATGACTATCGAGCAAGTGCAGTAAATCCAGGTGTCTGGCCCGGTAGGCATCAAGGTGTTTATTGTAAATGTAATGATAGTATTGAACCGAGTCCACGTGAAAATCAGCGTGATCCGTCAGCGAATTTTGCTCGATTCTTTTCCGGTAATAATACAGGGGTTTCTTGATTTTATAGACGTGACTATTCTTAGTCAAAATCCGAATCCATAACTCCCAGTCTTCTAGGCCCTTAAGCTGCTCATCGAATTTACCCGCCCGCTCGAAAGCCGCCGCACTAACCATAGCAAAAATGGGAATGGCATTCGAGATTAGAAACTCATCACTGTTGTAGTCAATGATATGCCAGGGACCGGTTTTTCCTTCAAAAAACTCGGCATTGGAATACACCAGGCTCAGATGAATGTGCTTTCTGAATATTTCAAAATGCTCCTTTATAAAATCCGGGTGAAGCCGATCATCGCCATCGAGAAAGACAATAAACTGGCCACTGGAGCGGTCAAATCCGTAGTTACGCGTTGAGGCCGGACCGCCGTTGGGTTTGCTAAAGAACTTGATATTGGATTTACCCCGGCTATAATTTCTGACTACCTCAGCCGTCTGATCCGTAGAGCCATCATCTACTACGATCATTTCAACGTTGGAATAGGTCTGTTTTTCAACCGACTCAATGGCCTCAATGATTACCCGTTCATTATTGTAGCAAGGAATAATGACGCTAATTAACGGTTCCGCCAGGGCTTTGGAAGGCTTAACAGGGTAATTGGTAACGGCTTCAAGCCAGTTACCCAGGTAATATTTACGACGAATGTTTTCATCGAGTTTTACAAAGGGTAACTCAAGAAAGGCATCTAATTCTTCCTTGTTTTCTTCGGTTAATACAAAGAAATTATTGGGATGATAAAAGTCTTCGTCTACCACGTAAGGATTAGTGGTGATGACTTTTTTCTCCAGCTTAATGCCATCAAAAATCCGGAAGGAAAAGCCCGAGTGTTCATCAATACAGAAGTCAAGAATAATCTCACTGTTTCGAATCATCCGGAGTTGATACTCGTAGGGAAGCACCCGGTGATGACAGGTAAAATTTTCCTTTACAAAGGCCGGAATGTTATGCTCGTCGTAGTGATTATAAACAAAATCAAACTGAACGGGACTGATTTTGCTGCTAATAAACCGGTAAAAAGACTGAATAATATCCAGCCGGGAAGGATGATAAGAACTGATGTAATAAATTTTATTCTGAACCTCTCCTTCGGTTAATTCAGTATCTTCTTCCGGATAATCAAAGTAAAAATTAGGAGCGTACTCCACCCCGTATTTTTGGTAGGTAATCACGTCCTGCCGGTCAAAGACGTAGAAGTGGTCAAATAGGTGAATCCGGGGCAGGATCATCAAATTTCTGGAAATACCATCGTAGTGAAACGAAATGAATTTATCACTTCTTTTCCTGGCTTCCAGTAATAATTCGGTATCAAAAAAATCGGCCCTGATCACCAGCGTAACGTCAAAATGATCGTAACTCTGAACCACCGACATTCGCTTATAATCTGAATAGGTTCGGATTAACGCGTTTTTGTAGCCTTTATCGTTGAGAAAGGTTTTTCTTAAAAAATTAGTCGTTCGCTGGCGTTTGTCTTTATAAACGAAGGGGTACGTATTGTTATGTAATACAACTACTTCATAGCCTAAATGAATCAGATTTTTTTCAATTACTGCGTATAATTGATAATCCCAGGGAGCTATTAGCAAAAATCTTTTTTTTGAATTCATTTGTTTTTAACGCAATCGTGCGGTCGTAATTAATCCCAACCAGAGGGGGAATAACAGGCTTATCAATGAGGTTGTTTCACGCTAACTAATAAGTACTTTCGAGCAATCTGCTTGGTTTGCACTCGTCCTTGAATGGGTAGTTGATTCCTACCTGAAAAGAGTAAATTTTTCGGTCATGCCAACTCGAGCTGTACGCAAAAATGGATAAATTTATTTTTAGGCCCAAACAAATCCGCTCCGGATCGGCCCGGTTCTAATCCTCTGATTGATCTTTGATTAGAAAAGTATTAATCCGGGTACTTACTTGCAAAGAAATACGGGCAAGCCAAAAGGGGCTTACCTTTGTGCATGGATTACTTTAAAAAACTCACGGAACTACTCAAAATTGAGCGGGAGGAAGATCGGCAGTCGTACCTGCGTTTAACTCAAACTTCTTCAGTGGCGGAACGCAGAGCCAGCGGACTCAGCTGGTATCCCATCGCCATCCGGGGCACGGAAATGAGTCGGGGTGATTACCTGACGGTAGACCTTGAGCGAACGACGCATCAGGATCTGCCCCATCAACTCCGTTTCGGTATGCCCGCCGTGCTGTTTTCCAATCACAATCCCCAGACCGACCGGGTTGAAGGCGTGATTGCCCATCAAAGTGGTAACCGCCTCAGGCTGACGCTGAGAACCGACGAGCTGCCCGAGTGGAGCCGGGACGGTAAGTTAGGCGTCGACGTACTCTTCGATGACAACGCCTACGATGAAATGCAGGCGGCCTTAAACGCTGCATCTGAAAAAAGCACGCAGCCCGAAGGACGGCTTATTCGCATTCTTACCGGTGAGCACACCCCCAGTTTTAATACTGACGTATTTTCACACCCGCAGCCTACCCTGAATTCATCTCAGGCTCAGGCGGTCATCACCATTCAGCAAGCCAACGAGTTAGCCATCGTACACGGCCCTCCGGGCACAGGAAAGACCACCACGCTGGTGCAGGCCATCAAGACTCTCGTCAAGCATCACCATGAAAAAGTGCTCGTTGTCGCACCTAGTAACACGGCCGTTGATCTGCTGAGTGAAAAGCTTTCGGATCAGGGCCTTAACGTACTTCGGGTAGGTAATCCCGCCCGGGTTTCTTCGCGGCTGATGGCCCTGACGCTGGATCACAAGATGGCCGATCATACCCGTAATAAAGAAGTTAAGGAATTAAAAAAACGGGCGCAGGAGTTTAAAAACATGGCCCACAAATACAAGCGTAATTTCGGGCCCGCTGAACGCCAGCAGCGAAAAGCTCTCTTTGATGAAGCCCACCGCATCATGAAAGAAGTAACGGCACTCGAGGAATATACCATCGATGATTTAGTGGGTAAAGCCCAGGTCATCACCGCTACGCTGGTGGGCTCGAATCATTATACGGTTCGAAGTCTTCGCTTTGATACCGTCATTATTGATGAAGCCGGACAGGCCCTGGAGCCCGCCTGCTGGATTCCCATTTTAAAGGCTAAAAAGGTAGTGCTGGCCGGAGATCACTTCCAGCTTTCTCCCACCATTAAATCCAGTGAAGCCGCCGCTAGAGGGCTCAGCAAAACTCTACTAGAAAAATGCGTGGAAGCTTACCCAGAGGCCGTTACGCTCTTACAGCAGCAATACCGCATGAACGAAGTCATCATGGGTTATTCTTCTCAGGTGTTTTACGAAGGCAAGTTAAAGGCTCACGCCTCGGTGGCTAGTCACCGCCTCTTTGCCGAGGAAGCTCCCCTGGCCTTTATTGACACGGCGGGTTGTGGCTTTGAAGAAAAGCTGGAAGGTACCTCTTCGACCAATCCCGAAGAAGCGGCCTTCACCATCAAGCATTTACGCTTACTAGTCGAGCAGTTACACCACCGCTACAGCCCGGAGCATTTTCCCAGCATTGCCGTCATTTCTCCGTATAAACAGCAGATTCACTTACTCAAAGAACAAGTCGAGCACTCGCCGGAATTGCAGCCTTATCAGCAAAGCATATCCGTCAATACGATTGATAGTTTCCAAGGACAGGAACGTGATATTGTCTACATCAGCATGACCCGCAGTAATGCCCAGGGTCAAATCGGCTTTCTCTCCGATATTCGCCGCATGAACGTAGCCATGACCCGGGCCCGCAAAAAGCTCGTCATTGTGGGCGACAGTGCGACGCTTTCGCAGTTTGATTTCTACGCCAACTTTATTGCCTACGCCGAGCAGCACCAGGCCTACCAAAGTGCCTGGGAATTCATGGATTAATTCCCCTGCTTAGAGGAGTATCTGCTTTGCTTTTTACATACCCATCCACTGCTTTATGAAGCGTATCTGTTTTGTTTTGTTTCTCTGCTTGTTTACCCTGGGCAGTCAGCTTGGTTGGAGTCAGGATCTGCTTTCGAAAACGATCAGCATCTCGGCTCAGCAAGAGCCTGTTTCCCGGGTTTTACAGCGCATGGGAGATCTGGGTGGCTTTTCCTTTTCCTATAACAGTCATTTATTTAATCAGGACAGTCTCGTTAGCCTTCGCCTTCATCAGCAAACGGTTAACTACGCGCTTCATCAGCTGCTGGGAGATCGGTTTTTGTATAAACAGACGGGTAACTACCTCATCATTCAGCTCAATAGTACCGAGCGATATTATAGTGTAAGCGGCACGATTCTCGACGATGAAACGGGTGAAAAGGTCGAGCTGGCCAGTATTTATGATAAAACGCGGCTCACGGCAACCTCTAGTAATGACCAGGGCCGGTTCCGCCTGCGTATCAAAGCCCAGAAAACAACGCCTTTGTTTACCATCAGCCGTCTGGGCTATAGCGATACGACGCTGGTGATTCCGCCCGATGAAGAAATAATCATTCGCCTCAAGCCTAAAGCGGTGTATTTACAGGAAGTAACCGTTAATCAAAATTCGGGGGGAGAAAATAGCTGGATCGGCCGGGCTCTGCTTTCCCGCCGTCTGCGGAGTCAAAGTCAAAACCTGGGTCTTTTTTTTGTTAACCTGCCCTATCAGGTTGCTTTAACGCCGGGTCTTAGCAGCCGGGGTCGACTCAGCACGCAGATTGTCAATAAAGTTTCTCTGAACCTGCTGGGTGGCTACAACGCGGGAGTGAATGGTGTGGAAATAGCTGGCGTGTTTAATATCACCAAAAACCATGTTCGTTCCCTGCAAGTGGCGGGCTTATTTAACCTGGTGGGAGGCAGCGTTCGGGGCGTGCAAATCGCCGGACTTCATAATAACATTGCCGACTCGCTACGCGGATTGCAACTCTCGGGCGTGCATAACTTTGCCCGGCTTAATGACCGGGCGATTCAAATCGCGGGTGTGATGAATGTAACCCGGCAAGCCCATCATTCCCTGCAAATTGCGGGCCTTTCCAATCACATCAAAAAAGGATCGAGCCTGTTGCAGATTTCGGGGCTTTTCAATGCTCATTCGGGCGAAAATGCCCGCATTCAGATTGCGGGATTGTATAATTACGCCCGAAATTTAAAAGGCTTTCAAATCGGCATCATCAACCAGGCCGATAGTTCATCGGGAGCCAGTATCGGGCTGGTGAACCTGACTAAAAATGGCAAAAAAACGCTTTCGCTTTCAGCCAATGAACTCGTTCCCTTGCAACTAGAATTCAAAAGTGGTACGCCGCATTTTTATACCATGCTGATTGCCGGCTTTTCTCCTACGTATCAGCGTAAAGTTTTTACATTTGGCCTAGGCATTGGCCGGGAATTTGCCTTAACCGATCGTCTAGATTTTGCCGCCGAATTCAGTTCTCAAAGCCTCTATCAGGGCAACTGGAATCAACTGGCGAATCTCTACCGCCTTCAGCCCCTGCTCCGCTGGAAAAAAAATAGGCATCTAGCCTTTGCCACCGGGCCTACGGCTTCCCTCTATCACTCCGAGCAGACCGCTTTTCCCCAGTCCTATTTATCCGAACCCGCCCGGCATTTACCCAGTGCCCACGTGGGAAACAGTCGGGTCTGGCTGGGGGGACAACTAGCCATCGAGTACAGCTGGTAAGCGTAGACTAAACTGAAGATTACGTATTCCGATAATGCTTATTACGTATACGGCTCAGGGATTGAGGTGCTATACCCAAATAAGAAGCCAATTGGTATTGATTAATCCTACCCATCATTTGGTGGTTATTTTGTAAAAACTCCAGGTAACGCTCCTTGGCATCTAAACTCAGCAGTGAATCCATTCTAAAATTATAATCCGTCAGGGTCTGCTCCAGTAGCTTCATAACAAAGTCCCGGTAGTTTTGACTGCGTTCCATGAGTTGAAGATGATCCTCTTTAGCAATCAGCAGTACGTGGGTATGCTCAAGGGCTTGCCAAATATAACGCCTGCGCAATCGATTGGAGTAGCTCGTTAAAGAGCCTATAAAATCATGCTCTTGCTTCAAAAGCAGCGTAACCTCCTTTTTTTAACCTTACGATAAGCTCGTAGCAGGCCTTCTTCAACAAAAGCAATCCATTTCCTTGGCTTTCCTTGAGTAAAAAGAATCTCATTCTTATAAAAAGACTGCGGCTGAAAATACTTTTCTATCAATAAAATTTCCTCCGCATTTAGCGGCACGAAGCGGCGGATATAATCAAGCAAGGGTTTAGATTGATACTCTGCTAACATAGCTTCAATTCATTTAAAATTAAAATGAATGCGTAAGTAAAGCCTTGCGTGTTTGTACATTTTCAAGTTTTTCGATCCTAGACCTTCCGAGGGCATCATGAGTCCTTTAGTCTGTGGGAAACAAAAAAAAATGGTTGATTTTTTCCCTTCCAACTAGTATATTCTTAAATAGACGGATAGAAATTAGTATCCTACCTTATTGCGAATGAGTTTAGATACCTACTAGTAAAAACACTAGGCAGCTTTTATAAATACCTAATTAAATATATAGAAATTTTAGAATTATTTCAAGTAAGACTTCATGGCATCGCTAATAGAAAAAATGGAATTTTATCCATTTTTAAGCATTATTAAACATAATTAGACAAATAATTTAATTAAATACCAACTGTATCACTGACTATAAATTGTATTTTACTTATAATTACCTTATCATATTAATACCTATATGCTTTATAACCGGAGCTACTACTTTTGGCTAGCTGGCCCTGTTAACAGCCTTGATTTTACTTCATGCCTAAAAAGACGCTGAATCCGTAAGCCTGTGAGAAAAGGCCGGAGTGATTCGCTAAAAAAAAATTGAGGGTCATAGGGGGAACGGGCTTACGACTGTCTTCGTAGCGATTGGGAAATCTAGATTTCATGCATGACTAGCTATTTCTTGATCGTAGTCCATTTATTCATTTTCAGCCAAACCAATGAAGATTGCATTCATTTTCCGATCCTTACTCTGCACCCTTCCCTTCCATAGTTTCTTGCTTTCGGCTCAAGAGCAGCCCAGCAAAACCAGTGTGGCTCACATTGGCCTGATTTACCCTTTAAGCAGCAATGGCCGCCTGGCTGCCCAGTACACGAATTCTTTTTCCCTGCACGCTCTGGTGGGGGTTTCGGGGGCGGAAACGGGCGTAGCCCTGGCGGGCGTAGGGCTTAACATTCGCTCTCAGGCTAAAGGCCTTCAAATGGCCGGCGTGTATACGCAAACGGCAGGTCCCGTACTCGGTACACAGCTGGCGGGGGTAGCCAACGTGGCCCATTCGGCCAAAGCCTTACAGATGGCCGGGGTAGCCAATGTCGTAGCCCAGGATTATAAAGGCGTTCAAATGGCTGGGGTGGTTAACCTGGCCGGTAAGTCAGCCGGCCTTCAAATGGCCGGGGTAGGCAATATCAGCCGTGATCATTCCCAGCAGACGCAGATTAGTGGCGTCTTTAACCGGGCCGATCACGCGGCTAATCAAATCAGTGGGCTAGTCAACGTAGCTAGAAACGTACGGGGCATTCAGCTGGCGGGTCTTATCAACATTGCCGATACGAGTGATTATCCCATTGCCCTGCTCAACTTGGTTAAAAGTGGAGAAAAATCCCTGAGTGTCAGCAGTGATGAAACGCTTAGCACGCTGCTTACCTTTCGCTCGGGAGGCCGGGTGTTATACGGAATTCTGGGTCTGGGCTTTAACCTGCAAGCCGCTTCACTCGTGGCCTTCGAAGGGGGACTAGGCGCTCACCTGATCGATCAGCCTCATTTCAGGCTTAATCTGGAGATGGCTAGTTTATCCTTAACTAATTTTAAAAACCGCGAGTATTACCGCTACGCCATTCGGCTTTTGCCCACGCTTAGATTTAATGAACGCTGGGAGATTTTTGCGGGTCCATCGCTGAATCAGGTGAATTTCAAAAACGAAACGGGACCCGATCTTCACGGACTCAGAGTCTGGGAAAAAGTAAGCTCTAAGCAAACTCACGGTTTGTATCTGGGCCTAACGGGGGGACTTCAGTTCAGACTTTAACTGTCTTTTCTGCTTACCCAGCCACTGCAGTCCATCCAGGATAAGTTGATTTTGCGTAGCATTTTCAAACGTAAATGACAATTCCCGGCTGGGCTGCTGGCTGTAATCTAGGTCATTATGCCCCATATTGACGTAGAGCATGCGGTAGTTTCGGTTCGTCCACACGACGGGATAGTCTCCCTGCTGCCAGATTTCATGGGGCTTGGGTCCCGTGCCCAAGGGAAAGCTTTGGGAATCAATCGAAAGCAGCACCTTGATGGCGGGGTTTTGCCGGAGATTCTTTTGCCAGCTGTACCATTCATTGGGAGCCGAAAGAAAGGTTTCAGGAAGGTGCCTAGTAGCGGGATGCTGCTGGTTTTCTACGCGTAAAACCGCTGAAGTCGGCCGCCAGGTATTGCCTTTGTATTCACCCGATCCTAAGAATTCCTCGTGATACCAGGGCCAGTTCTGAGCGTAGGCCGAAGGCGTAAGGGCAAAGGCGGCAAAGTGAAAGCCCATCCAGGCTCCCCCGTTTTTCATGTAGCGTTCAAAGGCTTGCCGCTGCTGGCTTTCTTCAGGTCTGGTATCTAAAAACACCACCACCTGATAGTTTTTTAGAATCTCCGATCGCAACCGGTTCCAATCAGAGGTCGTATCATAGGTAAAACCCTTGATAGCAGCCTGCTTTAGAAAAAAAGCATGGGCTTCCTTCACGAAACTAATGTGAGCCGCGTCATTTTTAGCCGTAAAAAAAGCCAGCACTCTAAAGCTCTGGGCCTGGGCCATAGAGGCCCAGCACACCAGCCCTAGCAAGAAAGATCGGTAGGCCATGAGATTAGCGAAAACTTTGGGAAACAAAAGCCAGCACCTTGGGTAAGGCTTCTCGCCAATAGCTCCAGGTATGTCCCCCGTCGTGCACGCGAAACTCGTGGGCAATGCCTTTATCCAGCAAAGCCGAGTGAAGGGCCATATTGGCTTTAATGAGGTGATCATCATCGCCGCAATCAATATAATAGCGAACGGATTTCAGCGCAGTCAGGGGCTGCTTTTCTACTAAGCTAAAAATAGAAAAAGCCTGATAGTGTTCGCTCAAACGTTGTTTGCCCGTTAGCTGAGTCGGCATCATCAGCGAAAAGCGCCGTTGGTAGTCTTCGGGCTTCATGGCAACGATTTCTTCATTGGTGAACACGGCCGCACTCAAAGCCGCCGCCGAGGAAAAAAGCTCGGCATGTTTCATCGCCAGTAGCAACGTTCCGTAACCACCCATGGAAAGGCCGGCAATGGCTCTAAAGGTCTTCTCAGGCCGGGTTCTATAGAGTGAATCGACGTGCGCAATGAGCTCCTGACTGATAAAATCTTCGTAGCGAATGCTTTTATTGGCACTATTCATATACCAGGTTTTACCCGCACCGGGCATGATGATAATCATGGGAGCAGCAGCCGTCTGCTCGACTATTTTTTCTACTTCCCCCATCTGCGTCCAGCCCGTTTCATCATCACCCAATCCGTGCAGTAAATACAGAACCGGATAGCGGCGACTACTTGAGGTATACCCCGCGGGAAGCAGCACGCTGTAGCGTACGTCTTTGCCTAAAATGCGACTTTTCAAGGGCAGACTTTCCTGAAGCTGTCCCGGTTGGGCCCAAAGCCCAGAGCTGCCAAGGACTAAAAAGAAACAAACGAATACGCTAATCAATAGGCGGACCTGCATGCGTAGGTAATGAATTTTTAGGCGGTTTCTACGGTAACAACGACAAATTTAGAAGTGGGCGTATTACTTTCCCGGGCCACGCTCTCAATGGGTACAAGCGGATTGGCTTCGGGATAATACGCGGCCGTATTGCCTTTGGGTATATCATAAGGTAAGGCAATGAATTTTTCGATTCGCCGCTGCTGCCCCTGAAAGTGACTGGTAATGTTTACGAGCTGCTGAGGCTGGATGTTTCGCGCGGCCATATCCTCGGCATTCATAAAAATAACCCGCCGCTCTCCGTATACGCCCCGGTAGCGATCATTATAATCATAAATCGTGGTATTGAACTGATCATGGCTGCGAATAGTCATGAGTACCAGCTGCTGGGCTTCGAGCTGATGGGCTTCAAGCCGGGTTACTGAAAAGTTAGCTCTCCCATTTTCAGTGGTAAACTTGCGCTGGCGGGGTCCGTTGGGCAGATAAAAGCCGCCGGGCCGGCGAATCTTTTCATTAAAGTTTTCAAAGCCGGGCACTACGCGGGCAATGGCTTCGCGGATGGTATCATAGTTTTCCGTGTACCCTACCCAGTCCACCGTACTTTTTTCACCCAGAGTGGCCAGGGCCATACCCGAAATGATGGCTACTTCACTGAGCATCTCCCCGGCTAGGGGGTCGAGAACTCCTTTGCTTTGACTCACCACGCCCATGGAGTTTTCACAGGAAGTAAACTGCTGACCCGAACGCTGCATGTCTTTATCTACGTGCGCGTAGCAGGGTAAAATCAGCGCCGTTTTACCCGTGGTTAAATGGCCCCGGTTGAGTTTAGTACTCACGTACACACTTAGCTTGAGCTGGCGAAGGCCTTCCGCTACAAATTCCGTATCCGAAGCGGCGGAAAGCAGGTTTCCTCCCAGGCTGATAAAGGCCTTAAGCTTGCCTTCATGCATGGCTTTGAGGCCATTGACGACATCCAGACCGTGCTCACGCGGCGGACTAAAACGGTATTCAGTCTCCAAAGCGTCCAAGAATTTTTCTTCCGGCTTTTCCCAGATACCCATCGTTCGATCGCCCTGCACGTTGGAGTGTCCCCTAACGGGGCAAGTGCCCGCGCCCACTTTGCCAATGGCTCCTTTGAGTAGATGCAGATTTACGATTTCTTTAATCGTATCCACGCCATTTTTATGCTGAGTGATGCCCATTGCCCAGCACGTCACTATTTTTTCCTTGAAGGCCAGTAGCTTAGCTACCGATTCAATTTCCGGGCGGGAAAGCCCACTCATGTGCTCGATTTCTTGCCAGGAATCGAGCTCACTACTTTTCACAAAGTCCTGGTATCCCGCCGTGAACTCTTCGATGAAAGCCTGATCGATTACTTTTCCGGGATGCTGGGTTTCTAATACCAACAAGTGCTTGATGATGCCCTTTAACACGGCCATATCCCCATTGATTTTTACCTGCAAAAAGGCATCGGCAATGGGGGTTCCCCGGCCCACTAACGTGCCCACGGCCTTCAAGGGATTCATGAAATCCTGCGGATTTTTAAAGTGATCCAGTCCCGCTTCGTGCAATGGATTAATGGCAATGATTTTGGCTCCTTTTTTCTTGGCAATCTGCAAAGCCGTTAGCATGCGGGGATGATTTGTGCCCGGGTTTTGACCCATGATTAGAATCACTTCTGCCTCATGAATATCGTGCAGGGTCGTAGATCCCTTGCCCAGACCCAGGGTAGGCGCCAGGGCCGAGCCGCTGCTTTCATGGCACATATTCGAGCAGTCGGGCAGATTATTGGTACCAAACTGCCGCACAAACAGCTGATAGAGAAAGGCGGGCTCGTTGGGTACTTTTCCCGAGGTATAAAATAAAGCCTCATGGGGTGAGGCCAGGGCGTTAAGCTCCTCTCCAATCAAACTAAAGGCTTCCAGCCAGGAAATGGGAGCGTAATGCGTAGCTCCGGGCCGGAGCACGAGCGGATGCGTGAGCCGACCCGCATTATTTAAATCCCGATCCGTCATACGAGATAATTCAGACAGACTGTGCTGACTAAAAAAGGCAGGATCGGCTCTTCTAGTATCCGCATCCGAAGCCGTCGCTTTGGCACCGTTTTCGCAAAACTCGGCCACCGAGCGGTGTCCATCCGGATCGGGCCAGGCGCAGGACGAACAATCAAATCCATCCTTTTGATTCAAATGCAGTAAGGCCTGGGTGCCGCGGCCAACGCCGCCTTCACTCCAGGAAAATTCCATGGATTTAATGACGGCCTTTAATCCCGCCGCTATGGTGGCCGGCGTCCCCAACCGAAGTCCGGTGAAGGTTTGGGGGGGCTGAGTTAAAATCGTTTCTGTTTTCATGGCAACCAAGGCGTTTATGCGTTGTTTGAATAGTAGCAATGGGCGGTCTGAAAGCTCAGGCAAGATAATCGTTAGTGGAGGACTTTTCCTATGAAAGTCATTACACTTCTGGCCTCTTGATTTCAAGTATTTTCTTGACTAACATCACTTCGATGACTCGTCCACTTGGATTCTTAACTGCTTGTAAGGTCAACTGGTTTTGGCAAAAAAAATAACCTTTATAGATATTTGATATTTTTAAAATTTTATACCTAAACTCATCTTATCATATTGTATTTTTTTAAGTCATCTCAACAAATACCCATCAGTGCCTCCTGCATTGTTATCATTCATGAATTAATATTGCCAACTGTAAGCAGTACAATACCGCTCTATTAGCCCAAGCCTTTTTCTATTATATGAGTTTATTAACCCAAAGCTTCCGCCAGTGGCTGAGGTTAGTTGTGTGCCTTCTCTTACCCTTACTGGGACATGGGCAAGAGTTATCAAAAATAAACCGCCCTAAACGCATCATTACTCCTAGAGACGGGTTGCCCCAGGCCTTTGTTTCGGGCCTAGTGCAGGATCGTACCGGCTTTGTCTGGGCGGCTACGCGCAATGGACTCGCCCGCTATGACGGTCTTCAGTTCAAGGTTTTTCAGCACCATAAGAACGATTCGAGTAGTCTGCAATCCAATGTCATTTCGTATCTCATCCCTGATTCCCACAATAAAATCTGGATCCAATACGAGAGTACGGCCCTGGATGTGTTCGATCCGGAAACCGAAAAAATTACGCACGTTTCCCAGGAGCCCGTTTTTCGCAAGAATCCCCGGTATTTCATCAGCCAGGGCCTTTTAGCTGATCATCAAAGTAACGTCTGGGGCATTGAACTCAGAAATGGTCTGTACTACTACAACCGCCAGCAGCAACAACTCACCCATTTTACCCATCAATCCCATCACCTGCCTTCGGACACCATTCGGGGCATCATGGAGGATAGTCACCACCGCCTCTGGATCATTAGCATGAAGGGCCTGGGCTATATCAACCCATTAAGAACCCAGTATACGCCCGTTGCTCTTCCCTTCCCGCTGGAATTTGGCAGCAGTCCCTCCTTGTTTACCGACATGATTTCCATGATTGAACGGCGCAACGGCGAGATCATGTTTAGCGACGGCAAAAAACTGATGTTCGTTAATCTTGAGCGCGATAGCTTCCGACAAGTCCCCTTCCTAAAAGATCATAATCAGTCGATTCGCTGGATTCGAACCGGCCCTGACGGCAAGGAGTACTGGGAAATTCAGGGTAGCGTGTATCGGTATACCGATAAAACCGGCATTGTCCACGTGGGAGAATCTTCGCTAGAGACTCTTAGAGAGGCCTGCTGCTTTTTAGTGGACCGCTCAGGGCTGATCTGGCTGGGCACTAACGCCGCTGGCATTCACCAGATTGATCTCGACGCTCCCTATTTTCAGGTCTTTGCTAACAAAGATTCTTTTCATGAAGACCTTTTTCAAAAAGAGTTTGGTCTTTCCATTGCTAAAACCTTTGGCTGGCCTAAAAACGATCCGGAGTATCAACTCTCCAGCTACACCGTCCGCTCTCAGTACGATGCTAAAAAACGCCTCTATCTGGCCTTATGGAAAAACGTGGGCTACTACGATGAACGCCAGAAACGCTTCGTATTACTACCATCCCCGCCCGAGTTAAGGATTAATAATTACCTCTATGAAGGGATTCGCGGACTGAGCTTTGATGAGAAAGGAGACCTGTGGATTCTGGGTCAGGATGGCTACGTGGCTTCGTTTGATGCCAGCAGCCGGCAATGGATTACCCAGTCTTCAGCCGCCGAGTTTCGCCAGTCGCTGTCTGCCAAGAAAGATACCCGGCCCGTGATTCCCGTGGATCTGGCCGTCGATGAGCGAACCATCTACCTGACTACGGAGTCAGATGGCTTAGTCAGCATTGACCGTCAGAGCCATCAAATCCGTTTCATTACCCGCGAAACTAATCCTGGAGCCCTGCCCACCAATCAGCTCATTGGCCTAGTCAAAGACCCGACCCGGGCTGACATTCTTTGGATTGGCAGTTACGATGGGTTGATTAGCTTTCACAAAAGCACCCAAACCAGTCAGTTTTTTACCAGTAACCAAGGCTTACCGGATAATACCATTTACTCCATTCTTTCTGATGAGGCAGGAAATCTTTGGCTAGCTACCAACAAAGGACTCAGTCAGTTTCAGCCCCGCACGCATCAAATCCGCATCTTCAGGGCCTCAGACGGTCTTCCGGGCGAGGAATTCAACCGGTTTCACTTCTTACAACTTCCCAATGGCCGCCTGGCCTTTGGAGGCATTGAAGGATGGACCCTGTTCACCCCTACTTCGTCGTACGTAGATCGCTATCAGCCCCGGGCGGCCCTGACGAGTTTGAATATCAACAATATTCCCCTGGCTCAAACGCCCTATGCTCAGGCCGTTTCTAGTCTTCAGGAGCTGAGCCTACCCTACGATCAAAATTCGCTGACTTTTCATTTTTCAGGGCTACAGTATAACCAGCCTCATAAACTCAAGTATCGCTATCAACTACTGGGCTACGACGAAGACTGGACCTATTCGGGTCACGCTTCGCTGGCTCATTACACCAAATTGCCCCCTGGTGATTACGTGCTTAGAATCAATGCTAGCAATACGATGGGTCAGTGGAGTCCGCACCTATACGAGCTCAAACTAACGATCCATCCCCCCTTCTACCGCACTTGGTGGGCTTATGGCTTGTATGTCATATTAGGCGGTAGCTTGATTTGGGCCTTTATTCAGTACCGTATCAACCGTGACCGCTTCCAGCAGGCCATTGCTTTAAAGGAAAAAGAAGCCGATCAGCTCCGCCTGCTCGATGAGTTAAAAACCCGTTTCTTTTCTAACATTACCCATGAATTCAGAACGCCGCTGACGCTGATTTTAACCCCGGCCGAGCGGCTGCGTCAGGAGCTTCAATCCCCTCATCAGTTGCGGTGGGTGGAAAGTATTGACCGCAATGCCCATCAACTGCTAGGTTTGATCAATCAGCTCATGGACTTGGCTAAATTAGAGTCGGGCATGATGCAGCCCATCCTCGTCAGAGGCTACCTCCAGGAGGTCATTGATCAGCTCATGGCCTCCTTTCAAGTAGAAGCCGAACAAAAAGAAATTAAGCTTCAGGCTTTCACCAGTGGACTTACCCAAGCCTATCTTTTCGATGTGGATAAACTCGAACGCATTACCTATAACTTGCTTTCCAATGCCCTAAAATTCTCTAAATCTGGCGATCAGGTTACCCTTCGACTGTTTGATATACCCCCGACTGAAGTCAGTCTGCCCAGCCACTGGCAGGATTTATCCGGTGGCGTTTACCTGAGCGTCGAAGACTCGGCCATCGGGATTGCCTCGGAAGCCTTACCCCATATTTTTGATCGATTCTATCAAGTCGACGAGAGCCATTACCGTCAGGGAACCGGGATTGGTTTATCGCTGGTAAAGGAGCTTGTGGAGATTCAGAAAGGGTACATCCATGTCGATAGCGAGCTTAACGTGGGCTCGCGTTTCTTCATCTGGCTGCCTTATCAACCCGTGAGTAGTCCGGCCTTTGCCACTGCCAACACGCAGGTAGATGCTCAAACCCCGCATGTGTTAGTTGTGGAAGACAATGCCGAGCTAGCGGAGTTTATTACTGACACGCTTTCTCAGCACTACCGGGTAAGCTGGGCTACCAACGGAGCCGAAGGGCTCAAGCAGGCCCAATCTCAGGGACCTGATCTAATCATTAGTGATGTGATGATGCCGGTGATGACGGGTCTTGAAATGTGTCAGTCGCTTAAAAAAGATGAGCAGACCAATCACATTCCCATCATTTTACTCACGGCCAAATCCGGTTATGAAAGCCGGATTGAAGGCCTGAGCTCGGGAGCTACTGCTTACCTTACCAAGCCCTTTCACATCGAAGAGCTCCAGCTCAAGATTCGCAATCTACTCGATCAGCAGCGACTCATCCAGCAGTATGCCCTCCAGAACCTCACCCAGCCGCACGTCTCGTCGGTGACCCAGGAAGATCCCTTTTTAGCCCGTTGTTATACGCTGCTGGAAGAGCGGCTGGATGATTCCTCCCTGGGCGTGGAAGAGTTTGCTCGGCTTGTGGGCATGAGCCGGGTGAGTCTGCACCGCAAAATCAAAGCGCTCACGGGTCTTCCCGTTAGCGAAGTCATTCGTAACTACCGGCTTAAGCGGGCAACGGCTTTCTTAGAGCAGGGTTTTAACAGTTCGCAAACGGCCTACCGCGTGGGGTTTGAGAGTCCGGCTTATTTCACGAAATGTTTTAAAGATCTCTATCAATTGACACCTTCCGAATACGCCAGACAAAGCAGTGACTAAACCTGGCCCGGCTAAGGCCTGGGCTGAATTACTTTTCCCCAGTTTTCTCAAGGGAAGACTGGGGATTTTTGTCTCCTCTTATGAAATGGCAGGACCCGCCAGAAGTATCTTCTATTAAAGCTTAAATTTTTCTTATGCAAGCTTAAGTTACTGATAATCAGAAAATAAAGCAACTACTTACTTCTACTCACGTCTTTAGAAGATCCCGCCTGGTATACTTATCTAGCTAAGTGAGCAGTTTTCGCCAGCTATTTTTAGGCTTTTTATTAAAAAATTAACTTTTTTGTAGTTGAATTACATTCAGATTTGGGGTTTGA
Source organism: uncultured Siphonobacter sp. (assembly GCA_913774715.1). Lineage (GTDB taxonomy): Bacteria > Bacteroidota > Bacteroidia > Cytophagales > Spirosomataceae > Siphonobacter. The sequence goes on along the minus strand of CAJYHS010000061.1, from coordinate 60,055 downwards.
ATCACTAAAGCGCCAATTGAGCCAGCCATAAGAACATCCGTGGGTTAGATACCCTATTGGGAGATAGTTTCTATTAAAACCTTGCTGGTAAAATCTGGTTAGTGTAAATATTCTCATAAACAGGCACGTACGTTACTATCCCTGCTTATAGATGCGCCCTAATTTAGATGTCACCACACTAGAAGCTCTATTCATTATGTCCATTACGCCATTTGCTCCCAGTGGTATTTCGCTATTATCTGACCCCACCAAGCTCCGACTTTTGCAGATGATGGAAGAAGTTGAAGACTACGCTATTATACTTTTAGATCAACAGGGTTACATCCAGTCCTGGAACAAAGGCGCCCAGCATATCAAAGGGTATTCTTCCGAAGAAATCATTGGCAAAAACTTTCGCACCTTTTATTCGGATGCCGACGTGCTAATCGATATTCCGGGTCAAATCCTAGAAGAAGCGGCTCTGAAAGGCAGTACGCACCGGGAAGGCTGGCGGGTCAAAAAAGATCAAACTATGTTTTGGGGCTCGGTAACCATTACCGCCCTGCACGATCCGGACGGAGCTGTCATTGGCTATGCTAAAATCACGCGTGATCTCACCGAGCGCATCCTCTCCGAGCGGACCATCCAGCAGCATGCCCAGCAAATTGAACGCAAAAACAAAGAGCTTGAGCAGTTTGTCTACATTGCCTCCCATGATCTACAGGAACCCCTGCTTAATCTGACCAACTTCGTAGAGCTGCTCCAGTACGAGTACGGTGAACTCTTCGATGAAACGGCGAGTATGTACTTTGAGGTCATTAGTCAGGGAGCCAGCCGCATGCGCAACCTCATTCGCTGTTTGCTGGATTATTCGCGCCTGGGTCAGCACGTAGAACTCTCCCAAGTCGATACGCAAGTGCTGATGGAAACCGTGTGCAGCGATTTATCCGTCCCCATAAAAAAGGCGGGTGCTCAGATTCATTTCCAGCAACTTCCCTCTCTGGTGGGATACGCCACGGAGCTGCATCAGCTGTTTCAAAACCTTTTAAGCAACGCCATTAAATTTAGAAAACCCGGCCAGTGCCCCGACATCCGCATCACGGCTGAGAAAACTCTTCAGGGCTGGTGCTTTGCCGTTTCCGACAATGGCATCGGCATTGCCCCCGAATTCCGGGAAAAGATCTTTCTCATCTTCCAGCGACTTCATGAGCGGGAAAGCTACGAGGGGAACGGCATTGGACTGGCGCACTGCAAAAAAATTGTGGAGATGCACGGCGGTAGTATCCAAATAAATTCCGAAGCCGGTCAGGGCTCTACCTTTTTGATTACGCTTCCTTTCTTAAGTCTGTGATAAGTTTTATGAAAAAGTATAAAGATCTAAACGGGGTATTACTCGTAGACGATGACAAGTTTACTAACCTCATTCATACCAAAGCCATTGAACGCACCGGCATTGACGTGAAGGTAACGGCGGTTTCAAACGTTACGGATGCATTGGCGTTTTTAACCAGCCATGAAAACGGCGATTTACCCAAGCCCGGCATTATCCTGCTCGATATCAACATGCCGGGTCTGAACGGCTGGGATTTTATGAAGGCCTATCACGAGCTGGAGGAAAAATTTAAAGTCAAAGTAATCGTGACCATGCTCACGACCTCTCTGAACCCCGACGATGAAGACCGGGCCAAGCTCGATAATCAGATCGTGAGTTTCATGCATAAGCCCCTGCGGCCCGAAATGTTTACGCAGTTAGTAGAGACCTATTTTGAAGTAGACGCTTAGGTATAGGATTGTCGATTATGTTAGAGAATACAACTGTAGAGTCTGTTTTTCTTTTCTTTTTCCACCGGGCGTACGTACCCTGACTTGGCGGTTATTTTTTCTGACTTGGTACTTCTTTCAACTAGGCCCTTTAGAGGTTTGGGCGCCTGCTTACAATCCAGGCGGCTTAGCTTTCAATAAGCACTAGAGAGGCCTACGTAAGGTCTATAAGGGCTGATTTAATGCGAGAAAAATTGCCAAAAAAGTTGCCTGCGTTTTATAATGATCTCAGCCTGGGCTGTTAATTCAGACTGAGAAGGGGAAATCTTGTCCCGGGTAGTTTGAAGACCCTGAGGAAGGAAAAAACTTATCCCATACTTCTTGTCTTTCAAAATAGGAGAAATGGCGTACACTTGTCCAGTCACCGAACCAAACTCATGGGAAGGATAGGCATCTAGTTGAATGTGAACGGGCTGTCCTTTACGAACCCCAGCCATCAATTCACCCGCTAATTCTCCCTGCCCTATATAAGCGCCGGAAGTATCCACAAGCACCATAATATTACTATTTTTTTCTAAAAATGCTCCTGATGTCAAAGGCCTTAACCACTCTACCCGGTAAATACCGGGCGAGGTAACTACCTTATGGTTTTGCTTTTGATCTGAGTAGGAAAATAAGGAGTCGTTCTTACCCACAATCTGATTGGAGTGCGCCCACACCTTCCCTAGATTTAAATCATCTGGGGCTACGTAGAGTTGAGAGGGGTTCTGAGCAGAAATTTTAATAGCCAGGGCAACCGTTTGCGGAAATTCAATGTAAAAACTAGCAGTCACCATTCCAATCACTATCACTAGTACCGTTGCACTACCCCAACGAATGAGACGATTGGGAACGGCTCCCATGATTTCCTGAATTTCTTCACTACGGACTTCTAAGGGTGCAGGCATGGGTTATAGAGTTAAAGGGCTAAGATTCCTTTGTTTTTGTTGGGCCTGTAAAGAGGTATAGTACTTGGCTAAATAATGATAGATGACGAGTTCATGCGCCCGTTGCTGGGATAAGAAAATTCGATTCAACGTCATATGAATGTAGCTAGGCAATAGCTCCTCAATAGCACTAACACCCGATTGTCCCTGACTATTCTGTAAAGATGCGATCATGTCTTGCAGGGATTGGGAGCGTCGGTCAAAGCAGGCGATGGCCAGTTGTAGATCAGCATCTTCGATGACTCCGCTTAAGAAAAACTCAACAAAGCCCCTATGGGTGCGATACTTTTCATTGAGTTGATGAATCAGCTTGCGCTTGCCTCCAAATTCATCCTGGAAACTAGCGGCCAGGGCATTCATGAGCTCGGCTTTTTGCGAAAGGCTATAGCCAAAATCATTCAGCAACCGATCAACGCTCAAAAGAGCAAACTTCCAGCGGTACTGCTCTCCATCCTCCCCTTCGATCAAGGTTAAAAAATCCGCAATGGCAGTACTGTCTTTGTGAAACAACTCCTCGGATAACTCGATACTTTTTTCGCCATACCGCTCGATCTCCTGTTGATAGGTATCAACCATGATTTTACTAATTAATCCGGTTTGTAAATACGGTTGTAACTTTTCCTGCAAGAGCTGAAGCACTTCCATCCAAAACGTAGCATGCTTTCGGTGTTGAAAACGAATTCGAATATGGGGTTTAGGGTCATTATAGCGAATGAAGAACCATTTTTCAATAATCCCTTCGTTTTCCAGGTAGTGCGTTAGCGGCTGAAGCACTTCAGAAATAACCCGATCTGCCGTTTTTGTACCCGTATATACTTTCACATAGAGCCATTGGCTACCGATGGCAAATTGTCGCTTGATTTTGGGCTCAGCAAAAACGATGGGACTGGCTACGGCCGACGGCTTGGACCGGTGAAGAGGTAGAATAACTTCATGGGTATAGCTTCCCCCTTGGTCCTTCACCCAGCAATTTTTAGAATCAAATACCCACTCATAGAGGGTCACAGCTTTCTTTTTAAGCTTTTCAAGTAAGAGTAACCGGGCAGGATGCTGGTAAAGATCCAAGGGGAGTTCATTATCTCCTTCGGATAAAATCACCCAACGAGGAACCTTATGTAACTGGCAAAATTCATTGAGTCTGGACCCGGCCTGGGCAGGATTTACGTCTGAAAGCGATTCAAGGTACCAACGAGCTCTGCTCAAGATCACCTGTTGGTAGCTAATGCGGGGCAGGTAGGCCTGCTTGGTAAAGATTCCCCAATCCCACTGAAAACTATGAGCCGTATTTTGTTGCTGCAAATCGGCTAAAAATCGGTAAACGGCTAATCCCCGGCTGTAGTTATGAGCCGTTGACAGGCGAGGAAATACCCGCTTGTTATGTTTCTTAGAACGTAGTACAATCTCATCTGCCTGCACGGAAATCATTAAATCATCCAAAGTCAGCGTCTGCTGCTGAGGAAGAATGGACTGCCCCAGGTAGGAAATCTCATATTCCCTTAAGTGGGGCCGGGCTAAGATATTACCCACCCTAGCTTCGGGCAAATGGACGATTTCGGCAAAAATGGCATCCGGATACTGGGATTCTTCTTTTCGCAAACTTTCTTGGACATGCCTCGTCAGCACTTCATCGCCGTGGCAAAACCGTCCCAGCAAATTAGCGGCACTCGGGCCCGTTAAGGTCCCCAGCAAAAAGGTATAATCACCCTGATCTAATGCTTCTGGGGAGGAGGCCAGAAAACTGCCAAACGCATATAAACTCGCGGGAATTTTTTCGACAATATCGGGTTGACTTACGGCCGCTAAGTCAGCCTCAGTAAGGTATTGATGAGCCTGGCCATCTTGAATGAATCGATTATATACAGATAAGGTCAGATCAGCAAGCTTGTTCCAGGAAAGGATAGTGTTTTTTCTTTCTTTGCGGGGCAAATGTAATTGCTGAAGCAGTACCAAATTATCGGCGTTTCCTTGGCTGGTCAGACCATAGCCAATGCCTGATTCACTATCTAGCGCCTGAGCTAAGGGAATTTCCATGGTTTCCCAGCGATCCAGAAACCGATTCTTAAAATCGTCAAGAATCCGAGGTGAACTAACACTTCCGGCCCGTACCAACCGATCCAGGGTTGGAAGCAAATGATTTAAACTTTTCTGACTTAAGTTGTTAGCCTTCGTAGCATAATACAAGTCCGTCTGAATGAGATCCTTGCTCTGAGTAGCGGTAATGTCTCCTACTAGCTCTTTGATTCGTAAGTAGCGACCAATGCCCGCTTCTTTTGTTTTTAACAGAGCGGCGGCTTGCTCAAGATTCTCTAGTTCTTTTTCTACGTATTTAAACTCTTTGAGTTTGTCCAGCAGGCGATAAAAAAATTCAGGGCCCGTGACGCTGGGTTCTAATTCGCTTAGTAATAATTGATTATCGATGAGTTGATTGACAAAACGCCGAGCTGGTGTTTCGTCAATATTCATAGCCATTAAATGATCTACGAGTTCTTCCAGGCGTACTCCGTTCTTGGCCCGCTTCAGCAAGGCAATGATATACGGCGTTGCTTTGACCCCACTTAAATTAAAAGATCGGTATTTGTTGCGAAGGGTATGCTCTACGTACCGGACTTGATCGCCTAAGGTGTAGAGGCTGGTGTTGGGATAATAAAGAATTTGCTGACGAATTTCTGGCCGGGTTAGTAAGGACTTGCTAAGTTCAGCTACGTAGTTCATATCCAGCCGTGATTCGCTACGTATTTTTTCTTCTGCAAACTCTAATTGAGTACAGCCATCGGAAATTTGCCCGGTGCTACAGCCGGCATATAATCCATAAGGGGTGGCACGAGAGGTTAATCGTAAGTAATATTTATATAAAGAAAGTAGCATTCGATCCGCCTGGGGAAGGGGGGACACCTGAATCCACTTTTCAAATTCTGCGTATAATTCTGGCGAGCTAGTGTACAAGGCTTCCCGTAAGAAGGGAGTAGAGAATAATGCCTTTAGCTCCTCTGGCAAGGTCAGAGAACCCTCTTGTAGGATTCGTTGGTGGAGATCCAGTAGATCCGTAAGAGGAAAAACGGGCGTACGTAATAAATAATAAGCTTCAGTGGATAATAGCGTAGTCATAGGTTGGCAAAAGAGAACAAGTTTCTGGAATCAATTGAAAATCTTAATTAAAATCCTAGATTTGAGTTTTGATTTTAAAAAGTGAAAGTCGAGTTAGTCGCGCTCTTTTGAGTAGCGACTACTTTTTTTTTTCAATACTAAAATTTCTTCCAATACGGCTTTAAAATTCTCAAAGCGAATAGGCTTATGTAAGATGGCAAATGCGTTCTGCTTTAATTGCTCATCCAATAAGGCTAATGGGTATGCCGTTGTCAAGACAATACAAACGGGACACGGTAGGGACTCATTGATTAGAAACCAGTCCTGGGCCGTATAGCCTGGCAATTCCACATCCATAAAAATGACATCAATATCGGGATGCTTCTCTAGGGCGGTTTCGACCTCCATTAGATTGCTGCACACCCCAATTACGTGTACATCATCCAACTGCTGCAGGTAATGCAGTAGTACATCTTGTGCTAGAGGCTCATCATCGACAACTAAGCATAATACAAGCATAGTAATTAAATATTATGACTTTAATTAGGTCCGTCACGCGCCTACGTTAGTAACGCGCGACGGACCTCTTACTTACAGAGAAACCGTTTTAACTGTACCAATACAATTACCGGTATTTTTCATGCAACTCTTTTCTTCACAGTCAGCCTCCTCCTCGACGACGTCTTCCTGACCGCCGGCGATTTGGGCTAAATCTTGCTCATCAAGGTTTGCCAGGGTTTCCTTATCAAGATTGAGCGGATTTACGTTCGTCTTTTTCATTTGCTTGATAGTATATACTTTAGAGATTACTAAATAAGGGCAAGCCTAACCATTAAGCTTTGGTTTTAACGGTAGCAATGCAACCATCCGTTTTTTCCATACAGCTTTCTTTCTGGCAACCATCTTCTTGATCAATGATGGACTCTTCCTGACCACCGGCAATTTGAGACAGCTCTTTTTCGTCAAGGTTAGCCAAGGTTTCTTTGTCGAGGTTGAGCGGGTTTACGTTCGTCTTTTTCATTTTGTTTTTTGTTTAAAAAGTGAAAAAATGGAATAATTAAAAAGTAAAATCTATAAACGAAAGAAGGTTGTACTTGACTAATAAACTATTCCTTGGTTTTAACTGTCCCAATACAATTACCGGTATTTTTCATGCAGCTTTTTTCCTGGCAATCGCTCTCTTCTTCGATGATGGACTCTTCCTGGCCCCCAGCAATTTGAGCTAATTCCTGCTCATCTAAATTGGCCAAGGTTTCCTTGTCAAGATTTAAGGGGTTTACGTTTGTCTTTTTCATTTGTTTTTGGTTTAAAAAGTGAAAGTCTTGCGCTTGCCTCTTTGGATGAATTGATCAGAATTTTCGAATCCATAGCTGCGGAAGCGTACTGAAATTTTAATGGATAGATTAGGCCGTTGTTTGAACCGTAAGCATGCAGGTTTCAGTTTTGATAGGGATGGTATCCTCCCCCTGCTCCTCATCCGTCTCGTGTTGCCCACCTATAATTTGAGTTAATTCCTCTTCGTCAAGATTGGCTAGAATTTGCTTGTCTAAGCCTAAAGAAGTAGCCTTTACTTTTTTCATACGATTTGCCAATGCAGCGTCTAGTAGTGATTAGAACTAGTGATTATGGAGCGTAAGAATCCTGCCTAAGTCACTTAAGCCTTAGTGAAAATCATAGGATTAGCTAAATTTTTATTAGGAGAATGTTGGCTTTTCAGGCAAATTCATAGGCTCTATTGAATCATCGGGCTGGGTAGCTGAATCGACACTACTGAGCCGGCTCATGTATTGGTTCCCGCCCACTACAGTAGAAAGTTCCTGAGGGTTCATCCGTGAAAAATCGGAAGGTACGCGCGATAAATGACCGCGTTTGGTGAACTTTTGAAGATAATGATACAGATTCATAGCGGAAGTTTTAAAGTGCCCCAGGACGAGTAGTTCCCGCCGTAGTTGTGTTGATGGTCACATCCGTAGGATTAGCTAAAGCGCCCATTCCTACCAGATCTAAAAGTACGCTAATGATTTCTTTGTTGAATTCGAGCTCGGAGGTTAGGATTTGTTTTTTCATTAGGTTAACTGGGTTTCGTTTTGTTTTCGATTCGAAGATGCAGCGCCTGGATAGGCTTCCCAAGTTTATTCGACTGAAGTGGATCAGTTTTCGACTGACTACCCCACGCTTTCGACTAAATTTCATTCAGACTGCTTAGGCATTATTTGTAATACCAACCGGTAACGAGTTGGGGTATCGTCAATAAAAATATCAAACTGATTGGGATACAGAAGCGATAAACGGCGACGAGCGTTGGCTAGACCAATACCGCCATTAGGCTCGGCCTGAACGTCTTTACGAAGCTTGGAATCATCGGGTTTACTATTTTCTATTTCAAAGGTAAAGGATTCGTTTTCCACCCAGAGCTTGAGTCGAATCCAACCCTGGTAAAGCTCATTTTTAATGCCATGTTTAAACGCATTTTCAATGAAAACAATGAGCAGCAAGGGAGGTATTTGAAGAGCTTCTACCGAGCCTTCTACCTGATAATCAATCTGAACCCGATTACCTAAGCGTATTTTTTCTATGGAAAGGTAGTCCTCAATGAACTGCAGTTCTCGCTCTAGACTTACCCAAGGCACATTGGTTGAATATAAAGCATACCGCATCAAGTCTGATAATTGTAAAATTAAATCAGGGGCTTGATCTGATTTTTTAAGTGAAAGAGAATAGAGGCTATTTAAGGTATTGAAAAAGAAATGAGGATTAATCTGAGCCTTGAGAAAGCTTAATTCTAAATCGGTATGGGCTTTGAGAATTTTTAGATTTTCTTGCTCGAGTAGCAAACTTCGATTTCCATACTTAATGGCTTCCTTGGATAATTTAATAACAAAACACAAGGATTCAATGAACACAAATTGACTCAGGATGAGTCCTTGATTCCACTGGGCAATGAGAAAGTCTTTAAATCCTAAATTAAAGCGGTCCGCCATGAGCTGCCAATACGCCCGGTTGGAAGGGATTAATTCATACTTTAATATAAAGTAGTCGTGAACGTAAGTGACGACCACCGCATTTAACAAGGCCACCACTACCAGCATGACTAAGGCCACCCAGCGGTGACGGCGCCACGGATAGTGCCACCACCATAATAGACCATAGAACACAAAGGCGTTACTAAAGACATGCTTGAGTCCTTCTGCCCAGAGATAGCCGGGTTTATGGCCGGGGTGCAAATCCTTGTAAATCCAAAACTGAAGAAATAATTCAATGGTCCAAAAGACCAAATGCACCCACAAACGAATCCGACGGTACGCAGGCTGGTCATACACAAAGGCCGTAAACCAGTGCCGTAAGGTACTTGAAAAAGTCATGCGATCGAAAAGAGTTAATTAATGGGTTTGAGTACATTCATTAACTGATCTCTATACTGCAGGCCAATTTGTATTTGTGACCCATCTTTCATCTCGATCATATTACCATTAATGGCTTTTATGGCCGCAATGCGAACAATATAGGATCGCTGCGTGCGCACAAAGTCCAAGGAAGGCAATAGCTCTTCCATACGCTTCATGGTCGTATGAGTAATGATGGTGCGGTTACTGGTGACGATTTTTACGTAATCTCGCAGGCCTTCCACCCACAGAATATCGTTGAAGAAAATTTGAACCACTTTGGCGTTTTCGCGCACAAACATGTACGGCACCTCCGAGCGCTCAGGATTCGCTAACGGTACAGAAGATACGTCAGAGAGCAGCCGGCTTTTAAACTTATGGATTGCTTTGGTAAAGCGGTCGTAAGAAATAGGTTTCAATAAGTAATCCACCGCCGATAACTCGAATCCATCGACGGCGTAGATAGGATAAGCCGTCGTGAAAATCACCTCCGGAGTTGAGCTCAGCGATCGTATCATTTCAATACCGCTTACCTGGGGCATTTCAATGTCGGTAAAAATAAGGTCGACGGCATGCGTCTGTAGAAAATCCAGCGCATCGAAGGCATTGGTAAAGCGGCCCAGCAGATTTACATCCGCAAGTCGATTAATGAAGGCTTCTAGTACATCTAAGGCTAATTCTTCATCATCCACAATAATGCATGCAATTCTATTCATAGAGGTAAAACTAGGGTTGTAAATTGTATAAGGAATGTAATCCTTATACAATAGGGTAAGTAAAGATAAGTTTTTAGTCACAGATTTCTACCGCTAAAGGGAGACTACTTGCTATTAAAAACAATTAGTAGTCCAAATCCGGAATCAAGTCTATCAGTCCACTAAGTGAGTCTACCAAATCAATAAGGCCACCTTACGGCTTGAAAATACAAGGCCATTAGGGCTAGTGGGGGGCATTTTAATATTCTGTCGAAACCCAGGATAGGTTAGTCGAAATTTATTGCAAGGCGCTTGGGAGACTAGGAGTTTTGTTGTCAACAAACGACAAAATTTATGAAAAGATACGCCTTTATAGCCGTCTTCTTGCTTGGAAAGCTAACGGCTTGGTCGCAAGTGATCGTCTCGGGTCAGATCGTTGAGAAAGCCCAAGCACCGGCCTCTTTTGCGACTGTGAGTTTACGCTCTGTGCAAGATTCAACCGCCGTAAAGGTTAAAATTGCCGATGAATCCGGTCGCTTTAGCTTTGAATCAGTAGCGACTGGTTCCTACCAAATTCACATTACTTACGTGGGCTTTGCCAAGAAAACCACCCCCGTCTTCGCGGTAAAAGCCCCGGTGGAGTTGGGATCCATTGCCTTAGAAGAACACAAGCAAAACCTTTCAGAGGTGGTTGTCAAAGCGCAAAAGAATTTAGTCGAACGCCACAATGACCGGCTCGTCATGAACATTGCCAATAGTCCCGTTGCGCTGGGGCGTAATACCTTGGAGGTGCTGGGAGTCATGCCGCTGCTATCGGTTTCGCCCAGTGGTGGCATATCAGTTCGAGGCAAGAGTGGCGTGTTGGTACTCATTGACGGGCGGCCCCAGCAAGGAGGATTACAGGCCATTTTAGAGGCCATGCCGGCCGATGAAGTAGCCCGCATTGAAGTCATTACCAACCCTCCGGCCCGCTACGATGCCTCCGCCGGCGGCGGCGTCATTAATATTGTCACTAAAAAAAGTGAAAAGACGGGTTTTACCGGAACCGCCCGAACGACTTTCTCGCAAGGCATAGGCCCTAGTCTTTCCAACACGGGTCTTACCCTCGGCTATCGGAAAAAGAAATTAAGTCTTTCGGGTCAATATTTTCTGAGTGCTCGTCGCAGCTTCACCGATGAAACCGGATACCGTTTATTTACCCAAGAAGCCGCCAGCAGAATTGATGACAATACCCAAAGCAATACCCTCGCCTATACGCATTCAATGCGAATTAGTGTGGACTATCAACTCCACCCCTGGCACACGTTCCGACTGACGTATAATGCCAACCGTGTTGATAATGATCGACGACTTGAAACCCGTACCGGATTTTCAAATGCGCGGCAGGTACAAGATTCGACCTATTTTACCCAAGCCAACTGGGACATTGCCCGTAAAACGGATAATTTCGGATTCAACTACCAAGGAAAGTTAGATAGCCTGGGCCGGGAGGTTACCTTTAATCTAACCTACACGCCCTTTACTTCCCAAACCAATCAGTTCTTTGATATTGACGTCTTCAACGCGACTTCAGAAATCAAGCAGCCGACCCAAAAACTACGCTCCTACAATCCTTCCTCGATTAACCTATGGGTTTCCCAGCTTGATTATCATCACCCCTTGCGCCAGGCTTGGGATCTAGAAGCGGGAGTTAAATGGGTACGCGTTCAAACGTCGAATACCCTGACCCAGCAGGAGTTGCTCGGAGGCCAGTGGATCACCAATGAATCCTTAAGTAATCAGAGTGCCTACGTAGAAAATGTACGGGCGGGCTATGTCATGACGCAAAAAAAATGGCATTCGACTTCTCTTCAAGCGGGCCTACGAGCCGAGCATACCCAGGCACAAATCAGCCACATTGCCAGCTACCACTATTTGGATTATTTCCCCAGTGTAAACCTGCAACAGGAATTAAACGCCGATCAGCAGCTTTCGCTTTCCTATAGTCGGCGCATCAGCCGGCCGGACTATAATAATATGGTCCCTTTTTACCGCCTCTATGATCGGTTTACCGCCTCGGAAGGCAATCCCTTGCTCAAGCCGCAGTACGATAATACCCTAGAGCTAAGCTATGGCGTTAAAAACGTAAACCTGATTGCTGGCTACAGCTATATTAATAACTTCATGGCCTGGGCCCCCCGCCAGGATTTAGAAAATAAGATTACCATTTACGGGCAGCGAAACCTCGATCATATCCGCCGGCTCAACTTAAGCGGTTCCTTCTCGCATCAGGTTCAACCCTGGTGGCAGGCGACTTATTCAGTCTGGGCCAATTATGATCAGATTGAATTTGGTAATCTGGCCGGCCTGCAGGCTTTCTCCCGCTCGAGTGCCTACTTAGGTTTTAACACGACCCATACTTTTAATCTTCCCAAGTCCTGGAAGTTTGAAGTAACGGGCCACTACTATTCGCCGGGCCAAACGGCCGTCTACCAGGAAAGAAGCTTACACGCCATTCATCTGGGCCTAGCCAAACAGCTCTGGCAGAAAAAAGCCACCTTGAAGGTATACGCCAATGACATTACCCGGGGCAGCGTGTATCGAAGTCTGATTGACTACCAAACCGTTCAAATTCATTCCCGTACCTATAGCGATTCCCGCCGTTTGGGCTTTACGCTGATGGTCAACTTTGGCAAGAAAACGGTAGCTCAAATCAAGGAGAAAAAGCTGGGCAATGAAAGTGAAACCAATCGCTTATAGTCTCTTTTTCTAACTCATCCAGGCTCGTTTATTCGCACCTACCCCTAATCCCTTTTGTCGATGAAATCTCTATCCAACCCCCTAACGGTTCAAAAAATAGAACAAATTACGCAGGCCTTGCCGGCTTATACTCCCCTGTTGACCATGGCTGATTATGAACAGGGATTATTAGGAGTAAGCCTATACTACTGTTTTTACGCTCGATACAGTGGGGATGACTCCTACTTTACTCAGGCCGAAAAACACTTTGATGAGGCCATGACGTTGATGGGACCTGATCACTTTGTCAAACGCTTTAAACAGGACTATGTCTGCAATGAATACCTTTCTCTGGGTCGTTACCTGGAGTACTGCCTCAAACACCACTTCCTAGAAATGGACACCAACCATTTTTTAGGGAATACGGACGAGCTCATCAGTGATCATTTACAACGCCGCTCGAAGGTAGGTGATTTGGACTTATTTGGAGGCGTACTCCATGCGGGACACTACTTTTACGCCCGAATGAATTCCTCTCCCTCGGTGCGTTCGCAGCTAGAGCAGGTCATTGATTGCATTGATTCCTGGGCTCGTTACGATTCACAAGGAGGCGCCTATTGGCAATCCCCTACGTTGAAAAATGCCGTTTACTTGGGCTTGTCACACGGCTCAGGTATGATTCTGGCCTTTTTAGCCGCCATGCACGAAGCCGGCATTCGAACGCAGCAAACCCGGCGCCTGCTTCAAGCCGGCAGTCAGTTTGTGCTGTCTCAACAGCGCAGCCACCCGCTAGGCCTGTTCCCCTTGATTGCGGGCGATGCGGTAGAGGCCAAACAGTTTTCCCAGTGTTATGGTGATCTAGGAACCGCCTTTGGGCTGTTTAGAGCTTCTCAGGTATTGACAGAGGACTTTGCTTTAGCCCAGCGGGTAGATGACATCTTAAGTCAATGCTGTCAGCGAAGCATCGCCGATGGATGCACGCCCGATGCCACCATAACCTATGGAGCAGCGGGATTAGCGGCCGTCTTTGATGATTTGTACCGCCGTAGTGGTCACATTCGCTACCAAGCCGCCGCTCAGGATTGGTACAGTCAGATTATGTCCTATGATCAGGGGGGACCCTACGCCGGATTTCACAATCGCTTCAGTAGTGAATCCAATGAATTCATGCAAATTTCATTGGGTTGGGGCATTACCGGTATTGGCATTTCACTCATGCAGTACGTTCGAAAAGACTTACCTACGCTAGATGGATTATTAATGACCATTTAAACGATCTTCTCTCAGCCATGGCTTTTCCGCATTATAAACAACTCGATATGATGGACTGTGGTCCAACATGCCTGCGCATGATTGCCAAGCACTACGGTCGTAATTTTACCCTGGATTCACTGCGTACCAAATCCCGCATCAGTCGATCCGGTGTATCCCTGTTAGGCATCAGCAAAGCCGCTGAAAGTTTGGGATTCCGTACGCTGGGTGGGCGTATATCCTATGATAAGCTAGAATCAAATATTTCGCTTCCCTGCGTAGCCCACTGGGATAAAAATCACTTTGTAGTCATCCACAAAGTGACCCGCAAAAAAGTACATATCGCGGACCCGGCCAAGTCCTTGATGGTGTATTCCAAGGATGAGTTTTTAGAGCATTGGGCCAGTACCCAGCATGAAAACCGCAAGGAAGGCATTGTTCTGCTGCTGGAACCAACGGCCACGTTTTTCGAGCAAAGCGACGAAAAACAGCTTTCCATGGGGTTTGATCACCTCATGAAGCATTTATTGAAATACAAGCGATTGTTATTTCAACTCTTCATTGGAATGGTTGCGGGAAGCATACTCCAATTGCTGTTTCCCTTCTTAACTAAATCCATTGTTGATATTGGCGTCAACCATCACGATTTGCCCTTTATTTACCTGATTTTACTCGGGCAGGTCTTTTTATCGCTGGGTCAGACCTGCATTGAATTCGTCAGGGGATGGATTTTTCTACACATCAGTGCCCGCTTGAACATATCCATTTTATCGGATTTTCTGGTTAAACTCCTGCGGCTACCCTTGTCCTTTTTTGACACCAAAATGACGGGGGACATTCTCCAGCGCATGAATGATCACCGGCGGATTGAGAATTTCTTAACCAATGGCACGTTAAATACCTTGTTTTCCTTAATCAATTTATTGATTTTCGGATTGATTCTGGCCTACTACAAGCTTACTATCTTCTGGACTTTTTTAATCGGCAGTCTTCTATACGCCGGATGGATTAGTTTGTTTTTGGGGCGCCGCAAAAATTTGGATTACAAAAGATTTGAGGTGTCGGCCCGCAACCAAAACAATGTCATTCAGCTCATTACGGGCGTGCATGAAATCAAGCTCAGCGATTGCGGTACGCAAAAACTATGGGACTGGGAAAAAATTCAGGCGCGCTTATTTAGACTCAACGTCAAAAACCTGGTACTGGCCCAAAACCAACAAGCCGGCGCTTTCCTAATCAATCAAGGCAAAAACATTTTTATCATCTTCTTGGCGGCCAAAGCCGTCATTGCGGGAGAAATGAGTCTGGGCGAGATGCTGGCCATTCAATACATCATTGGCCAAATGAACGGTCCAGTCGAGCAGTTGATCCAATTCATGCAGGTGGCTCAGGATGCCAAAATTAGCTTAGAGCGGCTCAATGACATTCATGGCCTTGAAGAAGAAGAACCCGCCAGTAAGAATCTCATCGCTCAAGTGCCCGACCATCTATCTATTACCTTTGAGGAAGTATCTTTTTCGTACCCCGGCGCTGGCAATGAGCCCGTCTTAAAAAATGTAAGTTTTAGCATTCCAGCCGGCAAAACCACGGCCATTGTGGGGACCAGTGGTAGTGGTAAAACGACTTTACTCAAGCTACTCCTACGAATCTATGATCCCGATTCGGGTCAAATCAGCCTAGGCTCCTCGCTCTCCTTAAAGAATCTGAGTCATCGTTTTTGGCGCAGTAAATGCGGCGTGGTCATGCAGGAAGGCTTCATCTTTTCGGATACCATTGCGCGCAATATTGCCATTACCGATGAACAACCCGATGTAGAGAAGCTAAACCAGGCCTCTCGCATTGCCAACATCTTTTCATTCATTGAATCCTCTCCCCTGGGCTATAATACAAAAATCGGGGCCGAGGGCAATGGCATTAGTCAGGGTCAACGGCAACGAATCATGATTGCCCGGGCCGTTTATAAAAACCCTGAAATTATCTTTTTTGACGAAGCCACCAGCGCCCTAGATGCCAATAACGAGCGAATCATCATGCAAAACTTAGATACGTTTTGTCAGGGACGAACCGTGGTCGTAGTCGCTCACCGGTTGAGTACGGTAAAGAATGCCGACCAAATTATTGTGCTTAACAAGGGTAGAGTTGCCGAGCAAGGCTCCCACGCGGAGTTAGTAGCCCTTCGGGGAGAATACTATGAGCTGATTCGAAATCAATTAGAATTAGGAAACTAATGTATTATGAATGCTACGCTTACTCAACAGCTAGATAAGCTCTTGGATCTTTGGGAGCATTTTCCTGCGTCCAAATCAGCCCCCCAGCCTGCGCACGACGACGGAAAAGTGTGGGTACTCTTCGTTGAAAAAGAAATTCAGCAGCTCATGCTTCCCTCGGTCTTTGAGCGGGCGATGGCCATACGTCTGTATTATTTTGATTCGGTCCAGTGGATGAAAGAAGGAGACCTGGTCCGGGCCCTGGCACTCATCGAAGAAGGCGACCGGCAGGCCCTGGCCCTGTCGGATACCCTGGCCTACCTCTTTGTCAAACAGTTTCAACTTTCAGCCCGGGCACTTTACTTCCACAAACAAGGGCAGTTTGAAGCCGCTTTTTCTTTAACCCTGGAATGCATTGCCATTAACGAATACCTTATTCGGCAAGGGTGCCCTTCCATGATGTTTAGATGTTTGGAACAAAACATCAATGTCAGTCGCATTTATGCCAAGCAGGGTCTTTACCAGGAAGAGCAAAGACTACTTAAGTCGCTTAGTGGGTTCTTACTCGAAAACAATGCTACCGGGGTTTGGGGAACCATGTATACCGAAACGCTTCGTCAAGGCAGTAGTTATCTAGAATACGTTCAGGAGGGTACCCTTCGCTCCTATATGGAACTCATCGCTACTAAACTCATGGAAGCCGGAGCCCATTGCCAAGCCAGGGAACAGGAGTTATTCAAGGCCATTCTGGGGCCTTTCTCAGACTTCAATACCCCTACCCTGGACCGGGTTATCATCTATAACTGGCTGTACTTGAAGCGGGCTTATTACGCCCAGGAATATGAATGTTTTCTAGAAGGCATCCCGGTCTTTTTAAGTGAGCGCTTACCCCGGCATTTTGATGTATTGAAATTATCGCTGTGCCAAAACCTGCTTTATCTCACGGGCAGCCTTCCCTATTCAAACGCGCCTACGATGCATCAACACCTGCTGAGGTACGTAGAAGATAAGCTCATGGTCAAGTCTCGACTCAAGGCTTTCATTGACATACAAAAGCCCTAACGCCAATTCTGCCGCCCGCACATGCGGGGGCCTTATGGACATAATTTCCAGTAATTTATCAGTTTGACTACACTTAACTTTCAATAAAATGGCAAAGAAAAAATGGTTCTTCCAGCGTTCGGATTCCAAGAAGAACGCCTCTAGTTTACTGGATATGTTAGGGAAAGACGGCGTTAAAATTTCCGGTGAACAAATCTTCGGAGGATGGAAAGAAATGGGACGCAACCCCGAAGAGGAAACCGACAGTATTAAAACACCACCTAAAGCTTGATTAACGCTTCCCCTATGATTCCCTCGCTTCAATGCCAAACCCTGATTTTAAAAACCGTGAGTGTATGCAATTTAAATTGCAGCTACTGCTACATGTATAATTTAGGGGATGCTACCTATAAAAGTCAGCCCAAAGTCATGTCGCCTGAGACGGTTGATGCCATCTTGGAGCGGGTACTCCGGCATAGTCAGCATCACGGCTTGAAAGAATATGAATTTATTTTCCACGGCGGGGAACCCCTGCTGGCGAGGCCTGATTTTTACGCCCATTTTTTAGCGAAAGCCCAGAAACGTTTGAGCCCTTTTCTCAAGCTTAGGTTTGGCCTACAAACCAACGCTACCCTACTCACGAAACCCTGGTGCCAATTTCTTTCTCAATACAAGATTCGTCTGAGTATCAGCCTAGATGGATTACCTTCTAATCACGATACCTACCGACAAGATCACGCCGGCCGGGGATCTTATCATCGCGTCGAAGCAGGAATACGATTAGCTCAGCAGCATTACCGCTATCCGCTCTCGCTCCTAAGCGTTATCAACTGTCAGGCTGATGCCGAGCTGACCTACTCGCACTTGGCATCCCTGGGAATTTCTGAAATAGACTTTGCTCTTCCCGATGCGCACCACAACCTCCTACCCCTAGGCCTTAGTAGCGCGCAGGAACTTGCACAGGCGCCCTTTGGCCGGTGGTTAATTCAGGTATTTGAGGCGTGGTGGAACCAGCCCTCTCCCCGTCCCAATGTCCGCCTATTTGACCAGATTATGGGTCTGATTGCCGGCATTGATAATGGCTTTGAGTATTTTGGCCAGCGCCGCAATGAATTTTTAATTGTAGAAACGGATGGATCCTTAGAAGCCGTAGGCACGCTTAAAGCCTGCGGTTCGGGATTCACCAAGGCAGGAGTCAATATCCAAACGCACGAAATTGACGAAGCCCTGCAAACCCCCTTAGCCACCCTGTATCAATTAAGTCATCAGCGCAGTTGTCAAGCCTGTCAGAATTGCCATCTCTATGCCGTGTGCGGAGGAGGATACCTGCCCCACCGCTACAGTGAGTCGCGGGGGTTTGATAATCCTTCGGTATACTGTCAGGATTTACAAATGCTCATTACTCACATTCAGCATCGGCTCTTGTTACAGCTTCCCGCGTCCTTTAGAAAACGCAGTGGGCTTGAATTATTGCCTTTGCCAGGCGCTTTGCCCAACTCAACGGATTACCAGGCCGATTATGGTCTGCAGTCCTTTGCTCGCAACTAGGTATGAAAAGTAGGTATGCATTTCACCGGCAACTGGATTACATGGATTGTGGTCCTACCTGTTTAAAAATGGTTGCTTCTTATTACGGCAAGGAGTATTCCATGGATTTTATGCGAGCCATCACGGGCGTTAGCAAAGAAGGCGTTACGCTTATGGGCTTATGTGAAGCCGCTGAAAGCATTGGCTTGAAGACCTTGCCCGTGCGGGTATCGCTGCAGGAAATCCAACAGCAAGTGCCTAGGCCTTGTATTCTGCACTGGAATCAAGACCATTTTGTCGTCCTCTATGCCGTAAAGAAAAACTTCTGGAAAGCTCATCCCACCTTCGTCGTTGCCGATCCCGCCCACGCCCTAGTAGAATTAAGTGAAGAAGTGTTCAGGGAAACCTGGCAAAATAGCCAGGAAAAAGGCATTGCCCTATTGATGGAACCAACGGCTGAATTCTATTCGCTTTCCAAAGGACCCCAAACTCCTGAAAACAGCTTTTCTTTTTTATTTCAATACCTTATTCCTTATCGCCGGTATGGTCTACAAGTACTTTTGGGAATAGTATTCTCAAGCCTTTTAGCACTGCTTTTTCCGTTTTTACTCCAGAGCCTGGTTGATTACGGCATTCAGCAGCGTAACTATCGTTTTATTCATTTAGTACTTTTCTCCCAGGGACTGTTTCTCGTGGGCAGTTTAAGTGTAGATTTTATTCGAAACTGGATTGTCCTTCACGTCAGCTCCCGAGTCAGCGTTTCCATTATTACCAGCTTTCTGACCAAATTAATGAAATTACCCTTGCGCTACTATGATTCAAAAAACGTAGGAGATATCATTCAGCGCATTGCTGACCATCAACGCATTGAATCATTTCTAACGGGTTCTTCCCTGCAAACCCTTTTGGCTTTAGTCAATTTAGTAACCTTTTCCGTCATCTTAGGGATTTACAGCCGTTTCATCCTTCTCCTATTCGGGGTTGGTAGCCTGTTTACTTTTTTGTGGATTCTTCTGTTTTTAAAAAAAAGAAATCAACTCGATTATCACCGATTTCAACGCTTAAGGGAACAACAAAATAGTATTTATGATCTCATTACGGGTATACACGAAATAAAACTCAATATTGGAGAACGAGCCCGGCGCTGGGAATGGGAAAATGTACAGGCTAAATTATTCAGAGTCAATATTAAAGCA
This sequence comes from uncultured Siphonobacter sp., assembly GCA_913774715.1. Taxonomy (GTDB): domain Bacteria; phylum Bacteroidota; class Bacteroidia; order Cytophagales; family Spirosomataceae; genus Siphonobacter. The sequence goes on along the minus strand of CAJYHS010000061.1, from coordinate 40,227 downwards.
CTTGCCCTGCAACAATACCAAGAGATAGGGGCTTCCCTGCTCACTTACGCTAAAAACTTAACCATTTCTTACGTAATAGCCCTGGCTGTAATTGAGCAGGAATTCACCCTGGGCATCATGTTTAGTATTTCTTACGTGGTGGGTCAGATGAATAGCCCGATTCTTCAATTGATCCATTTTCTTCATAGTTGGCAAGATGCCCACATGAGCGTAAAACGCTTGAGTGAAATTCATGCCAGATCAGATGAAGAGACCGATCAAGCCATTGCCAGACACTTAAAAATGGAAGACGAAGCTGCTTTTACGCATTCGTTTTATGAGTCATCTTCTCTAAATAGCCACCTTCATCAACGCTCTACTTCTGCTCCCGGCATTCACCTGGAGCAGCTAAGTTTTCATTATGAAAATTCGAAGGATAGACTAGCTTTATCTCGCATCTCTATGCACATTCCGCCCGGGAAAATAACGGCAATCGTTGGCGCAAGTGGCAGTGGCAAAACCACCCTTTTAAAGCTATTGCTTAAATTTTATGAACCTACTTCAGGTACTATTCAAGTGGAAGGGAAACGGTTAAAAGAAACTTCTAGTCAAGCCTGGCGAAAGCGTTGCGGAGTGGTGTTCCAGGATGGGTATGTCTTTTCGGATACGATTGCTCGCAATATTGCCGTCGATGGCCAACCCATTGAGGAGCAGCGCTTGATGCAGGCTGTTAAAGCCGCCAATTTTCTGGAGGTCGTCGAGCAGACCACTATGGGGTTTGCCACCAAAGTAGGCTACGGGGGCTTAGCTTTAAGCGGCGGGCAAAAACAACGTTTGCTCATTGCCAGAGCTCTCTACAAAAACCCGGCGTATTTATTTTTCGATGAAGCCACCAGCGCCCTTGACGCCGAAAACGAACGCCAGGTACTGCGCAATTTGGAAACTTTTTTTGTGGACAGGACCGTAGTAGTCATCGCTCACAGATTAAGTACCATTCAGCAGGCTGACCAGATTATTGTGATGCATCAGGGCCAAATAGTGCAAGTAGGCACCCATGAAAGTTTGACTGCTCACACCAGCGGTCCTTATTACGAATTAGTAAAAAATCAACTTCAAGCGCCTATTCCGGCCTGATCATGATGACCCCTGCTGAGCAAACTCCTTTCTGCGAAACGGAACAAGACTTCATTGAATTCATTCCTAACTGGATTCTTCGGTGGGGCATTTTTCTCTTGGGACTCGTTTTTTGTATGGGTCTAATCTGTACTCATTACATCCGATTTCCTGATGTGCTCAAAGCTCAAGTCATGATTTCTGCCAAAGAACAACCCGCTTACGTGAGTTGGTATAATTCGGGTTCCCTTACCTACCATACTCCGGTTGAGCCGTTACAGGCCGTCACCCGGGGAGATACCCTACTCATTGAGTATGATCAGCAAACCCAGAAGCAGGAAGTAACGCTGGCTCCTTTGAGTGGCCGGGCTTTGTTAACGAAGGGAGATGCGAATAATCCTAAAAAAAATACGCTCGTCATTGAGCCTTCCATTACATCCATTAAAGTTTACGCGGCCTTACCGACCCTGGGGGCGGGACAGGTCAGTATGAATCAAAAGGTAAATATTTATTTAGATGCTTATCCAGCGGACAAATTTGGGATCATCGAAGGTAGGATTTCCTACGTTTCCGCTACCCTAATCAATCAACATTATCAAGCGGAAATTCGCTTAAAAAAAGGACTAGTCACTACGACTAATTTTACGATTCCCAAGCAGTTTCATTTGAAAGGGAGAGCGGAAATTCTACTAGAAGAACGTAGTCTGCTGCGCCGGCTCATTCCTTTTTAAAGTAAAGCGGCAACCCCACCATGCAATCAGTACGGGCGTAGGGCATGTATTGCTCCATTTTATGCTAATAAAGCAGCTTCTAGCCTACTCATGCGGTGCCTTATTGACAAGTAGATGCCGCAAAGCCGGATCCTGATACAGACGCTCCATGCAGCTATCGACTAGTTCACGCGTCTGGCGGCGGATGAGGGTATAATTTTCTTGCACCATTTCAGGAGTTACCTTTCGAATCAGGGGGAAGGCTTGATACGCCTGCTGCTCTTTTTCCAGGGCCTTATGGTCATTGACAATCCGGGCATGAAAGGCTTTTTTAGGAATCGGACACTTGGCATCATCGGCCACAATGCCGACAAACTCCCCCGAAGACAAGGTAGCTATTTTGGAAACGGGCACGGCGTAGTCTAATTGACGCGAAAAGCTATGGGAGGTGTCCGAGCTATTGACGGAAAAGCTGGGCCGTAGTTGCAGAATTTTACCGATTCGCTCCGATAATAACTTAGCCGTATCCCCATTGACCTGACCGGCAATGACGCTGCCCGCCAGGTTCATGAGTACGTCAGCCTGCTCGCGGCCGTAGTCCTTGCGAAGCTGCGTAAAATCCTGAATTCCTAAAGTCGTTGCTACTTTATTGGACCGGGCGGTAGCAATCAAGGTAGACATTTCATTGAGAAAAATGGTTGGAAATTCATCAAAAACCATACTGCAAGGCAGCTTGCCGGGTTGATTGATGAGCTTGACGACCTGATTGATGTAGAGCGAGAGTACGGCTCCGTAAATCTGGGATTTTTGGGGATTACTTCCCAGACAAAGAATTTTAGGCTCCTCAGGATTATTCAAATCCAGTGAAAAATCATTACCTGAAAGCACGTAGTACAAACGCGGGGAGGAAAGCCGGCCCAGGGAAACTTTCGCCGAAGACACCTGTCCTTCTAACTGCTCCATGGCTCCGTTTAAGTAGGCGTTAATGAACATACTTAGGATCGTTTCATTTTCCGGCGCCAGCCTAAGAATGCTAAAAAGGCGCTCATAATCCGTCTGAAGCAGTTCAATAACGTGCGGTAAGGTGCAGTAGCGGCCCTGTTCATAGGATTTTAAAAACCAGATGACCCCCGTCACTAAGCTAATGGCCGATTCAACAAAAAACTCACCCTGCCGCTTGATCCAGTCGCGATTAAGCGCGCAAAGCAGCGTGCGGGCTAACTCATCGACATCCGATCGATCCTTCATGCGGGCCACCTCAAAGGGATTACAGCGGTGGGATCGCGATAAATCCTCAAAATTAATCACGTAAAAAGAGGGCTTGGGTGGGGCGCCCGGCAAAGCCTTCTTTTTAGAAATCTGCCGGTGCGTATAATAGGCAATTTTAGTTAGATCATCGTATTTGAAATCGTAGAGCAGCATGGTAAAGCCTTTCTCTAGGTGCTGAGTGATGACGTGACGAATGACAAAGTAGGATTTTCCCGATCCCGGTGTGCCCAGCACCAGCAAAGCCCGAAAGGGGTTAATGATATTAATCCAGCTGGATCGCATCCGGTTTTTCCAGCGGTACTCGGCCGGCAGATTAATCGAATAGGGATTCATAAGCCGGGTTTCAAATTGAGGAAAGGTCTCGTTTTCATCGTTAAAGGGATGATCCCAGTTAAACTGCTGATGCAGAATACGCGAAAGCTGGGTCCCCCCCACTAAAAAAACCAGAAATCCCAGCAGCGTTGTGGCCAGGTATAAATAATAGTTAGGCTGGGCGCCCAGCAAAAATAGAGAACTGCCCCAGTACATAGCCAGGCCCAGAAGCAGCCAGAGTGCCCCTTTTGTAAACGTATAGCCTGGCTGCTTTCTAGCCTTGGTGCCCAGCAAAGAAATGCTCAGCAGAATCAGACAAAGCCCTTTGGAGTAATACGCCCGCTCAAACAAACCCGTATGACGGCATTTGATCAGCAGCAAATCCAGGGCCCAGTGCGTCAGGCCCAGCTCTAAAAGCCAACTATAGGCAAAGTAATAGCTGTGAAGGGCCAGCAAGCTCAAGCCCATCAAACGCGTCATATCGGTAATTTTTAAAAAAGCCTGATTGTTTTCTCCAGTTGCCATAAGCCGTGGGGTTCAAAGGTGAAAAGAAAGCGCTCTTCCCAGCGAGCGCAGCTGGCCCCGCTGCTCAAGCTCAAGGGGTTTTAACGCCAGTTCGAGCTGGCTTGCACTGAGTCGAAACTGCGATAACAGGGCAGTAGTGTCCACCTGAGGTCCCAGACTCGAGGCCAAAAGGGCCGCTTTGCGCTCGTGATCGATGTAGACCAGGGCTCCCGAGCGGGCTTCTTTTACCAGGTTTAGCCCCTGACGCGACAAATGATCGATGAAATCAGCGAGTTGCCTGGCCGGATACAAACACAACCGGATGCGGCGCTCCAAAGCCTCCAGGGGCATATGCCGGCGGGATAGACCGTGAAAGGCGAACTGTTTGCGCAAATACTGCCGGTTGGGGTTAATGCTTAGATCCTGGGCTTTGACGGGCACGCCCTGGGGTTTTCCCCGGGAAGAAATAATCTGGTAGCGCAGCCCGTTACGGCGGCCCTTGCCCCGGTGGATGGCCAGGCGAACCCCGTAGAGGGAAAGCAGCGCGTTCATCTCGGCTTCATTGGTAAAACTATACCGGGGCAGTAGTTGAGAAACCACGGCGTCAACGGCCTGCAGGGTGGGCGCCTGGGCGTACTCGGCCCGGCGAAGCTGAGCTACTAAGCCTGGAGCGGAGGATTCTTGAGCCCTTCGAAGCTGAAAATGCTCCTCGATTCGCTCACTGGCCGTCTTAATGAGCGTGGGCCCTACGTCAATGCGCTGGCCCCCGGCCTGAATGCAGGTTGTCAGCACGTGCACGTGCGGATGAGCCGCGTCGTGGTGCTCGTAGAGTAAATAAGGTTGATGGCGGTAGCCAATTTCATTTAAATACGCCTGAGCAATGGCTTTAAGCACCGGAAGGGGAATCTTTTCGGAAGGGTGAAAATTCAGCGAAAGGTGCGTAAAGGGATGCTGAGTTCGTAGATTCAAGGCGGCCCGGTTGGTCAGGCGGGCCATTTTTTCCTTGGCGCTTAAGTGCTGGGCTTCTTTTAAATAATAGCCCGCGTCAATGAGATCAGCCTGGCCCAGTCTTACCTTCTCTTCGTTGTAAAGCAAGGGGGCCTTGACGTGCTTGAGGGCAAACATTACTGCAACCATAGATCTGCTGCTTTATAGATGAGATTCTGCGTTTGAAGGTAGGGCTCGCGAAGGGACTCCACATCGGGATGTCCTCCTTGCTCGAGGGTGTGGATGAGTTGGTCTAATGCCGGCTTTAGCTGGGATAGGGCTTCCATGATCTCATCGAGTGAAGCATTGCGGTGCAAAAGCGTGATGGGTTTACCCAGTAAACACCGCCGCGCAAAAATGCTCAGGTGCCGACAATTGCTTTCCTGCACCCGGGTTTTTAAGGCATCGTATTCGGCTGGTTGCAGCCAGATGGTGAGTGATTTGGATCTTTTTTCCTGATTCATAATCCTTTAGAAGGCTTGTGACCTTTTTTTCGTTGGAACTGCTGCCGACGCGGACCTACAGCGGGTTTATGAGAAGAAGCCGGCGTTTGGGGTCTGAATTGAATGGTTTTAAAAGCTGGATTCACTTCTAAAAAGGTGGGCTGGGGCGGCTGGCCCAGCATGATTAGCGGCTGGTTTCCCTTTTGTAGCTCCCTTAGTAGCTTTTCGTACTGCCGGGGATCTTTCTTTTCCTGCAGGGGCAGGGAAGACAGGCTTTTTTCCAGGTCAAATTTGGAAGTAATTACCCGGTGCTCGCCCCGGGCATTGGCATCGGTTAAATCGAGTTGAATCCAGCGGTCCTTGAGGGCAACGGGCCGGCCCGAAAGCAGGTTATAAAGGGCCTGGGGCGCTAACAGCCCTTCTTTGCCGTCTAATTGATGCGAGCGGACGGGTTCTTTTCCCGAGAATAGTCCCACCTGGTACTTGATCATGCGCTGCCGGTGACCCTGCTTTTGAAAGGAAAGTTCTAGGCGCAGGTGATGCTGAGGAGAAAGCGCGTAGGAAAAAGCAATTCGGCGCGTGTCGGCTCTTTCTGCTTTTTCGGCTTTGACTGCAAGCAGGGCTCTTCGCAGCCAGCGGAACATAGCTTTGGGAAATAATTTACGCTCAAGGGCCTGCTCTTCGGCTTTGAGCAAAGCCAGCAGCAAGGGATTGGCATTGGGGTTCTGCTGACGCAGCTTTTTAAAAAAGGCCATTTGCTGCTTTTGATAGTCAGTGGAAGCAAAGGCGGCCGGACTAAACAGGGCCCGTAGCCGATCCTGGGACCGCTCGTAGCGCTTCAACTCGTTTTCAAGGCGGTTTTTCATAAGACCTATTCATTCTAACGCTATTTATTATACGTTAACAATTCCAAGGAGATTTTCGTAGCCTTACTTTAGAGTAAGGGGGCCTGCAAAAACAGCTTAGAGGAAAGACGAAGGCTAATCTTCTTGGGGGGACCCAGCAGCTCTAAACGCTCCGATTTTCCCAGTGCCTGGCCCTTAAAAACCAGCACTACTGGAAAGAGCTGGCCAGGAGATAGGCTTTGACTGGTAAAACCCAGGGCATCCTGCTGAGTGCGCGCTAAGCGGGCCTTTTGCAGCAGCCAGGTTTTTTTAGAGTCGTTTTTCACTAGTAAGGCAATCAAATAATACGGTCCACTCCGATAGACGCCTTGCAGGTGAATCCTTTTCAACCGTTTCGGTGGCTTTTGAAACCGCCCTGTTTGTTGAGCGGCCTTAAGCTTGAACGCCTCAAGTGAGTCGCTTTGAGCTTTTTGAGGATCCCGGCCGATGGCGTACGTAAGCAGACGGGGCTGCTCGGCGTAGCTAAGCTCAAAGCTGCGCAGGAAACCATCCGAGGTTAACACCGTTAGGTTGGTAGCCTTGAAACCAGGCTGGGCGGCCTTTAGCTGGAGAATGTGGGCAGCCCCCTTCATTTGCTGTAGCAGTACTTGACTGCTACCCCGGTCCACACTGACAATGGGGCTTGAAAAAACCAGGTGGGTGGTTTTGTGCGCGCAAATCTCAAGGCTCATGGGCTCCAGAATGGTTTGCGCGAATAGAGCCGGGCCAAAGAGCGTAAAAATCAGCAGGTATTTCATGATTAATGAGCGCCAAGGTGAAGTTGAAACAATGTGCCCGCTTTGACTTTAACGGCTTTGGATCGGGATTGCAAAAGCCCACGGGCGGTATAGAGTCCGGTCTGGGCGAGTTGACTGCTAAGGCCGGGCGGCAGGCTAGCTAGCATCAGCTGTTGAGATACACGGCTGGCCGGAGAAAGCAGCGAGGCCGCAGTAGCGGGTAAGCCTAGGCCCAGCTGTCCTTCCAAGTCATAGGCAATGAGATGCTCCTGGGGGCTCGGGGCTTTAATTTCCAGCAGCAGCCGGTCGTCTTTTATTTGAACCGTCGCATAGAGCTGCTCATCCTTAGCTAAGTGCCAGTGTTTGCTTTGCAGGGACTCCAGCAGCCGAATGCGAAGCTTGGCTCCGGGCCTAATGCGCTGGCTTTTCTCAATGAGGGCGCTGATGCGCTTTTTTGAGGGCGGGGCGGGCGGCTCGATTAATCCAAAAAATCCGCTCGCCTGTTGAGTAGTATCCACTAAATCATCTCCTAACGCCTGCTCCCTAGAGCTCGGCTGCTCGGGCAAAGTCAGTGAATCGCTGCCCAACTCGTTTTTTTGAATGGCCAGCACTTTATCGAGTAGCTGCTCGAGCTGGGCAATTTCCGGATCAGGGCTAAAGGCGGATTCTTTTACCGGCCGCGGCGGCAGCTCCAAAGATGGCGCCGGCTCAGCTAGCGGCCTAAGCGGCGTGAAAGAACGACTTACCCCCTTACTGCGGCTTAAGTGCTCTAATTCATCCAGACTTGAAAGCAGGCGCTCGTGCTGGCGGCGGGAGGCCAAGTGAGTCGTATCCACGGGGGGGCGCTTTTTAAGGGCAGCCATTGAATCCAGCTTGGCCTTTTGATAAAAGGCGAGCTTATCGACGGGATCTTCCAGGTGAATGCGGGGTAATTGGTAGTTTAAGCCCAACGCCGACGAATCCAAAGCGGCCGCCTGAGAAGCACCTACCCCCCCACCCAGACTGTAAAAAATCAGGGTAATAAAGGGCAGAAAAAGCAAAGGTCCAAAAAGAAGTACTTTCTTTTTTTCGGGTGAAACAAGTAGGGTTTTCATGATTGAAATGAGGATGAGGTGGATTTAAAAAAGTGTTGATTTAAAGGATCAAACAGATCCCGGGCCAGGAAAAAAAGCAGCGTGGCCATCACGACTCCCAGCAGCAGGGCAATGAAAAGGGAAAGGTGCTGGGCTTGAAAAATCGATTTGAACTTCATGGCCGCAGATCGGTATTTTCCAGAATTTTCCAGTTTTCAATGAGAAAGCCGTGGGGATTGTGCTCGGAGCGTCCCACCCGGCGCAGCTTGCCTTCGGTCATGAGCCGGCGCCGGCTCACGCCGCTGCTGCGAATGATGTGCTGGGTGGCCTGACAGCGAAACCAGTAGGGAGGCGATTGGACCTGTACCTGCAAACTATCCAGCAAAAGACGCTGGGAAATATTCCCCGAAATTAACCCCGCGTAGTAGCCCTTTTCCCGCAAGAGGTCATAGGTTTGTTTGGCCGAAGCATCCGAAAGGTAGAGGGCCCGTTTGAGATTGGCTTCAATGAGCTTTTCGTCGGGGTCCAGACTAAAAAAGTATTCATGAAAGCTGCGCACGTGATCGCGGGCTTCGATGCGTAGCTGCTCGGATTCGGCAACGGCGTAGGCCTGATAGACCTGCCCCGGAGCCAGCACCAAGACCCGGGTCTGCGCATCGGATACGATTTTGCGGCTTTGGAAAAGCGCGTAGCCTCCCAGGGCTACACTCGCGGAGCTCAGCAGCAGCGCGTAGAGACGAATGGCTTGAAACCGATCGTCCAGGGTTTGCATGCGTTTAAACATAACACTTAGGATTTGGAAGGTTGGGAAGAAGCGCTCAGGGCCCCAATGAGCACGCCGTTTACTTTTTCAACCAGAGTCGAGCCGCCACTGGCCTGAACGATGTAGCCCGTCACGGAAGGAACGGCAAAGTAGCCCAGCGTACCCATGATCAAGAAAATCAAATAGGCTGAATCCGTGGAGCTAAAGTAGGTATCGCCCTGCTGGGCAATTTGGTCGAGATCCAGCAGGAGCATGTTCTCCTGAATTTTTCCGATGATGCTGCCAAAAATATTGGCTACCGGTAACCACAAATACACGTGCACGTAGCGAGCCATCCAGGCCTTGAGCGAGTGCGTAAACCCGTCAAAGACGGCCAGGCCAAAGACAATGGGCCCTAAAATGGAAAGCACAATTAAATTAAAGGTGCGAATGGTATTGATGCATAAGGCCGCCGCTTCAAACAAAAGCTCGAGGACCTGACTCATGAATTCCTTGATGGAATTTCGAAACTGGTAGGCGGCCTTGGCCATGGTAAATTCCAGATCATGGCCTACGCTTTCCAGCCAGCCCTCGCCCGCGTTTTCTCCGTAGGTGTACTCATACCAGCGCGAGCGGTCCCCTTCCCCATTCATTCCCAGATACATCTGATAGGCGGGCGTCTTTTCAAGGGCCTGCTGTTTTTGCTGGAGCAGCACTTCAATGGCCTGATTAGAGCCCTGCACCATGTGCTCAGTGGCCAGGGTAATGGGCTTTAACATCCCATTCATACAGCCGAGTACCTGGGGAAAAAGGGTAATGGCCAGGCCCAAAGCAAAGGGCCGAAGCAGGGGGTAAAAATCAATGGGCTCAGCGGCGGCTAAATGCTTGTAGACGCGGTTGGCAATGTAAAACAGGGCGGCAAACCCGGCTATGGCCCGGGCCGTTGCCGTGAGCTGACTGCACAGGGGCAGCATTTGCTGATAAATCTCGTCGAGTACCTGGTGAAGACTTTGCATGAGATAAAAGCATTAGGGAGTGTATAAGCGGCCAAGGCCTTCAAGCGAGCTTTTTTCCCGCTGCCGGCTTAGCAGCAACAGGCTGGTTTGCCGGTTAAAATCCTCAAGAAACTGCCACTGCTGCTGCCCGCTTTCGTAAAGCCTGTCAATGGCTGAAAGCCGCTCGGCATCATTCATGCGCAGCGCTTTAGGCGTCAGCAGCAGAGTCAGACTCTTTATAAGCTGCTCACTCTGCTGATACAGCCGGCTATAGACGAGTTGCAGGTAAGCGGATTCCTGGGCACTTAGTCCCGAGAGAGTACTACTTTGCAAACTCCGAAGACTCCTAAGCATTTGCCGCTGGCGCTCAAGGATGAGCCCTACCCGGTAATAGTCTTTAACCACCGGACTTACCTGTAACAAACGATCGAGAAAGGCCTCGTGAAGCTTGAAGTTGCCTTCTGATAATCCCTTGATGGTTTGATAGCCCCCGTTTAAAATCTGGTAGCTTTTTTCCAGATTCGAAAGGATCTCTTTGAGCTGAGCCAGCTTCTCAACATTTAACACGAGCTGCTCAATTTCTTCGGCCTGGGCCAAGCCCTGCCGGGCTGGCACTAAAAGCACCAGCAGTAAAAGGTAGGTTTTCATTGCTTTTTAATGCAGGCTACGCCGGCGTTTAAGATCCCGCTGCTGCTGGCGGGTAATTAAAACCAGTTGTTTGAGATGCGCATAGAGTCCCTGAGCCAGCTGCCTGCGGGTTTCTAGTGTCTTTTCTTGGCTACTAACTACTTTTTGGCGCTGATACACACTGCCCAGTTGGCTCGTGTCGTTAGAAGCCAGCACGAAAGGCAGACTTTCTATACGCCTAATGATGCGTTGATAGACTTGTCGCTGCTTTTGAGGCAATTGCTGAGTCTGGGCCTGGCAGGCTTTTAAAAGGCTTTCGACTTGCTGCTGCTTGGATTGCAGGGGCGTTTGGTCCAGCCAGGGGTGAGGGTTTACCAACAGCTTAAAGTGATGCTCATCATCACCTTGCTTTTTATCTTGGATGGTGTGCACCAGGGAGAGGCCCTGCTGAGCGATTTCGTAGCCTTTTTTAAGATAGCCGGCATAGAGCCGGTAAGCAGCAATCTGCTCGAGTAGATACTTGCGCTGGGTGGCTTTTTGCTGGGTGATCTCTTCGATGTTCTGAGCCTGAAGTCCTGGACTCCAAAGACTCAGCAAGACTAGCCATGCTTTCATGAAATTTTAGCTTAGGGCAGTCCGTAGTAGCGTTTAAGGCCTTCGAGTTCGGTAACCGAGCGGGCCTTGGAAAGCCGCAGGTGGTAGATTTGCGCATTAAAGGCCAGCAAATTTTCGTAGTGATGCTCAATTTCCTGGGCTGCCTGATTAATCATCGCTAAGCGCTCGGCGTCACTCATGCGGGCCTTGCCAGGACTTATGCTCAGGAGCAGGCGGTCCATGGCTTCTAGACTCTGCTTTAGGATTCCTTCGTAGACGCTGTCCATGTAGCGGATTTGCTGGGGCTGAAAGTAGGCATCCTGAGTAATGAGCTGCCAGCGTTTAGCGTAAAGTGATTGCAAGCTCTGCAAACGGCGGCTGACTGTTTGAATGCGCTGGTAGGTAGCGATGCTTTGCTTGATTTCATCGAGCTCTTTAAAGTAGTCTTCGTAGAGTTTTTGATTTTTTTCCAGCCACTCGGCAATCTCATCGAGCCGGAGTTTGGCCATGGTATTTTCCAGGGTCTTCTGGGCATTTTGCAGCCAGATGATCTGACTTTGCTGCCGCTGAATGAATAAATCAGCCGCTTTGATGGCCTTGATAATAGCGGCTTTGATGATCTCGGCAATGGGCAAGGCGGCCTGAGCCGTCTTCAGGGGCCATAGCCAGCTCATGAGTGTCAATACGAGTGCACGTTTTTTCATGATGATCACTAGTTTTGCTTACGCTGATTCTTCGAGTAAGGCCGTAATGCCCGCGGGTAGACTCCCGTATTTTTTTACGTAGGATTGGACCCGGAATTTTTCATCTTCCTTGGAAGTGTAGCAGTAGTATTCCTGGCGGGAGGTCTCCACCCGGTAAACATTCGACCATTCATTGCCCAGACTGATGAAGACTTCCTTGTAGCGATGAGCGGAGTGATTGGCCCGGTTGAGCGAAAGAATCTGCGCTTTTTCTTTGGCAGATAAGCCCAGTAATTGCTGGATTTCATCAAAGCGGTGGAGCTGCTTTCGCTGGTCGAGAATAATCTTGCAGTCGGAATTATTAATGATGGTTTGCTTGACGATGGGACTTGAGATGATGTCTTCGATTTCCTGGGTGATGACAATGGCTTCGCCCGTCTTCTTTCGCAGGGTCTTAAAAAGACCCTGAATGTAGGTAGCCATGGCATTTTGAGCCAGAGCCTTCCAGGCTTCTTCAATTAAAATGACCTTGCGCACGGTAGGTAAACTTCGCACTTTATTGTAGAAGACGTCCATGATCATTAGCGTCACCACGGGAAACAAAATGGGATGCTCTTGGATGCGAGCCAGCTCAAAGACGATAAAGGGCTGGGATAATGCATCTACCTGCTCGCGGGCATTTAAAAGGTAATCGAATTCCCCGCCTTTGTAGTAAGGACGTAAGACGTAGAGAAAATCATAGAGATTAAAAAACGCCGAATGGAATTTCTCTTTGGCGTAATCACTGCTTAAGTATTCATAAAAGGAATCAAAGCAGGGATACTCCAGGGCTTTAGCCATTTCCATACCGTACAAGCGAATGGCGTCGGACAAACCCGTATACTCTTGCATGGTATGAGATTCATGGGGCGACTTCCAAAGAGTAATGAGCAGCGTTTTTAAAAATTCCCGCTTTTCCATGTCATAGGCGCCTTCCTGGATCATCTTCTGGCTAAGCAGAAAAGGATTAAAACGAAAGGGCTTGTCATCCTCGTAGGCAAAATAATAGCCCTTCAGTAGCGCGCAGAGTCCCTGGTAACTATCCCCCACATCGATTAACACCAGGTGAGCGCCGGCATCAAAGTAGCTGCGAATGAGGTGATTGGTGAAAAAAGATTTACCGCTACCCGAAGGACCTAGGATGAATTTATTGTCATTGGTGGTAATTCCCTTGCGCATGGGCTCTTCATTGAGATTAATCGTCAGGGGTTTGCCACTCAAGCGTTCGCCTAATCGTAAGCCCAGCGGAAGGGTCGACTCCCGGCTTTCGCCTTCCATATTCAATAAACAAACGGCCGGCTCCAAAAGGGTTTGAAAGGTTTCCTGCCGGGGAAGATCGGTGGCGTTACCCGGAATGCCCGCCCAGAAAAGCTGAGGGGCGGCAAGGCTTTCCTGCTTGGCCACTACGTTCATGCCCGATAGAGCAGCAACCGTCTGCTCCTGAGCCTGGGATAGGCCGGCCTCGGTTGGGGCCCAGATTAAAAGGTTAAAATGGGCCCTAACGGGCTGCGCCTGCCTGGCAATGGTTTCCTGCAGGAAGGCATCAATGCTCTCACTGGCGAGCAAATTCTCGCGCGAATGCGCCGAAAGCGCCCGCATGCGTAAGCGTTTTTGCTCAAGCTTAGCCACCACCCGGGCCGTATCTTCCATTTCCAAGTACTGATTGTAAATATGATTGCAGGGCAGTAACTGCGCTAAAGGACTGACAAAGCCCGCAGACACCTGGGAGACTTCCGTGGAATACCGCTCTAAACGCCTACTGGGAGCGCAGGCACCTGGCCATAGTTTAGCATCCCCTAACGAATACAGGGCCAGGCGCTGTCCCCCGATTTGCAGGAAAGGCTTCATCTGAACGTCCCTGATGAGGGCATCATTAGATTCCAGATAAAAATACCGCTCGAGAAGGCCGGGCCGCTGGCCTTGGGAGCTGTAGTCGGCCGCTTTTAGCTGCTTGAGTGTTAGCAAGGGATGATCCTCCAAAAGTCGTTTAAACTGCCACGCCTGGGCTAAAAACTCCGTCAGCTCTTTTTTATCGAGCCGGGTCAGAGGCCCCAAATGCGTTTGAAAAACAGAGTTTAGATGGTAGGCTCCCCCATTTTTTTGTTTGGAAGGCCGGGTAAGAAAGACGTAGCAGTGGTGATGCAGGTAGGGCCGGCCTTCAAAAAAAGCATCACTACTGCCCTGCAGGAAACTCTTGGAAGGGTCGGGTGTAGACTTAAACTGCCGCTCTAGGAAATAGTCCTGTTTGTGAATCCGGCTGCCCGTGGGTAATACCTTTAAGGCTTTTACCCAGCTTTGATGCAGCTGCTCGTATTCGTCGCCCGTGAGCATGAATAGTTCGGGCAACTGGATTTTAAAACCAATGGTGACATCCCCTTTCTGGGAAATCAAGCAATCATCTTCGACCCCGCAAATGGGGAATACCTGCTCTAAAAGCTTTTCCATGAGTTGAGTTCTAGGTTAAAAACCTGATGAGAATACACGCGAATGGCGCGGGGCAAGCGGCCGTAGGCCGAGTGCTTTTCAAGCCCGTGGGCGCCGTAGCGGCGGCTTAACTTTTGAATGCTCAGCCATAGGCCCAGGCCCAGGCCCCCCGCTAGCAGTATGCACACTAGCGAAGGGAGACCCAGGGCGTATAAAAGCGCAAACAAAAGAAAAACCGATAAGCTCCCTGCAATCCCGTAGGCAATAAAGCGGGCTTGCAAACCGGCAAATTCCATCGGCCGGTTGATGCGCTCGTGTAAGGCAAACGACTTCATGAGAGCAGCGAACGCTTGGGACTATATGTTAAAGAACGATTTAATCACCGTGGCCACCACCACTAAAAAGACGCAGCTGCCAAACCAGGCCGCCGCCGACTTATTGGTATCCTGATCGCCACCGTTCCATTTTTGAAACACTTTCACCGCGCCAATCAGGCCCAGGATTGCGCCCACGGCGTACATGAGCTGGGTACCGGATTCAAAGTAGCCTCTAACCATGGAATTGGCTTCATCAATGCCCGCATTGCCGTCTTGGGCAAGCAGGGGTAAACTAAGCAGGCCCAGGGCCAGAGTCAGCAAGTGGATGCGAAGGGAAGATTTCATACGATTGGTAGATTTATAGGGTGAAACAAATAGTACTAGTTGGGCCAAAGCCGGTTGAATTCTTCGGCGCTCAGGGGAGTTAATCGCAGTTGTTGGTACTCTTGCTGCAGCGTGATTTCAACCGCTTTTTTATAATCCGAGCTTTCCAAGTCGGCAAAGTGAGAAAAGAGTTCTTGGAGCTGCTTGGGAAAATCCACTGGACTTAGCCGCTTTTTTCTAACCCGCTGACTCAGGTGTTGAATGCTTGAAACCAAATACTCCAAATCATCCGAGTGCATCTCATACGCTGAAGCCAGCGACGCTTCACTTTCCCTAGCTGCTTCTAAAGACGGCTCTCCTGGGTTAGACTCAAAGGGAAAGTCAAACCTATGATTAGGCGGCTGCTTGGGGGAATCAGCGCGCAAGCGAAGGAAGTCACGGCCCAAAAACCAGGCGTAGTAAAGGAGCAAACCAGCCGCCAGGATTAATCCAAAGACGGGCCAGGAGACAGCGTGTAACATAAGCAAGGATTGTTAAGTGGACAGTAGCGCCTGTAGCGGCGGCTTACGTTGACAAAACAAGCCCTGGTGGCGTTTGCAGAAAAGTACCAGTTGGTGGTACCCCCTGGTACCCCCCCCTTTTTTAGGTCAATTCTGTTAATTTACGCACATAAAAAGATAAAATACCATTCTTTTGAATTTCGTACGAAGGGCCCATTTTTTCTGACTTTATCCCCCTTTTACGCGTTCAAATCGCTCTTAAAGGCAGGCCTAAGCTAGCTAGAGAGCCTACCCTAGCCAGGCTCGCAGTCATCTACGGTTGGCCAGAAGCCTATAAGCAAGCCAAGGGGTAGATAAAAAGTGCAGGCGGCTACGCTCTTTATCTACCCCGTATCAGGTGGCTTGATGGTAAAAATTTAGCCGAGTCGTTTGTTTGATCTCGCCCCCATTACAGACGGCAACTCAGCCCGAAAGTGTCCGTTCCGCTTTAGGCCCTTCAGACCGGATTAGATCCCCAGCCGGCCGGCGCTAGAGTGCGTTGAATAAACCCCAAAAGCGTCAGCCCTGCCTTGACCAGGCCCCGCTCACTGGACCTAAAAATTGGCTAGGGCCCGAGTGCCACCGTATTATTGGCTAGGTTCTCATCGAGTAAATAATGCAAGGGATCTACCTGGACCAGGGTAGGCTTTTGGTCAAGTCGCAGCTCAAGTAGGGTTTGGCGCTTAGTGAGGTGATGGGTTTGCCAGTAGAGGAGTTTAGCCGGGCCGGACGGAGCCCCCCATACGGCGATCTCCACCGCATCGTTAATGGGAAGGCGCTGCAGGGCCGTTTGGTCAGTTTTATCAACCCCAATCCGCAGGCCTAGCTGGTAGCCCCCTTGGGGCAAAGCCTTTAGGGAACGTAGCTGAATGCGGTTGTCGTAAATCACTACTTTTTCCAGATGATTCTCAATTAATTTTTGCTTCCAAACCGGGGCTTGCCCTTTGAGTTCATCAATTAGGTTTTGAGCCACCGGCTTTTGCTTGGGATAGGCCTGGTGATGAATCAGTCTTCGCAAGGCGCGATTGATCCAGGCCTCCCCTAGGCTTTGGCCCAGGGCGTACAGAGCCAGGCCCCCTTTCTGATAATGCACGTAGGGCTGCTGCCAGCTTTGATTCAAGGGTAGTTCCTGGCGGGCCGAGCGGTTTCGCTGACTAAAATACAATTCATTGTCAGCCTTTAGATAGGAACTTAGTTTTAGTGGCCCCTGCCGGGCTTGCACGATCACGGCCTCGGTGTATTTGGCAAGTGATTCGGTTAGAAAGGCCTCCCCTGGCCCTGCTTTCGGACGAATGGTATAGGCCCACCACTGATGGGCTGTTTCGTGGGCCGTGGTGGCGTAGACCAGATTCAACCGAGACGTATCGCTGGCATTGAGCAGAAAATTATACTTTTCATGACTAAAGATAACACCGGGATACGCAGTAGCCGCCCCGCCGTAGGCCGGAATTTCGGCCAGTGTGACGTGTTTGAACGGGTAGGGACTCCATTGCCTGCTGGCGTAGCGGATCGTCTTTTGCATCGACTCCATCATGGCCGGCACGTTACGACTTTGCCCGGGGTGATAGTAGACTTGAAAGGTTATCCCATCCCGATGCTGGGTGCGGACTTCGTAGTGCATGCTGCTTAGGGCAAACATGGGCTCGATGGGCTGCTCGGTTTGATACTGGAAATAGGCTCGGCCTGCGTTTTGCCAGGTCCTTTTCAACGCGCCAACGGTCACGACCCGCTGGCCGGCCGGGGTTGAAATGGTGTTTTCATAGGTAAGGCGATGGTAGCGCCCATCCGTTTCTGCAACGGCCGTCCGGGGCTTTAATCCGTGGCGGGCGCGAAGCTGTGAGTCCTTTAATTCCATCCGTTCATTATAGCCAACCCAGGGAATAAACTTTTCGAGTTCAATGTAGCTTCCATTACTGACCACTGCGTTTTCACTATCAAAGGGATGATCACCCGAGCGGTCCACTTCCATGGTAAAATCCACTCGCATGACTTGACCGGGCGCCAGGGGCTGCTTTAATGGATAGAAAAACTGCCCCAAGGCTTCGTCTGCCTGGCAATCTAGCGTGCCCGCCACTTGCAGCCTTAAGCTGGTTACTGACGGGTCGCGGCCCAACCAGAGCACTCGTATCAACGAATCGGATTCATTCCTTAGCTGGTAGCGACCCGAGACGACGTAGCGCTGCTGGGCAGGATACAAATCCGTGGTAAGCGTTAGGGCAGTCAAAACGGGCTGGGGCCACCCGGCCCTTGATTGATAGACTTGCTCATAGCGCGCTTGCCAGCGTTGATCCTGACTTCGGTTGGCCCCCAAAGCAACGCCCTGACTTTTTTGAGCGATGTTAAAGCCCGTGTAGCCCAGTAAAACCAGAATTCCCCCCCCGGTGAGCAGCTCCCGGGTACTCCACTGCCCTAATGCCGCCTTCATGCGCTGCCAAGGGGTCTGCTGGTAGGCATTAGGCCATAGCTTCATGGTCAGCATGGCCAGCCAGCCCGCAGCCAGCGTCCAGTACAGCATATAGCCCTGATGGGCCCTGGCGTAGTGGCCGAATCCACTAATGGCGGAATACGTTACCTCGGGAGCGGAAGCAAAGCGGAGCCAATAGGCCTCCAGACCGAGCGTTGTACCAAAGACGCTGCTGGCCATGACCACCAAACTCATTAACATGCCCAGGTAAGTATTGGAAATCAGGGTTTGAATTCCTACAATCAAGCCAGCAAAGAGCAGGAGCGGATAGCCACTGTAGTAGTAAAGAGCCAGGTAAGGCCCCAGCTCTATTTTCTCTTCTCCCATCAAGGCCTGGGCGGCAATGCCCAGGCCTAGGTGCAGGCTCAGGAGCAGAAAAATGACGATGGTCAGCGTCGCCATTTTTGATAGGTAGACCAGGGGCCTGGTAAGGGGCGTAGATAACAAAAGCGGCTGCATGCGCGTGTGCTGGCCTCGGTAGATGAGCTCGGATGCGTAAAAAACCAGTAATAACAGGGCTAAACGTACCGGCAGAAGCTGCTCGACGACGAGAGCCGTGGTGACATAAAACCGAGTATCATAGGGACCGTGGGTCAGGTTTTCTTTTATTTCTACTCCGTAGGCAAAGACCCACAAGGCCGCCACCCATAGATAGGTAGCCTGCCCAAACAGCAGGCGCAGTTCCAGGCCTACCTGGGAAACGAGCACTTCCCAGGCATACCTTCCCCCCCGGGCAAGCGTAGTTACGGGCCGGTAGGGGGATGGGCCGAAAGAGTCCGTCGATAGCCGGCGGGTGGATGAGGCCTCCGAGGGGAGCCGCAGCTTATAGCGCGCATAAAAAAAGGCTAGCACCAGGGCAGATATACCCGTCCAGAGCAACCGGTTAACGCAAAAGGGTAGAGTCAAGTGGTAACACTCGTGATTGCGCTGGTAGACGGACCAACGCTTGGTTTCTCCCAAAAAGGAAACCAATCCAAAGGGATCCACTAGCTGCGCCCACAGGCTCGGCGCCTGCGGGCGAAAGGCCGAACTCGCCATCAAGGGAGAATGTCCCCAAATCGATGCGGCAAAATACCCCATGAAAAGCAGCGCCGCCGCCGCGTAAACAGTGCTGGCTTTGGGCTTAGCCATCGCCGCTGCAAAGCAAAAGCATCCGCAAAATAAGGCATTGGGCAAACTAAAAAAGAAAAAAGCCTGCCCGTAGTAGCTCATTTGAAAACGTCCCAGGGGGGCTAAGGCAAGCACCCAGGGTCCCAGCATACTCCCCAGCAAAGCCAGACTGGCAATCAAGCTAAGCGCCAGGAGCAAACCCAGTAGTTTAATGCCCACGTAGAGGGGCCTGCCAATGCCCGTTGTAAAAATCAGGGCCTGCATGCCGTGGGTGCGGTCTCTGAGCACGGCATTAACGCACAAAAGAGCACTTACAAAAATTAACGCAATCGACAAAAGACCGCTAATGAAGGTAATGACATAGGGACCGTTTTTGTAGACTTCCGGCCCGCCAAAGCGGCCCTGAGTCATCAACAAACCCAGAATAAAAAACAGCACGGCCGAAGCCTGAAAGATTCGTTGCTTGCCGTAGTAGTTAAGCTCGAATGTAAGCAGCCTTGCCATCATGATCGTAGTTGATGTTTTGCCGGTTGCAGGCCGGCTAACGCAGAAAAGTATACGTCTTCTAGACTGGGTTCCACGCCTTGCCCACCCCCAGGGGGCGGGCCGCTGGAAAAAAGGCGAATCAGGTGGTGTCCCCCCACTAGGCGCGTGGAGATAACGGGCGGCTGGGCCGGCTGACTAGCCCACTGCTCCTGGCTAAGCGTTTGCTGCCAAACTTTGCCTTTGAGCTGCTGAATTAAGCCAGCGGGCTTTCCGCCCAGGAGTACTTGGCCGCCCATGAGTACGGCCATCTCTCCGCACAATTCGTACACGTCCTGAATTATATGGGTGGAGAGAATCACCACGATTCGCCCGGCGATTTCGCTGAGCATGTCATGAAAGCGGTTTTTCTCCTGGGGATCTAATCCGGCCGTGGGTTCATCAACGATGAGTAATTGCGGATTGCCCAGCAGGGCCTGGGCAATGCCAAATCGCTGCCGCATGCCCCCGGAAAAGGTACTAACGGCCTGGTTGCGATGGGCATAGAGGTTGGTCTGCTGCAAGAGGGCCTGGATTTGTTGCTTGCGGTCACCGGAATGACTGACGCCCTTTAAAACGGCCAGATGATCCAGCAGGACCGCGGCGGAAACTCGGGGATATACACCAAAATCCTGCGGCAAGTAGCCGAGTTGCCGCCGCAAGAAATCCGGATTTTTATTAATCGACACCCCGTCAAAGCTTATTTCCCCCTGGTCAGCTAGCAGTAACGTAGCCAGAATCTTCATGAGTGAAGATTTTCCCGCCCCGTTAGGGCCCAGTAAGCCAAACATCCCGTTGCCTACGCTAAGGCTGACGTTGTCGAGGGCCCTAAGGCCATTGGAATACGTTTTGGTGAGTCCAGTTATTTTCAGTCTTGACATGAGCTGCTGATCTGATTGATTACTTGAAGATGCCGCCTGGGCCAGGCCTTAAGCAAATGAAAATGAGCAAGGGATTCTCTTGACTGGTGAAGGGCTAAAAACTCAGGTTAAATGCACTTTTTTGACTCACGTCATTAAAATCGCTACGTTCATCATTCTCATTTGGCTAAGCGTCAAATTAACCTTTGTTTTGGAGCGTATGAGCCGCATCATCAGCCAGCGTTACGCAGAAAAACTAGAGTTTTACCTTTACCTGGGGCTTTTGCAGTGGATTGCCATCAGCAAAGCCATGGCTGAGCAGGGTAGCTGGTGGGTTTACCTGAGCAGTGCCAGCGTGCTTCTTGTGTCGCAGGTACCCGTTTTACTCTACTCCTGGAAGAGCGCCCCTGTTGAGGGCAAGTTTGCTTCTGGCTTTAGAGAGCAAAGCCTATGGTTTGGGCTGTATCTGCCCCTGCTGGCGCTAGTTAGTCAACTCCCGGGACCGTGGCTGGCTCCGCTAAGAAATACCATCTTTCTAGGCTGCCTGGCTAGCTTAAGCCTGCACGTAATCCTGCTTATGAATCATCACCTGACTCAGTGGGTATTCTCCAGGGTTTGGGTGCAAAGGCTGAGTCTAGAAAAATCCGTATTCATCTCCCTTTCATTGATTGCCCTCATACTCTCGGCCATGGCCGTGTCGAGTCTGGGCCTTGATCGCTACGATACGGCTGAGCAGCTTTTAATCGGATTTGAGTTCAATGCCTTCCAAATACTCTCCCGGTTTCCGACCTTTCTAAGCTACGCTGCTCAGCTTTTGCTAATGTATTTGTGCGGGTACTTGCTGTTTGTGCTCAACAATCGGCTATTGGTAGCCCAGGTGTTAAGGCAAAGGGGCCTGTTGCTTTATTTGCTTAGTTGCCTGGCGGTGGTGGGCCTTTTGTATCCCTTCATGGCGGAGCTGCTCACCAGATTGCCTTTGAGTCAACGGCTGGGGGGACTTTTTTCTAAAAATCCGTTTGTCTGGGAGAATGCCTTTGCCGCCCTCATGATTTTACTACTGAGTCTTCCCCTGCTGCTGGCAATGCAATGGTCCAAGCAAAGAGCCGCTTTACTGCTTTTGGAAAAGGAAAAAACCCAGGCTGAGCTCGACTTGTTAAAGCAGCAGCTCAACCCCCACTTCTTTTTCAATACCCTCAATAACCTCTATGCCCTGAGTCTGCAGCAATCCCCCCACACCCCTGAGGTCGTACTCGAGCTATCGGATTTAATGCGCTATGTGCTCTACACAGCCCAGCAGCCCTACGTTGCCATTGACGAGGAGGTAGACTACTTACGTCATTATCTGCACCTGCAATCGATTCGGCTGAAAGATGAGTTTGATCTTACCTTCACGGTTCAAATCCAAGATGAGACCTTCTTGATTGCCCCACTGCTGCTGATTGTGCTCATG
Source organism: uncultured Siphonobacter sp. (assembly GCA_913774715.1). Taxonomy (GTDB): domain Bacteria; phylum Bacteroidota; class Bacteroidia; order Cytophagales; family Spirosomataceae; genus Siphonobacter. The sequence continues at coordinate 18,526 of CAJYHS010000061.1, read as the reverse complement.
GAGAATGCCTTCAAGCACGGCATTGAGCCCGCCGGGGGTAGTGGATTTTTGCGCATGAGCCTGCGAATCGATTCGAATCAACTCTACTTCAGGGCTGAAAATTCATTCGTCGGGCAGGAAAAATCGCAACCCGGCATTGGCTTGAGTAATTTACAAAAGCGGCTCGAGCTGCTCTACCCGGGCCGCCACCGCCTGCAATTTTACACGCAAGAAAACCTTTTTAAAGCTGAGCTAGAATTAGAAAATGCGGCACACCCACTGTTTAATCGTTGACGATGAACCCCTGGCCCATGAGGTGCTACTCAGGTACATGGCTGAGCTTGACTTTCTCAAAAACGCAGGGCAGTGTTACCAGGCTACCCAGGCGTTGCCCTTGCTGAGCAGTCAAAGAGTGGATCTCATGTTCTTAGACATTGAGATGCCCAAACTCAACGGGCTTGATTTGATTAAATCCCTTACGCATCCTCCCTTGATCATTATCACGTCGGCCTACCCCACCTACGCTTTGGAGAGTTTTGATCTGGAGGTGTGTGATTACCTGCTCAAGCCCTTTCGATTTGAACGGTTTTTAAAAGCCGTCACCCGGGCCCAGACCCAGTTAGAATTGCGATGGCAACTATCAACGGCGGAGTCCAAGCTAGCCCCGATACCTGATTCAGAGCCCCGGTTCATATACCTGAAATCGGACCGCAAACGCGTGAAAGTCATACTCGATGAAGTCTTTTACCTGGAAAGCCTGGGCAATTACGTCAAGGTGTGGGGATCGCAGAAATTTCTGCTTACCCCCCGCACCCTGCTTAGCTTTGAAGAACAATTACCCAGTGACTGCTTCCTTCGAATCCATAAGTCCTTTATCGTCAATAAAAAGTTTATCCACTACATCGAAGATCACTCGGTCTATCTCACCAACGGGAGTAGAATTCCCATTGGAAAACATTTCCGGCCGCTGTTCATGAATGATCTGGGCTAGGCTCATAGTCCAGCTTTGCTTTTTTTTCTATGGGGGCTACCCTAAAAAATCATCGGATTGTAAAAAAGACAGGTGCCCTGATTAGTTAACTGGCCCAGGTTTGCTTACCAATCGTTTCCGGCAAGGTTTTCCTAGCCGCCTTAAAAAGGGGGGCTGGCATGGGCAGTGACTACTCACGACCCAGGTAAGTGCTCACCGCAGCCGGTCGTGAGTTAATGACCAGGCCTACCTTAATTCCGATCTTTGCCCTGCAGCTAGGCTACGTTAGTCTAATTTCCATGCACTAGTCTGCTTTCGGGTAGCGATTCTTGCTAGCCAGCCGTTAAGCTCCCTAGCCATTCTCAAAAATAATGGCTAAGTTAAGCTCCTCTTAACTATTCTTAAGTCAGGATTCGATTACTTTATTTTTTACCCCCTATGCATGTAAACGGACGCATTGTAGCCATTGAGACCCACACGCTCTCCCCGCAACAAACCACGTATACACTGGAACTCTACGTTTCCAATACCGACACTCGCCTTTTGCGCATCTCTCAGCAACAGTTTCAAGCCATTAAACAAAAGGGCCTGGGCCGGGTAAGACTTCAGATCGATCGGAATTCAGGATTCGTGGAAACCATTGATTACCTCTAACGAGTACGTTCAAAAAAGACGCCCGGTAGTACCAGACGTCTTTTCCTTCACTAACCCACACCTTTCTTTACGGTGAGAAGCAAAGATAGCCTAACCCATCAGGCCACCCCTATTCCTATACGTTATAAAGGATAACCGGAGTTTATGACTGGCCCCGTCACAACGCAGTGCCGAAGCTGGTCAATGAATTCGAGTACTTTTTTTCGATCCTTATCCTCCCAGTTCATTGATTTGGCCCGCAGACTCTCAGCCGAAATATTCGCTTGATGCTCAGTTGAGAGCAGAGGCGTGATGGCCTTAAACAACTGACGATACGACGGGGCACTAAGCAGTTTGGCATCGGCAGTGCTCCTCAAGAGGATGCCTAATTGATCCACCGAACAAGTAAACTGCACTTTTCCTTCAAGCACGAGCATACGCTCGCCTTTAGGAGCCTGGCTTTGGAGAAAGTCAATTTCTTTTTCTAAGTAACGCTGTAGCACGTTGAGTAAGGATTCCTGCTGAGGAAAAAGGGCGGGCTGACTAACGAGTCGGGGTAACTGCTCGACTTGCTTTAAGCAAAGTCGCCAAAGAAAAACCGGGTCCTGGGCTTTACCCGTAGCGTATTGTTGAAAACGCTCGATTAGGTATTTTAAATAAAGAGGTGAATTAAAGTTGTTGCTAATTAAACACTTCTGCAAAGGAGTCAGCACGGTTGTCTCACTTGTCAAACGATCAAGTTCTTCTAACTCATACAACAATGTTTGCAAATACATAATCTGTTGATAGGTAAGGCTCGGTCTTACCTGCTCACAATACGAGCTCAGAATATCAATGAGCAGATTAACTTCTATCGTTGCGTAGGATTTCTGGGTTAGACTTTGTCTCAAATTTTCTAACCGCTGCTTACGTTTGAGAAAGGACTGTTGCCAGTAGTAGATGGGGATAGGGACTTCTAGGCTCAAGTCACTGCCGTGCATCTGTTGAAATAGTTGTAAAAATTGATCTAGGCCCAGCCATAGCTTCTCAATCAAAGGTCGCATCGACGGCGTATTCTCCTGATAAAGCCGACTGCTGAGCTGGTTGTGATACTCAATGAGCCGGTTATGCAAACGTTGCAAATCTCGTTTCTTCAGACTTAGCAAGGGAGCCATTGCATCCTCGAGCCTTTGGCTTGAGTCCTGAACTTGTTTAATGAGGTTTGGCGTAATCTGGTTTGTTAATTGATTAGAAGCAGATACCTTCAAGAACGTATCAATGCCATGAAAAATGGTTGCTAAATTCTTCATAAGAGCAAGGTTTTGAATTAGGAAGAAATACCATCCCTTTTCAAATTCCAGTTGGAATTCAAGCAGGAAAATCAATGCAACCGATTTAAGAAAAGTGGGTTTTTCTTGAAAAAGCAAGTAAAAATAAAAACTTATCTACTATATACTGATATATTATTTTAGAAATTTACGTATTACTAAAATATAGTCCAATTCTGCTTTCCCATTACTGTGCTGCTAATATCACCTTAGGAGTCCATGATTTCTTTTCAACCCTATTAAAATCTTCCCTATGCATTTCCTGTTTAAATGGCTTTATCTAGACCGATCCTACCCAGATTCTCGTATCCGACTCATGTACCATACCCTTTTTTGGCTGGTAGTCGCTGGTTTCATTTTTAGTCAACTTTATTCAAGTGTTGGCTACAAAGTGCCCTTGTTCATGCTTAGCAGATTAGTTGGTCTCATCATGTGCAGTCTACTAATAGCTTATTATCTTTTAAGTCTATTTGCATTTCCCGCTTTACAACAGCAAAATTATGGAAAAACCTGTTTTGCTTTATTGGTGGCTTATGTAGTTACTACTACCCTGTATTTTTACGGCATACCCATAGTTATAGGATCTTCATCGTACTATCTTCACTTATTTCAAACGTATAGCCAAAAGAGTTTTCTTTCGGTATTAACAAGCTATCAGGTATTTCTTTACAATTGGTCTTTCAGCTTTTCTATGCTTTTATTACCCCTCATGGCTAAAGGCTTCAAATTACATTTTTTACTACGTTATGAAAAACAGGCTCTAGATCAAGAAAACGCTAAGCTAGAAATTCATCAATTAAAAGCTCAGATACAACCCCATTTTATTCTCAACACCCTCCATAATCTATACGCAATCGCTCTTGAACGCAACGAGGAGTTAGCTGATTACATACTCCGTGTATCTGAGCTTTTACATTATCAGAGTAAGTCCAATAAAGACGCCGCTTTACCTTTAGCTCAGGAATTAGAATTCATTAGTCATTACATCTCATTACAGAAATTACGATTTCGCCCTGATTTTCCTCTGACATTCAGCGTTCAGCTTGCCAAATTAGATTTTGAAATTTATCCCTTCCTGCTTATTACTTGCATTGAGAATGCGTTTCGCCACGGTATATCACCCCGGGGAGAATATTCCTGGATTGACATTTCCATTCAAATTTCTGAGCAGGGTACTTTTAGCTTACTCATTCGCAATTCCGCTTTTGACTCTTCTTACCCACCTGGAGAAGGGCTTTGTTTAACTAGAAAACGACTAGCCTTACTTTACCCTAATCGACATAGATTAGACTGTCTCCGGGAAAAAAATTCCTTTACCACTCAACTCTGTTTAACGTTATAATCCTACCAGCCAAATAATCCTATCAGCCATGCTCACCTGCCTTATCATTGAAGACGATTTTCCTGCCCAGCGTTTACTTAAACGCTATGTTTCAGACTCGCATAGATTAAGACTTCTAGGCACTTATGAGACCGCTCATTCCGCCTGCGAAGCTACTCTCTCCTTACGCCCCGCCTTACTCTTACTAGATATAGCCCTTCCGGGAGCTTCCGGATTTGATCTGTTGCGGCAACTTCCAGAATCCTATCGACCGAAAGTAATTTTTACAACCGCTCAAGACCCTTTGGCTCAGCAGGTCTTTGATTACAATGTTGTTGATTTTTTAAAAAAGCCTTTCTCTAAAGAACGTTTTTTACAGGCCGTTGCTAAAATCCCTTTTCTTAACCAGCCTCTTGATCCCTTTTTTATTAAAGATGGTCACCATCAACATCGCATCATCCCTGAAGATATTCTCTATATTGAAGGTTTTGATATATACGTAAAAATTCACCTTCATCAGGGTTATTACATTACCGTCTTTAGAACGCTAAAATCCTTTGAGACTCAATTTCCGGTAACCCACTTCCTTCGCGTGCATCGTTCTCATATCATTAACTTATCAGCAATCCATACGCTCACTAAAAAGGAGGTTTCCCTAGTAAGTAAAAGTGGCATTCTCATTAAAATTCCCATTGGAGATACTTATCAAACGGTTCTTCAGGGTTGGGTGAAGGCTCATTATACACCCATAGCGTTAACTGATTTACCCTAGTAAATCGCCTGTTCACCATAGTGAACACGGCGTTTACCTCAAAACAGCGCAGTTGCCATTGTCGTATTGTATGGCGGTTTCTAGCTTAGAGGCTCACTAACTAATCTACGTTCTCTTATGAATAGCGCCAAAACTTTATCGGCAATGTCGATAGCATCTTCCAAAAAAGTGATTGCTTCAGCAGTTACTCAGCCTAAGCCATCTCAGGGGAATATTTCTATTGTACTTTCTACAATTCCCTGTACGTTGACAACTACTGAATAAGTCAATCCTCGGATTTTAGTCAAGCAAAGTCTCTCTAAAAAGGCTTTGCTTGACTTCACTTCAGTTCCAAACTCCTTTATCATGCCCTTTCTTCCCTTTTTCCTACTGCGGACTCCAGCTAGTCCGTTAGTAAAGATATTGCCTTTCCCTGCGCCCAATGAGCTAAAAAAAAACACTCAGCTAAAAAAAGCGATTGGTCTGGCATCCCCTTCTCTTCATCAGGAACTTAGTAGCTCAGATCCGCTTTCTGATAAAGCTTATAAGAGTGCTTTAAAATATCTCATTCGCATGAGTAGCCGGGCTACTCCTTATGGTTATTTTGCCGGTGTATGTACGGGCGAAGTCGGCTTAAAAACACAAATGGAGCTTGGAAGTCCTACACCCCATCACCGGATAGACAGTAGTTATGCTCAAGCTCTCATTTCGCAGGTAGAAACCGAGCTCCAATCCCAGCTTACGTATTTTAGCAATGAAACCATTTACGAAAAAGCAGGAAGGCTGCGGTATCTAGAGTCTACTAGCGAAAATTTTGTAGTCAGTGAACTTTTCCCCGTACCTAAGTTCTTACATAAACTTTTAAGCGAAGCTAAAACAGGCCTTTCTTTTACCGCCCTTCTTGAACGCCTTGAAAAGCTAGGTTTCTCTACTGAATCAGCCCATGAATACCTTAGAGAGCTCATAAAGGAGCAAGTACTTTTTAGTGAATTACGGATGAAGCCCACGGGTAATAAATCCGTTCTCGATGAATTAATTAAAGTCATAAGACACAAAGCTCCCACTAGTCCCCATCTTTCTTTTCTTAAACACCTTAAATCTACTTACCTTAAAAGTCATACCCTTCCTGACTTTCGAAGTTTTCAAAGTTCCTTAGCCCGAATTACTCCTGAAAAACAAACGGACCTTCGTATACGGACTACAAGTTGTCAGCTTAGCGGCTCCGTACTTTCCGTATTGGAACCTTATTTTCAGGCCTTATCCCAACTCCCCTTATCTCAACCTTCTAAGCAACTGAGTAACTTTGCCGAGCGTTTTAAAGAGCGCTACGGAAAGCAGTCCGTTCCTTTACTCGAGGCTTTGGATAGTGAGTGGGGTATTGGTCCGCAGAGCACTCTTATGCCAAGCCCCTTGCAGGGGTTAGATTTAGACCCGCCTTCTCTAAAAGAAGAAAAAAAAGATTGGTCTTCCTTTTTGCTTTCAGCGCTTGAAAAAACAACTCAGAAGCAGTATTTGCCTAATCTGTCTGAGTTAAAACTTCATCTTTCCGATTTGGATGAATCTCGAAATCCAATTCCCGATAATTATTACGCCTTGGGCAGTATTCTCTGCTCTACTCAAGCCGATCTTGACAAGGGCAATTTTTTATTTCATTTAAAAGCCCTGCAGGGACCTGGTCTAAGCCGGTTACTGGGCCGCTTTGCTCACGTTGATACGCAACTAAAAACCAAATTAAAAGAAGCCTTTTTCGAGTCTAATTCTACGGAGGCAGTGACGGCTGAAATCATTCATTTGCCAGCAGGTAAAGCCGGTAATGTCATCCAGCGGCCCGTGCTTAGTTCCTACGAGATTGCTTGCCTGGGTCAACCCAGTGTCAAACCCGCCTATCAGATTCCGGTATCTGATCTTTTAGTGAGTATTAATGAAAAAGGACGAATCCTTTTGCATTCTAAACGCCTAAAAAAGCAAATCATTCCCCGGCTTTCCTGCGCTCATAACTACCAAACGGGCCTTAGCGTTTATTCCTTTTTAGCTACGCTCGCGTTTCAGCAAGAGTCCGTGCACTTGAAAGGCGACTGGCCTACTGCTCTCCAGCATAGCTTTTTACCCCGGGTGCGTTTGGGTCCTTTAATTCTTTGCCGGGCCCGATGGCTACTCGATGCTAAACAACCCTGGCCGGCTAACCTACCGCGCTGGGTTTGTTTAAACCTTGCCGATCAGGAACTCGCTTTGGATCTTCATCAACTTGTCTGTCGGGATCTGCTTAGTGATGAACTATCTAAAAAAGGAACCCTAGCGGTTTACGAATGGCTTCAAACCCTGGAAACCTGCTGGATTCGCAATCAGGTCAAGCAGCGTTTTGCTCATGAAGTCGTCTTACTCTATGAAAATAAGTCATGCTCTGATTCCAGCTTTCCCCTACCTGCTTTGCGGGAAAAAGTCCAGCGTTTTAGCCCAGGTTCCTCTTATCTCTATGTTAAGCTCTACGCGGGTGAAGCGCTTTTAGAGGAGTGGCTAGCCCATGAATTACCCGCTTTCTTATCCCAGATCTCCTTGATCCGTTGGTTTTTTGTTCGCTACGCCGATCCCAAACCCCACCTTCGATTGAGGATTCTTTTTACTACCCCCCTTCAAGCGGCAAAAGCTCTCATTAGGCTTCAAAAGGCCTTGGCTTCATTAGTAGATCAGGATTTCATGACGCTTCAAATCGATACGTACGAACCCGAAATCCAGCGCTACGGAGGTCCTGACTTACTAAAAGATAGCGAAGACTGGTTTTTTCATGAAAGCGAATGGATGATAGGCTATTTGCAAAGCCAGCCTTCGGCTGAAGATCGTCTTTTGGTAGGTTTTCGTATGATCGAAACTTACTTACAGGCGTTTGATCTCCCGCTAAGGTCTAAATTCTCACTCCTGCAAAAGCTCGAAAGCCGCTTTTTTAGTGAATATGAAAACCCTAAACTGCTTAGAGAGCAGCTCCAAAAGCGGTATCGGAAGTATCTACCCCAGCTACTAGCCAGTCTTGAAAAAGCAGATTCTCCTCTTGAGCACTGGCAAGTAAAAACAACCCCTACCCTTGAAAAAATAAAAGCAAAAGCAGATCCCTCCGAGCTTCTCCCTCACTACCTGCATATGAGCATTAACCGATTGTTTTCTTCTCATCCACGCCAGTATGAGCTTATGCTCTACTGCTTTTTAAACCGTCACTACGCTTCACTGCTGGCTCGATCTTCCACTTAAGCTTACTTCATTATGTCTAGCTTCATAGATTATATCCAAAGTTTTACTCCACTCGATCAGTCCTTAGTAACCCAATTGGCACTCATCATTCACCAAGAAAGCTTTTTTTCGGGTGAATTTCTCCTTCGCCCGGGTCGGATTCTTTCTAGAATTTACTTTCTAAAAAAGGGCTTAGCCAAAGCCTTCGCCTATCAAAGTGGCGGACGAGTGGAAGTACAACAATTCTTTCAAGAAAGTACCCTTCTCTGGGACGCGCAATCTTTTCTTTCCCGCCGCCCCAGTAAGGTATACATTCAATTATTAGAAAACTGTCAACTAGAAAGTATAGAATCTTCAGCCTTACATACGTTGCTGCAGCAATCCAGCCAGGCACGCAAGTGCGCCAACCTGGTGCTGGCGGATTGCTTGCAACAACGAGATCTTCGTGGCTCCTTTAACAGTTTACCCTTACAGAAAAGCTACGCAGCTTTCTGCCTGCAGTTCCCCTGTCATCGCTTACCCGTTCAGGACATTGCCTCTTATCTAGGCGTTCGGGCAACCACCTTAAGTCGTTTACGGGGAAATCGCTCTTAATGATAGGGTTTAGCAGATGTGATGCTTGCAAATGAAAGCCCCTGGTTAAAACAGTCCTTCTAGCTTTACTCTTGGTTAATCGCCCAAGTTTACTGGACTAATTTAATCAAGCCCATGAGTCAACTTCGCACGGTATTACTCATCGTTCTTTTTGTGTATGCCGGAAGCAGTAAGCTTTCTGACATCAGAGAATTTAGTCGGCAGCTTACTAATCAGCCCCTTCCCGAAAGCTGGGTTCCCGTGCTTGTCTACGGCCTGCCTATACTAGAATTAGCCATTGCCTTGAGTCTGGTGTTTGCTAAACTTAAAAGCCTTGGTCTTTTACTCTACGCTATGCTCATGGCTGTTTTCACGGGCTACATCGCCTTAATTCTTTTGAATGTATTTGAGCGAGTACCCTGCAGTTGTGGCGGTGTGCTAAGTAGTTTAAGCTGGGGCTCTCACCTGATTTTTAATTTATGCTTTCTTTTTTTAAGCCTTTATGAATGGCGACTGCATAACCGCACTAGCCATTAAGACCTTGCCCAAGACCTGATCTATGCAAAGCGGGAGTGCTTTTTAGACCCGGCCAGACTTCGGACTTCGTCTGAAAACCCAAGTCCAACTCTCATTTTGTTTCATGTTTAAACTTTTACTTATTATGAAATCTGTTGGATCATCATTTCACAAAGTAGGCCTTTTTGCCTTCCTGCTCACGGCTACTACTGCTTTTGCCTTCACAAAGCCCGTAGCCGAGCAAAATGTGTACAATGCCGCCACTCCGGGACAACCGACTAATTGGCAACCCCTTCCTAGTGGTAATTACGATTGTAATACCATCGAGGATACAAATTGCACTGCTCACCGGGATAGTCAGGGTAACATTAGTGATATTCAACGTGGTGAGTTTGTATCAGAGTAGATAAATTTTCATTTACTTAAGAATCAATCCCGATTCGAATGAGTTTTATTCCCGGCCTGCAGTGCAGGCCGGGAATGTTTTATCGGGGATTCTGCTCTAATCCGTACGCTTCTATTTCACTTTCCGGCAGTAACATGGTATAGCGTAAATCCCTGGGAGGAAGCTCATAGCTTTTGCCATTAAACTGTCGGCGCAGGGTTACAGCCCGCTGCGGGTCCTGATTTAAGCGCCGCAAATCCGGCCAACGAAGACCGCGCAAATACAGCTCTTTTCGCCGCTCTAAAAGAATATAATCGAGTAAAGCCGCCCCGCTTAGCCCGTCAAGATTTGGAAGTTTCCCTGGCTGATAGCGCTTTTCTAACAAGGTAAGTAGATCCTTACGAGCCTTGCTATCCTGCTTAAGTCTAGTAGCGCTTTCCGCCCGAATTAAATACAGCTCATCGGTGGCTAAACCGGCGAAAAGTCTTGATGCACGCCCTAGATAGGAAGCTTTAAAGTTTCGATTGGCATTGAAAAGAACGGTTTTTCGAAGATCCCCTACCTGATAGGCCTCATAAAGAAAGGAATCAACCCGAACTAGTGCATTGCTTGATACACCAGAGATGGTCGCCAATCCATAAAAGATAATTTCGGGATTGGGCGTGACGATTGGGTCGGCAAAAGCTTGACTACCGCTGGCGTTGATCGTAGCATAATCCACTAAGCCTGACTGCAAAGACAGGGCTCGGTCCGTTGCCTCCAATGCCGCCAAATAGTCTTGTCTGACTAAATGCACCCTGGCTAGAAAAGCCCAGGCGGCCGCTTTTGAAGGCCGGTTAATTAGATTTGTTTTTTCAGGCAAAAGCTCAGTAGCTTCTGTAATATCTTTTAAAATCTGCGCGTAACATTGACTTAAAGGCGGTCGGCTGGCTTTTTCATTGATATCTGCGGCCAATCTAATCGGAATACCCAGCAAATCATCTGCTCGGTCAGGCTCATAGGGCGGTGCAAACAATTGCAAAAGATTAAAGTGAGCCCAAGCCCGAAAAAATAGAGCAGAACCACGAAGGGACGCGTAGCTCTGGTGTTCTTTTATTTTTTCCAAACCTTCTAACACGACATTAGCATAGTAAATTTGTTGGTAGGCGGCTTGCCACTCGCTTGGCATCTGATGTGGTAAATACAAACGCTCCTGCCAGGTATAAAAATTAATTTCTACCACCGAATGAGGAGCCAGGCCTCCATTTGCAATGCTCACTTCATCTGTACAAGATTGTGAGCCCGTAGTTACCCAGTTCATTACGTCAACGTAATTATCAAGTAGGGCCTGGAAATCTTCAGCCGTGGAGGGCACCATCAGCGCCCGGTTGGGACGTTCGTCTAAAAATTCTTTGCCGCAAGCTAAGAGTAGACTCCCGCAGGCTAGGATTAATAAAAAGCGTTTCATCTTCATTAAAAGTTAGCTTTAATGCCCAGTGCCAAACTCCGCAGGGGCCGGTAGGTAGACGTTGGATAATCAGGGTCCAGGTTTTGCTTGCTGGCTTTCCATAGCACGCCAAGATTATTGACGTAGGCATAGCACTCGAGTGCGGACAATCCCGATAGTCGAGGGAAGTGGTAATTAAGGCTCAGATCCTGCCAGCGCAGGTGATCCCCCTTTTCCACGAGACTTTCTCCGTAATTGTATAGTAAGCTGTAACTTTGAGCCCCATAAGCCGGTTGAGCAGGCACACTGGTAAAGGCTTCATCGCCCGGCTGTTGCCAGCGCTGGTAATAATCCGCGTGGCCTCCTCTTGCTTGCAGTAGATCATCATAGCTTATGGAGTTACGCCTAAAAAAATAGCCTAATCGGTAGCTTAGATTAGCCGACAGACTCCAGCGGCCGTAGCTAAAGCTATTGCGAATAGAACCAAATACTTTCGGCTGAGCCGGCCCGTGGTAGACGAGTTGATCAAAAGTCGTTTGAGAAAAAATGGATGCATAATCCTGACTTAGCTCTCCGTTCAATAGACCCTGGGGAGCCCCCGTTGCTTTATCAAGGCCGCGGTAAGCGTAACTATAGATGCTATACAGGGGCCTGCCCGGTACGGGCAAGGTCATCATGCCAGCCGCGTACAAAGGATAACTACTTGAGGTGATGGCGGGGGTAGAAAAAGTGCTTACCCAGCTGTTAACGTAACTAAGTAAACCCGTGGTTTTCCAGCTAAATTTACCTTCCACATTCACCGAGTGAAGCTGCAAATCCAGCCCCCTGGTTTGCATGGAGGCCACATTGCCGGTAAAAGATGTCACGCCCGAAGAGGCCGGATAGGGAGTCTCGGCAATGAGATCCCGGCTGTGTTTAGTGTAATATTCCAAACTGCCCGAAAGCCTCCCCTTAAAGAGTTCAAAATCCAGGCCTAGATTAAGTACCCCTACCCGCTCCCATCGAAGATCAGGATTAGCCGGATTATCAATTTCGGCATTGAGCAGCGGGTTCCTACTCGAAGGGCTTCTATACACCGCCGTTACTAAGGCCGAAACACTCTTGTTGATATTACCGTTATAGCCGTAGGTGCTGCGCAGTTTTAGATAGGAAATAAAATTTGCCTTCAAAAAATCCTCCTGACTCAGCGTCCAGGCTGCCCCCAGTGAATACAAAGGCAAATTTCGCTGGTTGGTTTTCACACCAAAGAGATTACTTTGATCCATGCGGGCACTACCCGAAAGCGAGTACCGATGGTCATAGGTATAGGAAGCATTGCCGTAATACGATCGGTAGCGATCGAGCGTCTGACTTTGATCCTGCTCATTAGGAATCGCACTATTAAAAAAGGGATTAAGAACCGAGCTAAAGCGGATTAGGTAGTTGACCGGCTGACTCAGCACATGTTCGGCATCGTAACCATAGCGGCGATCGGCCCGGGTCTCTAGCGCATTCTCCCGAATCTCCACCCCGGCTACTGCTGCCAGCTGATGTTTTTTGAAAGCGCGGTCTACACTTAGTTGCAGCCTTCCCGACTGGGCATAGCCCCGGCTTTGAGTTTCATCGAGTATCCCCCCCAGCGGGATGGGCAGGCTTAGCGACCCATCGGCATTTACCTGGGTATATTGATTAATTAAATCCCGTACGTAAAAACTCTGCTGGCTTTGAAGGTTGGAAAAAAGACTGTTACTGCCCGCATATTGATACAAGGCTTCCGCTTTTAACCCCTTGAAAAGGGGGTAGCTCACCTGGCCTAACAGCCTATAATCCAAACTCTGGGTTTGTTTGTCCATGAGATCGATTTCCTGCAGGGGATGGTAGGAAAAGTCAAGAAACCCCTGGTTTTGCATCTGCTCGGCGTAGCTTTGCCGAAAGCGTCCCGTTAAAGCTACCGGCTCGCCGTTACTGCTACTTAGCTGGGCATAGGGATACAGGTCTTGAGGGTACCCTTGCGTATTGTAAACCTGAGGAAAGCCCGCATGATTGGCTAGATTTAGACTCTTTGCCAAAGTAAGCGTAGTCGAGACTTCCAGCTTTTTTAGTTTATAACTGCTGCGAAGAGAAAGCGTAAGCCGCTCTAACCCGTTTCCTTTTAATTCAGAGCGGTTGCGGTCATAGCCTAAAGAGGCAAAGTGATGGGCCTGTGCACTTCCACCCTGTAAAGACAAAGCGTACTGCTGATTCACCCCCGTTTGCAGGTAATAGCGCTCGATTTCTTTTCTGACGTCCCTGTTGGAGAATTCAGCTAAACGGGCCTCCAGCTCCTGAGAAGAAAGTAGACCCTGCCGCTGCTGAATTAATAATTCCACGACCGGCGTCAGGGGAAGGTGATTGGCAGAAGCCTCCGCGGCGGAATAAAAGCCTTTGGAGAAAAGAAACTTTTCAACGTTGATGTAATCAGCCGTGGTAATGGTAGGCTGATAGTAAAGATCAGGTCTTTGCAAAAAAGTAGTATTGGCCGTAAAAGCTACTTGGGTGGGGCGGTTATATTGACCTTTTTTAGTGGTAACGACAATTACCCCGTTGGCTGCCCGGGCTCCCCAAATCGAAGCGGCTGCCGCATCTTTTAAAACCGTCACGCTTTCGACATCATTGGGATTAATCGTAGAGAGATCGTTTTCATAAGGAAAGTTATCGACGACAATTAAAGGATTGGTGTTGGAAAACAGGGTGCTTTGCCCCCGAATGCTTAAGGGCCTTGCTCCCGAGCCCGGGCTGCGGTTAAATACGAGTCCTGAAGTAATGTCTTCCAGGCGGTCTATTAAATTCGTACTTACCCTTCGATTAAGAAGCTCCCTATTTATGCTCACAAAAGAACCCGTTAACCGCTCTTGGGGTAACTGCTCGTAGCCCGTGGAGACAATGACTTCGCCTAACTGCTGATCTTCTTCGGCTAAGTAAATTTTAAGCCCATCTAAAAGCGTAATCTGCTGGGTTTGATAGCCGACGTAAGAGACGGTGATGCGGGGATTGTCTACCTGCGTTTTTAAAAGAAAATAGCCTAATGAATCACTCACCGTTCCGGTCTGCTCCAGGCGAATAATGGCCCCTGAGAGCGGTAAAAGTGTTTTACTTGAGAGCACCTGCCCTTTTAATAGCTTTTGGCTATAGCTAGTAGAGCAAATCCCTACTAAAAGCAGGAATACATACATAGCGCGTAGTTTCATTACTGTTTTGGTTTGGATGAAGATGATTCTTAGGGCTTATCTTCAATGACAAGCACGGAAACGAGTACTTCTTTTTCTTCGAAGGCAAGATCATAGTCGGCTAAAGCCTTATTGAGATCATCAAGACTTGAAAGCGAGCATTGCAACTTTAAATCAACCTTGCCCTGATAGTTGGTCCCGTCGGTAAAAGGAAGGCGGCTATTTTGCTGATAATAGCCGTTTAGATTGGAAAGTAATTTGGAAAAGCTGTCGTTTGCGAGCCATATCCCTTGCCCATCAAAGCAGTCAAAGGCTACTTTGGATGTGCCCCCTTTGCTTTTAAACTTTTGGCTTGAACTGGTTTGACTAAGCACGTAGCAACGCCTAGGCTTTATTTGAAGGCTAACTTTATAGGGAAATAAGCGCTTGAGATCCTCCCGCATGGTAGCAAATAGCTGCGCTTCACTAGCTCCTTTAAGTAATTGAAGCTCGTAGCCGTAGGTATGACTTTTCATCCAGGTTTTAAAGTCATCAATTTGGAAAAGTAGCGGCAGAGAATCTCTAACGGATACTTCTATACGATTGCGGTGAAAAAAATCTTTCCGCTCGCCATACGCCCACTTATATAGCGTCTTTATGTCTATGTTTCGGCAGGTGATGCGCGGGCCTTTCAAGCTATCTTCTGCTTGAAAGCTAATGCCTCCTGATAAGCCTGGGACATAGCCCGTAGCTAAAGAGTGGTAGAGTAAATTGGAAACCTTAGCTCCATTTTCTTCGAATACAAAAGGCTTTTGTTTTTGATAGGCTACTTTAGGCTCATCTCTTTTTTCTTTAAGGGTTAGGGTCTCCTGCTGTAAGAGCCTTTGAATGGTAGTAGCATTTACTTCCGAGTGATCCGTAATCGCTAGCACTTTGCCCTTAGGGCTAATCCAAACGTAATGAGGCAAGCTAGTGTGAGCAAATAAGCTATGCAGCAAGCTGTCCTTGACTATCATAGACACCTGGATAGAGTAGCCTTTCTGCCGTTTCAACCGAGCTAAAAAAGAATTTACTTCAGCTTCTGATTGATAGGTAACTGGGATAATAGCTATATCTCTAGCGAATTCTTCTTGCAAAGCCTGCACCTTAGGAATCATGGCGATGCAGGGACTGCACCACGTAGCCCAGAAATCTAGCAAGATGATTTTACCTTCATTAGGTTGTCCTCCGTAATGAGTTAGATAAGAGTGCGTGGAAGCAGGTAAAGAGTCCCCCACACGCAAATCCTTTGTAAGAGTCCCAGGTGATTGGCCAGAAGCAGAAATAAAAAAGCTCATGACCAGAAAAAATAGGATCAAGTTTACAAGCACAAGGGCTGGAGAAAGCCATAGCAATCCCGGCCTACAAAAACGAGGTGTCATTGCATGAAGAAGTTTAGATGAAGTAAAGACAAGAAAGACCTTAGGCTCTAAGCGAAAAGCAAAGAGTCAACACCATAAATACTGACAGTTACACAAACCTTCAGTCAGGGGGGCAAATGATTAGTGAAATAATAGACTTCATAACGGCACTTGTTTAGTGCTTGAGCTTAGTTCAAGCAATGAAAGGAACCGATTATTGAGCCTTTAATAAGCAGAGTAGCCGAAACTAAAGTGAAATGGAGGGCGTGGAACTCGACTTATTGCATTAGAGGCACTGGTATACCTTGTAGGAACAAATAAGTCATTGAGCCCACGCCCGGGTCGTGAGCTATTCTACTTATTGTCTCGTTCCTAATGAAAATTACCAGTTTTCTAATGCGAGACTCTAAGCGAATGCTTCAATTTCTTTTGAAGAGACGCTAAAATAATACAACTATGCGAATATAGTAATTTTCCTTATATATATATAAGAATACAAAACATTTTTTTGGTCTTGCTTGCATATTGATGGAAAATCAAAAAAGTAAGTCTGAAGAAGGAGCTGTATTAACCCCTATTGATCAATTTGTAATCGATAGGGTAAGAGAAATTCGTAAATCCAAAAAGATTACTCAGGAACAAATTGCAGACTTTTTGAAAGTTTCTGAAGGTTATATAGGACAAATTGAAAGTCCGAAGTTTATAGCAAAATATAATTTGGAATCCTTGAATCAACTTGCTAAGCTTTTTGAATGTTCTCCCAAAGACTTTTTACCCGAAAAACCATTCTAGTTTAATAAGCTGTATCATACAGGTATCCAAAATTATTTATCTCATTATTTCCATAATCTAGAAAGTATAAAACAAATATATTTCTAAAATATATTTGTTTTATACTTTTTAACATCTCAGTCACAAAGACTACTGTTAAAACGATTAGTGCTTTCTATATTAATTTAAGGCATAAAGTTCTGTGAAAACATTATACCGTTTTATTATGCCTTAAAAAATATACAAGCGTCCTACTCTTTCCAATTGTTTTGCGTTGATACCCAATTATTTTACTCTATTATTAATGAGTAGCTTTCATTTTATGATTTCAGAAATTTGAAATCATAAAATGAAAATGATGCTGGATAAATTATTATAAAAAATATACAATTTATCCAGCATTTATTTTCAGGGTTCTACTAGCTTACCTTACCCCGCTTTCTTGCTCCTGAAAGTCCATTTTCGCTCTTTCTGCGTATATATTTCTTACAATCAGCTTACTATAAAAAATGCATCTCCGCCAAAACCGGAAGACTGTCTTGATAGTTTACAATTTTATAATGTAGAAAAGTAGGAGGACAAACTTTTTTATTCCCAGATAAATCCTATTTTTGTTGTATGCAAGACCGCCGTCTTTGTTCCGCCAACTGTTTAAACCGCCATCTTGATATGAATTCTTTACCTGGTAAGTCTGATCGCCCTTTGATTACTTCTAACGACTTACCTTCCTGAATTAATTTGCCCACCCCGAAGGCCTCAAGGGTCTTGACCTTTTTCCTGAACTTAAACTTAAGTTGGGCAAATGACCCTCATTTGCTTTGCTTTTAAAATGCATCCGCCCGTTTGAAATGAGCTTATC
The DNA here is from genome assembly GCA_913774715.1 of uncultured Siphonobacter sp. Taxonomy (GTDB): domain Bacteria; phylum Bacteroidota; class Bacteroidia; order Cytophagales; family Spirosomataceae; genus Siphonobacter. The sequence goes on along the minus strand of CAJYHS010000061.1, from coordinate 1,252 downwards.
CCATACGTATGTAGTTATTATGGCCGGGGGCGTAGGCACCCGATTCTGGCCTTTCTCCCGCCAGACTTACCCCAAGCAGTTTCACGATGTACTGGGCGTGGGCCGTACCATGCTGCAAATGACCTTCGACCGGCTGGCCGACATTTGTCCCGCTGAGAATGTATACGTAGTTACTTCCCAGGAATATTACGACTTAACCAAGCAGCAGCTACCCGAACTTTCGGATCACCAGATTCTGCTGGAACCTTCCCGCCGGAATACGGCTCCCTGCATTGGCTACGCCTGCTATAAAATTGCCGCCCGTGATCCCGAAGCCAACATTGTGGTTACCCCGGCTGATCACCTCATTCTAAAGGAGCAGGAATTCAGAAATCGCATCACCGTAGCTCTACAAGCCACTCAGGAATCTGATTTACTGGTAACCCTCGGCATCACCCCTACCCGCCCCGATACGGGCTATGGATACATCCAGTTTGACGATAGCCATGAAGGGGAAGTAAAACGGGTAAAAACCTTTACCGAAAAACCGCACCTGGAATTAGCTCAGGCCTTCATCGACAGTGGTGATTACGTGTGGAACGCCGGAATTTTCGTTTGGAATGCCCGTTCCATCCGCCGGGCTTTTGAAGCGTACCTCCCCGAATTACACGAGGTGTTCGAAAAACTGGAAAATCATTATTATTCTGAAAAAGAAGCCGAAGAACTTCTTCAGCAGTACCCCCTGTGCCAAAGCATTTCCATTGACAATGGTGTTATGGAAAAAGCCCAGAATGTCCACGTAGTATTAAGCGACATTGGTTGGTCGGATTTAGGAACCTGGAAATCACTTTATGAAGTCAGCAAGAAGGACGAAAACGGCAATGCCACGGACGGCCATATCGTCACGCACAATACTACGGGCTCCATCATCAAGACACCCAAAGAACGCCTGGTCGTAGTGGAAGGTCTTCACAATTTCATTATCGCTGAATTTGATAATGTACTGCTTATTTGCCCCAAAGATCAGGAACAGAAAGTGAAAACGTTTGTAGCCGATGCTTCGACTCGGGGCCTTGAGTTTGTGTAGAAAACATTGTAAACATTTATTTTTTTATATCACCCGCCATCGATTTAACCTTTCAATAGTATGAAATTAGCCGTCGTAGGGACCGGATACGTGGGATTAGTCACGGGCACGTGCTTTGCCGAAACAGGAAACCAGGTGGTTTGCGTGGACATCGACGCCCGCAAAGTCGAGAAGATGAAGAGTGGG